>NZ_JARANY010000062.1 GCF_029889885.1 Chromohalobacter sp. 296-RDG
GCAGTCCGAGCGTGAGCAGGGCATCACCATCGATGTCGCCTATCGGTATTTCTCCACCGATAAGCGCAAGTTCATCATCGCCGACACGCCGGGCCACGAGCAGTACACCCGCAACATGGCGACCGGGGCGTCCACGGCCAGCCTCGCGGTGATCCTCATCGACGCGCGTCACGGCGTGCAGACCCAGACCCGGCGGCACAGCTTCATCGCCGACCTGCTGGGCATCCAGCACCTGGTGATCGCGGTCAACAAGATGGACCTGGTCGACTATTCCCAGGCGCGCTTCGACGAGATCGTCGCCGAATACCGTGAGTTTGCCGCCAAGCTCAACGCGCCGGATATCCACTTCGTGCCGCTCTCCGCACTGGAAGGTGACAACGTCGTCAATCGCAGCGAGAACATGCCCTGGTACCGCGTCGATGGGCAACCGGGGACGCCGTTACTCGAACTGCTCGAGACCGTCGAGATCACCCACGATCAGAATCTGACGGATCTGCGCCTGCCGGTGCAGTACGTCAATCGCCCGCACCTCGACTTCCGCGGCTACTGCGGCACGCTCGAGGCCGGCATCCTGCGGCCCGGCCAGGCCGTCAAGGTGCTGCCTTCGGGCAAGCACGCCACGGTCGAACGCATCGTCACCTTTGATGGCGATCTCGAGGTGGCCTATCCGGGGCAGGCGATCACCGTCACCCTGAGTGATGAGATCGATATTTCGCGGGGCGACTGGTTGGTCGCCGCCGACGCCGAGGTGCCGTTGGCCGACGCCTTCGAGGCCGATATCGTGTGGATGCACGACACCGCTCTCGAGACCGGCCGGCTTTATGACCTCAAGCTCGCGACGCAGGATCTCGCCGGTAAGGTGAGCCAGGTCGACTACCAGATCGACGTCAACACGCTCGAGCATCACGCCGCCGAGACCCTGGGGCTCAACGCCATCGGCCGTTGCCGCATCGAAGTCGCCGGTACGCTGCCGGTGGACGATTACCGCGTGAGCCCTGGCACCGGCAGCTTCATCGTCATCGATCGGCTGACCAACGTCACCGTGGGCGCGGGGATGGTGCACCGTACACTGGATACCGAGCTTCCTTATGAATATCGTGCGCATGACAGCCAGGCGGACGTGGTCTGGAACCGCACCAGCGTCACGCCTGAAATGCGGGCGCACATCAAGGGCCATACCGGCACATGCATCTGGTTCACGGGGCTCTCGGGGTCGGGGAAATCGACCCTTGCCAATAACCTGGAAGTGGAACTCAACCGGCGCGGGTACCACACCATGCTGCTCGACGGTGATAACATCCGCCATGGCCTATGCAAGGACCTGGGCATGACGGATGCCGCCCGCACCGAGAACATCCGCCGCGTGGGGGAGATCGCCAAGCTGTTCGCCGATGCCGGTATCATCGTGATCACTGCTTTCATTTCGCCGTTCTGCTCGGACCGCGACGCCGCCCGTGAGCTGTTCGACGAGGGCGACTTCATCGAGGTGCACGTCGATACGCCGCTGGATGTCTGCGAGCAACGCGATCCCAAGGGGCTCTATGAAAAAGCTCGCCAAGGCAAGATCAAGGACTTTACGGGGATCAATAGTCCCTATGAAGCGCCTCCCCAGGCTGAAGTGGTCGTGCAGAGCGCGGAACACAGCCAGCAGGAGTTGGTCACTCAGTTACTCAAGCGCGTCATGTGAAAAGCGTTATTTGGAAAAGAGTCATCTGAATGCGTGACAACACAAGGATGAGATGATGGCCCAAGCACGAATGCATCAGTCAATTGCGGGGCTCAGTCGCGGCAAGAAGCGTTTGGTGATGGTCGCGGCAGATCTTGTCGCGCTGCCGCTGGCGCTTTGGTCTGCCTATGCGCTGCGTCTCGCCGAGTGGTGGCCGGCACACTATATGGAGCCGTTTTGGTGGTTGTTTCTGGTCGTGCCGCCGGTCGGCGTGTTCGTGTTTGCCCGGTTGGGACTCTATCGCGCCGTGGTGCGCTTCATGGGACCTCAGGCGCTTTGGGCGGTGGTCAAAGGGGCATTGCTTATGGCGTTGCTGATGTGGGCATCGGCGTTCTTTTATAGATGGCAGATGTTCCCACGTTCGGTGCCCGTGAACTTTGCTTTGGTCACCCTGGTGTATGTGGGCGGTACTCGGCTGGTGGTGCGCAGTTATTATCAGTGGCTGATCAAGCACTATACCCAGAAGGAGCCGGTGGCCATCTATGGGGCCGGCGGTGCCGGAGCGCAATTGACGCTTGCGCTGGCCAATAGCCGCGAATTTTATACCGCTGCCTTTATGGATGATGACTCCACGTTGTGGGGCTTCACTATCAAAGGGATAAAGGTCCATAACCCGGCTCGCTTCAAGGCGGTGGCTGAGGAACTGGGCATCAAGCGTGTGTTGCTGGCCATGCCCAGTGCCAATAAGGCGCAGCGCAAGCAGGCGTTGGATAATCTCGGGGATGTGCCGGTACGTGTGCAAACCGTGCCTTCCATGCCGGAGATCGTCTCGGGTATTGCGAGCGTCGATCAATTGCGTGAGGTGGAGCTTGAGGATCTGCTGGGGCGCGATCCTGTCCCACCGCAGTATGATCTGGTGAATGCCAGTATTCGCGACAAAGTAGTCATGGTCACCGGCGCGGGCGGCTCTATCGGCAGCGAGATGTGTCGGCAGGTGCTCCGTGGTCGGCCTAAGGCACTGATTCTGTTTGAGGTGAGCGAGTTCGGTCTTTACGCCATCAATCAAGAGTTGGAAACGGCGCGTATCGAGATGGGGGAAAGCTTTCCCGTCGTACCGCTGCTCGGTAGTGTGTGTGATCGCAACCGTGTAGAGGCGGCGATTCACCACTATGGCGTACAGACGCTTTACCATTCCGCCGCTTATAAGCATGTACCCATCGTCGAGAACAACGTGTTGGAAGGGGTGCGCAACAACGTACACGGTACTCGCGTAGTGGCGGAAAGCTCCGCGAGCCTGGGCGTGGAACGCTGCGTGTTGATCTCCACCGATAAGGCGGTGCGGCCTACTAATGTGATGGGGGCGACCAAGCGCATGGCGGAGTTGGTGCTTCAGGACCTGGCCACGCGCTATGCCTTGAAGGACGGTCATCGCACGATTTTCTCCATGGTGCGCTTTGGTAATGTACTGGGCTCTAGTGGCTCGGTAGTGCCCTTGTTTCGGCGCCAGATCGCGGAAGGCGGGCCGATCACGGTGACGCATCCCGATATCACGCGTTTCTTCATGACCATTCCCGAAGCGGCGTTGCTGGTGGTGCAGGCCGGCTCCATGGCCGAGGGTGGGGATGTCTTCGTGCTGGATATGGGCGACTCGGTGAAGATCATCGACCTGGCACGGCGCATGATCCAGCTCACGGGCCTCGAAGTGAAAGACGAGGAAACCCCCGACGGTGATATCGAGATCGTCTATAGTGGCCTGCGCTCCGGTGAGAAGCTCTATGAAGAGCTATTGATTGGGGACAACGTGGTGGGGACCAAGCACCCCAAGATCATGCGTGCTCAGGAAGAAACCCTGACGCATCAGGAGCTGATAGCGCTGCTGGACGAGCTGCAAGCTGCCGAGCGAAACCTCGATAGCCAGCGCTCCTGTGCCCTCTTGAAAAAAGGCGTGAAGGGGTTTGCTCATAACGGTAATATGGTGGATTTGCTGCCGACGACGTCAGCTGAGACAGTTCGATTCTCTGTGCCGGCGGGCACTTCAAAGCATTAGCAATACGCATGTTTAAGACGCCCGGCCCCTCTCATAGGGTCGGGCGTCTTTGTGTCTGGATGTTGTTTTATAAATTTCCCCGGATATACGGCGTCTGGTATCCTATTGCGCTTTCAATGGCACGGGTGAGGCACTTACCTGTCTCGACGTGCGTAACAGCCGGATGGCGTGTGAACTCAGAGGTAAATCGTTCGATGGAAAGCAGCAGGTGGATGCCACGGGCCGGCTGGAAAAAAACGAATAAAGCGGTTGGTTGGGTAGCGTTATCCATCTATGCCTTCTCGTGGTTGATCAGTTTTGACCTTTCACGTTCGGCCGAGTCCGTTTTCATCCTGTGTTTCGTTATCGCTTGGTGCACGGAGCCGGAGCCGTCGGTCAAGTGGCATAAGGTGTTCCTTTTGCTACTGGCGTTCGTGGTGCTGCAAACGGGCGTGTACTTCTTTGCGGTAGAGCGCTTCCCGGATTTTGCCGATGAGCAGATAAAGGCCGCCAGGCATTTCTCCAAGCTGTTCCTGTGTATTGCGGTGGCGTGGTGGTTACGGGGCTCCATGCGAGCGGCCAAGTATTTGATGATAGTCTTCCTGGTGGGATTCCTCGTATCCCTGGCGATTCACTCCTCCACCGACGAGTGGTTGGCGGCCATAGGGGGAAGACGAGTGGATTTCGGCTATACGAACGCTCAACATACTGCCCTTTACCTGTCCCTCGTCTTGATCATGGGAGGAACGTTACTTGCTCGCTGCTTACAGCGGCCTGCCCGAGGGATCGAGTGGGGGCTGGCGCTGGGCATGACGATACTCGGCTTGGTGGGAGTCGTTGTCACCCAGACGCGGGCGGTCTGGTTGGCGTTGGTTATCGTGCTGACTTGTTTGTTGCTCGTGGGCCTGGTGTGTCTATGCAAGCAAAGTCTTCGCAAAGCTTTGAGCGCCAGGAGTGTGGTGGTGTTTATCACGGTGGCGAGTGTATTGGCAGTGCTCGGGTACTCGTTGGCACCAGTCTTCGAGAAACGCTTCCACGCTTCGCAAGCGACGATCCAGGCGCTCGAGGCGGGCGACATCGCCGATATCCGCTACAACAGCACCGGCATTCGTCTGCATACCTGGGTGTATGCCTTGGAAAAGATCTCTGAGCGTCCCTTGACGGGATGGGGAGGGGAGAGCCACAAACCATTGATCGATGAAGGCCCCTTCCCGGATCGAGTGAAACAACGCTTTGGGCATTTCCACAATTCGTATCTGGAGATCCTACTGGCCTATGGTGCCCTGGGAATGCTGGCGTTGGCGACGCTCACATGGATGATTCTCAAAGGGACTTTCTTGCTGCTCCGTTCCGATAAGCGTTATTGGGGAGTGGGGCTATTGTCGACCTGGGCGTTGTTCTTCATCGTCAATATGTTTGAGTCCTATCTAATCTTCAACTCCGGGATGTATTTCTACATCATCGTCGGTGGGGTGGGCATGTCTTTCTACCTGTTCAATGAGCATGATAGGGCGAAGGTGGTAGCAAGATGAATGTTGTGCTGTGTGCGGACGAAGGCTATGCACGCTACGGGGCCGTCGTTATGGCGTCCGCCATTGCTAACGCCTCCAACCCCGAGCGGCTACGTTTTTTCGTATTGACCACAGGGCTTGAGGAAGACACTCAGGAGCGCTTGCGTGGTTTGGTGGAGGAGGCCGAGGCTTCCATTCATATCATCGACGTCGATGTACAGGAGTTGCAAGGCCTGCAGACCGGCCGCTTCGGCACCGCGGCTTTGCTTCCATTGTTGATGCATCGCTATTTGCCGGTCGATTGCAAGCGTGTCATTTATCTGGATTGCGACGTTCTGGTGCTGGGTGACCTTGAGGGTTTGTGGTCCGTACCATTGGAGGGATACGTTGCTGCCGCAGCCATGGATCTGTGTAATCCATCCAGCAAGCATACCCGGCGCGACCCCGATAACTACTTCAATTCAGGCGTGATGCTGGTGGACTTGGTGGCATGGCGTAGCGAGCGAGTCGCCGAGAAGGCACTGGAATGTCTGCAAGCGGATGAGACCGCTCGTTATCCCGATCAGGATGCCTTGAATCAAGTACTGGACGGCAAATGGCGTCGGCTTGAGCCGGAGTGGAATTTCCAGCCGACTGCCTATGCGGCCATGGAAAAGCGCTACGCGCATCTCACTCAATACCTGCCTTCTCTGGAAGCGGCCAGTCGACAGCCGCGAATCGTGCATTTCATTGGGGCTATCAAACCATGGCATGCAAGGTGTGTTCATCCATTTCAAGATGACTTTATTGCCTACTCGCGCCTCACTCCCTGGCCCATCGAAAAAGCGGCGTTGAGATCTACGTTGCCGTGGGACAAACGTTTTCGCTTGTTATTGAAACAGCCCAAGATTCGCCGTCGTCGTATGTTGGTGCGGTCGTAGGCATGGTATTTATCGCGGAGTTGCACGTAATGCTCGACCCTTTTCAGTTACCTGCGGTTTCAACAATCAGCGGTGGTACAAAAAATGCCATCTTGTGGGAAGTCTGATGCGTACGCTAGTCGTAGTGCGTTCCCTCAAGATGGGCGGCATGGAACGTGTCGCCGTCAACCTGGCGGATGCGTTTGCCGATGCTGGACATGAAAGTCACCTGGTGAGCTTTCGCCGGGTAGAGAAACCGTTGGGTCCTTTGAATCCTGAGGTGAAGCAGCACCATTTGCCGTTGAGACACGTGAGCCGCTTGACCGTGCTCGGTTTTCTTCTCGAGCTTTTCGCGCGGTGGGTGCTCAATCCTTTGCTCAAGCGTGCCGTGTTCCTGGGGTCAGGGATCATGGGTGGGGTTGTGTTTCGTCTCTGGCTAAGGCGCTTCGAGCGTCGCCATGGGAAGGTTGATCGCATCGTCTTCCGTGGCCAGGGCACCTTTGAGCAGGTATGGACGTTTCGAGACCGTCGCGCGCGCTACGTGCTGGAAAATATCGTACGTGCGAGCAAGCCAAGTCTCAGTCGGCGGTTATTTGCGCGCTGTCTTTATCAGAACCGGCATTTGGTAGCCGTCTCTGAGGGCGTTGCCGAGACAGTACGCCAAGCGATAGCGCTATGGCGTTTTTCGCCGGCAAGTCTGGAGACCATTCCAAACCCTTGTCCCGTAGAGGATATACGCCAGGCGATGCTGGCGCCGGAGCCGGATATTCCCGCCGAGCCTTACATCGTCAACGTGGCGCGCATGGTCTCGGCGAAAGACCAGGCACTATTGCTGCGGGCCTATGCGTATTCCGGGGTGACGATGCCGCTGGTGCTGGTGGGTGACGGCTGCGAGCGGCCCAACCTCGAAGCATTGGCCTCGGACCTGGAGATCGCGGAGCGAGTGGTTTTTGCCGGCCAGGAGGAGAATCCCTATCCCTGGATGCATCATGCACGGCTGTTCGTGCTGAGCTCGCGCTTCGAGGGCATGGGCATTGTGCTTTTCGAGGCCTTGGCGTGCGGCACGCCGGTGCTGAGTGTGGATTGTCCAGGCGGTATTCGCGCGATTCTCAAGGGAGAGTTGGAGAGCAGTATTGTCGTACATAGCGAGAAAGATCTGGCCACGGGCATTCAAAAGGCCATCGAGGATCATCCCCCCGACATTGATGAGGCCTGGCTGGACGACTTCAAGTCGGAGAGGGTAGCGGCGCGGTTTCTGCGCTTACCTGACTGCTCTCGCTAGGGCGCGGATTTACATGTCTTTATAAAACGTTAGGCTTATGCAACGTGCTCGTAAATTGATATCATGCTAACTATTAAGAAAGCATGAAGCATATAACGAGGCACGACGCATGGAACATGGGCAACCGTATCTTATCTGCCGTTTGCAGCGACGGCACAAGCGAAGCGCATCTTCTTTTCTCTTGGTGAGGCTGGGGGGGTGGCGTGATGTCTTTGCTGCTGGGTGAGCGCCGATTGCCGGTACCGCCCGCGGGCGACCCCGCCTTCGCCCCCTTGGAAGACGCCCGTATGTACTGGCCGGTACAGCGGGCACGCTTGGCTAAAACGGTGAGAGAGAGCGCTCAATCCCTGGGCGTGCCCGTGGAAATGGGCTTGCTTCGTTTATGGAAGCATGCGTTACCGGGCGCCGCCTGGGTTGAGCGTATCGGTCTGCCGCGCCGCGCCGTTGAGCTATCGCTGAGTGAGAAGCTTGTCTTGCACGTGAATCCTAATGATTTGGTGCGAGCCACTCACTGGCAAGGATGGTCCCACAAATTACGGCCGACTTCCTCGGCGTTCATCTGGGACGGTGAGTGGGACCTACGCCGGGGTGACTTACGTACCAGTTCGCGTGCCCGCTTCATCCAGGATGTCGATGCTCATCGCGACGATCTAACCCAGTCGGCAGCTTTCGATAAGTACATGGCACGTTTGAAGGCCGGTAAACCCTGGTCGTCGCATCAGCAGGGTATTTTGCTGGATAGCGAAGCGCGCATTCTCACCTTCTTGCAGGTGTACTTGAGCTTCATGGACGACATGGCCGCGCGTGGATTCGACTCGACACGTGGGAAAGACATGCTGGGCGTGGCCGTCACGCGTGAAGGGCGGCTTCTCAAGATCAATCGTGGCCTGCATCGTCTGGCCATGGCGCAGCACCTGGGCTTGTCGAGCGTGCCCGTCATGGTGAAAGCGGTACACCGGGAATGGTGGGAGCGGGTGACGCAGGATGTCCCTGAAAAAGAGGCTCTCCACCGCTTACGGCGTTCCTTTCAGGGCTGTGTGCCTGAACGAGATCCGGGGCCAATGGATCCTGCGTTATAGAAGTCAAGCTCCAAAGGCGTACCTAAGTACGCCTTTTTTGCATATGTCATGTGTATCTATATTGCTACATGTGAGATATGATTTTTACGTTCAAGTTGTTAGAAAAATGTTCTTCTGTTTTACCCTTTTTGTTTTATATTCAAAGAGTTAACTGATTGGTCGCTGTGAGGGTTGTTGATGATAATTAGTCATAAGCATGGTTTTATGTTCATCCATTGTAGGAAGGTTGCAGGGAGCTCTATAAAAAATACGTTATGGCCTTATTTGGGAAAAGACGATATTGTTGTTGGCAGTCTTGATGAAATATTGAAAAATGGCCATATGCTCAATGCCGCAGCCAATAAAAATTTGTGGCACCCTAGGTCATTAAACGTTACAAGGAAGGCTGTTTTAGAAAAGATTTTGCATGGAAATACGCATCGCTACCGTAGTCTCATCAATACCTCTATCAAGGCTAAATATAAAAAGACGCTTTTTCATAATCCAGTCCACGCGCCTGCAGAAGCGGTAAAAAGATACTTCCCCTACGAATGGGAAAACTATTATAAATTCTGTTTTGTCAGAAATCCTTTCGATCAAGCTGTTTCGGAGTACTCGTATCAAACGAGAGGTATTAGCGATAATGTCTCGTTTAGCCATTTCTTGAAGGCGATGGCTGGTGAAGTCGAAGATCCTGGAATTGTGCCTCACGGCTTTAAAAGCAACTGGCCACTGTATACTATTGATGGCAAACCAGTGGTTGATTTTATAGGAAGGTATGAGTCGATAGAAGACGATTTCAAAAGGGTTTGTCAGGATCTCGGTATTCCCTGTGAAGAAAAGCTTTTAAAAGAAAAGGCAGGCAACAGGGATAAAGAAAAAGATGTGAGTGATTGGTATGACGAGGCAGATAGGGGAAGAATTCGTGATATATATAAAAACGAGATCAAGTATTTTGAGTACAAATAAATAGTTTGGTGTTTGATTATGCTGCAGAGTCTTTTTAGAGATAGGGTTGTTTTTGTTTCATACCCAAAGAGTGGAAGAACCTGGTTGCGCGCCATGTTGGGGAATTACTTGTGTTTGAAATACGAAGGAGAGGCCCCAACTTCTTTTGTAGACGTGAAAGCATTAAGTGATAAGCATAAACTGCCTAAGGTGAAGTTTACACACGATGGTGCGTCTATGAAGTCGGGCCTGAAATACGATCGCTTAATGTACGGACATCGAAATTATAAGAACAGCAAGGTCGTATTCGTTGGAAGAGATGTTAGAGACACCTTGGTTTCGGCCTACTTTCAGGCTACAAAGAGAATCAATGTATATGATGGTGACATTGGAGAGTTCGCCAAGAGTGAGTTGTATGGTGTTGATAAAATATTAAGCTTTTATAAGCTTTGGCATGAGGCCTATCAAGAATCTCGCTCATTTATGTATACAAGTTATGAGCTGATGCATGAGAACGCTCATAGAGAGCTGAAACGTGTCTTGAATTTCATGAATATCGGTGTGGACGAGGAACTTGTCGATAAGGCAGTGGCATCTTGCTCATTTTCCAATATGAAAACAATGGAAAAAGAGGGAGAGGGGACGTCATCAGCGTTTCAACCTGCTGATAAATCGGATTCCGAAAGCTACAAAACAAGGAAAGGGAAAGTCGGCGGATATGTAGACCATCTTTCGGAAGAAGACGTTGGTTATATACAGAAGCGTGCTCAGGCTTATGGGATTGACCTTGGTAATCCTTGGATGACCAAGTAGTACTTTATGCCAAAAATTATGGTTTTTGTTTAACATTCGTAAATTGATTTTTTTACCTTCCTGTTGGCTAACCATTGCGTCACGATAGAGCGTTATTCAAAGTGGAATGCCTGGATAGAACCTTGAGCATTGAAGCCTGTTTTCGCGGATGTGCTATCTTGGACGTAAAATGATACATGGATTACAATGCTATTAGTTAAGATGTTGGTATTTTCTGAGGTACATGTTCTCATTTCGAGATAGCCATGAAATACAGTGTTAACGCCATTTCGATACCGGATAATGTTGCCGAACGGCGACACCCCCATCCGAAAGATGGGGTAATCCGAGATGAGCAGTTAAAAAACTTTGATGAGAAATACATTTTTTATGATGTGTTTATTGATTCTGAT
Source organism: Chromohalobacter sp. 296-RDG (assembly GCF_029889885.1). Classification (GTDB taxonomy): domain Bacteria; phylum Pseudomonadota; class Gammaproteobacteria; order Pseudomonadales; family Halomonadaceae; genus Chromohalobacter. Next base: position 10,596 of record NZ_JARANY010000062.1, read on the forward strand.
AAGGATGAGCTGGTTGCAATTGGTCCGCCCGCCTTGAATTTGAAACCGTATGTAAAAAATCTGAAGGTCTTTGTGAACGGAAAGGAGAAGAAGTTTTCCCTTGCCGATTACCCGGAGCAAAAAGTTTCAATATTGAGGCTCAGGCTAACACGACAGGAAAAGTATGATGTCGTGTTGAAGTTCCCTGATTTCGAGCGTAAAATCTCTTTGAGGAATGAGTTTGTAGCGCCTGGCAAGAAAGTGTTGGCGACAATCTCTAAAAATAATAATGTTGCATGGGTCGACGACTGGGTTGAGTATTATAGAAATAATTATGCTGTAGATGATATCTACATATATGATAATGGAAGCTCCAATATTGACGAGCTTGAAAACTGTATCGGAGATAAAGTCAATATTATAAGGTGGGCATTTCCATTTGGACCTACGGCAAAGCGTTTTAGTTCGTTCGCGCAGCCCGTGGCTTTGAATCATTGTGTAAAGCGGTTTGTAAGGGGCGGCGTACTTTTCAATTTCGATATAGATGAACTCTTGGTATCCAGCGCAGAGAGGGTTATGGAAAATGTCTCTCGGAACGGCGTGGTTTACTTTGAGAGTCATAACGTACCCTACGTGAATCCTGGGAAAAGCGATTATTCGTTTCGCGATTTTAAGTACCGGTATCCGGAAAGGAAAGCGACTGCACGTAAGTTTGTTTGTGATGCTGATTCTGCTTTCTTGATTTCACCCCATAATACATGGCGCAAGAGGCGCTATTCCTTGGGGAGTCGATTGCAGAGAAACAAGCCGGAGGGGCTGGTAGATAACGAGTCCTATTTTTTGCATTTTCTCGGCATTACGACGAACTGGCAACCAGATTTGCAAAAACTGAAAGAAGTCGCTATAGAAGATTTGGTTGAGGATGAAAGCCATATACGGATGATGCCTGTGGCGAGGTAAACTAAGCGGTTAATACAAGCACTTGGAAAAGGAATTTCCAAATGAAAGATGATGCAAGGAGCTTTTTATTTGCTTCCGACCATTTGGGTGGCGGAGGCGCTCCGATCTCGATATTGAGCTTGGCCGAGGCGTTAGTGAAACGCGGCCATGACGTAACGATGGTTGTGCTGAGCGATAAAGTTCAGCATGACATGCCAAGAGGTGTGACGCTCAAGAAGATTCCGTTCACGTATAAAAATATCTGGCAGAAGCTAAAACGCTTTCGGCTTCATGCTCAAAAACTTGACGACTGGCTGGTTGAAAACAATCGGTCATATGATGTCATTATTGCCAATCTTTATTATACGCATCGGGTTGTGGCCCATTCTTCGCTTTCCAACAAAGCATGGTTATGTGTTCGCACCGATCCTACTCAAATGCTGCTGAGTAAGAAGGTTTCAAAATTCAAGATAAGACATGAAATCAATAATATTTATGGTGGGCGCCGTGTGCTTGCGATTTCTCATGGCATACTGGATTCCATGTCTGCTTATGGTGCCGTACCTCTACAGTCTGAAGTAATACACAATATCATCGATGCGGATGACATCGAGCGCCGTATGCACCAGGACGTCGAGGTAAGCGACTATATCGTCAGCGTGGGGCGCCTGGGGCTGCGGCAAAAGCGCTACGACCGACTGTTGCGCGCCTACAAGGCGAGCGGCATCGCGCAGAAGCTGGTCTTCGTTGGCGAGGGAGAGCTTGAAAACGCCCAGGCGCTGGTCCGTGAGCTAGGGCTTGAAGAGCGTGTGATTTTCCTCGGCCAGAAGAGCAATCCATATCCCTATATCCATCATGCCGACCTCTTGGTGCTGGCATCCGATTATGAAGGCTTTGGCCGGGTGATTGCGGAATCGCTCATTTGCGGTACGCCGGTGGTGAGCACCGATTGCCCCTCGGGGCCGCGGGATATCCTGACGGGGAAATTGGCCAACTATCTGGTGGCTTGCGACGACGAGGCGGCATTGGCCGAGAAGATCGCCAGCGCCGTCGCGGCACCGCCGCGTATCGACCCGAGCCATTATCAACGCTTCTCGCCTCACGCCATCGCCGAGCGCTACGAGGCGTTATTATGAGCTTGAGGTGCACCAGGATTCGATCTAAGTCGTTATAAGTCGTTATGACAGTTGAAAGTTGCTGTAAGCCATTATCAAAAAGCCCCGATTCGGGGCTTTTTTATTTTTACGGCGCCTGGCGTTTATTGCGCCTTAGGGCCGCGCGTACGTATTTCGAGATGCTCCGCAGCAGCCGCTTGCGGTCCCCGGTCTTAAGGGTGTGTTTCATGGTGTCGGCGAGCAGCGAGAAAGGGATTCGGCAGCCGTTCTTGAACAGGGCGTCGAGCTGCTTGTAACGGCGTGCCGACAGCAGCCGTTCCCGCTCGGCTGGGCGCAACTGGCGCCGAAGTTCGGCCTCTTCCTCGTCGATGATCGCGAAGATGCGGCCGATCTTGTCGCATGCGAACCGCTTCTTTGAGAGCCGGAAACCGGGGTGCACCCGGTGATTGAAGAGGGTCTGCTGTATCGAGCCGATGGCGGCGCCGTGACTGAGTGCCTGTATCACCAGCATGAGATCTTCCCGGTAGGCCAGCGATTCGTTGAAGCCGCCTATCCGCTGAAAGAAGGCCCGTTCGATCATGATGGTGGGCGCATGCGGGGAGGGCTCGTTGAAGAATAGATGCTGCGCACATGTCAGGCGCGGCTGGATGGCGCTCGCAGGTTGTGACTCGCTGTCTGCGTCGAACCGATCAAAAGAGCAGATGCTGATATCCAGCTTGTGATCCTGCATGTGCTGCAATTGGTGGGCGACCTTATGCTCGTAATAGAGATCGTCGTCGTCCAGAAAAGTGATGTACTCCCTCCTGGCCAGCTCGACGCCTCGATTGCGCGTTGCGGAAACACCGACATTGGCGGGATTCCGCGAGTAGCGGACGTTGGGCCCCAGAAAGGGCGCGACCTGCTCGTGCGTTGCCAACTGGTTGGCCGAGCCTTCGCCGTTGTCATCGACCAGTATCGTCTCGACCCGAGGATGCGTCTGGGCGATGACGCTGCGCAGTGCCGCTTCGATGAAGTGGGATCGCCCATGCATGGGGATGATAACGGAGACAAGCGGCACGTCGGTCATAGGGGAAGCGGATCGGTGATATTGGTGTGAAGCCGGATGGTAGCATGGCGGCTTATTCGGTTTTTATGACGCCTGCCAGTTTTGCGCCGGCCCGGCCAGCGCCTGTGTCTAGAGAAACGCTGCATAAATCCCGT
>NZ_JARANY010000063.1 GCF_029889885.1 Chromohalobacter sp. 296-RDG
ATACTTAACCCAGTCGTCGACCCATGCAACATTATTATTCTTAGAGATTGCCGCCAACACTTTCTTGCCAGGCGCTACAAACTCATTCCTCAAAGAGATTTTACGCTCGAAATCAGGAAACTTCAACACGACATCATACTTTTCCTGTCGTGCTAGCCTGAGCCTCAATATTGAAACTTTTTGCTCCGGGTAATCGGCAAGGGAAAATTTCTTCTCCTTTCCGTTCACAAAGACCTTCAGATTTTTTACATACGGTTTCAAATTCAAGGCGGGCGGACCAATTGCAACCAGCTCATCCTTAGCAGAATCAATAAACACATCATAAAAAATGTATTGCTCATCAAAGTTTTTTAACTGCTCATCTCGAATTACCCCATCTTTCGGATGGGGGTGTCGCCGTTCGGCAACATTATCCGGTATCGAAATGGCGTTAACACTGTATTTCATGGCTATCCCGAAATGAGAACATGTACCTCAGAAAATACCAACATCTTAACTAATGGCATCGTAATCCATGTATCATTTTAAGCCCAAGATAGCACATCACTTAGCACCATTAAACGAGCATCATCCACTATAACATATAAAAAGAACAGCTATTGCTTAGTTTACCGTAGCAGAGCTTTTCTTTTTACTTGCACCAACACCCTATAAAACTCTAGCCTTATCTTCCTGTAGTCCATCCTACCAATACACTTGAAAAATTTTCTTTCCTTATACCATATAGATCCTAGTACAGTTTCCTCATCATGTGGATAAGGAGTCTCCTTTAAAGACTCAAGCTCAAACAAAAATGACGAACACAAATCCTGCCATACACCTTTTCCTCCAATCATCAAGCTAGCATTAAGAGGAAGAGGCTTGCCTTGATACCTTAATTTACTAGGATAGTGATAAACCTTATCGGCTCTAGGAAACTTCAAATTAACAAAATCCCAGCTTTCCCTTTGTCCGGAAAACCGAGACACAGATATATCCATCCACGCAAACTTCTTTGCATCATGGCATAAGCCTTCCTCTACAACTTTTCTAACTAAGAATATTTTACTAAACCAAATACTAAGAAGATCTTCGTAGACATGGACACCACTTTCCTGAATTTCTCTTTTATAGTGCTTCAGGCCTTTCTCCTTTCTTCCTCTATTTTTTGCCATTTTTCTAATTGAATTTATATTAGACACTGTCGCGAGTCTAGCAAAATCACAGGCGTGCATTCTCATAGGCAGGTCTTGAACAGCGCAAAATACAAAACAAACCTCAACATTGTTTTCAATCGCCAATTTATTTATTTCTTCTTTCACCCAATCATCTTCATAGAAAAAAACAAGGTACCCGCCTGAAAGCATCTTAAGGGCTTCAGGGAAGAGCTTTTTATAGTGATCCAAGTCACGTTTTTTATTATCACCAACGACCCAAAAACCGGAGCAAAAAACCGCTTCATCAATCAACAAAAGACGCCTCCTCACGCACTTTTATTTATGTAGGGAATGGATACCCGAAGTGCTTTATTTCATCCCTGTAGACCGACTCAACGAGCTCGATACTTTGGTCTCCATACCAATCACTTACATCTTTTTCTTTATCCCTGTTGCCTGCCTTTTCTTTTAAAAGCTTTTCTTCACAGGGAATACCGATATCCTGACAAACCCTTTTGAAATCGTCTTCTATCGACTCATACCTTCCTATAAAATCAACTACCGGCTTGCCATCAATAGTATACAGTGGCCAGTTGCTTTTAAAGCCATGGGGCACGATCCCAGGATCTTCGACTTCACCAGCCATCGCCTTCAAGAAATGGCTAAACGAGACATTATCACTAATATCTCTCGTTTGATACGAGTACTCCGAAACAGCTTGATCGAAAGGATTTCTGACAAAACAGAATTTATAATAGTTTTCCCACTCATAGGGGAAGTATCTTTTTACCGCTTCTGCAGGCGCGTGAACTGGGTTATGAAAAAGCGTCTTTTTATATTTAGCCTTGATAGAGGTGTTGATGAGACTACGGTAGCGATGCGTATTTCCATGCAAAAGCTTTTCTAAAACAGCCTTCCTTGTAACGTTTAATGACCTAGGGTGCCACAAATTCTTATTGGCTGCGGCATTGAGCACATTGCCATTTTTCAATATTTCATCAAGACTGCCAACAACAATATCGTCTTTTCCCAAATAAGGCCATAACGTATTTTTTATAGAGCTCCCTGCAACCTTCCTACAATGGATAAACATAAAACCATGCTTATGACTAATTATCATCAACAACCCTCACAGCGACCAATCAGTTAACTCTTTGAATATAAAACGGAAAGGGTAAAAAGAAGAACAATTTTCTAACAAATTAAACATAAAAACTATACCCCACATGTAGCAATATAGATACACATGACATATGCAAAAAAGGCGTACTTAGGTACGCCTTTGGAGCTTGACTTCTATAACGCAGGATCCATTGGACCCGGCTCTCGTTCAGGTACACAGCACTGACAGGAACGCCGTAAGCGGTGGAGAGCCACTTTTTCAGGGACATCCTGCGTCACACGCTCCCACCATTCCCGGTGTACGGCTTTCACCATTACTGGCACGGAAGGCAGGCCGACGTGCTGCGCCATGGCCAAGCGATGTAGGCCACGATTGATCTTAAGGAGCCGCCCTTCGCGCGTGACAGCCACGCCCAGCATATCTTTCCCGCGGGTGGAGTCGAAGCCGCGCACGACCATGTCGTCCATGAAGCTCAAGTATACCCGCAGGAAGGTGAGAATGCGGGCCTCGCTATCCAGCAAAATGCCCTGCTGATGCGATGACCAGGGTTTACCGGCCTTCAAACGTGCCATGTACTTATCGAAAGCTGCCGACTGGGTGAGATCGTCGCGATGGGCATCGATATCTTGGATGAAGCGGATACGGGAGCTGGTCCGTAAATCGCCCCGCCGTAGATCCCACTCACCGTCCCAGATGAACGCCGAGGAATTCGGCCGGTGCTTGTGGGCCCATCCTTGCCAGTGAGTGGCTCGCACCAAGTCATTCGGGTTCACGTGCAAGACCAGCTTATCGCCAAGCGTTAGTTCAACCGCGCGGCGCGGCAGACCGATATGCTCCACCCAAGTGGCGCCCGGTAACGCATGCTTCCAGAGGCTCAGCAAGCCCAACTCCACGGGCACGCCCAAGGATTGAGCGCTCTCTCTCACCGTTTTTGACAAGCGAGCCCGCTGTACCGGCCAGTACATGCGGGTATCTTCCAAGGGGGCGAATGCGGGATCGCCCGCGGGCGGCGTCGGCAACCGACGTTCACCAAAGAGCAACGACTTCACGCGACGCCCCCAGCCTCACCAAGAGAAAAGAAGGTGCGCTTCGCTTGTGTCGTCGCTGCACACGGCAGATCAGATACGGTTGCCCATGTTCCATGCGTGGTGCCTCATTATATGCATCATGCTGTCTTAATAGTTAGCATGATATCAATTTACACGCACATTGCATAAGCCTAACGTTTTATAAAATCACGTTTACGAAGCTTATAGCGACATGGAAACCCGCTCCTAGCGGGAACAACCGGGCGAATGCAGAAACCGCGCCGCCACCCTCTCCGACTTAAAGTCGTCCAGCCAGGCTTCGTCGATGGTGGGTGGATGATCCTCAATGGCCTTTTGGATACCCGCGGCGAGGTCTTTCTCGCTATGCACGACGATACTGCTTTCCAGCTCCCCCTTGAGAATCGCGCGAATACCGCCTGGGCAATCCACACTCAGCACCGGCGTGCCACACGCCAAGGCTTCGAACAGTACAATGCCCATCCCCTCGAAGCGTGAGCTTAGTACAAATAGCCGTGCATGATGCATCCACGTATAGGGATTATCCCGCTGGCCAGCGAAGACTACACGCTCGGCGATACCCAACTCCGTAGCCAATGCCTCAAGGTTGGCTCGCTCTCGGCCATCGCCCACTAGCACCAACGGCATTGTCACTCCGGAACGCGCATAGGCTCGCAGCAATAGCGCCTGGTCTTTCGCCGACACCATGCGCGCGACGTTGACGATGTAGGGCTCGGCGGGAATATCCGGCTCCGGCGCTAGCATCGTCTGGCGTATATCCTCCACGGGGCAAGGGTTGGGAATGACCTCCAGGCTCGACGGCGTAAAACGCCACAGCACCACCGCCTGGCGCACGGTCTCGGCCACGCCCTCCGAGACCGCAACCAAATGCCGGTGCTGGTAAAGGCAACGCGCAAACAAGCGACGGCTGAGACTTGGCTTGCTCGCGCGTACGATATTTTCCAGTACGTAGCACGCGCGGTGGTCTCGAAACGTCCATACCTGCTCGAAGGTGCCCTGGCCGCGAAAGACGATTCGATCCACCCGCCCATGGCGACGCTCGAAGCGCCATAGCCATAGGCGGAACACCAGCCCACCCATGATTCCAGACCCCAGGAACACGGCACGCTTGAGCAAGGGATTGAGCAACCAACGCGCAAAAAGCTCGAGAAGAAAACCAATCACGGTCAAGCGGCTCAAGTGCCTCAGTGGCAAATAGTGTTGCTTCACCTCCGAGGTCAGGGGATGCAGCGGTTTATCTACCCGGCGAAAGCTGACCAGGTGGCTTTCATGCCCAGCATCGGCAAAGGCATCGGCCAGGTTGACGGCGACACGTTCCATGCCGCCCATCTTCAATGAGCGGACAACCACCAATGTACGCATTACAAGCCCCGTCGGCGTGGCCAAGAGAAAACACGCCGGCCAGTATCCAATTGCCAGCGCCAGATATGTGTCACCAGACCACCGACGACGAGGTTATGCACGTATACCCCCGTCCAGAACGAGTTATAGGACTCGAACTGGTTGACGATCATCCAATACACGAAGAACGCTGCCCCGAACAACGCCATGTCATTTGGCAGCACACCTGCACGCCATGCCAGCCACGTGCCCCGGCCGATCCACAGCGCCAACGCCGCGATGACACCGAGCCCGAACACACCGTAAGCCACCCACACTTCCAGGAAGAAGTTATGCAAATGACCGAAATTCGCTTTAACCGAATCAGGTAGCCATGGCGTATGGTCAATCACCAGGCCGCGCCCTTCGCCGCCCCAGCCAACCAAGGGACGCTCGGCAATCCACTCGCCTGCCGCCACCCAGGTATGGATGCGAATACCGATGCTGCTATACGGCACCGCCTCCAAATCGCCTTGCAGGAGCTCCGTCACCACACCGGATTCCTTCTCCAAGCGTTCGCTTAGCGTGCCCCCGAAGAAGACTCCACCCAGCAACAGCAGCACCATTCCCACGATGACGCCACCGATGACGGGCCGCAGTATGCGTCGCCCCATACCATGCCTACTTGCCCATAGCAGTAAGATCAGCACGGCCACGGGGAGGGAAACGGCCAGGGCCAGCCAAACCGCGCGCGTCTGACCGATAGCGATGGCGACCACGCAAATCACCAGCGCGATTCCCCACCCAATGCAACGCCAGGGAACCCAGCGCGTGCCGCTCATCATGATACGACGGGCAAAGACCACCAGCCCCAGTAAGGCCACCCCGAACAGCATCGAGCCATGCTGTTTATTGCGGATGCCAAAACCAGTGCGAACTCCCTCTAGGCCTTTGCGCCATTCATCCAGCCCGCCGTGGACAAAGGAAGCAATGAGATACCCCAAGACCGCCAGGCCCCATACCAGCAGCGTATTGCGCGAGCTTCCGCCCAGCCACCACGCCACACCGATAAAGATGAAAAGTTTGGCCAGCCGGTCGACCTCCGGGTTACTCGACACCCATTCGGGATGGTGAAAATAGCCCAGAACCCAAGACAACACCTGCACGGCGATAGCCAGCAGCAAGAGCCACAGTGGCCCAGTGCTACGAAGGCCTTTTCCCCATGCCAAGACTGCGATCAAGCCCAGTAACGCTGTCAAGCTACCCGCCGGACTTCCAACGGCCGGCCACAGCACACGTAACGTGCCATACAGCAACAGCGCCATAGCCCCTACAACGACAAGCGCACCGGGAGACCGCCCAATATCGCTAGGCTCCCACAGGCGAGAATTCAACATGCTATCCCCCAAACCGACCGATCAAACGTCGTAGCGCAACACGACGATACGCTGCTCTACGAGGCCCTTCCATGAAAAAAGCCGCTGACAAAGTCAGCGGCTTAAAATACAGATAGCCCGCACATTTACTAGGAATAACCCTCAGGATTCTTCGATTGCCAGCACCAGGTGTCCCGCATCATTTCTTCCAATCCCTTTTCCGCACACCACCCCAACTCTTCTTGAGCCTTGGAAGAATCCGCCCAAAAGGCCGGTAAATCTCCATCACGCGGTGGAGCAAACCGATAAGGCACATCAACCTCTGTCACCTCAGTAAACGTCTTGACCATTTCCAAGACGGAGACACCGCTGCCGGTACCCAGGTTATACGTATAAACGCCAGGGTCCGACAATCTCTCCAGGGCTTTTAGATGCCCCACTGCGAGATCGACGACATGCAGGTAATCTCGTACGCATGTGCCATCCTCTGTTGGATAGTCACTACCAAAGATAGAAAGCCCATCACGACGTCCAATAGCCACTTGGCTAATAAAAGGCATCAGATTGTTGGGAATTCCTTGAGGGTCTTCCCCAATAAGCCCCGAGGGATGCGCGCCGATGGGGTTGAAATAACGTAATAAGCTAACGGCCCAGCGATCATCCGCCTTGCATAGATCCTCAAGGATAGTCTCGACCATGGCTTTTGACGTACCGTAGGGATTCAAGGTCGTGCCTCTAGGCATATCCTCTTGGTACGGTACTGGCGCCTCTACACCGTATACGGTTGCAGATGAGCTAAACACTAGCTTAAACACACCTGCTGCTGCCATCGCTTCACATAAGACCGTAGTGCCATGTACGTTATTGTCATAATACGCTAGCGGCACGTTGACACTTTCGCCCACCGCTTTCAGTCCTGCAAAGTGAATAACCGCATCAATGTCGTGATTACCGAAAACGCGACCCAAGCTTTCTCGATCCCGTATATCGCACTCCTCGAAGGACACACTCTTGCCAGTTATTCCCTCGACACGCCTCAAGGCCTGTTCAGAGCCATTGCATAGATTATCGACAACAACAACGTCATGGCCCGCCTCAAGCAACTCTGCAACGCTGTGAGAACCGATATAGCCAGCACCACCAGTCACGAGAACATTCATAGATCAACCTATATAAATTTTACTCAGCATTGTCGTGAAAAAAACCACGCCAAATCGTTAAAAATATAACCTTCAAGTCCAGCCAAACAGACCAGTTATCGATATACCACAAATCATATTCTATACGTTTGTTCAGGTCTGTATCGCCGCGCCAACCATGAATTTGTGCCCATCCTGTAATACCGGCCTTCATCATATGCTTCTGCATATAGCCATGTATTTCGTCTTTAAACTTCTCAACGAAAACAACACGTTCTGGCCGTGGCCCTACAATAGACATATCACCTTTCAAAACATTGATAAACTGTGGCAATTCATCAAGACTCGACCGACGTAACCAATTACCGATTGGTGTCATGGGTTTCGATGCTGCTTCTCCCCAAACCAGATTTTTTTGTTCATGGTCTTGGTGCATCGTTCGAAACTTCAGCATTTTAAATGCTCTTCCATTCCAGCTCATTCTTTCTTGACGATAAAAAACAGGACCGGGTGATGTCATTTTAACCGCCAATGAGACTGCCAATAAAAGAGGAGACACAAATAAAATGATCGACAGTGCTATAACCTTGTCCTCCATCGCCTTGAGAAATCTAGCCCAACCACCAAGTGGGCTACAGCTCATATCGATCATATACAGGCCAGCTACAGAGGATATATCGTGATTCAGCAAACGTAACCCTTGCATATCTGGCAAATACCGTATGTTTGCTGTGCTATGCCTAAAACACTTCATCACACTTTCAACGACACTCCCTCTCGATAAAGAAAAACATATCCAAATCTCATCAGCCTGCAACGAGCTATCGTTCTCAGGGTCGAATGTTTGGCAATCTGCAATTTTCAGATTTTCACAACCCACTGCATCCATCAACCGCACTTTAATAACATCAAATCCGGCCGATGGCTCACGCCGGATATTACGCAAAGCCGTTGCGCAAGGTTCATAGTCACCCACCAGAACCACACTCTTACGATTTTTTCCTTTGCTACGCAGACGATTTAAAACCGGATACGCCAGCGTTCGTATTGAAACACTTAGAACAAAGGAAATAACGAGCCAAAAAAACAACCACAAACGAGAGAACTCTGTCCCCGTTTTGGTAAAATATAAATACGTAAAGATAGTGCCCGAAAGAATAGCGAACGCGTGCGCAATTCGCACAACAAGTCCGACGCGTACCGCTCCCCGCCAAGAACGGTAAACACCACATGCGGAGAAGATAATCAAACCTAGTAGCGTACCGGATAGAATCATCCACTGGTAACGCTCCACCATATCTACCAACGAACCGAAGCGCACATGGTAAGCTAAAAAGCCACCACCAAAAATAGCAAAAACGTCGGCTAAGCGCGCCGCCAAGTGTGAGTATGGTGTAAACCCAGATAGCGTTTTAGTAGGTAAAGGCATAATCAATAAAAACGCTGAGTAATTTCATCATGTGTTCTACCGGTCTTGCCGAGCACTCCATCTCTAACCGCCACCCCACATAACGTCAAGTAACTTTTTTTATCAGAATACCTCAAAGTAGCTGAAACCCACATCAGCGTCTTAGTTATCACAACGAAGGGAAACCACGGCCCCGCTGCCAAACGATAAATAAGAAGTCCATTCCGATAAGTATAATAAGCTTTCCACAGGGGTGAGTAAGTCACTTTCTGAGACGAAAAAGTGGAACAATCATGAGTGAACGTAATATCCGGAAGAAAAAAATGCTTCGCACCTTGTCGACTCAGCATAAGCGTATAAATAATATCATCGCCATAGATAAAAAGGTCACCTCTAGGCAGACCTATTTTTTCTATCCATTCGCGACTGACAAAGCAACCGACAAAAGAAGAAGAATCGATAGACGTTGCACTATTCGCTTCATAAGCAGCATCTGGCAAGTGAAACCCTTGGCGTGCCTTACCGGTCAAAATGCCAAACATTGTCTTTAGCAGTTTAATGGGATGCCAGAAAGGGTTCCAACTTGGTCGATTCATTTCACAAATACGACCATCCGGATAGTAAACCGCCCCTGCCGCGCTATCAGCCCCTTCCAGATCACGCTCAAGAAAACGACCAAGCGCGCCGGGCTGTGGTCGTGCATCATCATCGAAGCAAACGATCCAATCGGGCGAAAACGCAGAAAGAGCCTCTTGAAAGCCCACTTCAAAGCCACCTGCCCCACCCAGGTTGCGCTCAGGCGTGAGTACCCTCAGCCGCGCATCTTCCGAGGTGGCTAACCACTCGCGGCTACCGTCCGTCGAGCCGTTATCCACGACGACGACACCGCACACAGGCTCATTCAAAACCGCTTCTATCCCCATCTTGAGCTGCTCAAGACGGTTATACGACACAATTACAACGGCCAGCGTACGCTGGCCATCATCCTCGTCACGCGCAATATTCAAAAAGGGTACCCAACATCAAGTTTGCACGAAGAAAGCCGGTATAGGCTCGTCCAAGGCCTGCTTCTCAAGGAACGCGCGCGCGGTATCCAATGCTTCTCGGATCGTGACGTCCATATCCAGATAACGATACGTCCCGAGACGACCCACGAATGTCACCTTCTCTACCTCACGGGCTTTCGCTACATAATCGGCAAGCAGCGCCTTCTCGTTGACCAGGCGGATGGGATAATACGGGATATCGTCCTCACCGCAAGCGCGACTGTACTCGCGATAGCACACACTGCCCTCATGCTCTTCCCAGGGAGAGAAGTGCTTATGCTCGGTGATACGCGTATAGGGCACGCTCTCTTCACCATAGTTCATCACCGCACAGCCCTGATAATCGCCCTCATAGGTGAACCGCTCGAAATCCAGAGTACGGTAACCAAGGCGCCCCAGTTCATAACCAAAGAAGCCATCCAGCGGCCCCGAGAAGAAAACGTGATCGTAATCGTCGACCTGATCGCGGGTGAAGCGCGTATTCAGGTGGACGGTTATATTGGGATGATCGAGTATGCCCTCCACAAGCTTGGTATAGCCTTCTTCCGGCATACCCTGGAAACGGTGGAAGAAGTAGTTATCATTGTAATTGAAGCGCACTGGTAACCGCTTGAGGATGCGGGCCGGCAGCTCGCTGGGGTGGCAGCCCCACTGCTTCTGGGTATAGCCCTTGAAGAAGGCTTCGTAGAGATCCCGCCCCACAAAGCGAAGCGCCTGCTCTTCGAAGGTCTGCGGGTCTTTAATCGACGTATCGGCCTTCGACTCGATAAATTCACGCGCCTCATCCGGCCGCATGGTCTCGCCGAAGAACTGATTGATGGTGTGCAGATTGATCGGCAGCGAGAACACCTGCCCTTGCGTCGTCGCTTTCACGCGATTCACATAGGGCTTGAAAGGCATGAAGCGGTTGACGTATTCCCATACCTCCTGGTCATCGGTATGGAAAATATGCGGCCCATACGCATGCACCATTACCCCAGTCTCGCCGTCACGCTCAGTGTGGCAGTTACCGGCGATATGTGGGCGAGCGTCGATGATGGTAACACTGTGTCCTTTTTCAGCGAGTTCACGACCGATTACTGCGCCGGAAAAGCCAGCACCAACTAACAAAAACTTCATTTTATCTCCCATTCTCATTCACCCGAATAAACATTCTTCCAGAAATTTTCGGAGGTCATTTCTTCCAGGCTTTCCCGATATTCTTTTCGCAGCTCCCCTCTTTTACGGAAAAGTTTCCAAAGAACACTAGAAAAAATCAGCAGCTCCGAGAAAAACTTCTTCTTGTCATGACGGGCCACATAACCCACAGACGAAGGGCCATGGCAATAAAGTACGCTGCGATGCCGAAAGATTTCTCTAAAATTAGCCCTAAAACCTTTTTCTTGGTAAACAACATCACCCTTAATTAAGAAGGAAGGCAAGAGAAAACCATTCAAGGTCAAAAAACGAAGCCATTTCCGCGCAGCAGACTCATGCATGGATACATGGGAAAACTCGTAATCACTAAGATTAACAGGAACCATTTTTTCCAGCGATGCCTGCTCTCCTACACGCTTCCTAGCCACTGCTGCATCCAGATCATCTCGCCAGTAATCAGGGCCTTTCATAAAGTCTTCAACGGCCAAAATGACAGATCTTGCCGATGCATAATTATACGAGAAGACATTACTTACAAAAAATTTTGCAAGCATCTTTACTATATAAAAACCACTGGAGCGAATATGCGTAAAATTTTGGACCAAGTGATTCCTAACATCCAAGTAAACCGACATTGGACTACTCTTTAAGCCAAAATCTTCCCCCCAACAGGAAACTCCGTTGAGCGTTTCTATTTTGAAATCATTTAGCTTCCCAAAAATAATATCATCGCCGCGCACAAAAAAAGGAAAAGCATAATTTTTTACACTTGCGATTGGGAAAGCAAAAAACCACCAAGCACCATAGTCAGGCTCGTAGCTTCCTTCTTCAGCGATCATCAAATCGTGAGGTGAGGTCATATCCAAACCACTCTTTAGCGGTTGAACAGCACCATCAAACTTTGCACCCTTCTCAAACAAACGATTAGGCTCAAGCTCTCGCAGTAAGCCACCGGAAATAGCTAGATCGTTCGTCACGCCATGTGACAGAAAGTTATAGGCTCGCTTGATGGACTCCACCTCACAGGAAGCATCATCATCCATAAAAAGACAGTGAGTAAAATCGCCTTTATCTTTAAGGTACATTAAGCCACGAGTAAATCCTCCACTCCCCCCCAAGTTTTGGTTTGGTAAAATAGTGACACCTTCGGATTCCTCATCGGTAATATTCTGAGAGTTATCAACGACCACCATCTCTATTTTACCCTGATACTCAGGATCGTTAAGGAGCTCTTCTCTCATCCTTGCTATTGCAGGAAGAACATACTCTTTTCTATTAAAGTGCGTAACAACAATACCAAGTTTAAGTGGATTATTTGGAGGTCTGGTATTGGTCATCCAACTTCCTCCCCAAACCTCTCCATCATCACTCAAACACTTGACAGAAAAATAAAGCAAGCCGCCCTCTAGTTCTCCCCAATTAGGAAAGGGAACAGTTACTCCTTCTTCATCC
This sequence comes from Chromohalobacter sp. 296-RDG, assembly GCF_029889885.1. GTDB lineage: Bacteria > Pseudomonadota > Gammaproteobacteria > Pseudomonadales > Halomonadaceae > Chromohalobacter. The sequence goes on from NZ_JARANY010000063.1 coordinate 12,205, forward strand.
AGTTCAACAATACTATCCGACAGCCACTTATGATGCCTCCCCAGACGATGAATCCCAAAAAATACGGAAAATTTTCCTTGCCCTTTTAACTGGATAGCTACATCATCAACTGAACAGTGCTCCTTCCACTTCTGGACAGATAGTGCATTAAAGTAAGTATCAAAGAACAAAGTTCCGTTTTTGGAAAAAATAACCTTTTGCTTTCCTGAGATAATAGGCGTGGTATGTTCATTTTTTTGCCTATAATACATATCAAATGGAGCGCCAAAATCCATTCTCGGAAACACAAAGTCTTGCAATACAAATAAAGTCACAAGCCCTCCAACTTAAAGCTCAAGAACATGAGCATCATAGTTTACTCACCCAAGACCTACTTATTAAAAAGGTCTTCCGAATATTTCTCCAATTTTCTATTTATTAGAGGTCCTTGTGGTCGAAAAAATCTTGCAAGTAGCATTAGTTTATAGCTTAGGTTTTTATTTTTATTTTCCAACTCAAGCGCGGCATCTCTAAGAGCATCAACATCAACGTGCATATGTAAACTATCTACCCACTTCAGAAAGTGAAAAATAACCTCATTTTCGTTACTCTCTGCCCATGAGCAGTCGATAAAATCACTGTATTCGGAAAAATCTTCATCAAAAAGATATTCGTCGTCTGTCAGACAATATTTCTTATTTAATAAACGGTTGCCCTCCTTGTAATTACCGTAATAATCTAGAGCATCTTCTTTCGAGATTAGACCTTTACCTCGTGGAGAACCGATACTAATAAAAGTATTATACAGCCTAATGTGGTCAAAAAACTCAGATTGCCTTCCTTGTATCAGATGACCGCCCCGCGCTTGAACACCAGTCAAAGAAGTATTTCTGTTTCTCGACTTATAAAACTCATCTAACCCCATAATATTAAAAAAATCCGCAACAACGTCACCATCTTTAAGAGCTTTCCTATCATAGACTCTTAAAAAGATATTATCCTCACCAAACTCATCAGCCCACCAGCCAAGCCTTGTATAGTAATCAAGATAAAGATCATGCTCTTTCTTATGTTTTGGTAGAACAGTAGGCTCATGACCAAACAAATCATATTCTGCTCTTCTATGAGGTTTAGCCCCTTCTTGATGGTGAGAAATAACATGCCTATCTTGACGCCTTATATAGCAAACAACCAGAATGCTATCAAAGACTTTATATAGACTTCTCTTTATGCGAGCAACTTCTTTTTTATCGAAAACGAAAGAAAAATTTTCCGAAGAAACTATCACATTTCCTTCAACGGATGAGAGATCTTGGATCATTTTTTTATGATCCCTTACCCACATACCCAAGGGAAGGAGACCTTTATTCTGGTCGAAAGCCAAATAAGAATGAAAGTTTGGCATCCCCCCATGCTCATATCCCTCGTAATAATATGTATATCCTATATCTTGCAAAGAATTTTTGTTATCTACCAAAGCATGCTGGATGGATGTCGTCCCAGTTTTATGACACCCTATATGCAAGATTAATTGTTTTTTCATAACAACCCTCTACAATTATACAATTTAAATTTATATATCATATATACTAT
>NZ_JARANY010000064.1 GCF_029889885.1 Chromohalobacter sp. 296-RDG
CTTGAGGCGCTGCAGGCTGGGATACAGCTCACCGAAGAACTGGGGCGCGTATTCCGAACGCACGCCCTTGCCGTGCTCGCCCCACAGCAGGCCGTGATAGCGCTGGGTCAGAGCGGCGACCTGGTCGGAAATCTCGCGGATCAGGGCTTCCTGCGCCGGGTCTTTCATGTCGATGGCCGGGCGTACGTGCAGCACGCCCGCATCGACGTGGCCGAACATGCCGTATTCCAGTCCGTGAGCGTCGAGCAGGGCGCGGAACTCGGCGATGTAGTCGGCCAGGTGCTCGGGCGGGACGGCGGTATCCTCGACGAAGGGAATCGGGCGCTTTTCGCCCTTGGCGTTACCGAGCAGACCCACCGCGCGCTTGCGCATGGCGTAGACACGGCCGATCGCCTCGCGGCCTTCGGCCAGGGTATAGCCCAGGCGTTCGACCTGGGTATCGGTGCCGAGGTGTGTGCAGAAGGCCTCGACGCGTGCTGCCAGGCGTTCGGGGTCGTCGTCGTTGAACTCGATCAGGTTGATGCCGTGGATATCCTCGCCCTCGGCGGGGAAGAACTCGGCCACGCCGTCCCAGACGAAATCCTCCATAGCCAGCGCCAGCACCTTGTCGTCGACCGTCTCGATGGAGGTGGGGCGCGCCTGCGGCTGGGGTGAGGTGGAGAGCGCCTGCGGCTGGGTCGATGAAGCGTCACCGCTCATCAGCGCCTTGGCGTCGCGCAGGGCGTCCATGAAGCCCCGGTAGCGGACGTTGACTAGTGTCGAGTGCGCCGGGATGGGCAGCACGTTGAGCGTCGCCTCGGCGAGGAATCCCAGTGTCCCTTCCGCACCGCACAGCACGCTGTTGAGGTCGAAGTCGCCGTTGTCACGATACAGGTGCGCCAGGTCGTAACCCGTCAGGCAGCGGTTGAGCGGCGGAAACGTGGCCGCGATCAACGCGCCTTGCGTGTCGGCGATCTCGTGGGCGGTGCGATGCGCCTCGCCGATGCGGTCGTCGCGCGCGCAGGTCTGCGTTAGCGACTCGTCGTTCAGCGGCTGGCTATGCAGGCGTTCGCCACCCAGCAGCAGCATGTCCAGCGCCAGCACATGATCGCGGGTCTTGCCGTATTCGCAGCTGCCCTGGCCGCTGGCATCGGTGGCAATCATGCCGCCAATGGTCGCGCGGTTGGAGGTCGACAGATCCGGGGCGAAGAACAGGCCATGCGGCTTGAGGGCAGCGTTGAGCTGATCCTTGACCACGCCGGCCTGGACGCGCACGCGGCGGTTTTCCACGTCGATCTCGAGGATTTGGTTCATGTGCCGTGATACGTCGACCACCAGACCATCGGTAAGCGACTGACCGTTGGTGCCGGTGCCGCCGCCGCGTGGGGCGAGCACGATGGTCTGAAACTCCTCGCGCCCGGCGAGGCGTGCCAGACAGGCGAGATCCTCGGCGTCGCGCGGATACAACACGGCCTGGGGCAGGCGCTGATAGATGGAATTGTCGGTGGCCATCACCGTGCGATTGGCGTAGTCCGGGGCGATTTCGCCACTGAAACCGGCCTGGTCGAGCGCATCGAGGAAGCGTAGGTAGGGCGTGGCGGCGCGTTTCGGGGTATCCAAGGGTGCGATCATGAAGTCTCAAGCTATCGGTCAGCGCCGGGCGACGGTTTCTGCGACCGTCTGGCCGTGCGGCGTCGTCGGGACGATACAGTCTGGGGATATTGAGGATACTTTACTGCAGCCTGCCGCGTGACGCATCCCGCCAGTTCGCTCGAGAAGGTGGGGAGCGTGGTGAATGGCGTGGCTTTTCCCTACAATGTGGGCCTATTCACGTGGCTTCATTATTTCTTTTCGACGGATAAGATCCATGCTCGATCCTAAATTGTTGCGCAGCGACCCGGCATTGGTCGCCGAACGACTGGCCCGTCGCGGCTTTACTCTCGACACGGCGCACCTCGAGACGCTGGAATCGCAGCGTCGCGAGTTGCAGACCGAGACTGAACGCCTGCAGAACGAGCGCAATACGCGCTCCAAGGCGATCGGCCAGGCCAAGGCATCGGGCGAAGACATCCAGCCCCTGCTCGACGAGGTCAGTGACTTGGGCGAGCGCCTTGACGCGGCGAAAGCGCGCCTTGCCGACGTGCAGGCGCAGTGGGACGAGTTTGCGTCGGCGCTGCCCAATCTCCCCCACGACAGTGTGCCCCAGGGGTTGGATGAAGCCGACAATGTCGAGCTGAATCGGTGGGGAACGCCGGGCACGTACGACTTCGAGGTGCGCGATCATGTCGATCTGGGCGCCAAGTTCGGCTACCTCGACTTCGAGATGGCGGCCAAGTTGACCGGCTCGCGGTTCGCCGTCATGCGCGGTCCCATCGCGCGTCTGCATCGTGCGCTGGCGCAGTTCATGCTCGATAAGCAGACCCGCGAGCACGGTTACGAGGAATGCTACGTTCCCTATATCGTCAATGACGACTCGCTCACCGGCACGGGGCAATTGCCCAAGTTCGGCGAAGACCTGTTCAAGCTGGAAGGGGAGAACGACTATTACTTGATCCCCACCGCCGAAGTGCCGCTGACCAACATGGCGCGCGAGCAGATCTTCACCCCGGCTGAATTGCCCTTGAAGCTGACGGCGCATACGCCGTGCTTTCGCAGCGAGGCCGGCGCCTATGGACGCGATACCCGTGGCATGATTCGCCAGCACCAGTTCGACAAGGTCGAGATGGTGCAAATCGTCGAGCCGGAAACCAGCTATGACGCGCTGGAGGCCATGCGTGGACATGCCGAGGCCATCCTTCAGGCGCTCGAACTGCCGTATCGCGTGGTCACCCTATGTGCCGGTGACATGGGTTTTGGCGCCACCAAGACCTACGACCTGGAAGTCTGGCTGCCGAGTCAGGAGACTTATCGTGAGATTTCTTCGATCTCCAACTGCGAGGATTTTCAGGCGCGTCGCATGCAGGCCCGCGTACGTCATCCCGAGCAGAAGAAGCCGCAGCTCGTGCACACGCTCAATGGCTCCGGCCTGGCGGTGGGCCGCTGCCTGCTGGCGGTGCTCGAAAACTATCAGCAAGCCGATGGTGCGGTGGTGATTCCCCAGGCGCTGCAGGCCTACATGAACGGTGTCGAGCGGATCAACGCCTGACCGCTAGATGCGTTGACCATGCCATTGTCCGTATGCGGGCAATGGCATGCCTCGCTACTTGGTTATAACCTTCCAACCAGACGTTCCTTCCTGCGGATAGTCTAGACCCTTATCTTTCTGGCTATATAATTTCGTTTTTTAAGTCGATTCGGGAATAAAAGACGCCATGCCTGCATCTCTCCATGACGCCACATCACGTCAACCGAGCGCCACGCCCGGTTCTGGGCATGTCGCTTTGGTAGGCGCCGGCCCCGGCGATCCCGAACTCCTGACGCTCAAGGCGCTACGCCTTTTGCAGCAAGCCGACATGGTGCTGCACGACCGGCTGGTCAGCGATGAAATCATGGCGTTGGCCAATCCCGAGGCGCGACGGCTTTATGTCGGCAAGGCACGTTCCTCACATAGCGTGCCCCAGGAAGGCATCAACCAGGCACTGGTCGATTGGGCGTGTGCCGGTCATCGCGTGGTGCGACTCAAGGGCGGCGATCCGTTCATATTCGGGCGCGGTGGCGAGGAGCTGGAAACCCTGGCCCAGGCGGGCATTGCCTTCGAGGTGGTGCCGGGCATCACGGCGGCGAGCGGCTGCGCCGCCTATGCGGGGATTCCGTTGACCCATCGCGATCATGCCCAGTCGGTGCGTTTCGTGACCGGGCATCTCAAAAACGGTGGCTGCGGTCTCGAATGGCCGACGCTGGCGCGCTCCGGGCAGACGTTGGTGTTCTACATGGGGCTGGGGACGCTGGCGACCATTCGTCACGAACTGCAGGCGCATGGCTTGCCGAGCCGGACGCCTCTGGCGTTGATCGAACAGGGCACCACGGCGCGCCAACGCGTGCATGTGGGCACGCTGGAGACGCTCCCCGCGTCAATGCTGGCGGCCATTGACGCAGGCGATATCCGCCCGCCGACATTGATCGTGGTCGGCGATGTCGTCTCCCTGCACGGCACGTTGGACTGGTTCGTGCCCGATGCTGCGACCAGCCAAGGCTGGCAAGACGGTAAGCATCCCACGCCACTGGGTAACGCCTCCAGCGTTTGATTCCAACCGTCTTCCTGCCTTCTTCAAGTGTCTACTCGATCACCGAACGTAGCATTCGATTTCTCTCTTAGTTTCTGAAGTTTTGCACTTAATTGGTGCTTTTGAGACTTTCAAGACCTTCCTGTTGGTGCATGCATATTGTCTAGCTGCGCTAAAACAGTGCGTAAAAGCGCATGCCGTCCCTTTTGTATACTTCTTAACCTCTTGTTTTTTAGGTGTTTTTAACTCTGGTGCACGAGATTGGCACATGCCTTGCGACATGTCGTGTAGACGCCATCGTGCGTCGTCGCTGGATAACACGACAACAGCGTGAGTCGCGCTGCATAACAATCAGATCCGCAAGGAGTCATTCGTGAACAAGATCTCCACTACCACTGCATTGTTGCTGTCAATGGGTATCGCGTTGCCGGCCGCTGCTCAGGAAGACGACACCATCAGGGTCGGCATCCTGCACTCGCTCTCCGGCACCATGGCCATCAGCGAGTCGACGCTGAAAGATGAAATGCTGATGCTCATCGAAGAGCAGAACGAGAAAGGCGGACTGCTGGGCAAGAAGCTCGAGCCCGTGGTGATGGACCCGGCGTCGGATTGGTCGCGGTACGCCGAGCAGGCACGCGATATGCTGACCGGCGACGATCAGGTCGACGTGATCTTCGGCGGTTGGACGTCGGCGTCGCGCAAGGCGGTGTTGCCGGTAGTCGAGGAAGAAAACGGCCTGCTGTTCTATCCGGTTCAATACGAGGGTGAGGAGTCTTCCGAAAACATCTTCTACACCGGTGCGGCGCCCAATCAGCAGGCGATTCCCGCCGTCGATTACCTGAGAAGCCAGGGCGTGGAGCGCTGGGCGCTGCTGGGCACCGACTACGTTTATCCACGCACCACCAACAAGATTCTCGAGGCGTATCTCAAGGACCATGGCGTCGCGGATGAAGACATCATGGTCAATTACACGCCGTTCGGGTTCAGCAACTGGCAGTCGATCGTCTCTGACGTCGCCGACTTCGGCAGCCAGGGCAAGAAGACCGCCGTGGTCTCGACCATCAACGGTGATGCCAACGTGCCGTTCTATACCGAGCTTTCCAACCAGGGCATCAGCGCTTCCGATATTCCGGTCGTTGCCTTCTCGGTGGGCGAGCAGGAACTCAGCGGCATCGATACCGGGCCGTTGGTGGGCCACATGGCGGCCTGGAACTACTTCATGAGCGTCGATAGCGACGCCAACTATGACTTCATCGACAACTGGGTCGAATTCACCGGCGACGACATGGCGGTGACCAACGATCCCATGGAAGCGCATTACATCGGCTTCAACATGTGGCTGGAAGCGGTGCGTGAAGCCGGCACGGCGGACGTGGATGCAGTCAAGGATTCGATTATCGGCGTCACGGTGCCCAACCTCTCCGGCGGCTCCTCGGCGATGATGCCCAATCACCACATTACTAAGCCGGTGATGATCGGCGAAATCCAGGATGACGGCCAGTTCAGCGTGGTCTGGGAAACCTCGGGCAACGTCGCGGGCGATGCCTGGTCCGACTATCTCCCGGAATCGCAGAACCTGATCAGCGACTGGCGCGCGCCGCTGCGTTGCGGAAAGCTGAACGTCGAGTCGATGACCTGTGAGGACGGCGCCGGCGCCGAGTAAGCACGCTGACGGTGGGCGCGCATCGCCCACCGTTTCCTTACACGTCATGACGCCCTGAAGGACGGGGCGCTCCCGAATCGTGCGCCGCGACCGTCGCGGCGCGAGAAGGAATCCTTCGATGACGTCAACTCACGCGACGAATGTTCAACCAAAAAGCGTGACCGTCCCACAAGTCGGCTCCGATCTCCGGCATTGTCTGACGGTCGTGGCCGCACTGCTGGTGTGGCTTGCCCTCGTCTCGCCGGTGCAGGCCGAGGTGACACCGCAGCGTGCCCAGACCTTGCTGCAGGCGCTGGATACCAATGATTTCGATGCCAAGGCCGAGGCCGCACAGGCCATCGCCGCCAGCGACGCGGCACAGAAGACACGCTGGCTGGAGGCGCTTCTCGACGGTCGCCTGGCGCGCGAGCGCCGTGGCGAGCGTTTCTACATCATCACCGATGATAGCGGCCGTGAATGGCCGATCATCGATGCCATTACGTATGAGGATGCCGGGACGGGCTCCCGACGCAGTGTCGATGCGTTTCGCATCAACAACGCGCTGCGTACCCAGTTGCAAGGCCTGATCGCCTCGCTGTCGCTTGGCGCGGGTGACGAGGCCACGCGCCTCGATGCCGCGAAACGCTTGATCGGCGAAGTCGATGCGCAGAGCGTTGATGCGGTCACGACACAGCTCGACAACGAGGAAAGCTCCGCGGTACGCGCCGAGCTCGAAACCGCACTAGCGCTGTATCGCGTGGAGCAGGGCGATGTGACGGCCCTTGAGACGTTGAGCGGCAATCTCGATACCCGCGTGCGCAATTCCCTGACGACGATTGCCAATAGCGACGCTCCGATTGCCGCCGACGCCGAGGAGGTGCTGGCCGGTATCGAGAACAAGCGTGCCTGGTACGAGCGTGGCCAGACGCTGTTCTTCGGCTTGAGCGCGGGCTCCGTGCTGGTACTGGCGGCCATCGGCCTGGCGATCACCTTCGGGGTGATGGGCGTGATCAACATGGCGCACGGCGAGTTGATCATGCTGGGCGCCTACACCACCTGGATGATCCAGCAATTATTGCCCGGTCAGCCGGGTCTGGCGTTGTTGCTGGCGATTCCTGGCGGCTTTCTGGTTGCGGGGGCGTTCGGCATTCTCATCGAACGCAGCGTGATTCGTTTTCTCAAAGGCCGGCCGCTCGAGACGCTGCTGGCGACCTTCGGTATCAGTCTGATTCTGCAGCAACTGGTACGCACGGTGTTCTCGCCGCTCAACCGGCGCGTGAACTCGCCGGACTGGCTGCAGGGGGCGTGGCACCTCAACGAAGCGCTATCGTTGACCCTCAACCGTCTGGGCGTGCTGATCTTCTGCCTGGTGGTGTTCGCCGCGCTATGGGCGTTGATGCGCTATACCCGGCTGGGGCTCGAGGTACGCGCAGTGACCCAGAACCGTGCCATGGCACGTTCGATGGGGGTGCGCGCGGCGCGGGTGGACATGCTGACCTTCGGTCTGGGCGCCGGTGTGGCGGGGCTGGCGGGCGTCGCACTCTCGCAGATCACCAACGTGGGGCCCAATCTGGGGCAGAGCTATATCGTCGACTCCTTCCTGGTGGTGGTCTTCGGTGGCGTCGGTAACCTCTGGGGCACCCTGGTCGCCGGCATGTCGCTGGGCGTGATCAACCAGGTCCTGCAGCCCTGGGTGGGGGCGGTGCTGGCCAAGGTGATCGTGCTGATCGGTGTCATTCTGTTCATCCAGAAACGTCCGCAGGGTCTCTTCGCGCCCAAGGGGCGGACGTCATGAGTATCGCCGCGATGTTCAAACGCAATTCACTGCTCGATGAGCGCTCGACCTGGATCACCAGCGTCGTCCTGATCGTCGGCATGCTGGCGGTGGTCGTACTGCATGCCTTGCCGCCGGATCATGCCTGGCACTTGAACGGCTCCGTCGTCTCGCTGCTCGGCAAGTATCTGACCTACATGCTGCTGGCGCTGGCGGTGGATTTGATCTGGGGCTACTTGGGTATCCTGAGCCTGGGCCACGGTGCCTTCTTTGCCTTGGGTGGCTACGCGATGGGTCTCTACTTGACCGCTCAGCAGTCGCCATTGGCGCCATGGCAGGGTGTCATGGCTCACTTTCCCGTGGCGGCGCTCGGTGTGGTTCTGGCACCGGGGTTGCTGGCGCTGGTGTTTGGCTGGTTGGCGTTTCGCTCGCGGGTCACCGGGGTGTATCTCTCGATCATCACCCAGGCGTTGACGTTCGCGTTGATGCTGGCCTTCAACCGTAACGAGATGGGCATGGGCGGTAGCACCGGGCTGACGCGCTTCGATGAATTGCTGGGCTTTTCGCTGAGCAGCGAGAGCATGACGGTGGCGCTGTTCGTGGCCTCGGGCGTGACGGTTTTGCTGGCCTTCTGGGGTTGTAAGGCGGTCACCCGCTCGCGACTCGGCCGGGTGTGCATGGCCACGCGCGACGCCGAGGCGCGAGTGCGCTTCATCGGCTACCGCGTCGAACACGTCAAGCTGGCGGTGTTCGTGCTGTCGGCGATGATTGCGGGTATCGCCGGCGCGCTCTACGTGCCCCAGGTAGGCATCATCAATCCCAGCACCTTTGCACCGTTGTTCTCCATTGAGGTCGTGGTCTGGGTCGCATTGGGCGGCCGCGCCACGCTTTATGGAGCGCTGCTTGGTGCGCTGGTCGTCAATTATCTCAAGACGCTGCTGACCGGTGTGATGCCGGATGCCTGGCTGTTTCTCCTGGGCGGCTTGTTCGTGGTGGTCACCATGTTCCTGCCGCAGGGCGTGGCGGGCTTGATGACACATCTGCGTCGGCGTCGGGAGGTAGCCACATGAACATGACGAACAGACAACGCCTGCGCGAGTTCGCGCGTCCCGACCGTGTCTTCGATTTCATGGCGCCGGCGCGTTCGCCCGTCGACGTGCGCCATGGGCCGATTCTCTATCTCGAGGATGTCAGCGTGAGCTTCGACGGCTTCAAGGCCATCGACGACCTCAACCTGACCATCGACGACGGCGAACTGCGCTGCATCATCGGCCCCAACGGCGCCGGTAAGACCACCATGATGGACATCATCACCGGCAAGACGCGGCCCGATCGTGGCCAGGCCTGGTTCGGCAGCCGCCATAACCTATTGCAGATGGACGAGCCGCAGATCTCCAATCTGGGCATCGGGCGCAAGTTCCAGAAACCTACCGTGTTCGAGGCGTTGTCGGTGAGTGCCAATCTCGAGTTGGCGATGGCCGGCGACCGACGCGTGTGGAAGACCTTGCTGGCGCGTCTCGATCACGAGGGGCGCGAGCGCATCGACGAGGTGCTGGAGACCATCGCCTTGAGTGCCGAGCGCGACCGCCTGGCGGGAGTGCTCTCGCATGGTCAGAAGCAGTGGCTGGAGATCGGCATGCTGCTGATGCAGCGCCCGCGCCTATTGCTGGTCGACGAACCCGTGGCCGGCATGACCGAACCGGAAATGCACCGCACGGCGGATTTGATGACGCGCCTGGCTGGCCAGCAGTCGGTGGTCGTCGTCGAGCATGACATGGGCTTCGTGCGCTCCATCGCCCGCATCGTCACCGTCCTGCATCAGGGCAGCGTGCTGGCCGAGGGCAGCATGGACGAGGTCGCCAACGACCCGCGGGTGATCGACGTCTACCTGGGCGGCGATGACGACGCAGCCGATACGCGGGAGGAGGGATAATGCTCCGTGTCGACAAGCTCAACCAGTATTACGGCGAGAGCCATATCCTGCGCGATCTCTCGCTGGAGGTGCCGGAAGGGCGCTGCACCTGCGTGATGGGCCGCAACGGCGTGGGCAAGACGACCTTGCTCAAGGCCGTCATGGGCGAGGTGGCGGTGCGCGAGGGTCAGGTACGCTTCGCTGAAGAGGACCTGCTCAAGCGCCGCCCGGAGACGCGCGCCGATCTGGGCATTGGCTACGTGCCGCAGGGACGCCAGATATTCGCCACGCTGAGCGTGGAGGAAAACCTGCGCATCGGTCTGCCGGCGCGACGTAAGCGTTTGCAAGACGGGTCGGAACGCGGAATTCCCGAGCGTATCTATGAACTTTTCCCGGTACTCAAGGAAATGCGCCATCGCCGTGGCGGCGATCTTTCCGGTGGCCAGCAACAGCAGCTGGCAATCGGCCGGGCGCTGGTGATCGAGCCGCGTCTGTTGATCCTCGACGAGCCCGGCGAAGGCATTCAACCCAATATCGTCGCCCAGATCGGCGAGGTGATTCGCCGTCTCAATCGCGAGGACGGCCTCACCGTGTTGCTGGTCGAGCAGAAGCTGCCGTTTGCGCGCAAGTACGCCGATCTCTTCACGATCATGGATCGCGGCCAGACGGTCGCCGGTGGCGAAATCGGCGAGCTCGACGACGAGCTGGTCAAACGGCATCTGACGGTATGACTCACTACGAATCGCCATCGCATCTTGCTGCCAGTGAGGTGACTGCTGTGAATGCCTCCGGGCATCGTTTCGACAACCAGCGGCACTGGGCGGCATCGCTGTCACTGCGGTTCGCCGCGCGCGGCGGGCGGACACGCATGACGCGAGCGCGTCACCATGGCCCCTTGCGGGTGCAGCGGCCGTTCTATCCTGAAACGGGTCATGTCGCCGAGCTTCACTATGCCAAGTACTCGTATGCCAAGCCCCCGTATGCCGAGCCGTGTCATGTGTATCTGTTGCATCCGCCGGGCGGATTGGTCAGCGGTGACGAACTGCGTATCGAGGCCGAGGCCGAGCGCGGCGCGCATGCCCTGCTGACCACGCCGGCGGCGACAAAACTCTACCGTGCCGATCGCAATGGCGTGAGCTGGGGGCAGCACACGCATCTGAGCGTGCAACCGGGTGCGCTGCTCGAATGGCTGCCGCAGGAAACCCTGTGTTTCGACGGCGCGCGCGGCCAGCAGAGCACGACTCTGGATGTGCAAGGCGATGGGCGCTGCGTGGGCTGGGAAGTCCTGGCGCTGGGGCGCCCCGCCAGCCAATTACCGTTCGTCAGCGGCCGGGTCGAACAACGCTTCGCCTTGACGCGTGACGGCCAACCGCTGTGGCTGGAACGCCAGCCACTCGATCCCGCGCATCCGCGCTTCCAAGGCGCTTGGGGACAAGGTGGACGCACGGTGCAAGCGACGCTCTGGGCGGTGGGGTTCGACGACCCTGCCGCGGCTATCGAGATCCTGCGCGAGCAGTTACCGAGTTCGGCGCAGTGGGCGGTCACCCAGCGACTCGACGTGCTCTTGCTGCGCTATATCGGCGATTCCCGCAATCAAGCCTGGGACCTGTGCCAACAAGCCTGGGAATTGCTGCGCCCCTGGCTGTGCGGGCGCGAAGCATGTGTGCCGAGGATTTGGATGACGTAGCGGCACTTCGTGCCGGCCACGAGCTGCGGGCAACGAGCTGCGAGCTAGCATGCTGCCGAAGCCCGAAGCCCGAAGCCCGAAGCCCGAAGCCCGAAGCCCGAAGCCCGAAGCCCGAAGCCCGAAGCCCGAATTCACGAAGAGAGAGTTGCCGATATGGAATTGACGCCGAGAGATAAAGACAAGCTGCTGCTGTTCTCTGCTGCGCAGCTTGCCGAGCGACGCCGCGACCGTGGCTTGAAGCTGAATTACCCCGAGGCGGTGGCGTTGATCAGTTTCGAGATTCTCGAAGGGGCGCGTGACGGCAAGAGCGTCGCCGAACTGATGGGCTACGGCCGCGAGATCCTGACGCGTGACGACGTGATGGAAGGCGTGGCCGAGATGGTCGACGAGGTGCAGGTCGAGGCGACCTTCCCCGATGGCACCAAACTCGTAACCGTTCACTCGCCGATTGTGTAAGGGGGCTCCATGATTCCCGGTGAATATCAATTACAGGACGGCGAGATCGAGCTGTGCGCGGGACGCGAGCGGATCACCGTCGACGTCGCCAATACCGGCGACCGGCCGGTTCAGATCGGTTCTCACTATCACTTTGCCGAGGCGAACCCGGCGCTCATCTTCGACCGTGACAAGGCGCGTGGCTATCGCCTCGACGTGGCAGCGGGCACGGCGATCCGCTTCGAGCCTGGCCAGACACGTGAGGTGACGCTAATTCCCTATGCGGGACGCCGACATATCTATGGCTTTCACGGCGATGTGATGGGCAGCCTCGAGCAATCCGGTGCGGGAGAAAAGTCATGAAATCGGTTAACAAGATCAGTCGCCAGGCCTATGCCGACATGTACGGCCCAACCGTAGGCGATAAAGTCCGGCTGGGCGATACCGAGCTATGGATCGAGGTCGAGCAGGATCACACCCATTACGGCGACGAGGTCAAGTTCGGCGGCGGCAAGGTGATTCGCGACGGCATGGGCCAGAGCCAGCGCAGCGACGCCACCGTCATGGACACCGTGATCACCAACGCCTTGATCCTCGATTGGTGGGGCATCGTCAAAGCCGATGTCGGCCTCAAGCATGGCCGCATCGCGGCGATCGGCAAGGCCGGTAATCCCGACACCCAGCCGGATGTCGAGATCGTCATCGGGCCAGGCACCGAGATCATCGCCGGCGAGGGCAAGATCCTGACGGCGGGTGGTCTGGATGCGCATATCCACTTCGTCTGCCCACAACTGGTGGAAGAGGCGCTGATGAGTGGGCTTACCACCATGCTGGGTGGCGGTACCGGCCCGGCCACCGGCACCAACGCGACGACCTGTACGCCGGGCGATTGGCACCTCGGCAAGATGCTGCAGGCGGTCGACGACATGCCGATGAACATCGGCTTTCTCGGCAAGGGCAATGCCAGCCTGCCCGAGGCGCTGGAAGCGCAGCTCGAGGCCGGCGCCATGGGGCTCAAGCTTCACGAGGACTGGGGCACTACGCCGGCGTCCATCGATAATTGTCTGAGCGTGGCCGAGAAGTACGATGTTCAGATCGCGATTCACACCGATACCTTGAACGAGTCGGGCTTCGTCGAGGACACGCTGGCGGCGTTCAAGGAACGCTGCATTCATACCTATCACACCGAAGGCGCGGGGGGTGGTCACGCGCCGGATATCATCACCGCGTGCGCCAGGGACTACGTGTTGCCGTCGTCGACCAATCCCACGCGGCCTTACACCGTCAACACCATCGACGAGCATCTCGACATGCTGATGGTGTGTCACCATCTCGATCCCAATATCCCTGAGGATGTGGCCTTCGCCGATTCGCGTATCCGCCGCGAGACCATTGCCGCCGAAGACATCCTTCACGATCTGGGCGTGATCTCGATGATCGCGTCCGACTCCCAGGCCATGGGTCGGGTCGGCGAGGTGGTCTGCCGTACCTGGCAGACGGCGCACGAGATGAAGGTACAGCGTGGCCTGCTGCCCGAGGATCGTGAGCGCGGTGCCGACAACTATCGCGCCAAGCGTTACATCGCTAAGTACACGATCAATCCGGCGCTCACGCACGGTATTGCCCATGAGGTGGGCTCGGTGGAGGTCGGCAAGCTGGCCGATCTGGTGCTATGGGACTCGGCGTTCTTCGGCGCCAAGCCGGCGACGATCCTCAAGGGTGGAATGATCGCCGCCGCGCCGATGGGCGACCCCAATGCGTCGATCCCTACCCCGCAACCGGTGCATTACC
>NZ_JARANY010000065.1 GCF_029889885.1 Chromohalobacter sp. 296-RDG
ATGTATGGAGGCGACAGCAGACCAGATGAAAACCTCTGCCTTATCACGCGGCCAAGGCGCTGGCCAGCCGGATGTCGCTGGCTTCTTCGATCCTCGCACGTTCAGCATTCAGTACGTCGTCAGCGATCCCGCCACACGCCGTTGCGCGATCATCGATCCGGTGCTCGACTTTGATGAGAAGTCCGGCGCCACCGCGACTCACCAGGCCGATGAGCTTTTGGCCTATATCGAGCGCGAAGGGCTCGGCGTCGATTGGATTTTGGATACCCATCCGCACGCGGATCACTTTTCCGCTGCGCGCTATCTGCATGACAAGACCGGCGCGCCCACCGCTATCGGCCGGCCGGTGACCCAGGTGCAGGCGCTGTGGAAGGAAATCTACAACTGGTCGGAGCTGAAGGATGACGGTAGCCAATGGGATCATCTGTTCGACGAAGGGGATACCTTCACGTTGGGCGAGATCGATTGCCGGGTGATGCATTCGCCGGGCCATACGCTGGCCTCGATCACCTACGTGATCGGCGATGCCGCCTTCGTTCACGACACCCTGTTTCAGCCCGACTTCGGTACTGCCCGTGCCGACTTTCCCGGCGGAAGCGCTCATCAGCTATGGCATTCGATTCAGGCGATCCTGGCCCTGCCTGACGAGACGCGCCTGTTCACCGGTCACGACTACATGCCCGACGGGCGCGAGCCGCAGTGGGAAAGCACCGTGCGCGAGCAGCGCGAGACCAACAAGCATCGCCTTGACGACAGCAGTGAAGCCGAGTACGTCGAGCTGCGCAACCGCCGCGACAGCGAATTGCCGATGCCGAAACTGATCCTGCACGCGCTGCAGGTCAATATTCTCGGCGGCCGTCTGCCGGAGTCGGAAGCCAACGGTAAGCGCTATTTAAAATTCCCGCTCGACGCCCTGGAGGGGGCCGCGTGGGAGTGAGTAAGTGCGGTCGCCAAGTCGTATCGAGCCGCGCCGAATCAACCAATGGGAGCCAGTCATGTCAGTCACGAATGAATCTAAAGTTGTGAACGACAAACGCCATGACATTGTCATTATCGGCGGCGGGGCGGGGGGTATCGCGGTCGCTGCGAGCCTGCACAAGCGTCGCTCCGGTCTCGATATTGCCATTGTCGAGCCCGCGCAGGATCACTTCTACCAGCCCGGCTGGACGCTGGTCGGCGGTGGCGTGTTCACCCCGGAGCAGACCCGGCGTTCGATGCACTCGGTGATGCCGAGCTTCGTGACCTGGCACCAGACAGCAGCGGAACGGTTGCTGCCGGATTCCCGTCAGGTCGTGTTGGGCAATGGTTCGACGCTCGGCTACCGGGCACTGGTGGTTGCCCCGGGCTTAGAGATCGATTGGCAGGCAATCGACGGTCTCGAGGAGACGCTGGGCAAGAATGGCGTGACGTCGAATTACCGTTTCGATCTGGCGCCCTACACCTGGTCGCTGGTTCAGGCAATGCGAGGTGGCAAGGCACTTTTCACTCAGCCGCCGATGCCGATCAAGTGCGCCGGGGCGCCACAGAAGGCGATGTATCTCTCCTGTCACGAGTGGGAGAAGCAGGGTGTCCTGAACGGCATCGACGTCCATTTCCATAATGCCGGCGGTGTGATGTTCGGCGTCTCGGACTTCGTGCCGGCGCTGGACGAGTACGTTCAGCGTTATGGCATCCACAAGCAATTCCAGCAGAACCTCATCGCTGTGGACGGTTCGGCCCAGAAAGCGCGTTTTCACGTTACGGGCGAGAATGGCAGCGAAGAGATCGAGACCGATTTCGACATGCTTCACGTCGTGCCTCCGCAGCGCGCGCCGCGGCTAGTGCGTGAGTCGCCACTGGCCAATGAGGGTGGCTGGCTGGAACTCGATGCTGAGACGCTGCAGCACACGCGTTTCAGCGATGTCTTTGGTCTAGGCGATGCCAGCGGAACCGGCAACGCCAAGACGGCCGCCGCCGTACGCAAACAGGCGCCGGTGGTGGCGGACAATCTGCTGTCCGCGCTCGATGGCAAGCCGATGCCTTCCGGCTATCTGGGGTACGGTGCCTGCCCCCTGACGGTCGAACGCGGTCGCGTGGTGCTGGCCGAGTTCGGTTACGGTGGCCAGTTGCAGCCGACCTTTCCGTCCTGGATCAACCCGCCCACACGCCCGACCAAGCTCGGCTGGAACATCAAGGCGCAGCAGCTTCCCTTCATCTACTGGAACCTGATGCTCAAAGGCCATGAGTGGCTGGCCAAGCCCCGCTCGCGGACCTGAACGATGTGCCAGGAGCGAAGAGGTCGATCATGAAATACGTGTCGCGGTGGTGCGCTTGGCTACCGATCCTGTCCTGGATACGCGACTATGACCGCCATGCCTTGGCCGGTGACGGTGTGGCGGCAGTGATCGTGACACTGATGCTGATTCCTCAGGCACTGGCCTACGCCATGCTGGCGGGATTACCTCCTGTTGTCGGGTTATACGCCAGCCTCGCTCCGCTTTTGATATACACGCTATTGGGCACCAGCACGACGCTGTCGGTGGGCCCCATGGCAGTGGTGGCGCTGATGACCGCCAGCGCACTCGAGGGGGTGGCGACACCCGGGAGCGGCGAGTATCTGAGTGCGGCACTGACATTGGCCGTCCTCTCCGGCGCGATCCTGATCGTCATGGGCATTGCGCGGCTGGGTTTTCTGGTTAACTTCCTTAGCCATCCGGTGATGACGGGGTTCGTCAGCGCCTCGGGAGTATTGATCGCCGCCAGCCAGCTCAAACATCTGACCGGGGCCGATATCGATGGCGCCACGCTGCCCACTTTGCTGGCAAGTGTGACTGACGCCGTGGGAACGCTCAGCATGCCGACCCTGACGATTGGTGCAACTGCGCTCGGTGTATTGCTGGTGCTTCGCCACTGGGGGCGTGGGGGCCTGCAGCGTATGGGCATGTCGCCCGGCGTGGCGGGATTGATGGTCAAGCTGGTGCCGATTTTCGTCATTGTAGCGGGGAGTCTCGCCGTGATGGAGCTGGGTTGGAATGCCGGTGCGGTCAGTGTCATCGGTGAGATTCCCGTGGGTATGCCGCCGCTGACCTTGCCGAGTTGGGCGCCGGGGCAGTGGCAAACGCTGCTGGGTTCGGCGCTGCTGATCAGCATCGTCGGCTACGTGGAATCGGTATCGGTGGGGCAGGCGCTTGCGGTACGTCGTGGTGAGCGTCTCGACCCGGATCAAGAATTGGTTGCCTTGGGCAGCGCCAACCTGGCGGCGGGTTGCACGGGAGGCATGCCGGTCACCGGCGGTTTCTCGCGCTCTGTGATCAACTTCGACGCAGGGGCCAGAACACCGGCGGCTGGCGCCTTCACCGCCTTGGGCGTGCTGGTGGCGATGATGGCGCTTTCGCCCTGGCTGCATGACCTGCCCATGGCGGTTCTCTCCGCCACCATCGTGGTGGCCGTATTGTCGCTGGTCGATCTCGAGGCCTTCGTGCGGGTATGCGTTATTCCCACAGTGAAGGCGTGGCCATGCTAGTGACGGCGGCGGTGACGCTGGGCGCCGGCGTCGAGTGGGGCATTTCCACCGGTGTCGGCGTGTCGCTGGCGCTGCATCTCTACCGCACCAGTCGCCCTCATAGCGCTGAGGTGGGGCGTATTCCGAGCACCGAGCATTTTCGCAACGTGCATCGGCATGCTGTGGAGACTGACACACGTGTGGTGATACTGCGTATCGACGAAAGCCTGTATTTCGCCAACGTGCGCTATCTCGAGGATCTTGTCACCGAAGTAGTGGGGCGTGCCTCACCGCCGCAGGATCTGGTGCTGGCTTGCCAGGCGGTGAACATTATCGATGCCACGGCCCTGGAGAGTCTCGAGACCCTCAATCGGCGTCTGGTGGAGCGCGGCATTCGTATGCATCTCGCCGAGGTCAAAGGGCCGGTGATGGATCGCTTGCGGACCACCGCGCTGTGTAGCGAACTGAGCGGGCAGATATTCCTGAGTCTCAACGATGCCTGGGTGGCGCTGCACGGGCGCATGCCGGCACCACTATCGTCGCCGTCACGGCATGTACCCCACGATCAGGCGAGTTGACGTAGAGGCGTTTTTTGGATGCAACCAAGGGGAACAGGATTATCGTGGACACGCTGACATGGATCAAAGGGCTCGTCGGGGGCGTCATGATCGGCCTCTCGGCCGTATGGTTGATGGCGTCCTTGGGACGTATTGCGGGCATCAGTGGAATTCTCTCGGGACTTATCTGGGAGCGGCCCAAGGGCGATAGCGCCTGGCGTCTGGCGTTTCTGCTGGGGCTGGTGAGCGGGCCGCTGGTGATCATGCTCGCCGGGGGCGGGCTCGGTAACGTGGCAGGCCGTGCCGAAGCGGTGGTTGGTGTGCCGGCCGGCGGTGTCGGGCTGATGCTGGTGGCCGGATTCCTGGTGGGTTTGGGAACCGGTCTGGGTAGCGGTTGCACCAGCGGCCATGGTGTCTGTGGCCTGGCGCGTCTTTCGCCACGCTCGGCAGCGGCCACGTTGGTCTTTCTGGGCATGGCCATGTTGACGGTGTTCGTATCACGACATCTTGCAGGAGGCGGTGCATGAAAACGTTCATGGGGTATGTCGCCGGACTATTGTTCGGGCTGGGCTTGGCTATCAGTGGCATGACCGACCCTGCCCGGGTGCTGGGTTTCCTCGACGTGGCGGGTGCCTGGGATCCGACGCTGTTATTCGTCCTGGGTGGCGCCGTGGTGACCGCGTTCATCGGCTATCGTCTCGTCTGGCGTCGTGATGCACCGTGGTTTGCCGGATGCTTCACACTGCCCACGCGAGGCGACCTGGATTCGCGGCTGCTGGGCGGTGCGGCGCTTTTCAGCATCGGCTGGGGATTGTCCGGTTACTGTCCCGGACCCGCAGTGGCCTCGCTCGGAGGTGCGAGTGAGCCGTTGGTGGCGCTGCTGGTGTCCATGATCGTCGGCTGGTGGCTGGCCTCGCGCCTCAAGCCGAAGTCTTGAACGAAGAAACCTCCATGCACGTATTGCTCATCGAAGACGACGAACTGGTCGCCACCGGTATCCGTGCGGGACTGGAAAGCCATGGCTGGGCGGTTGATCGCGTGGCGACAATGGCGGCGGCGCGTCATGCGCTGCATACCTTGAGCAGCGATATCGTGGTGCTCGACCGCGGCCTTCAGGACGGCGATGGCCTGTCGCTGGTCGACGAATGGCGCGAGACGGGTCGTACCTTGCCGGTGCTGGTGCTGACCGCGTGGGATGCCGTGCATGATCGAGTAGCGGGACTCAAGGCCGGCGCCGATGATTATCTCGTCAAGCCCTTCGATCTCGACGAGCTGGTCGCGCGACTACACGCGTTGCTGCGGCGCGCGGGCGGCCGCGCGCATCCCCTCATGATGCACGGACCGCTGTGTTTCGATCCCCAGGCGCGCCAAGTGACCTGGGAGGGTCGCCCGGTGGCGCTTTCGAGGCGCGAAATGGTGCTATTGGAAACTTTCTTGCAATCACCGGGCAGCGTCCTGAGTGCGGATCAACTGCGCGATAGCCTCTATGGCCTCGACGATGAGGTAGAGAGCAACGCACTCAACGTCCATATCTACCACTTGCGGCGCAAATTGGTGCCGGCGGTGATCGATACGGTGCGTGGCCTCGGCTATCGTCTCGGTACACAGGATGACCTGGCACGGTCGGGTGCATCATCGGTTGTTCGCAATGAGTCTTAAGGCCCGCTTGCTGGCGATCCTGGGGGTGACGTTGACGGTCACCTGGAGTCTGGCGGCGGCCTGGCTATGGTGGGATCTCAACGACGAGGTGGAACGCACCCTCGATCGCCGCCTCGCGCAGTCGGCGAGCATGGTCGCGGGCCTGATAGCGCGATTGCCTGAGGGTACCTGGGCGGCCGACGAGACACAGCGAGCATCCATCGTGGCGCCGCTCGAAGGCGTCGCTTGCCAAGTAACGTCTGCACAGGGCGAGGTGCTGGCACGCACGCATGCGGACATGGCCGCGATACTCGACGTGAGTCAACCGGGTTACGCGTATCGCCGGCGTGAAGGCGAGGACTGGCGTGTCTATACCCTGATACGCGATGGCGTGACGATCACCACTGCCGACCGTGTGACGGAACGACGTAGCCTGATGCGCGATATTCTGGCGGTGGTGGTCGTGCCCTTCGCGATGGCGCTGGTGATCAGCGGAGGCGTGTTGTGGTGGGGTACTCGGCATGCCTTACGGCCGCTCGAGAGGTGGCGCGAGGCACTGAGTCGCCGTCACCACGACGATCTCTCGCCGGTAGCGGACACCGGGCTACCGCGCGAACTGCGTCCGCTGATCGCAACGCTCAACGAGTTACTGGCACGCATGCGCGCGGCCATTCGTCGCGAACAGCGCTTCACCGATGCCGCTGCCCACGAATTACGTACGCCGTTGACCGCCGTCAAGACGCATCTTCAGGTCGCGCGACGCGTGGAGGGCGATACGATTCTCGAGGCCGTGTCGCATGCTGAGCAGGGCGCCGCGCGCTTGGCCACCACACTCGATCAATTGCTGGCCCTAGCACGTATCGAGGGAGCCAGAGCGCAGCAGGAGACAGGCGGTGCGTCGCTGGCCGATATCGTCCGCAGTGCCGTGCGCGATACGCAAGCGTCTGCTCGTATCGACGTACCGGCCACACTCCCGGATGCGCGCGTGGGAGTGCCGTTGGAACTGGCGGCCACAGCGCTGCGTAATATACTCGACAACGCGCTCAAGCATGGCCCGGCCGAAACGCCCGTGACACTGAACGTGGCTCAAGCAACGCATGAGGCGAGCGCCGCCACATGGGTCGAGCTACGCGTGCACGACCAAGGGCCAGGCGTTCCCGACGCGGCACTTGCCCATGTGACTGAGCGCTTCTGGCGGCGTTCGGCCACTCCGGGCAGCGGTCTGGGGCTAGCGATCACTGCCGCGATTGCAGAACGCGCCGGGGGCGAACTGCAATTTTACCGTCCGCAGTGTGGCGGATTCGAGGTATGCCTGATGTTGCCGCAAGTTTGATATGCGGCGCCTCTGACTCGGATGATCAGGGGCGTGGCGAACCCATGACTGCCCGCATTTTTTCTTCGTCTGGCATTCCTTGTGCGACCTCCAGCTTGCCGTCTCGGCGATAGACGATCGCCGGTGTTCCACGCAGGCCCAACGAGCGCATGAGGGTATTGTTGTCCTGGACCTGCTGCTCGATGTCTGCCGGTTGTGCGGAGGGCTCGGCTTCATCGCCGCGATTGTGTGCCGCGAAAGCCTCGGCGGGATCGTCGGCGCCCAGCAGGGTGGCGGCCTTGGCGGGGCTATCGGATTTGAGCACACCGATCATGATGTGATGCAACTGAACGTCGCCGGCCTCCACCCAGGGACGCGCGGCTTCCCAGAAGCGTTTGCAGTATGGGCAGTTGGGATCGGTGAAGACATACACCGTGCGCTGGGCGGCGCGATCGCCATCGAGGATCCAGTGGCTGTCCTCGAGGCGCTGCCATAAAGCATCGTCTTGAGGCCCCTTGACCAACTCATCGAGCGGCTCGCTGGAGAGATTGTTGCCCTCGGTATCGACGAGGTTGCCGACGATGGCGTGCTGGCCGTTTTGGGTGACATAGATCGCCACCGGCTGGCCTTGTGCGCTGGCAGCGTAGCCGGTGAGGCCATCGGGTGCATCGAAGCGCTCATGTACCGTCAATCCTTGATCGACGAGCGCTTCGACCGGCGCGGGAAGGTCGTCTGGTTGTGCCCAAGCGGAGAAAGTGACCAGTGAGAGGGCAGTGACGAGCCCTAGGCGTGAGCCGCGAAACATCGTGAACATGTGCGTTCTCCTACTGTGGTGAAGTCAGGCGTGACAAGGCGTGTGTCAGGGTGGCTTTCGAGAGTTCTCCGAAATGCGTGTCGACCAGGTGGCCGTCATGCGCTGCCCTTCGTGTCTGCTTGCGTGGCTTCAAGACGCTCCAGGAACGCTTCCGCGCTCACTTCACCCACGATGCGGCTGCCTCGACGTTCGCGGCCATCAGTGCCGTAGAGCATCAGCGTCGGGGGGCCGACCACGCCGAGGGACTGCATGATGGCCTGGTCGGCGGCGTCGTTGTCGGTTACGTCGATACGCAGAAGTTGAACGTCTTCCAGTGCCGCTTGCACGCGTGCATCGCCGAACACTTCTTCCTCGATGACCTCGCAACTGATGCACCAGTCGGCTGTAAATTCCACTAGCGTGCGACGTTGCTGTGCCGACGCTTCTTCGAGACGCGCGTTCAATGCGTCTTGGTCGTCGACCGTCTCGAAGCGCAGCGGCGAGGAAGTCTCGGAGGCATTGGGGGTGCCGCCGCCAGTGAAGCCTGCCAGCGGCTGTAGCGGATCATGCTGTCCACCCGCTGCGCCGACGAGCATCAGGATGCCCCACACGCCGAAGAGCATGGCCAGACTGCGACCTAGTACTCGCAGTGCGTCGCGCAGTGCGTGTGCCGCCGTCCAACTGGCCTGGGCCAGGCCGATGAGCAGGGCGCCCCAGGCGGCCATCTCAAGTGCAGGGGATAGGATGCGTGCCGCGAACCACACCGCCATGCCTAGCAAGACGAAACCGAATATCGCTCGGACTCGGTTCATCCACGGCCCGGGGCGGGGTAGAACGCGCGAGCCCAGTAGTCCCACCGCCAGCAAGGGCGCTCCCATGCCCAGCCCAAGGGCCCAGAGTGCCAGGCCGCCTTGCCAGGCATTGCCGCTTTCGGCGATGTACAGCAACGCGCCGGCCAGGGGCGCGGTCATGCATGGTCCGACCAGCAACGCCGAGAGCACGCCCATGATGGCCGCGCCCTTGAGCCGCCCGCCGCGTTGGCGTTCCAGACGCGCATCGAGCCGGGTGCGCAGGCCTTGGGGCAGCGTCAGTTCGAACACGCCGAACATCGCCAGAGCCAGCAGTACGAAGAGCACGGCGAAGCTGACGATGAAAGCGGGCGCCTGGAAGAGCATCTGCAGGTTGGCGCCGGCCAGCGCCGCCGCGACGCCTAGTGCTGCGTAGGTCGTGGCCATGGGCAATATGTAGGCAAGCGAGAGCACGGCGCCGTCACGCATGCGCGGCCGACCGTCGCGCGTGGCGCCCACGATCAGACTGGAAAGAATCGGCACCATGGGAAGCACGCAGGGCGTGAAGGTCAACAGCACCCCCATGCCGAAGAAGGCCAGCAGCATCCAACCGAACTGAGCGTCGGCGAGCTGGGCCGCGAGGCGTTGATCGTCGGCTTGAGAGGTGCCATCCGAAGGAGTGGGATCGCTGGAAGAAGAGGCGTCTCTCTCGCTTGCCGTGTTCTCGGTCGCGGCCGCGACCTTAGCGGAAGTGTCGCTCGCGCTGTCCGTACCGTTTGTGGCATTCGCCGCGTCGACGGGAGCGAGCGTGTCGGCATCGAAGGTCCGGTGTTGTGGCGGATAACATAGCCCGGCTTCGGCGCAGCCTTGCCAAGTCAGCGTCACCTGATCGGCATCGCCCAGCGCGGCACGCAATGCCACCTGATGATGATAGACCTCCGAGCGGCCGAAATAGTCATCCTCGATGGTCTCGCCCTTCGGCAGGTCGACATCTAGCGGGCCTTCATCGGTCTCCACGCTGAAACGATGCCGGTACAGATAGTACTCGGGGGCGATATCCCATTCGGCGATAAGCGTATCGTCATCGCGTGATACCGACAACGCGAAGGCTCGCTCGGCGGAAAGGAAATCGTCTTGGCTGGCAAACGGCGATTCGGCAAGGGTCGGGGTGGCGAAGACGAGCATGAGCGCGGCCAGACAGGCCGCGAGCCCGTGGCTTAGGGAGCGAAAATGGCATGCTGGCCGACGCGAATCGTGAGTCATGAGAGTCCATTCGGGTGGTGACATGGCGCCTAGCATAACGTTACGGGATTAGCCGAGCATTAAGCGCCGATGCCGGTCGCACGTATAGTGCTGGCCGCTCATTTCAAGACTCCCGTGAGGTGTTTGATGACGCCGAAGGTGGCGATGCCTACGCCGGTCATGACCAAAGAGCCAAGCACGTGCACGGCGATGCCCGACAATGCCATGAGGTAACGCCCGGCCTGGAGGTTGGTGAACATCTCGGCGGAAAAGGTCGAGAAGGTCGTCAGCGCCCCCAGAAAGCCGGTCACCACGAACAGACGCCACTCCGGGGAGAGGTGCGGTAGTTGGGCGAAGACGGCGATAGCCACGCCGATCAGCCAGGCGCCCAGCCAGTTGGCGGCCAGGGTGCCGGGCGGGATCGAGGGGAAGAAGGCGTTGAGCCATATCCCCAACAGCCAGCGTAGATTGGCACCGAGCGCGGCACCGGCGCCGATCGCCACGATGGAAAACCACATGCGTTCAATTCCTCGCAATTGAGAACAATCATCGGGGTGGACGTACGCGGTGGCGAGGCTAAAAGAGATAATCGCGGATACCTGCGCACGACGCACCTCGAGTGCGTTGGCAGGCATCATTAGCGCTGGCGGGAATGCATCGGCGGTGTAACGCCGGGGCCAGGCGGTTTGTCGCGATGGGCGCTTGGTTTTGGGCGCCGATGACGACAGGAGGAATGCCATCTCCGATAATTACTCTACCTAGTGCCGGTCGTGTCGGCAAGCATCAGGCGGTGGGTGTACCGGGTCGTTGTACTAGCCACAGACTGCGATAAGGACGCAGTTCACGCGGGGCCTGTGCATCCCAAGGAGCATCGGCAAGCAGGTCGTACCAGCCGTCTTCGTCGAGATCGGGCAAGGGCAGTGGCTGACGTTTGTCGGTGACGTTGTAGACCGCGAGCAGGCGGCGTCCATTGGCCAATGGTCCTCGCTGCACAGCGAAGAGTGTGGGGGGAGTATCGAGAATGTGCTGTTCGACCTCGGGGTGAAAACAGGGCTCTTGGGCACGCAGCCTGAGGCGCCGCCGCAAGGCCATGAACACCTCGCGTGTGGGGGTGTTGCGGCTATCGAGCAGCTCATCTAATGCTTCTTTCTCCCAGCGCCGGCGGTTGATGGTGCGCAATTGTCCGCTGCGCTCGACACCCCCGTGGTCATTGAGCGTAGCGGTCAGGCAGTGGAAATAGATGCCCGGTACGCCCTGTAGCGCGAGCATCAAATGCTGGCTGCACAGGAAACGTTCCACCTGCCAGGGATCGGCGCCGCGACGTGTACCACGTAGCGCATCGAAGTAGGTGATGTTGACCTCGTAAGGCGTGTCCTTGCCATCGGCGTTGGCCTTCATGCTCACATGCCCGCCGAAGCGATGCATGAGTTCGAGCATGGCGTCGATCTCGTGGGGCGGCAGCAGTCCTTCCAGCGCGCGCACGCCGATCCCGTCATGACTGGCGGTGAAGTTGAAATAGGTGCAGCCGGGCGGCAACGCGGGAAGGCTGCGTGCCCAGGCTTCCAGCGCCGTGGCATCGCCGCTGGTGAGCGTATGCACCAGCAGTGGCGGCAACGTGAACTGATAGATCATGTGCGCTTCATCGGGCTGCGCGGGCGCATCCGACGTGGCGTCGTCGAGGCGCTCGAGGCCGAAGTAGCTCATGTTCTCGCGGTGTGGCACGTTGGTTTCGGTGATCAGCAGTGTGCCGGGGGCGAGGTGGTCGAGCACGGCGCGCAGCAGCCGCACTACGGCATGGGTTTCCGGCAGGTGGATGCACGAGGTGCCGACTTCCTTCCATAGATAGGCGATGGCGTCGAGGCGGATGATGCGTGCCCCCTGTTCCACGTAGTAGAGCATGATGCCGATGAACTCGATGAGCACATCGGGATTGGCGAAGTTGAGATCGATCTGGTCCTCGGAGAATGTCGACCACAGATAGCGTGTCCCGCGGCGCGTGGAAACCGGCACCAGCAGTGGCGAGCTGCGTGGCCGTGTGACCTGCGACAGGTCGGTGCTCGGGTCCATCTCGATGAAATAGTCGCGTCCTGGCTGGGTGCCGGCCAGGTAGTCGACGAACCACAGCGATTCCCGCGAGACGTGATTGATGACCAGATCGACCATCAAGT
>NZ_JARANY010000066.1 GCF_029889885.1 Chromohalobacter sp. 296-RDG
CTCGACGAGATCACCTACATGCTCAAGTTCGGCTATCTCGACATTGCCACGGTCCGCGAGGCACTCGCCAACCGGCCCACCGAGCAGACGGTGATCGTCACCGGGCGCAATGCCCATCGCGAGTTGCTCGACATGGCCGATACCGTCACCGAGATGCAGGAAGTGCGGCATGCTTTCAATGATGGCCTCCAGGCACGCCGTGGCATCGACTACTGAGTGACGTGCTCAAGGAGACTGGGATGCCCGCTCCAGAGCCTGGCAGATCTGCTCGATGCCCTCGACGAGGCGTGGCCCCGGGCGGCTGATGGGATCGGGGTCGAGGGTGTAAAGGTGGTCATCGCGCACCGCCGGCAACCAGTCTTGGCCTTGCCAGTCATGCTGCCAATCATCGTTGCGCGCGGCCGAAAGAATCACCTCGGGACGCGCCTCGATCAGCGCTTCACGTCCTATTTCGGGCACCAGCACCGAGCGCTCGGCGAACAACGGTTTCCCCCCGCAATGGCGGATCGCCTGGGTGATGATATGCCCATCGCCCAGCGTGGTCAGGGGGTCATGCCCCAATTGATAGAACACACGCGGCGTTTCCTTGAGCGTTTGCCGCGATGCGGCGAGGCGTGACTCGAACGCGTCGGCCGCGCGCTCCGCCGCCTTCGAGTGACCGGTGAGACGCCCCAGATCACGCAGATCGTCCGCCACGTCGTCGAGATGGCGTGGCTCGCTCTCGTAGACCGGCACGTCCAGAGCGTCGAGACGTTCCACCACGCTACGCGGCGTACCGCTGCGCCAGGTCACGACGAGGTCCGGCTCGCGGGCCATGATGGCCTCCAGCGCGATGCCTCGATAACTGCCCACACGGGACACGTCCTTGGCCGCCTCGGGGTAATCGCTGCCCTGCAGCACCCCCACCAGCCGTTCGCCGGCCTTCACCGCATAGAGCATTTCCACGATATGCGGCGCCAGCGCCACGACACGCTTGGCGGGGGCTTCGAGCGTGACCGTATTGCCGGCATCGTCGGTCACCTCGAGCGCCGCCAGTGCCGTGCCTGACGATGACAGCGCGGTCATCGTCAGCAGGTATGCAAGAAACAAGCAAATACGGCGCAACCTCACGACTCCCATAGCCACTTTCGGGCACGCAGGATAGCATGCTCGCATGAGTCGCTCGCCTTTGGCGGCGACTCAGTTTCTCAATACCCACAGGAGGTTTGCATGATGCGCAAGGATATTCGCCTTCCTTTCATGGCGACGGCGCTGCTCGGCGCGTTGCTGGTAGCCGTACCCCAGGCCCAGGCCAAGCCCGGCCCCAAGACGTCGCATGAACTTCACGTACAGGCACAGTCGAGTCTCGACGTGGCGCCGGATATGGCGCGTCTCAACGCACGCTTGTGGGAGCGCACCCCCGCCGTGGCTCGGAGTGAGGAAGGCAGTGACGCCCAGGCCCTCGGCGATGCACGCGAGCAACTGGAATCACGTACTGGCGATCTGATTCGTGCTCTGGAAGATGCCGGCGTGGAAAGCAACGACATTCAAGCCGGCTCGCTCAATGTTCGCCCCGAGATCATCTCGCGCTCACAGCAGAACGATGACGCGGAAGATCAGGTACGGACCCAGGTAGAGCGTCCCGTGAGTGTCACGATCCGCGACCTCGAACGTTTGCCGAGCATTCTCGATGCGCTGACCGCCGCTGGCGTGGATGCACTGGATGGCGTCGAATACGACCTCAAGGACCGCGACGCCGCCACCGACAAGGCGCTGTCGAAAGCCCTCGAGCGCGCCACGCACAAGGCGCAGCTGATGGCCGACACGCTCGAGGTCAAGCTCGGCGATGTGATCAATGTCCAGGAAACGCAATCCCCCAGCTACACGCCGCGTACCATGATGATGCGCGCCGAGTCCGCCGACGCTAAATCCGCGCCGGAATACCGCGCCGGGGAAATCGCCATCGACGCCGGCGTCAACGTCACCTGGGAAATCGAAGACTAGATTCGATCATGGCGACTCTGACATGAAGAAGCCCGGCCTTGGCCGGGCTTCTTCATGGATGCAAAGCAT
This sequence comes from Chromohalobacter sp. 296-RDG, assembly GCF_029889885.1. Lineage (GTDB taxonomy): Bacteria > Pseudomonadota > Gammaproteobacteria > Pseudomonadales > Halomonadaceae > Chromohalobacter. Next base: position 2,053 of record NZ_JARANY010000066.1, read on the forward strand.
ACTTGCTACGCTGCATTCAACCGACGAACTGGCGCTTCACGCGCGGACTCAGCATCTCACCGAGCACGGTGATCGCCACCAACACCGCTAGGAACCACGGCCATTGGCTACCGATGTCGATGCTCATCACGCCCAGCGCGTCGATGAAGATCAGCACGATCCCCAGCGGACTGACATAACGCACCATCAACAGCCACAGGGCATGCTGCCACCTGGAAAGGCGCAGTTCGTCGCGGAAGATCTCATCGCGCAGCAGGAAGCCGGCCATCAGGCAGAGTCCCAGACCGCCCAGCGGCATCATCCAGCGCGATGTCAGGTAATCGAGCCAATCGAAGAAGTTCTTGCCGGCGAGCGTCCAATCGGCGCCCAGATTGAACGACAGCATGGCCAAGGTGCTCAGCAGCCAGAGCACGATGCCACTGCTCCAGGCCGCCGCCTTGCGACTCATGCCCTTGCGCTCGGTCAACCAGGCCACGGTGGCTTCGACCATCGATACCGCCGAGGTCAACGCCGCCACGCTGAGCATCATGAAGAAGATGACTTGCAGTACACTACCCATCGGCATCTGCTGGAATGCCAGAGGCAGACTCATGAAGATCAACCCCGGGCCGCCGGCCGGATCCATGCCGTTGGCGAAAATCGCCGGAAAGATCGCCAGCCCCGCCATCAACGCAATCAGCGTGTCGCAGATCGCCACAGTGAACGTCGTCCGCGCGATGGACTTGTTATCGGGCAGGTACGCGCCATAGGCCATGATCGCCCCGGCCGACAGTGACAGCGTGAAGAACGCATGTCCCATCGCCGCCAGCAGCCCTGCGCTCGACAGCTTACCGATCTCGAAGGAAAACAGGAACGTCACCGCCTCGCCGAAACCACCCGAGAACATGGCGTAGACGATCATCGCCAGCAGCAACAGTACCATCCCCGGCATCATCCAGCGCATGTTGCGTTCGATGCCTTCCTGCACCCCTTTGCCGACGATACACATGGTCACCACCGTAACCAGGGTGCTCCATGCGCCCAGGCTCAGCGGATTGGCATTGTTGGCCCCGAAGATGGCCGCCATGTCGTCGACACTACCGCCTTGCAAGCCGCCACTGAGCGCCTTCCATAGATAGGCCAGCGACCACCCGGCGACGACCACGTAGAACGACAGGATCATGAACCCAGCGAGCATCGACATCCAGCCGAAGCCGGACCAGATCTTGCCGCGCCCGGACTCCTGTGCCACACGCTTGACGGCATCGATGGGACTGCCGCGACCGCGCCGTCCGAAGGCAATCTCGGTCATCATCGCGGGAATACCGATACACAGAATGCAGGCCAGATAAACGAGCACGAAGGCGCCGCCGCCGTACTCCCCGGTCATGTAGGGAAATTTCCAGATATTGCCCAGGCCCACCGCCGAGCCCGTCGCCGCCAGCACGAAGCCCCAGCGGCCGATCCAAAGATTTTTCGGTTGCTGTCTTGCCGTCATGGTTCACCTGAAGGGTTATTGTTGTGGTTCATGCAGCGCGGCGCGAGCACTTGCCACCGCGAGATTCTACCGTTTTCCGTTGGCATTTCGCGAACCGCACGCCATATTCTCAAGGCGCACCCTTGGGCTCGGTTCGAATTTCAGGGTCCACTTCAGAAAGGCCAATATTAACGACTTGGAAGCTTGCATCATTTCGATAATTATTTAAATATAGAAAGATCATGATCCACTCACCCGCCTCGGACACAGCATGCTACTCGCGCTTCCCATCTTCATCGCCACGCTCGTCCTGGTCATCTGGCAACCACGCGGCCTGGGCATTGGCTGGAGCGCAAGCGCCGGCGCTCTGGTCGCCCTGCTCACCGGCGTCATACATCTCGGGGATATTCCCGCCGTCTGGGACATCGTCTGGAACGCGACCTTTACCTTCATCGCCATCATCATCACCAGCCTGCTCCTCGACGAGGCCGGCTTCTTCGAGTGGGCGGCACTGCATATCGGGCGCTGGGGCAATGGCCGAGGTCCTCGTCTGTTCGCCCTGGTAGTCCTGCTCGGCGCCCTGGTGGCGGCAGTCTTCGCCAATGACGGCGCCGCGCTGATTCTCACGCCTATCGTCTTCGAGATGCTCCTCGCTCTGGGATTCAGTGCCGGCGCTACCCTGGCCTTCGTCATGGCGGCCGGATTCATCGCCGATACCGCCAGCCTACCGCTGGTAGTCTCCAATCTGGTCAACATCGTCTCGGCGGACTATTTCGAGATCGGCTTTGGCGAATACGCCAAGGTCATGGTGATGGTCAACGTCGTCTCGGTCCTGGCATCGCTGGGCATGCTATACCTGTTCTTCCGCCGCGCCATCCCCGCTACCTATGCGCTCGAGGAATTGCGCGCGCCCCGCGAGGCGATCCGCGACTCGGCGGTATTCAAGGCCGGCTGGTGGGTACTAGGCCTACTGCTGATCGGCTTTTTCGTCGCCGAGCCGCTGGGCGTGCCGGTCTGCGTGATCGCCGCCATCGGCGCGCTGATTCTCTTCGTCATCGCCCAGCGCGGCCAGCATATTCGCACTCGCAAGGTGCTCCGTGAGGCGCCCTGGAACATCGTGGTGTTCTCGCTGGGCATGTACCTGGTGGTCTACGGGCTGCGCAATGCCGGTCTCACCGACATGATCGCCGGCGGGCTGGAATGGCTAGGCGGGCATGGCCCATGGCTCGCGACGCTGGGCACCGGCTTCATCGCCGCCGGGCTATCTTCGGTGATGAACAACATGCCTACCGTGCTGGTCGTGGCGCTGTCGATCGATGCCAGCGATGTGGCCGATCTGACCCAGCAGGCGATGGTCTACGCCAATGTCATCGGCAGCGACCTGGGCCCCAAGATCACCCCCATCGGCAGCCTGGCCACCTTGCTCTGGCTGCATGTGCTGGCACGCAAGGGCATGCAAATCAGCTGGGGCTACTATTTTCGAGTGGGGATCGTGCTCACCGTGCCGGTATTGACGATCACGCTGCTGGCGCTGGCCGCCTGGCTACAGCTGCTCAGCGCATAACGAGGCAGGTCCAGGGTCAGCAGCGCCCTGCATCGTCAGACAACCGGCACTGCTCAGGTTGGTCATCGCAACAATGCGCGGTCAAATAATCCACCAAGCCGCGCATGTGCGAGAAATCGGCACGGTAATGCACATGGCGACCGTGCGATTCGCCATGCACCAGGCCGGCGTGGGACAGCTCCTTGAGATGAAAGGAGAGTGTCGAGGGCGATACTTCCAGCGCCTCGGCGATATCGCCGGCAAAGGCGCCGTCGGGGCCGACACCGACCAGATAACGGAAAATCGCCAGGCGCGTGCGCTGCGCCAGCGCCGAGAGTGCCGAAAGCGCGTCGTTGGTTTCCATGGTTGCACAACAATTGAAGTGACGTTGATCCCCGACTATCCCATACAGGAGGCCCCTATGCACGATCTTCCCAACCTCGAGGACGCGCACTTCGCTGCTCCCTCCGTCGAGGGTTTGTTCGATACGCCGCCCGGTACTCATGCGCCGCGCATCCTGATGCTTTACGGGTCATTGCGCGAACGTTCGTTCAGCCGCCTAGTCAGCGAGGAAGCCGCCCGCTTGCTGCGCGCCATGGGCGCCGACGTACGGCTATTCGATCCACGCGATCTACCACTTCCCGACAGCGAGGATGCCACGCATCCCAAGGTACAGGAGCTGCGCGATCTGGCGCAGTGGTCGGAAGGGATGGTGTGGTGCTCGCCGGAACGTCACGGTTCGATGAGCGCCATCATGAAGGCACAGATCGACTGGATTCCACTTTCTCTGGGAGGCGTACGCCCGACTCAGGGCAAGACCCTGGCGGTCATGCAGATCTGCGGCGGCTCGCAGTCCTTCAATACGGTCAACCAGCTGCGCGTTCTCGGGCGCTGGATGCGTATGCTCACCATCCCCAACCAATCCTCGGTACCCAAGGCATTCCTGGAATTCGACGACGCAGACCGCATGCAGCCCTCACCGCTTTATGACCGCATCGTCGATGTCATGGAAGAGTTGATGAAATTCACGCTGCTGGTGCGGGACCGCAGTGACTACCTGACCGATCGCTATTCCGAACGTAAAGAAAGTACCGAGCAGGTCTCGCAGCGCGTCAATCAACGCGCCATGTGACTTCACGAATGCCAAGACAGCATCTTTCAGCAAACTGACACATAAAAGCATTACATTATTTTTACCATATGTATTGAAAGGATGATTTCTTAAAATAGCTCACCCTGAAAGTCGGCAACGCCTAGGAATAAATCACGATGACGGCCATCGAACGCTTACGCGCCCTTCCCTTCGAGATTCGCCAGTACCTGCTGGTGACGGGCAACTACTGGGCGTTCACGCTGACCGACGGCGCACTGCGCATGCTGGTGGTGCTGCACTTTCACCAGTTGGGCTATTCGCCGCTGGAAATCGCCCTGCTGTTCCTGTTCTACGAAGCCTTCGGCGTGGTCACCAACTTCGTCGGCGGCTGGCTCGGCGCGCGCCTCGGCCTCAATCGCACCATGAATCTGGGCCTGGGGCTTCAGTTGATCGCGCTGGGGATGCTGCTGGTGCCGGCGACGGCATTGACCGTCCCTTGGGTAATGGCCGCCCAGGCAATATCCGGGATTGCCAAGGACCTCAACAAGATGAGCGCCAAGAGCGCCGTCAAGGTGCTGGTGCCTTCGGAAAACGCCAATGCGCAAGGCGCGCTGTATCGCTGGGTGGCAATCCTTACCGGCTCCAAGAACGCTCTCAAGGGCGCCGGATTCTTTCTCGGCGGGCTGCTGCTGACGTTGATCGGGTTCCAGGGTGCGATACTCGCCATGTGGCTAATGCTCGTCGTCGTGCTGGGCCTGTCGCTATGGCGGCTGCGCGCCGATCTCGGGCGCCAGAAAGCCAAACCCAAGTTCCGCGAGGTGTTTTCCACTTCACGCGCCGTCAACGTGCTCGCCGCAGCGCGCCTGTGTTTGTTCGCGTCTCGCGATATCTGGTTCGTGGTGGCACTGCCGGTGTTCCTCTACGATCAGCATGGCTGGAACTTCTGGAGCGTCGGTATTCTCATGGCCGTGTGGGTCATCGGCTATGGCGGCATTCAAACCCAGGCGCCGCGCATCACCCGATTGCTCCACGGCGATACGCGCACCATCACCGCCGGCTGGGCACTGGCGCTGGCCTTGCTACCGGCGGTGATCGCCCTGACGCCCTTGGGTACCACCGTCCTGTGGCTAGTCATCGGCCTGCTCGCCTTCGGGGCGATCTTTGCCATCAATTCCAGTTGGCATAGCTACTTGATCGTGCGTTTCGCGCGCGCCGAAGGCGTATCGATGGATGTCGGCTTCTACTACATGGCCAATGCCGTGGGACGCCTCATCGGCACCATTCTGTCCGGTTGGGTCTACCAGGTGTACGGCCTGGCAGCATGCCTGTGGCTCTCAGCCGCTCTGGTACTGGCAAGCGCCCTGCTCGCACTGGGCCTGCCAAGACAGGTCCAGTAACGTCTCGTAGATTGTCTCCCGTCAGCGAGAAGCGACGGGAGATATCCTAGCCGCACGCTCGGTTTTCTGCTAAAGTTCCATGCTTTAGTTGGCTCCTTAGACGAAAGGCTAAAGCTCACCATCGGCCCTATACCGACACACTTGAGGGCAAAACACTCAAGTATCGAGCTTGCCGCAGCCTCACTACCAACCAAGTCCAAGGAATTATTCTCGCTTATGCATTCGATGGCATCGACAGGTCGCCAACGCGGTCTTACTCCCCCCTAGCATTATGCTCGCTGGCGCGCTTTCCACGCTGAAAGTGTCAACGCCAACCGCACTTCTACTCTCTTTCTGAAGCGCGGCATTTCCGACACTAGAAAACCGACGCAACCTGCGCTTTTTTGACGTGCGACGACGCATGCAAAACGGCTGCGTTTGCGAGACTGGCAAAAGGCTCGCTCTCCATGCAATGAGCCTTGCGGAGCCGCCTCCACGACCCCGCACAAGGACCCCTTCATGCTTCGTTCATTCCGCCAAGCATGGCTATCCAACATTCGACCTGACTTGCTCTCAGGCATCGTCGTCGCCCTGGCTCTCATACCCGAAGCCATCGCGTTCTCGATCATTGCCGGTGTCGACCCCAAGGTCGGGCTCTATGCATCGTTCTCGATCTGTGTCATCACCGCCATCGTCGGTGGACGATCAGGTATGATTTCCGGTGCCACCGGGGCCATGGCTCTGCTCATGGTCACACTGGTCGCCGAACACGGCTTGCAATACCTGCTCGTCGCGACACTGCTCACCGGCATACTACAAATTCTCGCCGGCTACCTGAAGCTCGGCGCTCTGATGCGTTTCGTCTCGCGTTCCGTCGTCACGGGCTTCGTCAACGCGCTGGCGATCTTGATTTTCCTCGCCCAACTGCCAGAACTCACTGACGTTACTTGGCATGTCTATGCGATGACGATTGCAGGGCTGGGGATCATTTATCTGTTTCCTTATATCCCCGTCATCGGGCGTATCCTGCCATCGCCCCTGATCTGCATCGTGGTGCTGACAGCCGTTTACATGATCAGCGGACTGGATATCCGCACGGTCGGTGACATGGGCGAGCTTCCCGATACGCTACCGGTATTCCTATGGCCGGACGTTCCTCTCAATCTGGAGACCTTGCTGATCGTACTGCCCTACTCGGTCATGCTGACCGTCGTCGGGCTGATGGAATCGATGATGACAGCCACCATCGTCGACGACCTTACCGACACGTCCAGCAACAAGAACCGGGAGTGCAAGGGCCAGGGCGTCGCCAACATCGGCTCAGGTCTGCTGGGCGGCATGGCGGGCTGCGCGATGATCGGCCAGGCAGTGATCAACATCAAATCGGGCGGTCGTACACGGCTCTCGACCTTCAGCGCGGGGGTCTTCTTGCTGCTGATGGTCGTCTTCCTTGCGGACTGGGTCTCCCAGATCCCCATGGCGGCGCTCGTAGCGGTGATGATCATGGTCTCCATCGGGACCTTCAGTTGGGAGTCGCTTCGCGATCTCAGGCATCACCCGATGAGCACCAACATCGTCATGCTTTCAACCGTGATCGTGGTCGTCGCCACGCATAACCTGGCGATCGGGGTCTTTGTCGGCGTGCTTCTCGCCGCGTTGTTCTTCGCCAACAAGGTCGGCCAGGTACTGTACGTCGGCAGCGAGATGGAAGACGAACAAACACGCGTCTATCGTGTGGTAGGACAGGTCTTTTTCACCTCGGCGGATCGTTTCGTGGATTCCTTCGATTTCAAGGAAACGGTCGAGCATGTCCGCATCGATCTCAGCCGTGCCCACTTCTGGGACATTACTGCCATCGGTGCGCTGGATAAGGTGGTTATCAAGTTCCGCCGAGAAGGGACCGACGTCGAAATGATCGGTCTCAACGAAGCCAGCGCCACCCTTGTGGACCGCTTCGCCGTACATGACAAGCCGGAGGCAATCGAAAAGCTGATGGGCCACTGAAAACATGACCGCAAGGCACCTGGGCAGCGAGTCATTAGTTCAGTATATCGAGATCATTAGGTAGCATGCAAACGGTTATGATGGCGTATAATGGGCGGATAAGTCCGATATCGTCACGAAAAATTCAAGACAGACTCCCGGGATCAGCGCCGGGAGCATGAGCAAGAGGAAGATCAGCAGTGAACGCTCCACTCAAGGAAACCACCACTTCGACCCAGGCACTTGAGCAACACAAGAGCTATCGCTTCGTCGCCGACCTTTTGGCCCGCGCCGATATTCAGATCAACGGCTCGCGCCCTTGGGACATGCAGGTACATTCATCCGAGGTCTTCGACCGCGCGCTGGTCGAGGGCAATCTTGGGCTTGGCGAGGCATACATGGCCGGACTGTGGGATGCCGAGCGTCTCGACGAGTTCTTCACTCGCCTGCTCCGTGCCAAGATCGACAAGGCCGTTCAGCCTTCCAAACTGGTGTTCCACGCCCTGCGTGCAAAGTTCACCAATCTGCAAAGCGTCAAACGTGCCTGGAAAGTCGGCGAAGCACACTACGACCTGGGCAATGACTTCTACGCGACCATGCTCGATAAGCGCATGACCTATACCTGCGGGTACTGGCACGACGCCGAGACCCTGGATGCCGCTCAGGAGGCCAAGCTCGACCTGATCTGCCGCAAGCTGGATCTCAAACCCGGCATGCGCATTCTGGATATCGGCTGCGGCTGGGGCAGCTTCATGGCCTACGCCGCCGAGCATTATGGGGTGGAATGCGTCGGGCTCACGATCTCGCGCGAGCAGGCCGACTACGGGAAGTCCTTGATGAAGAAGGGACTTCCCGTGGAATTTCGGCTTCAGGACTATCGTGAGATCAACGAAGAGTTCGATGCCATCATCAGTATCGGCATGTTCGAGCATGTCGGCCGCAAGAATCATCGCGAGTACATGGAAGTCGCCCATCGTTGCCTCAAGGAAGGCGGCCTCTTCATGCTGCATACCATCGGCAAGAACGTCCGCGAAAGCACGCCAGACCCGTGGGTCGACAAGTACATCTTCCCCAACGGGGACCTTCCTTCCATCGGCCAGATCGGTGATGCCGCAGGCGGGCTTTTCGTGACCGAAGACCTGCACAACTTCGGCGCCGATTACGACAAGACACTGATGGCCTGGTGGGAGAATTTCGAAGCGCACTGGCCACAATTCAAGGAACGCTACGGCAACGAGTTCTACCGCATGTGGCGTTATTACCTGCTGTCGTGCGCCGCTGCCTTCCGGGCGCGCGATATACAGCTATGGCAGTGGGTTCTGGCCAAGCCCGGCGTACCCGGCGGCTATTCACGCGTTACCAACTGAACCTTCAACTCACTGGAAAGGAAGCGTAGTGGGCTATAGACGTATCATCGTCCAGCATTACGGTATTCTAGCGATCGGCTTTCTAGCCGTCTTCTCCGGCAACCTCGGACAGACCTTTCTGGTCGGGTTTTTCCAGCCGGCCATTTCCGAGAGCTTCTCTCTGAGCAGTGGCCAGTTTGGTATTGCCTATTCGCTGGTCACCTTGATCTCGGGCTGCCTGATCTTCTTCATCGGGCCCAAGCTGGATTGGTGGCCGGCCCGACGCTTCGCCACGTTCGTCGTGTGCGGGATGGCGCTGGGAATCCTGCTGCTGACACTATCGCCTTGGGCCGCCCTGGCGCTGATGGGCTTCGGGCTCATCCGTTTTTGCGGCCAGGGAATGTTCGTGCACCTGGGCACCACCACAGCGGCGCGACGCATCGTGCAAGCACGCGGCAGCGCCCTGGCGCTGGTGACACTGGCCATTCCACTGGGCGAGGCCATTCTGCCCAGTGGCATTGCGAGCGCTCTGCACGTGTGGTCCTGGCGGGAAATCTGGTGGGGTGCCTTGGCGGTGTTGATGCTCGTGTGGATACCGGCGCTGCTGCTTTATCCCAATTGGCCGCCACCCAGTCAGACACGGACAACCCAGAAGCACGACGCCGAGCAGAAGAAGACCACCACGCCCACGCCACGACCGTTACGCGAAGCACGCTTCTGGCGCTTGAGTTTGATGATGCTGTCGGTTGCCATCGTCAATACTGGCATCTTCGTCTTTCAAGCGGACATGGTCGATGAGTTCAACGCTACGCCCTCGACCTTCGCCATCGGCTTCGCCCTGGCGGCCGCAGGACGTGTCGCCGGCTCACTTGTCGCAGGGCGCATGGTCGACCGCCTGGGGCCGGCGCTGATGGGCCGGCTCTACCTGTTGCCCTTACTTGCGGGGCTCGTCCTGGCGGTTATCCTGCAAAACGCCTGGGGAATATTAGCTTACATGTTGCTGTCAGGCATCGTGACAGGCATGCAGGAACCTACTGTCACCAGCTTGCTGATCCAGTTCTGGGGTAGCGAGCACCTCGGACGTTTGCGCTCGATTTTCGTGGCGGGCATGGTGTTC
>NZ_JARANY010000067.1 GCF_029889885.1 Chromohalobacter sp. 296-RDG
CGAAGCCGAATACCCGCGCCGCCGCGTCGTTCCACGCCAGCACGTCCCAACGCAGATTCAGTACGTAGCTAGGGCGTGTCGTCAGGTCGTCCATCAGGCGCTTCACCAGAGACGGCACCTGGCACCAGGTCTTGCCCGGCTCGACGCGCGTGCTGGCCGCCATCGCCAGCCTGGGCATGTATACCTTCATCGCCCCGCTGATCGGCGCCCACGGCGAGCGCTCGGTGACGCCCTATCTGTGGGTGTGGGGCGTGGGTGTGGGGCGTGGGTGTGGGGCGTGGGTGTGGGGCGTGGGTGGGGTGCTCGGCAGCTTCTTGATTGGCACGCTGGTCGACCGCTTCTCGGGCCCCAGGCTCACCCTCGCCATCATGCTGCTATTAGGTATCGAGCTGATCACCCTGCCACTGCTGCTTGGCATCAGCCCTTGGCTGGCGCTGATCCCGATTGCGCTATGGGGCGCCGTGGGCTGGGCACTGCAGGTGCCCCAGAACAACGAGTTGATGACAGCCCGCGAACCCCAGGGCGACGGTAACCTTGCGGTGACCTTGAACGAATCCGCGCTCTATCTCGGCAGCGCCCTTAGCGCCTCGCTCGGTGGGCTCGCCCTGGCGCTGCGGATGCCCGTCGACGCGCTCTCTGTCGTCGCGGGTGTCGTCGCCCTGCTAGTGGGAATGCAGGCATGGCTGCTGACGCAGGCCCGTGTGCGCGGCATGGCCTGCCCTGATTCGTGAACTCGCCACACCCGTGGCACTGAGCGCCGCCGATCGGGCGGCGTTCGGTGCTACAAAAAACGATCATGTAGCCGAGATGGTGCTGATCGCTGGCCGAGGCCTGCGACGTAGTAGCTGTTCAAGAACTGCCAGCGGGCGGCTCGATCAGACCGCGACGCAGTGGCAGTTCGGGGTCATAGATAGGAATCGCCCCATCGCGCGCCAGGTAGCTGGCGCCATAGTTGAAGCTGTAGCTATCGCCGTGCTGCATGACGCGACCGGCCACCACGGGTTGCGTCTCTCCCGGCAACCAGATCCAGACATAGGCCTCGCGTGGCGTCGTCAGCCTAGAAGTCATCATCGACCTCCTGCTTGCTCGGGCGAACCCGCTTCGGCAGCAGTATCAGTCTTTCTTCGAGGCGGGCATCGTGTATCGCACCCACCCGGTCATCGAAGTCGAACAGGCGCCCCCCTACGAGTGTGGCGACTTCGAAGACGACGCCGATCTAGTACCGGCTTCACCATTTTCGATATTCCGAAGGGTCTTACGCGAGATGCCTGCGCGTTCAGACAGGTCGGCAGCGGTGAGTTCCCGCTCCAAGCGATCAGCCTTGATTAGCTTGCCGAGGACCGGAGTGCCTGCTGAGTGACGCGGGAGTAGCTGCGTGGCCGCTTCATAGCCAGCTCGTCAAATTGGGTATTTTAAGACTCGTCAGACAGCTTGTAGGTATTCAAGTCCCCACTACGAGACAACCTGCATGAGGTAGCAAAAAGATGATCATCACCTGACCCAATCGCGCTATGGAGCGCTGACGGCTGGGCACTGCAGATGCCCCAGAGCAACGAGTTGATGAAGGCCCGCAGCGCCCTGGGCGACGGCAATCTCGTGATGGCCTTGACGAATCCGCGCTCTATCGACGGCGCCCTCGACGCCTCTCTCGGTGGGGTCGGCCTAGCGATGCAGATGCATACCCACAGTCCTGAAGAGGGTCACTTCAAATACTGCTAGGAACCTTATTATGCAGAATAACCAGATTACAAAACACTGCTTACAAGAATAAAATCTAATAACCGTTAAAAAACATGAAGAAGGACATTGCACAGAAAAAAGTTTAGGGCTTACACATCATTGAAAATTGACCAAACGACTGGGCGTTATATGCTTAATTTAGAATTCTATTTAAACCAGTCAACGTAAAGGTATGACAATGACCTACCCAATCTATTTTTATCGCGCAGCACATAGTGCAATGCTTAAGCAGTTAATTTCCTTCCACACACTACCTCTTAGTAATCTAAAATCTCTCAGTAATTCGAGGTTCGAGGATAAATATCTTGATCTTATGTCTTCGAATTATGAAATGAGCGTTACAGAGCCATTCATTGACTCAATAGCTTCATTGAACTCTGTATTAAAGGATGCCGAAAAAGAAGCCTCCAGAACATTCGGTACAGATTCAACACTTTTTATATGCTCTGGATCTACAGTTTCAAACCAAATTGCCGTTGCAGCATCTTGCAGCAGTGAAAGCAGAATAATTATACAAAAGGGCCTACATCAATCATTTCATTTCACAATCAATTCGACCCAGGTGAAGAAGAAAACCTACATTGATGATATCGAGATTGATGAGACAACTGGAAAGACATCCCTAAACGTAAAGGCAATGCTTGATGAAATCATATGCGCAGAAGAAAATAAAAATGGCTATGATGTTGCTATTATCAACAGCCAAACTTATGAAGGCATACAGCAAAAATTGGATGAGATACTTCCCCTGCTTCTTAAGCATGGTCCATCACTCAAGAAGATAATAATCGATGAAGCGTGGGGTGCGTGGTCCAACTTCTCTACTAGCCTTTCACGGCATTGCGCGATTGATGCTGCGAAAAATCTCAGAAGCAAATATGAAGTCGATTTTATAATCACTCACTCAGCTCACAAGTCGCTATTTGCATGCAGACAAGCAAGTTATTTACATTGCATTGGGGGTGAGGAAGCCATCGAAAAACTCAAACAAATGCGATACCGGCTTCATACTACCTCACCCAACTATAGACACCTCACAAGCCTAGACCTGGCCCAGTGTCATGCTCGTATAGAAGGTCGAATGTTCTCTGACCGAGCGGAAGCCAATGCACGGCTTCTCAAAAAATTAGTTAAAGAAAAGCTTACGCTTTTTTTAGTAATCAGCAGTACAAAAGCAGACTTCGTAGCACAGCAAAATTACGCGACTAGTGACCAAACCAAGGTATGGCTGGACATTAGCGAACTTAACATTACTGGCAGCCGGTTGCGGGAAATTCTGTACAAAGAGCACAACATATATGTAAGCAGGTACACTGAAAGCTGTGTTCTATTCAATATCCACTTTGGCATCACTCAAGAAAACCTGAATGCACTAATACGGGCTCTGCAGACTATTGAGGAAAAAAATAAATGGTGCATCAGCCAGCTTCGTGAGGACACAATATCAGAATACTTTGTAATACCGTACCCCCCTGGAGTTCCGATCGTAGTGCCCGGAGAAAGAATTTCAAAGTTGAGACTTCAGAAAATAAAGAAATGCATCGTATCTGGCGTAAGCATGAAATTTCTTTGAACACAAAGTAAATGGAGAGAAATATGATACCGCTAAACTTAATCAAAGAGTTTGCTTCCAGCCGTGCCGACAGAGAAGCCATAGCTGATCAACAACATAGCCTCACATGGCAGGAATACCATGATAAGGTAGAAAAGATATTTAGAAACATGCACAACACTTTTAATATTTATAAAATTAGAAGCATTTGCTACATATCACCAAATAGGAGTGAGCTTTTTATCCTTGCTGCAGCTGCGGCCACATTTAAAATACCTTTTGTCGGCATTGATTACACACAAAAGCCGGAGAATATCAAGCATATGCTCGATGTTTCAGGTTGCGGCCTGATCGTTATATCCTCTTCGTTTTTCCTCGAAGAGGGAATTGACATTCGAAGCATTATCGATCTTGCCCCAATCATCGACCTTGACAATGGCCTCAAGGCAGCAACTCATTATTCTCGGTTGGAAAATCTTGATTCTACCACCGATCCTGATTTAGGCCAGAGAACATTCAAGGCCATATCATTCACTTCCGGCACCTCAGGACCTCCCAAAGCCGCAGTCCGTTATACTTCCTTTGATGCCAGGCGTTTCAATTATTTCAAAAGTCGATACGGGTTCAGTTCCGAAGATAAATATATGCTGGCTATGCCCATGTACCATGCTGCTGGAAATGGTTGGGCCAGACTTTTTCTGAGCTTGGGCGCAACGGTCATCATTGCTAATCCACATGATACTAAGGATATGGTTCGGCTGATAAAAAGCGAGAAAATTACAGCCAGCTCTATGACACCGCCACTGCTTTTGGAAGTCATCTCTCATGCCAACGGTCAGGAGCATATCTTTAAAAAAAATTCACTGCGATTTTTGCTTGTCGGCGGCAAGAACTTCCCTATAAAGCTAAAGTTAGATGCTCTGCACATCCTTGGACCAGTAGTCTACGAGTATTATGGTACTACCGAAACCGGCGTTAACACTATCGCTGAGCCTCACGACATTATGAAGCAGCCCACTAGTGTGGGGAAACCATATGATGGCAACAAGCTGCTCGTTCTTGACGAAAAGGGTCATAAGATCGCTGATGGTGAAATTGGTCGCGTTGCAATTTCGAGCTATATGAACATGGATGAGTACCACAATATACCACATGATACTGTTGAACATGATGGAGATAAATATTTACTGACTGCTGAAGCCGGTTATATACAGGGCGGTTTATTATACCTAATGAATCGAGCACTAAATGCTAAAGGTTTGAAAATTTATGAAACCGAAAACGCGATTAACAAACACCCCGGAGTCAGGGATTTAGCAATAGTGCCGACTGGCGCCAATAACGGTAAGGTAATATGCGGAATAGTGGCTTCTGATCATGCTAATGGAATGAAGCCTGAAATTTATGACCTTGCTAAAAAAGAAATTAAAAAAAGCAAAATGAAATGCACCAAAATTGAGTTTCTCAAAGCCATCCCTTACTCCCCTTCAGGGAAAGTCAGGGTAGAAGAACTGAAAAGCATGCTTACTAATAGCCATTATGTCAGCAACGATATAAAGCACCCCGGAGTGGTAGTGGGCATTCTATGTCTTTTGCTAACAACTTTATCATGGGGCGGCATGTTTCCTATCGCAAAAAGTGCATTATTATCAATGGATGCTGTACATATCAGCCTAATAAGATATGGTGTAGCATCCTTGATCCTCCTGATACTGCTGGCAGCAAAAGAAGGCATCTCAGCACTCAATCCCGGACACCAGGTTCTCAAACTTTATGTTTTCGGATCGCTCGGATTTGCTGGCTTCAGTATATTGGCTTTTGCTGGCCTAGCTCATACGAGACCACAGCACGGGGCGATTATCATGGCCCTCATGCCTCTTATCTCAGTGATCATGGTTTGGGTACTAAAAAAACAAAAGCCTTCCAACTTTACATTTGGAAGCATCTTTTTTGCACTTCTCGGTGTCGTACTGGTGGTCAGTAAAGGCAGCATTACATCATTGACAGGAGGAGCCCTACTACCTAACTTAGTAATTTTGCTGGGTGCTTTTTGCTGGGTTACTTATACAATCGGCGCATCATATATAGAAGGTTTCTCCTCGCTACGCTATACGGCCATTTCGGCAGGACTTGGCAGCCTTACCATAGGAGGCATCTGCTTACTTACCAATATGGCAGGCGTCACTCATATGCCCTCCGTTTCTATTCTTGTAGAAAACATTCTGGAGTTAAGTTATTTGGTAGTGTTCGCTGGAGTAGTGGCTGTATTTTCTTGGAATCATGGCATCAAGACCGTTGGGCCGGTGAATGGAGTATTGTTCATCAACCTGGTTCCAATTACTGCATTTGCGATAGCGTTCTTCAGCGGTAATAGCATTGTTCCTGAAGAAATACTTGGATCTGCTCTGGTGATCCTGTCCCTAATAGCAAACAATATGTATGCTCGAGGTTGGTTAAGCTTCAAGAATAAGAACAAACTGGACTATTAATTTTTTCTAGAACGGTCTGACCATCTCCGGATTGCCAGACCGTTTATTTTATATTTCATTGACTGTATTTCTCAAAAACACTCGCCAGCTCCTCAATTATCAACCTTACAGCAGTGAGTTCATAGCTTTGTTTCTTAGTGACCAACCAAATGTCTTTAGAAAACTGAGGTTCTTCAGATGATTTACAAAGCTCTGTATTCTCGATCATGAAGTCCGGCAACAATACCACTCCGTATCCCGCGATCGCAGCTGACCGCTGAACAACAGATGAGTTTGACTGGAAACTAATTCTTTCCAGCCCAACAGTTTTCAACAAATGCTTTACTTCCTGCAGCTGCCACATTTCTTCATTAAATGTTATCGCAGAAACAGCCTCCCCCTCCTGCATTGCACGAATGACGATTTTTGTCCCACAAAGATAATAATTCAACCTCCCCAGCTTTAACTTAAAAGTATTTTCTTCATCTGCTTGTGTATTACTCAGGCGTATTGCTATATCGGCTTCTCGCTTTGGAATGCTGATATTGCGATCAGTCACTTGAATATCGTAGATCAGGCTACTGTATTTCTCCTGAAGACTTCTCAACCCCGGGGCGACTATTTGATAAGCTAATGATTGTATTGTTGAAATTCTTATTTTCTTTTGTATCACATCTTCCGTACTAAGATCTTCCACAAGCTGTTCAGCTGTATCGTGCATAGCCTGCACTTTCTCATATAGCTTTCGGCCATGCTTTGTGAGAACAAAGCCTTCAGAATTCCTTACAAACAACTCTTTATGAAGTGTCTCTTCCAATTTTTCTAGCCTTCTGGACACAGTCATATAACTAACATTCAGCTTTTTAGCTGCTGAGGTCATTGATTCACTATCTGCAAGCGCATAGAAAAAACGTAGGTCATCCCAATTCAGTCTTTGCTTTATCTTCTTCAAAACTGTTTGTGAGTTACACATAATTTTAAATTTACCTCCAAGTCAAAATTGTTCATATTTAGCGTGCCTTTTAAACTACGGATAGCGAAAAATGACTATACCAATGACCTTGCTTGACATGGCTGGTGCCCCAAATGAAGTCGCTGACTGGAAGAAGTGTGCGCTCATCCTGATTGATTATCAGAATGAGTATCTGGATGGTGCATTGCCCCTGAAAACTGCCGGCGAAGAGGCCCTTCAAAATGCTAAGCTTTTGCTTGACAAGGCACGGCAAGAAGGAGCACCTGTTTTCCATGTTGTTCAACATGGAAAACCTAAAGGCAAGATCTTCGATCCGCTTACCGACAAAGTTTCGATCCTGAGCCCTCTCGCCCCCTTTTCGGATGAGAAGGTCATCGAAAAAGCACACCCGAACTCTTTTCATAACACCCCCCTCAAGGAGTTATTGCTTCTAAGCAATAAACAGCAGGTAGTTTTTTCTGGGTTTATGAGTCATATGTGCGTAAGCGCAAGTGTTAGAGCTTCCCTTGATCTGGGGTTCAAAAATTTTGTTTGTCATGACGCCTGCGCTACGAGAGAACTCCCAAGCCATAATGGTTCGGTTATTTCTTCTGAGCTTTTGCACGACGCTGCAATGGCTGCCCTCAAGGACCGATTCGCAACTATAGTTTCAACACAAGACCTTACTTCTTAATCCAGTGCATCAAAAAAGGTCTATTCATGATAGGCCTTTTTAATTTAGCACATGCCACAACTTTTTGCATTAGAAATAATTTATTTAAATAAAGCCTTGATACAACGAAATTTTTACAAAGGGATGAAGTGACCCCCTCCAGAGCTGCACAGGCTATAGTGCAGTCATCAGGAGGATAGGATGAGCAACGATAATCCCATTAAGCGATAGACTGTGAAGCGCAAAGCGGCCGTGATCATGGACATCTTCAAGGCAAGACCACGGTCGCTGAGGTCGCGCGACAGCATGACCTCACCGTCTCTGAGGTCGACGGCTGGATCGATGAAGCCCAGCGCAACATGGAGAACGGATTCAAGGCCCGCCCCAAAGATATCCGCGAGCAATACGAGTCCGACCTGCGGGAAACCAGGAGGCGCTGGGCGAGGCCCATCTACACCATTCTGGGCGTCAACATCGAGGCAAAAAGGAATTACTGGGCCTTTATCTCTCCGATCAGGAAGGGGCTCACCACTGGTTGAGTGTGCTAACCGATCTCTATAACCGAGGTGCCCAAGACATCTTGATCGCTTGTGTCGACGGACTGAAAGGCTTCCCTGAAGCCATTGAGAGCGTTTATCCGAAGACCGAGATCCAGCACTGCATCATTCACCAGCTCCGTAACTCGATGAAGTACGTTGCCTCGAAAAACCAGAAGGCCTTCATGGCCGACCTGAAAGCCGTTTACAAGGCGGCCACGCTCAATGCGGCCGAGATGGCACTGGACGAGGTGGAAGCCAAGTGGGGAGACAAGTACTCCCTAGTCATCGCCTCCTTGCGCAACAAATGGCCCACGCTATCGGCTTACTTCAAGTACCCTGATTACGTGCGCAAGACCGTCTACACCACCAATGCTGTCGAGGCCGTCCATCGCCAATTCTACAAGCTGATCAAGACCAAGGGCGGTTTCGCTAACGAGAACAGCCTGCTAAAACTGCCCTATGCCGGTATACTCAAAGCATCGGAGCGCTGGACACATCCCGTGCAGAATTGGAGTCTGACGCTGTCTCAGATGGCTATCCACTTCCCCGAACGCCTGGACGGCTACATTGGTTTATGATGTTCAGGCTGACGCAGAGTTTTGAACACCCTCGGTGCCTATTGCCGGCACCTTCTATCTTATCAGGAAGATGAATTAAAAGCTCCCTCTTACCTATTTTAAGAATAAGCCATCAAAAAAGATCAACTTGATCTTTTAGAGTTGAATCAAGGATATTAAAAAGCTTAGCCTCACCACTTGTACCCGGAGGAAATGTCTCAATATTAAAATCAGAATCGACCATCTCAACCTTGTCGAAGATATTAAAAAACTCTTCAACATCAGGAATTCTCAAGTCATTCATGTAATATGGAACAACTTCTTTATATGCTTTCCTAAGAAAGCGCATCAAGGCCTTCACACCATTGGACTTAGGAAGAACATTACCTTTTTTGTCAAAATCAGACCAAGACCTCGGCCATTTCCTCTCTACAGCCCTAAAATAGTTTATTATAATAGCCACAATCTTATGATCTTCTTCATCGATCCAGAAAGGCCTGAATATGTACTTCTCCTTAAGCTTTGTTTGCGAATAATTATTCGCAAACATCCTTTTTAGGAATTGATTCCTATCTTCCCAAGGGTCATCCGCAATAAAATCAATAATTGATTCAACAATAACCGCCTGCGTTAGAAGTTCTTTGCTTCTACCAGGGGTCGCAGTCCCAAGCCTTTTTATTCTTTTGAAGAAAGGGCTATCTTCATACGAGTCCAACGCCACAGCTATTTCATGACATGACTTCTGGGGACTTCTGGAAGTTTCGTACTCAAAGAGATCATAAACAAGACTTCTATTTACTTTTGTTTGCGCCAAATTTACAGTGGCAAAAATATTTGCTTGCGTCGGCATATCAGCACCAACAAATATTGTAACTGGAAGATCAAAAACTTCACGCGAGAAATTTTTAATCCCCTCAACTCGATGCTGACCATCCAAAATTTTTGCCACCGACTCTAGCCCATTACCAGCACCATCAAATATTCTTAAAACCCGTTCATCCTCGAACCACTCTATATTATCCTCATCAATTGCAATAACAATTGAAGTCGGAAATGTAGCATCAACATTTTCAACGTATTTGACTATATCTTTTATTCTCTTTTTATCAATCTTTCTCTGAATCCCCATATAGCGATCAAGCTTTCTTTCATCACCCTCTTCAATTGCTCTAACATCAGCATAAGAAA
Source organism: Chromohalobacter sp. 296-RDG (assembly GCF_029889885.1). Lineage (GTDB taxonomy): Bacteria > Pseudomonadota > Gammaproteobacteria > Pseudomonadales > Halomonadaceae > Chromohalobacter. The sequence continues at coordinate 9,670 of NZ_JARANY010000067.1, forward strand.
TTTCAGAAAGGAGGTTCCATGGAATAACTGCTTGGTAAAAATCCCCTACAGGCTGCCTGACCTTAACTGCAGAAACTTTTACTTCACTAATATCACTCATAATCAATACCCCTCCCTCTTAACCTTTTCCAAAACATCATTAGGTTTTTCTTTAGAAAAATTTTGCTCTTGCAGCGATCGGTAATATACGATTGAAAAATACCATAAGGAAAGAGACACCACATATAAAAATAGGGAGACCATATCCGCAAAATCATTTTCAAAAAACTGGAGACTTCGGTACCTGAGAAAAAGATGTAGCCCTACCATCAGACATGCAAAAATCAGAATAAAATAAAGAGAGTGCCAAACCATATTCGCATCTTTATACCATGCGAGAAAAGTATATATCACCGGAGCTAAGAAAGCAGATATATATATAAATATCTCACCTGGACGACCTTCCTCCGCTAAAAAACCAATCAAACTCACTGATTCTTTCTGCAAAGAAAGATCAAACGCAAGAATCAAGAAAGGCAAGTTACCCACTATGTAGGTAACAAGAAACTCAGCCATCGACAGCCCATAAGTTTTAAGGGTTGGACTATAATCTCTCAGATTCCAAACAGCAAACGCAACAAATAAAAAATATGCACAAAAACCTTCGAACAGCATACCTATTTACCTCATCTCTAAAATATGCTCTATCAGCTAATAAGCAACTCGGTCGTCCTTGACCGGAAGTCCTTCTTAGCTGAAATAACGCTTGCTCTCTCAATTTCTTGTATATCAAAAAAACCTTCATATAAAGACAATATTGAGGGATGATTAGCGTTTGTCAACATTATCTTAACCCCCCTTTCTTTAGCACGCTTCAGTGAATAAAACAACCTTTCCTGATCATCCCATGAAAATATTTTCTCATTATATTTAACAAAGCCATTCAAGTTATGCTTAACTGTATACGGGGGGTCTACAAACAAAAAATCTCCCTCAACAGCCAAATCTACAACCTTCTCAAAATCTACATTCAAAATATTTGCATTCGACAAAATCTCGGACACCTCTAGAAATCCATCTTCTAGTAGAACATTACTCTTAGTCCCAATGGGAACATTAAACTTCCCACTAAGGTTAACTCTAAAGAGCCCATTCCAACATGTTCTATTTAGATAGATAAACTGCGCTGCCCTTTCGATCTTGTCTTCAAGGGAAAACGCTCTCATTTCATAATAGTATTTTTTTGAATGCTTATACTGATGCTTTTTTAGCAACTCAAAAACAGACTGCCAGTCATCTCTTAATGCAATATATGTGTCGATCAGCCACGAATTGGAATCTGAAATCACCGCATCTTCTGGCTTGAGGTGAAAAAAAACCGCTCCGCTTCCCAAGAATGGCTCTATATACCTACCTGAAAAATCTGGAAAAAGATTCCCATGCTTGTGCACTAGCCAACGTTTCCCCCCCGCCCACTTCAGAAAAGGCGCTATTGATCCTGAGCAAGCACTACTAACATTGCTATTCATAACGCCTCAATAAATCTTAAAACACATCGAGAAAACTAACAGTAACTAACATACACATACGGTTAAGTCTATAAAAACCCGCGCGGTAGCGGGTCTTAGTTACTGCAGTTGCGACAGCTAAACCTCACTCCCACTCAATCGTGGCGGGCGGCTTGCTGCTGACGTCATACGTCACGCGGGAAACGCCGCTGATCTCGTTGATGATGCGGTTGGAGACCTTCTCCAGCAGCTCATACGGAAGGTGGGCCCAGCGGGCGGTCATGAAGTCGATGGTTTCGACGGCGCGCAGGGCGATGACCCATTCGTAGCGGCGGCCGTCGCCGACGACGCCTACTGACTTGACCGGGAGGAAGACGGCGAAGGCTTGGCTGGTCTTGTGGTACCAGTCGAAGTTGTGCAGTTCCTCGATAAAGATGGCGTCGGCTTCACGCAGGATGTCGGCGTATTCTTTTTTGACTTCGCCGAGAATGCGCACGCCGAGGCCCGGTCCCGGGAAGGGGTGACGGTAGACCATGTCGTACGGCAGGCCGAGTTCGAGGCCGAGCTTGCGCACTTCGTCCTTGAACAGTTCACGCAGCGGTTCGACCAGCTTGAGCTTCATGGTCTCGGGCAGGCCGCCGACGTTGTGGTGTGACTTGATGACGTGGGCCTTGCCGGTCTTGCTGGCGGCGGATTCGATCACGTCCGGGTAGATGGTGCCCTGGGCGAGAAAATCGACACCCTCGATCTTGGCGGCTTCACGGTCGAAGACA
>NZ_JARANY010000068.1 GCF_029889885.1 Chromohalobacter sp. 296-RDG
CTCGACGGCGATTGCCACGGCACTGACGCACTACGATGCGTCACGTGTCGAGCGCGTCGGCGAGATCGTCTCCCGCGCTCGCAAGCGCGCGGCGATGATCCATGGCCTGGATCTCGAGCAGACCCAAGCCTGGTATGACGAACTCGCCCACGCAGACGGCGACGCCATCCTCGCGGGTCTCAAGAAGACCGTTGTCGGCGGGCCACTGGGCTAAACGTCGAGACTGAAGTCTCCGCAGACAACGTAAGCTTCCCTTAAGCGTTACCGTGCGAGCGTTGCGATTATTTCATCTTCGCCATCGGCAGGTATCTCATGGATTGGTCGGAACGTCGCATTCTCATTACGGGCGCCGATACACCCTTTGCGGAAGCCCTCATCGATTGGTTGCTACCGCGAGGTGCCTTGTTATGGACGCTGGGCGAGAACCAGGCCGCACTCGAGCGACAGGTACGCGGCGTGCCGACGCGCGTCCAGCCCATGGCGGCCACATGCCAGGCACAACAAGCATGCTGCCGTGAGATCGCCGCGCGCGCCGGCATCGAGATGCTGATCCAGATGCGATCGTCAGGCTCAGATGACGCCCTCAGCGTCGAAGGCGCATTGCATGTCGATATCGACCTCGTCACGGCAAGCAAGACCCAGTCACGGCACCAATGTGTCTCGCGGATGCGAGAGGCGTCGCGGCCAGACAGGCTCGTACTTAGTGTCGCCCCTGCCCCGAGGCACGCCCGCTTTTCGCACCTGGCGCCCGAGGACATTCCCTATGTCCATCACTTGGCGGCACTGCACCACGCCGCACGGCGTGTGATACAGGCCATCGAGCGACACAATCGCCCTTCCCTTGCGGCCCGATGGCGAGACTACATTCATGCCGGCCAGCGTCGGCGCGCAGCAGCCGATGGCTTCATCCCGCCTTAAGAAAGACTTAAGCTTCATGCATCATGCTACGCTGGCGCTAATCCCGAGGAGGCCCCATGCGTATACTTTTGGTCGAAGACGACCCCCTGCTGGGCGATGGCATCAAGACCGCGCTCACCCGTGATGCCTATACGGTGGATTGGTTCACCAAGGGACATCACGCCATCGAGGCGGTGCATAACGAATCTTTCAGCGCCATGATTCTCGATCTGGGTCTCCCCGATATGGATGGCATGGTAGTGCTCGAAGGCCTACGCAAGGCTTCCTCCTCACTACCGATTCTCATACTTACTGCGCGTGACGCCGTCGAAGAACGTATACGTGGGCTCGATGCCGGCGCCGACGATTATGTACTCAAGCCCTTCAATCTGCAGGAATTGCTCGCGCGCTTGCGCGTCATCACGCGACGCGCCGAAGGCCGCGCGTCACAAATCCTGACCGTCGGCGCCTTGAGCATCGACGAAGCCAGCCACAACGTCAGTTGGCAAGGACATGATGTCGCGCTGGGGCGCCGCGAATACGCCCTATTGCTCGAATTGGCGCGCCACCCCGACAAGGTGCTCTCACGTCCCCGGCTGGAAAGCCTGCTCTACGGCTGGGGAGAGGAAGTCGCCTCGAACGCAGTGGAGGTCCACGTTCACCATCTACGCAAGAAACTCGGCAAGTCGCTGATCATGACCGTCCGCGGTATCGGTTATCGTCTGGATCGCCACGCGACATGACCTCCATTCGTTATTATCTGCTCCGCACGCTGATGTTGGTCCTCGTCGTGTCCGGCGGCGTGGCGGTGCTCGCCTCGTATTTGATTACCGATCACGAGCTGGAAGAAATGCTCGACACCCAGCTCAGTCTCCACAGCCGTATCGTCGCCGGCCAGCTACCGGAAGACGCCAGCGATGCCGAACTCGCGCGGCTGGCCAACCATCTCAGCATTCCAGATTATCCTGCACGCGCCTACCACGATGGCAAACCCGTCACACTCGCAAGCGATGACGCCACGTCAGCCAAGCTCTATCACGAGGAAGAGCGCAAACTCGCGCTGGGATTCTGGGCCCCCGACAAGACACCACGTCTGCTTCAGGGGAAATGGACACAGGATGCACCTTTTCCCGCACCCGACAAAGAAGGTTTCCGCTGGGTCGACTACGCCGGTCACCGCTGGCGTGTCTTCAGCACGTTCGATGAGCGCCACAAACTGTGGATCAGCATGGGACAACGCAGCAATTTCCAGCGCGAGATCGTCGAACGTATCACCTGGAACAATCTCATTCCCATGCTGGTCCTGTTGCCACTCATGCTATGGCTGATGAACCGTATCATCCGCCGTGGCTTGACTCCTATTCGGCGTCTTTCGGACCAGGTACAAGGGCGACATGCCCGTGATCTTCGGCATATAGAGCTCGACGTTCCTCGTGAACTCGAGGGACTGCATCACTCGCTGAATGACTTCATCGACAGGCTGGGCGAAACCCTGGAGCGTGAACGGCGCTTCACCGCGGACGCCGCGCATGAATTACGTACCCCATTGGCCGCACTGCGTATCCACCTGGACAACGTCAAGGCCGGGGAGACCGCATCGCTGCAAAAGGCTTATACCGGCGTCGAGCGTTTGCAACGTGTCGTTGAACAACTGCTGGTGCTGGCGCGACTGGATCGCACACCGGATAGCCACACCACCCCCATCGACCTCTACCCCATCGTCATCGAGCTCATGGCCGACCTGTGGCCCCTCGCCCATGAGCGCCGGCAGCAATTGACGCTCGAAGGCCTCAAACAATTGCGCGTACATGCCGATGAAACCGAAGTCGGCATCCTTTTCCGCAACCTGCTCGATAACGCCCTGCGCTACACGCCGAAAGGCAGCCATGTCGAGGTGGAACTCAGCGAAACCGCGTCAGGCATCGCCCAGTTGAGCGTGCGCGACAGTGGTCCCGGCATCCCCGACGAACTACTCGAAAAGGTAACCGAACGTTTCCGTCGCGCCTCCGACCAACGCACTACCGGCAGCGGCCTGGGACTTTCCATCGTCGTCGAACTGGCCCAGCGCCAGCAGGCGACACTCCAACTGCGCAACCGTCCTGAACATGGGTTGGAAGCAACCATCGTCTGGAGCACCCCATGAACTGCAAAAGGCTCGTCAAGGCGAGCCTTTCTCGCTTACGGCCTTCGCCTACCATGTGCCATTGACCCGAATACCAACAGACTTACCCGAATTTAATAATAGAAAGACAAAACACTCCTTCGCCCTTCCTTATTGTATTTTTCTTCCGCCCATCAGCTAATTTCATTTCACCACCTCTATTAAGAAAAGGGTCAGAATACTTTCTTACCATGTAGCCTCCAATGGTTACTTTCAAACATTGGATAACAGTCGATTCGTATTAGGCACCGCTTTTATGTTAAGAATGGAGATACCTAATGATGCATAAAGAAGAATCCCCGCACAAGATAAAGACTTGGGACCCAGTAGTAAGGATCCTTCACTGGACACTGGTTATAGCGTTCATGACAGCCTGGGTTAGCTCTGGCCAATGGCAAACACTACATGAATGGGCGGGGTATACAGTAGGCGTCATAGTAGCATTACGCGTTTTATGGGGATTGATAGGCACTAGACATGCACGTTTCGTTAATTTTACTTACTCCCGAAAAGAGATACTCAAACATTTACGTGACATGCGGCATGGCCATGAACGACACTATGATGGTCATAATCCTGCCGGCAGCGTCATGGTCTTTTTACTATTAGGCGGGCTTGGACTACAGGCAATATTGGGTTGGCTTTTAACAACGCATACCTTTCATGAAAGCGCACTGATAGAAACCATTCATCCAGTATTAGGGAACACCCTCCTTGCTGCAGCAATGCTGCATATTCTTGGTGTAATAATTTCAAGCAAACTAACAAGCCAAAATCTTACCAAGGCGATGATCACTAGCCGAAAATCTAAGAAACATAAAAAATAACTTTAAGAGCCGCCCTAAAGGCGGCTCTTTCAATTCACAATATCCTCAACGGCCTGCACGAAAAATATACCTTATGAGCTTATAAAGACCCAGAACCAGCGCAAAAGGCACAACCAGAACCCCCAGCAAAATATATAAAGCGAGAATACAGACCTCAAAAAAATAGCATCTAAAAAGAGTCTCGGTAACTCCCTTACGAACGCCCCCTCTCCAGTTTCTTATACTCTGGCAAACCCTTCCTAACGAGCCACACTGAAACCTATAAACCATCACACTCTCCCCCAACTCGGCGCCGCTACTTGTAAGTATTTTAAATCAGGTGCCACATGCCGATGTAATGTCTTGTTCGGGCTCGTATACCGATGTCGTTACTTGCATCAAACCCAAGATGCTTGAAAACAAGTTGGCATGGCTATACTTACCGTCTGCATTTTTCTTTAAACAATCATCATCCAATCCCGTAGAACCAATAAAATCCTTGCCCAACCACCACGTCATGGGCACATGCGTCTGTTCGTTCGGTGCGATCGAGTAGGGCAATCCATGTAGGTAAACGCCATTTTCACCTAGGGATTCACCATGATCGGCCACATACAACATGGCAGCCGAATATTCAGACTGAGATTTCAAAGTGGCAATTATGCCATCTAGAACATTATCGGTATAAAGAACGCCATTATCGTAAGCGTTTACTATCTCGCTCTTTCTACATTTATTCAAATCTGCAGTCTCACATACTGGAGAAAATTCTCTGAACGATTCAGGATAGCGTTGATAATAACTAGGGCCATGATTGCCTAACTGATGCAAGACAATTACTTTTTCATCACGAGAACCCGAAGAACTCTTCAACGCTTCTTTTAAACGCTCGACAAGGGTTTCATCATAGCACCGCCCCGACGCACAAAGATCAGGAAAGTCTTGCACGGACAATGTTTCACCTTTAACTCCATCGCAGACACCTTTACATCCCGACTGGTTATCAAACCATTCGACATCAATACCGGCATGCTTTAACACATCAAGAAGTGACTCATGACTTTTAATATAGCGCTCGTCATAGTCATCGTGACCAAGCGGAGAGAACATGCAAGGTAAAGAAACTGCCGTACTTGTGCCACAAGATGTTACATGAGGAAAATTGATCACGTTGCGATCATTCAACTTCGGTGTCGTCTGCCTCTCATAGCCATTGAGACCCCAATTGGCAGCCCGCATCGTCTCCCCGACCACAATGACGAGCAGCTTAGGCTTGCTGTTACTATTGGACACCCCGGCTGCCAGTTTCGCATCGCTCTCAAGCGGAATTCTCTTATCAGGCAGAGGAGCTTGTGCAGGAGCTAAATCTTGAACAGTAGAAACTATTGCGTTACCTGGGGTGACCAAGAAACGCAGCTCATGATGCGTCCTCATCAAAGCTGATACACTTTGAAATGTAAGCAAAATGAAGCCACCCAATACCATAGTGCTGGTCAACACCACCACCGTGCGCCTCAAAATAGACCTCAAAAGGCTCACTTTTTTTATACGGACCCAAATAACAAGCATTGCAGGGATAACAGCATAAACCACCATATACCCAAGAAAGCCCCAGGTAAAAAGCTCACCAGCCTCCTGAGTATCCGTTTGAAGGATATTGTTCACCATCTCTGTATTGAAATATACACCATAACGGCTTGTATAAAAGTTAACCGCCGCTGCCAGAAAAACTATCAAAACAAGCACAGGCTTCGCCAACCAACGATTGACAAAAAAGACGAACACGATAAATTGGATAAAAGTCAGAACGATTCCATACTCAAGTAAAAGCAACCAGTCCATCATGCTCGTTGGAGAAATATAACCAACAACCTCCTTCCAAAAAGGAATATTATAAAACAAGGCAATACCAAGACTTACCCAGAAGGTCAGAGAGTCCGTCGACAAAACCGGACGCTGGGAGACCAGCTTCGAGAAAAAATTATACATAAACCAGATCTCCTCAACGGTTAACAAGCTCAGTAACGGATATCTTTTGCCTACTGCCTAGGCAAAAAAATAAATACGCCAATATTCGAGAAACGCTAAAACAAATCATCAACGTCCATAAATCGTGCGACAAAAAATGAGCGCCGCGAATTTGCTGATCAATACCAAAAAGAAGCCCCATAAAAATGGCTACCCCAGCACCAGAACGTCTCCATTTAGAGGAAAGGAAGAGATAATCAAAAAAGAAGTACAAAGCAATCCAGGCATACCCCGCACTGGCATGCCCGGCCGGAAAGCATGCTATATCGGGAAGGTTAACTGGCCATGCTTGGAAAAAACCGACATAAGGAACATCGCCCCCGTAACGCACCAAGTCCCAAGGGCATGCCACATTGATGCTGTTCTTTATGGAAGAAACCACAAGCGTTGAAAGTGCAGCTGATATAAAAAGGTATGCCAAAGGACGTCGCAGGCCTTTCATCGTCTCCACAAAAAAACTTGCAGCGATTGACATCAAAACTACGATACCCATGAATATACTAAAGCGCTTTCCTACATCATGTAGAACATGCTTGGTCAGCCAAGAGTCGGTTAGCGTCCACTCGCCACCTTCAAAGTCGTAAATAAAATCTGCAACTTTATAATCTAATTTAAAATAAGATATTGCAAAAATTAAAATTAAGAACAAACCCCATAACTTAAGAAGGGGCACCCAAGGAGAGACATTATATTTCAACCAGGTTCCGGGCAGCATACGCGCATCAACTTTCCATTAAACGAGAATACAAGCATTATGCCGCCCAACTCCTTAAAGCATTCTTACGCGCTATATATAAAACTCGCCACGCAATTTAAGAGAACCTTAAGGTGGGTCGTTTACAATACCCCTACAGTCACCACTTACATACGAGATCATGCGACCCAAAACGTTATCAGTTATCATTCCTGCCAAGGATGAAATTGAAAATCTGCCAACATTGCTTGATGAGATTGAGCAGGCACTTATTTCAATTAATTACGAAGTTATCGTTATCGATGACGGATCCGTAGATAACACTCACCAATGGCTTGAAGATAAGGCCAAGGCGAACCTAAGACTACGCGCATATCGCCATTCTCGTAGTGCAGGGCAAAGCACTTCTATTTGGCAAGCGGCAAGACTAGCGCAGGGTGATTGGTTGGCGACTATTGATGCCGATAAACAAAACGACCCAGCGGATATACCAACGCTTTATCAATATGCCATCACGAACACGGTCACCCTCGTTGCAGGAAAGCGCAGCAAGAGACGTGATGTTTGGCATAAACGGGTTTCTTCAAGGATCGCTAACAGCATTAGGAGTAAACTGCTGAAGGATTCAACACCCGATACAGGATGCGGTCTTAAATTAATAAATAAAAATGCGTTCCTTCAGCTACCATACTTTAACCATATGCATCGATTCATACCCGCTCTTATTCAAGCACAAGGCGGGACCTGCATTTCCATAAATGTAAATCACCGTGAGCGCCAAAAGGGGCAGTCACATTATGGTTTACATGATCGTCTGTGGGTTGGAATCGTAGATATTCTAGGCGTCATATGGTTGCGTCGCCGTTCGCGACTACCGGCAAATTTAATGCCGCTGGTAGACTCATATACCACTATCGATGACTCCCGTGAGCATGTTTAAACCTGATTTAGTTTGGATGATTATTGGCTTCCTTGGCCAAGGTTTTTTTTCGGCCCGATTCTTGGTTCAATGGATTGCGAGTGAAAAGGCGCGACGCAGTATCGTGCCCAATGCTTTTTGGATATTAAGCTTGGGAGGAGGCGCTACACTATTTGCTTATGCAATTTACCGCCAAGATCCTGTCTTTATCGTTGGCCAGGGGGCCGGACTCTTCATTTACATACGTAATATGATATTAATCCGTAAAGAAACACATCGTAAATTAACGGAAAGTGAATAGCTTATGCGTTTTTCACCTTTACCCATGACGATGGTTCGCCATACTCGACTCTTCTGGTACCTTTTCCTTTTAATTGCTTTTGTACTTTTAGCCATTGGACTAGGGTTACGCGATCCTTGGCCAGCAGATGAGCCACGTTTTGCACTCAACGCACTCGAAATGCTAAAAACTGGCCAGTTTTGGTTTCCTCATCGCGCCGGCGAAATCTATCCCGATAAGCCTCCTGTTTTCATGTGGGCGATGGCCATTGGCATTGCTGTGACTGGATCGGTACGCTGGGGGTTCATGCTCCCCTCCCTACTTGCCGCTTTCGGCACTCTTTTTTTAGTCGTAGATCTAACAAAGCGTCTCTACGGAGTACGTATCGCTATCTTGGCAGGTGTGGCACTATTAAGCACTTTCCAATTTGCTCTTCAAGCGCGAACGGCACAAATAGATATGTCTCTCACGTTTTTTACAACGCTGGGGGCTTATGGATTTTTAAGATATGCACTAATTGACACCAAGAATATCTGGTGGAATATTAGTTGGATCGCAATGGGTGTCGGTATATTGACCAAGGGAGTGGGCTTCCTACCCTTGGCACTAATACCCGGCTGGATATTGTGTTACAAAAAAGGGACAGCGTATCATCCCGAGTGGAAACAGTATATAAAAGGTGTTTTATTGCTGATATTGACGGTTAGCTTGTGGGTTATTCCCATGGTCTTGATCGCCACATTTGGAGACGACACAACGCTCACTGCTTATCGAGACAACATCCTTTTTAAACAGACAGGCGAAAGATACGCCAATTCCTGGCACCACTTGAATCCTTGGTATTATTATTTAATCAGCGTCATTCCTTGGGCATGGCTACCTCTAATACTGGCCTTCCCATGGCTTATAAAGCACTGGCACCGCCGCTGGAAAAAACATGACGCAAGAATCTGGATGCCTTTGAGCGCAATACTTATTATTCTTCTATTTTTTTCGCTGTCACCAGGCAAGCGAGGCGTTTATATATTACCTACAATCCCATTATTGATATGGGCAATTGCACCTTCCCTACCCGGTTTGTTATATAAAAGAGGGCTTAATTACCTAGGAGCGTTAATCGTCATCGCTGTTTCTGGAACATTACTAACCGCTGGGATTTTAGGTAGCTACGGAGTCAGTCGCTTAAGCGAATTATCACAGCACTACGATGTAGTACCATGGAATTGGTGGATGACGATTGGCGCACTGTTTATTCCTCTCATACTCTGGTTAAAACCGCGCCGCGGAATGTTGATATTTGCAATCTGGATGTTGGCTTTCTGGATCTCGTGGTCGACATGGGGCTATATGCTAATGAATACGGCCAGATCACCTCACGACATGATGCAAGAAGTTATACGCATCACAGGAAAAGACGCCTCGTTGGCACTTCCGGATTTCGATGAAGAATTCGTTCTTCAGGCACAACAACCTGTCGTTCAATTCGGGTTTCAAACTCCTCTCGAGAAACAATTATCGCGTGCTTATGCATGGGTTAAACAGTCACCCGATGAACGCTGGATGTTGATACGAACCGATCAGGCAAAAGGAGAAACCTGTATCGATCAATCCGAGAAGCATGATCTAGGTATTCAGAACAGTGATCATTGGTGGCTTCTTCCAGGCAGCGCTTTTTATCGGTGTCAAGGGAGTACGGACTCTTCTCCTTTATATGAAGCTCCCACGACAAAATAGTCACCGTCTCCTTGTAATTTCCCTTTAAAAGAGAGGCTTTAAGCCTCTCTTAACATTGCATAGCCAAAATCCCTGAGCACTCTTTACTCAGGCTTTTAGAATGAAAAACTTAACGCTCACCTTTGACAACTCTTCAAGATCGGCAAGGCCGATTTTACTGCTTTCAGTAGCATGCTTTTCATTCTTTTTTATACTATCTCTTATAGTTAAAAATACCAGCTGGTTTGATGGAGTAAACGGAGCCATACACAACCTCTTTGCGCAGCACCAGAGTTCTTTGCTATTCGATCTGATGCTAGGAATCACTGAACTTGGCGATGGCATCGCAGTGGGTATAACATCCTCAGCAATCGTACTAGCAATGCTTTTAAGAAAAGACAAAGTGCCGGCCATATTTTTAGCCTTAACCATGATCGGCATATCTTTAACAGTTCCTCCACTTAAGTTTTAATACATAAAAACCGCCCCATGGAGGGGTTATATGAAAACTGGGATATTTATTCTTCTCCTAGTGGTCACACTACATTAAACATAACGCTATACTTGTCCATCTTTCTTCTACTAACGCGTCATTGTCATATTAAACACAAGATATTGAGCGCTCTCGCTACCTTTGTGTTATTGTTCCTTATATGCTTTTCTAGAATTTATCTGAATGCACGCTGGTTAACTGATATTGTCGGTGGGGTGTTTTTAGGAACAGGATCGGGCTGCCTTTTGTCCTATATTTTTTGCGCCACTTTTCTCGCCCCCGAGACAACAAAAGATTTTTAATTTATCTCACAACACTTATTACAAGCATTTTAATAAAATGGCCGATTCACTCCTTTCAAGTCTTTCAAAATGACGTAGCAAGGTACACTTCAAGCGACCATTAGGTGACCAAAGTTACTTCAGTAAAACATTCAACCAGACCCATACGACAAGCAAAAATGTCATAAAAACCGATGCCGATCCAAGATCTTTGGCTCGACCGCTTAATGTATGCCATTGCGTTCCTACGCGGTCCACGACGGCCTCAATAGCTGAATTTATAAGCTCCACTACCAATAGCAAGATGAGAGATGCCCCCATCATCACTTTTTCCATAGGTAAGAAATTGCCAAAAATAGGAATTGGCATCAACAATGCCAGGACCACTAATTCTTGACGAAATGCCGATTCATGCACCCAGGCAGCACTCAAGCCTTTTAGGGAACAAAAAAGAGCTTTGTTTAAACGTACGAGACCTGTTCCATTCCATTTATCGATACCAGCCATTTTGTCAACACGTCCACATTTACAAAGAAGCCAGTAGGTTAAGCTCGATGCCTTAAGGGCTGATTAAGCCTCTCCGCTTGATCGTGAATGCTGCCTCAAGACGCTATTCATCAACCACGCCGGTAGTCGTCATCGAGACGCACGATATCGTCCTCGCCGAGATACGCGCCGCTTTGCACTTCGATGAGTTCCAGTTCGATGCGACCGGGATTTTCCAGACGATGCTCGACGCCCAGCGGGATGTACGCGGACTGATTTTCACCTAACAGGAAGACCTCGTCTCCCCGGGTGACCCGCGCGGTGCCGGACACGACCACCCAATGCTCGGCGCGGTAATGATGGCGTTGCAGCGAAAGGCGAGCGCCAGGATGTACGCGAATATGCTTGACCTGAAAGCGTGCGCCCTGCTCGACGCATTCGTAACTGCCCCACGGGCGATAGGCACGTCGATGAGCGACGCCCTCCTGGCGCCCGAGCGATTGCAGACGCGCGACCAGGGTCTTGACCTCCTGAACGCGGTGGCGATCTGCCACCAGCACGGCATCAGGGGTTTCAACGACGACCAGATCCGAGATGCCGAGCGTCGCGACCAGACGCGACTGCGACTGTACCCAGGCGTCTCGCGTGTCTTCCGCGATGACGTCACCGCGCAGCAGATTGCCGTCATCGTCTTTCTTGGCGACATCCCACAATGCCTGGTAGGAGCCGACATCCGACCATCCCGCCGCCAGAGGAACGACGACCCCGGCCCGAGTATGTTCCATGACGGCGTAGTCGATGGATTCGGCGGCGCATTCGGCGAATGCGCCCGACTCGGGACGTAGAAAATCGAGATCTGCCCCACGCCCGGCCCAGGCCCTCTCCACCGAGGCATGCATGGTCGGTCGCCAATATCTCAACTCTTCGAGGTAACGATCACCGCGCAACAGGAACATGCCGCTGTTCCAGAGATGATGACCGTCTTCGACAAGATCACGCGCATGCTCGGCATCCGGTTTTTCCACGAAGCGTTTGAGCGGCTGCAGGCCTGCG
>NZ_JARANY010000069.1 GCF_029889885.1 Chromohalobacter sp. 296-RDG
TCGCTGAAGAAACGCCAGGAAATCACCCCGGAGGAGTCGATGAAGTGCTCGACGAAGTTGTTGGGCTCGGAGACCGCCAGCGAGCTGAAGGTCGGCTGCGGCAGGTCGTTCAGGCCTTCGAAGCTGCGCCCCTGAAGCAGCTCGGTGAGGCTGCGCTCCAGCGCGACCTGAAAGCTCGGGTGCGCGCCGAAGGAGGCGAACACCCCGCCGGTGCGCGGGTTCATCAGGGTCACGCACATCACCGGGTAGCGGCCGCCGAGCGAGGCGTCCTTGACCAGCACCGGGAAGCCCTGGGCCTCCAGCGCGGCGATGCCTTCCTGAATGCCGGGGTACTTGGCCAGCACCTCCTCCGGCACGTCGGGCAGGACGATTTCCTGCTCGATGATTTCCTTCTTCACCGCGCGCTCGAAGATCTCGGAGAGGCACTGCACCTCGGCTTCGGCAAGCGTGTTGCCGGCACTCATACCGTTGCTGAGGTAAAGGTTCTCGATCAGGTTGGAGGGGAAGTACACCGTCGCGCCGTCCGACTGCCGCACGAACGGTAGCGAGACGATGCCGCGATCCGTGCGCCCGGAGTTGGTGTCGATCAGGTGCGAGCCGCGCAGCTCGCCGTCCGGGTCGAAAATCGCCCGGCAATGATCGTCGAGGATGCCCGCGGGCAGAGCGTCGTCGTCTTCCAGCGGGAACCAGCGCTCGCTGGGGTAGTGGACGAAGGCGCTATCGGCGATCTCCTCGCCGAAGAACTGATCGTTGTAGAAGAAGTTGCAGCTCAGGCGCTCGATGAACTCGCCCAGCGCCGAGCAGAGTGCGGCTTCCTTGGTCGCGCCCTTGCCGTTGGTGAAGCACATCGGCGAGGCTGCGTCGCGCAGATGCAGCGACCAGACATTGGGCACGATATTGCGCCACGAGGCGATCTCGATCTTCATGCCCAGGTCCTCGAGGATCTGGGTCATATTGGCGATGGTGCGCTCCAGCGGCAGATCCTTGCCCTCGATCCAGGTTTCGTCGCCTTCGACGCCGTCCTTGGCGCTCGTACCCATCAATAGCGCCTGAGCGTCTTCGTCGATGTTCTCGACCGTCTCGATCTGAAATTCGGGCGCGTTCTGGATCACGCGCTTGACGCTGCACCGCTCCGCCGCGCGCAGGATGCCGGTGCGGTCTTTCTCTGAAAGGTCCTCCGGCAGCTCCACCTGGATCTTGAAGATCTGATTGTAACGGTTCTCGGGGTCGACGATGTTGTTCTGCGACAGCCGGATGTTCTCGGTGGGGATGTCCCGCGCGTTGCAGTACAAGCGCACGAAATAGGCCGCACACAACGCCGACGAGGCCAGGAAGTAGTCGAACGGACTCGGCGCCGAGCCGTCGCCCTTGTAGCGAATGGGCTGATCGGTCTCGACGGTGAAATCGTCGAACTTGGCCGCCAGCCGCAGATTTTCGAGAAAGTTGACCTTGATTTCCATGTACAAAAACCGGGTTGGTGTCGGGGTGCGCCCATAGGCGAATTGCTCGCCATTATCCGGGTTTCAAGCGGGTATGTCTTGGGTGTCGTCGGAGAGCGGGAGAAAGGCAGGGGCGCCGAAGGCTAGACCGTCTGGCGTCCCGCAGTGACGTCGTCTTAATCGAGCGAGCGCTCAAGAACCTCTTCATGGACGCGGACATCCGCCTCCTGAAACAGCACGAACCGGATATGCTTGACCGAGGATAGCTGGGGCAGCATCTCTATAAGCGTCTTGAATGCCACCTGCGTCGCCGCTTCCAGCGGATACCCGAAGGCCCCGGTCGAGATCGCCGGGAAGGCGATGGAGGCCAGCCCGTTTTGCTCGGCCAGTTCGAGCGCATTGCGATAGCAGGCCGCCAGCAGCGGCTCGGCGGGCTCGTCCACGCCGTACACCGGGCCCAGGCAATGCACCACCGAGCGATTGGGCAAGTTATAAGCACCGGTGATCACCGCTTGCCCCGACTGAAGGGGCGCCAGCGGCTGGCATTCCCACTCCAGCTCCGGCCCGGCGCCACGATGAATCGCCCCCGCCACACCGCCGCCAATACGCAACGCCGCATTCGCCGCGTTCACGATGGCGTCCATATCCGGCTGGCGCGCGATATCACCCTGCACGCACTCAAGCGTGACGCCCTGATGATTGCGTTTCGTCATGAACTCACCTCCCTGGGTATTTGGCCCGTTGTCCAAGCGCACGGTTCATGAGCGAAAGAAGGACCTTCGCGAATGACACCTTTTCTTTGGAGATATCGGGCAGGTTAGGTGCGGCTGCACGCTGCCACAAGCTTCTTGACCCGCAGGCCCTTGCGGTACTGCTCGGCATGCCTGACAACGCACCGACCAAACGCTTTTCATGATCGCTAAACTAGGCATATGACCGGCTCAGCGATCATCTTAACGACACACGGCAGGCAGTTCGCCACGTTCGCCGGCGGCTTGGCGGATCATGGTGCGCTTGAGAGGCATGAGCTTGTCTGTACTGGAGAGGCCGACGTTACGTATCAATCGTAATGCAGGGTGTTTGGCGCCGAACAAGAGGCGGAAGCCGTCCATCAGTGCCAGCATGGCGGCGTTGTCACCGCGCCGGCGGCGGGCGTAACGCGCCAGCGTGCGGGCGTCGCCGAGCGCTACGCCACGTTGGCGTGCGTGGGTGATTTCTTCCGCCAGCACCGCCGCATCCAGAAAGCCGAGATTGACGCCTTGGCCGGCCAGCGGGTGGATGCTGTGCGCGGCGTCGCCGATCAGGGCCAAGCCTGGTGCAGTGTATTCGCGGGCGTGGCGCTGGATCAGCGTGAAGTTGTGTACCTCGTCGAGCACCTCGATCTTGCCCAGCCGGCCTTCCATGGCATCGCCCAGAGCCTGGGCGAACGCATCCGGCGCTAACGCCAGCAGGCGCTCGGCGTGCTCGGGACGAGTCGACCAGACGATCGAGCAGTGATGGTCGTCTTCCTCGACGCGCAGTGGCAGAAAGGCCAGCGGCCCGTCGGGAAGGAAGACCTGACGCGCCACGCCGCCATGGCCATGCTCGCAGCGTAGCGTGGTGACCAACGCCACATGGCCGGTCTCGCGCTCGCTGACGTCGATACCCGCCAGGTGACGAAGCGGTGAGCGTGCGCCGTCGGCGGCGACCACCAGCGGCGCCGTCCAGCGGCTGCCATCGTCGAGGGTGACTTCCTGCGCGTCTGCCGTGCGGGTGAGCCCCGTCACGCGTGCGTCTAAGCGCTGGGTAACGCTCGGCAAGGCCTCGAGGCGCGCTTCCAGGGCGGCCAGGATGACGTCGTTCTCGACGATGTGGCCGAGCTCGTAAAGGCCGATATCCGCCGCCGCGAAAGCGATCTCGCCGCTGCCTTCGCCATCCCAGACGCACATGCCTTGGTAAGGCGACACGCGCCGCTCGGCGATCCACGGCCAGACGCCGAGATGCGTCAACAGGCGTTGCGATACGGGCGTCAGGGCGCTGACCCGTGGCGCGGGCAAGCCGTAGCCAACGTCGTCACGCGTCAACGGCGTGGAACGGGCGTCGAGCACCGTCACCGAGATGCCGGCCTCACCGAGCAGCGCCGCCAGGGCGCTGCCCACCATGCCGCCGCCGACGACGATCACTTCATCGTGTGTTGTCTCATCCATGCTGGTTTCCTTATTGGCCTTCATCGCTCCAGCCCCATGGCGCGGCGCGCCAGGGTGCGTCGCAGTGGACTCACGATATTGAGTCCCACAAGGCCTGCGGCGCGCAGGTGGGAAAACGCAGCGTGCTCGATGCCGAACAGGCGAATCAGACCATCGCTGAAGCGGATGACGTTACGCCGGTCGGCGGCGCGACGGTCCTCGAAGTCGCCCAGCAGGCTCGCACCACCGATGGCCTGACCACGCGCCAGTCCGGCTTCCAGCGCCGTGACCAGATCCATGACGCCACGCAAGGCAAGATTGAAACCCTGCCCGGCCACCGGATGCAGCGAGTGGGCCGCGTTGCCCATGATCGCCAGATGCGGGCGCACCGGTTCCTGGGCGGTGACCAGCGACAGCGGATAGGCGTCACGTTTCCCGATGCGCCGAAAGCGCCCCAGACGATCACCGAAGGCTTCTTGCAGCCGTCTCAAGCACTCGTCGTCACTCCAGCCCAGCGTCTCCTCGCGCGACACCTTGGCGTGCGTCCAGACCAGCGCCATGCGGCGCCCGGCCAGGGGTAGTAGCGCCATCGGGCCATGAGTCGAGAAGCGCTCAAACGCCACGCCGGCATGGTCGCGACCGATCTCGACGTTGGCAATCAAGGCGTGCTGTTCATAGGACTGAGCTTGGCTGGCGATGCCCAGGCGCTCCTTGAGTCCCGAGCGGCCGCCATCGGCGAGCACCGTCAAGCCGGCCTCGAGGCAGGCACCGTCGCTGAGCGTCAGGCGGTGGCCGTCGGCGATGGGCACGATGTCCTCGACGCGCGCCGGGCAGTGCCAGGTCAGCGGCAACGATTCGAGGCTAGCGTGCAGCACGCGCCCCATCCAGGCGTTGGGAATCACGTAACCCAGGGCGTCGAGATAGAACTCGTCGGCCGTCAGCCGCGTCGCCCCGAAGCGCCCGCGTTCGCTGACGTGGATCTGGCGAATCGGCGTGGCGCGCTCGGCCATTGAGGCCCACACCCCGAGCCGCTCGAAATGCCGGCGCGAGCCTTGCGCGATGGCGCTGGCGCGCGCATCGAAACTGGGCTGGAAAGTCGTCGGCTGCGTTGCATTCAACGGCGCGGCCTCGATCACCGCCACACGCAGCCCATGGCGCTCGATCAACGGCGCCAGGGCACATGCCAGGCTGGCACCCACCAGTCCACCTCCCACGATGGCGATATCGACCCGGTTAGGCGGCATCGAAAACTCTCCCTGTCGGCTTCAAAGGTCTTGTCATTCGTAATGGCAAGACACGCTGTTTTGTACCACGTTAAGTGCATGGACGGCAGTCACGGCGGGGCTCTCCCAAGACCTCAGAGGCTTACTCTTCGCGGCAATCTGTTTTACGTATCCGTAACGTAATTACGTATAAAAGTTAAAGCGGTCAAAAAACGATCAACTATCATTCATTATTGCCTCTATTTCAGCCACTTCCTTAGGCACGTCCGTCGTCAACACCTCATGCCCCGTCGCGGTCACCGCGACATCGTCCTCGATGCGTATGCCCATGCCGCGATATGCCTCGGGAATGTCCTCGGCGTCGGGGATATAGAGTCCGGGCTCGACGGTCAGCACCATGCCCGGTGCCAGCACGCGCAGTTCGCCGTCCAGCCGATAGGTGCCCACGTCATGTACGTCGAGCCCCAACCAGTGCGAGGTGGCGTGCAGGAAGAAGCGTCGGTAGCTGTCATCGGCGATTCGCGCCTCGAGCGAGTCTTCGAGCAGCCCCAGGCGAATGAGGCCAGCGGTCAGGTCGCGCACGACGCCATCGTGGATCGCACGCAAGGTCGTATCTGGCGCGACGGCGGTCACCGCGCGGCATTGCGCCTCGAGGACGACCTCGTAAAGCGCGCGCTGCGCGGGTGTAAAGCGGCCGTTGACCGGGAAGGTGCGCGTGATATCGCCAGCGTAGAGCTCGAACTCTCCGCCAGCGTCGATCAACACCAGGTCGCCATCGCGAAGCGCGGCATTATTTTCAATATAGTGCAGCACACAAGCGTTTTCGCCGCCCCCGACAATCGTGGCATAAGCCGGGGCGCGGGCACCGTGCCAAGCGAACTCGTGCTCGAGCTCTGCCTGTAACTGATACTCGAGAAGGCCCGGCGACACGTTCTGCATGGCCCGGCGATGCGCCTGCGCCGAGATGCGCGCGGCATGGCGCATCAGGCCCAATTCCGCCTCGCTCTTGATCAGGCGGCGTTCGTGGATCAGCGGCGCGACATCGGCGAAGGCACTTGGCGTGCGTTCGCCACGCCGGGCCTGGGGCGCCAGCTCAGCGCGCAGCGACTCGGCCAGGGCCAGCATCTCGCCATTATCGAGGGGCAGATACAGTGTTTCACGGCCCTCGAGCAGCTCGGGCAGCAAGACATCGCGGTTGGCGTTCTCATAGGCGTCATCGACGCCGTAATCCGTCACCGCTGCCTGGGCGCCAATGCGTATCCCGGTCCAGGCCTCCTGAAAAGGATCTTTCTCTTGGCAGAACAGCACGGCTTCGCCAGCGTCGCGACCGGGCAGCAACACCAGCAACGCGTCGGGCTCGGGGAAGCCGCTCAGGTAGTGGAAGTCACTATCCTGACGAAAGGCGTATTCGCTGTCGCGGTTGCGCGTAACCAGCGAGGCCGCCGAGATCAATACGGCACTGTGCGCGGGCAAGGCCGCCATCAACGCCTGACGGCGGGCACGGTATTCATTACAAGCAATCGCCGCCGGACGCGGTAAGGCAGTACGAGGCATGGACGCTCCTCGGAGGGCGGGAGATGGGGGATAAGTGGCCGGGCACACGCCCGGCCCGAAAGGTTCGTCAGTGAGTCTGTGACGGCGGCGTAGTGGCGTCGTCATCCTCGGAATTCTCGACACGCTCGACCTGGGGCTGGCCGGGATGCTGCTCGGTGTAGAGCAGCATGGCAGCCATGCGCGCATGCTCGGTCAATGCAAAGAGGTCGTTCTCGTTCTCGGCATTGTCCTCGAGTTCGGTCTCCAGGTTGACGAGCGAGCCAAGGTCTTCGAGCACTTCGCGCAGAGACGCCGACCAGTCATCACTCTGGCCGCCGGCCTCGACGATGGCTTCCAGGAAGCCCTGAGTCCATTCCTGGAGACCGTGCGCGCGCTCGGCGAGAGAGAACAGGTCATCGGGCAGCAGCGGCTCGAAGTTGAGTTCAGGCGCGGCCAGAGCGTCCAACGCTTGCCGCCGCCAGGCGAGCAGGACTTCGCCGTCTTCGCGGCTATTGGGTTGATCGACACCCAGGGTCGCGCAGACTTCCTCGAGCCAGGTATCGGCGCTGATGTCGGCCAGCGCCAGGCGTGCGCACAAGCGACCGTCGAGAAACGCCGGTGACTGCATGCTACCGTGGGTGAGGAAGGTGTCGGCGACACGTGAAAAATCGAGTTGTTCGTCAATGAGGGACATGATGCGATCCTGTGCTGCAGGCCACCGGGCCGCGTTGACCGCGACCGGGCGGCTCTTTATAGTGATCAGTGGCTTACATGGCGGCGAACGTAGGCTCGCGACGGCAGGATGCCGATATCGTCGAAGCCGTTCCCTCCACCGCGCATGACGCGGAAACTTGGTTCCATCTTACCGCATCGGGCCCAACCTTGGCCCGCTCTGGAGCGATCCATGAACGACGCCTCGCGGCAGACGACCGAGATCACCTTGCTGGGACGCCCCTACGTGATCGCTTGCCCGCCCGATCAGGAAGACGAGCTAAAGCGCGCGGCGCGCTATCTGGATCGCGCCATGAACGGCATCCATTCCCAGGGCAAGGTACAGGGCGCCGAGAAGATCGCCATCATGGCGGCGCTGAACATCACGCATGAACTCCTCGAAGCGCTCGACACCCAGCGCGAGAGCGAGTCCAGCTTGTCGCGCCTTAGCGAACGCCTGGAACAAGTCCTGGCCGATACGCCATCCCCAAATGACAGCAAACCATCGAGCTGATATTCAGGCATTGTTCGGCAAGCGCTTGTCACAAGGTTCTTGCCTCGATACGAACAGTACCTGGCATTTTGGCCACGCCTCGGTCTTTGCTAGAATAGAAACGTTCCCTGAGGTGTTCGCCAGTCGTTATATTCCCTCGAGCCTATGCGCATTACCATGGGGGCTAAATGCTAGACGGGTCTGTGTGCATGTCCGTGCGACGGAAAGCCTGATGACTCGTCTGCGGCCACCCACCTTGAACCTTTAGGTTCAGGGCCAAAACGACAGCGGCACTTTGGGGAACCTCACCGAACATGACGCACGAACTTCCTCTTGAGCTATCCGACCGACGCAGCCTGCGCCGCGAATTGCGCCGGCGCCGCCGTCGACTTTCCGCATCGCAACGTCGCCAGGCCGCCTATGCGCTATGTCGCCATCTGCGTCGATTGCCGGAGGTCAAACGCGCGCGCCGCGTCGCGCTCTATCTGCCCAATGACGGCGAGATCGACCCGACACCGCTGATCGCGTGGTTCCGTCGCCGTGGCGTCCGAGTGTATCTCCCGGTGCTGCGCCCGCTGTCCGACAATCGCCTGTGGTTCGTGCATTACCACGCTCAGACGCCCATGCGCACCAACCGCTTTTCCATCTCGGAACCGAGCACGCGCCATGGTGCGCATCGCGCACGGCGCCTGCCGGCCTGGGCGTTGGATCTGGTGCTCATGCCGCTGGTCGGGTTCGATACCCAAGGCAATCGACTGGGCATGGGCGGTGGCTTCTACGACCGTACGTTTGCCTTTAGACGCCTGCGTCGCCCGCACCCGTGCATGATCGGTCTCGCCCACGACTGTCAGTACGTTGAGCGTCTACCGATCGCGGACTGGGATGTGCCCCTCGATGCCATCGTCAGCGACGTCCGCACCGTACGCCCATAACGCGAGCGGCCGACGATGGAAAGCCATCGTCGGCCGCTCGGCGATCCATGGTGCAAACACTCGGACGTTCAAGACGACCGGCGAATACGCCCAGATACCAGGGCGCTCATCAAGTGCCCATCAATGTCTGTGCGTAACCCGTCGCCACGACACCCAAGCCAAACAACATGACTAAAGCCATGACCAAATCAGGCTTGCGTTTCATTTCCTGCTCCGTAAAAGACTGTTTCTTATAGCACCCCAAATAACGCTTACGACTATAGGGCCAGCCGTAGGGGTTGACAACTGGCCTCGGGCACAAGAATGAAACGTTTGGTTAACGAACAACGTTCTTATTGGATATTTGTCATGCTACCGACATGAGAACCTATGGGAATATAAGTTCTCATAATCGGCGCCTATGAAGGCACTCGTCGCATGACGTTGGGCAACTCACGCCATGAACAGGCGATAGGCCGGATTGTCGGACTCTTTCCAGTAACGATAGCCAATACGCTCGAAGTGCTCCTCGACATGCGCGCGGGCGCCATTGGGAATCTGCATGCCCACCAAGACCCGGCCATACGCCGCCCCGTGATTGCGATAGTGGAACAGCGAGATATTCCAGTCGGCGGGCAGATGCGTCAGGAAGTTCATCAATGCACCGGGACGCTCGGGAAACTCGAAGCGATAGACTTCCTCGCTGAAGTGTTCCTTGGGGCGCCCGCCGCCGAGATGACGAATGTGCAGCTTGGCCAACTCGTTATCGGTAAGATCCTCCACCGGGTAGTCGGCCTCGCGCAGCTTGTCGATCACCGCCTGACGATCGTCGCCACCCGGCTTGACCTGCACCCCGACGAAGATATGCGCCTTCTCAGGATCGGCGTAGCGATAGTTGAACTCGGTGACCATGCGCTTGCCGATGGTCTTGCAGAACTTCTTGAAGCTGCCGGGGCGCTCGGGGATCGTCACCGCCAGGATCGCCTCGCGCTGTTCGCCCAGCTCGGTGCGCTCAGCAATGTGCTGCAGACGGTCGAAATTGGTATTGGCACCTGAGTTGATGCACAACAACGTCTGGCCGTCGACACGCTCTTGCTGGATATACTTCTTGAGCCCGGCCAGCGACAGCGCACCAGAGGTCTCGGCAACGGCGCGCGTGTCCTCGAAGATATCCTTGACCGCCGCGCATATCTCGTCGGTAGTGACCGTGACCACACCGTCGATCCAGTGGCGCAGGATCTCGAATGGCGCCTCGCCGATCTGCGACACGGCGACGCCTTCGGCGAACACGCCGACCTGGTCGAGGGTGACGCGCTCGTTGGCTTCCATGGCCGCCTTGAGGCAAGCCGAGTCTTCCGCCTCGACCCCGTAGACCTTGATTTCGGGGCGCAGGTACTTGATATAGGCCACTACGCCAGCGAGCAGGCCGCCACCGCCGACGGGCACGAAGATCGCATCCAGCGGCCCGCTATGCTGACGCAAGATTTCCATGCCCACCGTGCCCTGGCCGGCGATCACATCATTGTCATCGAAGGGCGGAATGTAGGTATAACCATGCTCGTCGATCAACTCGCGCGCGTGCGCCAGTGCCTCGCCGAAGGCATCACCTTTGAGCACGACTTTGGCGCCACGGGCCCGTACCGCCTGCACCTTGATGTCCGGCGTGATGCGCGGCATGACGATGGTCGCCTTGACCCCCATCTGCTTGGCGGCCATGGCCAAGCCCTGGGCATGGTTACCGGCAGAGGCGGCGATCACGCCCTTGGCCTTCTGCTCTTCGCTTAGCTGGGCCATCTTGTTGTAGGCGCCGCGAATCTTGAAGGAGTAGACCGGCTGCAGGTCCTCACGCTTGATCAGAATCGTGTTGTTGAGACGACGGGAAAGGAAGGGGGCAGTAGATATCGGTGTTTCCCGGGCCGCTTCGTATACACGTGCCTGGAGGATTTTCTTGGCGGTCTCTTCTAGCATTCTGGTGTGTCCTGCGAATGTGCGCGTCTCATTGTGAAACCGGCGCGCCAGAGGGGGCTGGCCAGCCGATAGCAAACTTCTATTGTTAGCAGAGGGCGCGGCGTAGCGTCCAGTCCCGCGCCTGCCGTCATGTCTCTTATACAGCGAGAATAAGCTCTATAATGGATACGGATTTCGCCGATACGCCTTCACAAGGACGTTTACACGAACCTTTATGCAAACTTTTAAACGACTCGTTACGAACGCCCATACGGACGCACCATGACCCAAGACGAACTCAAGCGCGCGGTGGCTGCCGCCGCCATCGAGGATATCAAGCCCTTGCTCGGCCGCGACGCCATCATCGGCGTGGGCACCGGCTCCACCGCCAATTTCTTCGTGGACTTGCTGGCCGAGCACAAGCACGACTTTCAAGGCGCCGTGGCAAGCTCGGATGCCACGGCCGAACGCCTGCGCAGCCACGGTATCGATATCTTCGAACTCAACCACGTGGGGACGGTGCCGGTTTATGTCGACGGCGCCGACGAGATCGATGCGCACTTCAACATGATCAAGGGCGGCGGCGCGGCGCTGACACGCGAGAAGGTCGTCGCGGCCTGCGCGGAACGTTTCGTGTGCATCGCCGACGCCTCCAAGCACGTCGAGGTGCTCGGTGGTTTTCCGCTGCCCATCGAGGTAATCCCCATGGCGCGCTCCTACGTGGCGCGCGAGCTGGTCAAGCTGGGCATCACCCCGGTCTACCGCGACGGCGTGGTCACCGACAACGGCAACCAGATCCTCGACGGTTACGAATACCTGTTTGAGGACCCCAAAGCCATGGAGCAGCGCCTCAACAATATCGTCGGTGTCGTCACCAACGGGCTTTTCGCCCAGCGCGGCGCCGATGTCTTGTTGTTGGGGACGGATAAGGGCGTCGAACGCCACACGCCCTAGGCGTGTACGTCCGCTGGCAGGCGCGCCGCGATGCCTGCCAGCGTCTTTTCCAGCGCGCCGCGATTGGCGGCTACCACGGCTTCGCCGGCGGCACCCAGTCGGCGGCGCTGGTCGGGGTCGTCGGCGAGGGTC
>NZ_JARANY010000007.1 GCF_029889885.1 Chromohalobacter sp. 296-RDG
ACCGCTGCATGACGCCATCTATGCGGTGATGACACCTGTCAGCGATTTCATCTGGTCGTATATTCTCGTTTATCTCTTGTTGGGCGCGGGGGTGTTGTTCACCGTGCTGACACGCGGCATGCAGTTTCGCCTGTTCGGGCATATGGCACGCGTGACCTTCAACAGCCGGGGCGCCGGCGAAGGCGTCAGCGGCTTTCAGGCGTTTGCCACGTCGCTGGCGGCGCGCGTGGGGACTGGCAACCTGGCCGGCGTGGCCATCGCCTTGTGGGTCGGTGGCCCGGGCGCGATCTTCTGGATGTGGGTCACCGCGCTGGTCGGGTTCGCCACCTCGTTCGTCGAGTCGACTCTGGCGCAGACTTATAAGAAGCGTCATGAAGACGGTGTGTATCGCGGCGGTCCCGCCTACTATATCGAACGCACGTTGGGTTGGCGCTGGATGAGTCTGCTGTTCGCTTTCTTTTTGCTGGTGGCCTATGGCCTGGCCTTCAACGGTGCCCAGGCCAACACCATCGCCCAAGGCATGAACCAGGCCTTCGGCATGCCCAACTGGGTCACCGGGTTGATTCTGGTCGGTGTCGTGGCCGTGGTCATCTACGGCGGGCTCAAGTCCATCGCGCGCACGGCGGAAAAGATCGTGCCCGTGATGGCCGTCGCCTACTTGCTGGTGGCGCTGGTGGTGCTGGCGCTCAATATCACCGCGGTGCCTGAGATGCTGGCGCTGATCGTCAAGAGCGCCTTCGGCTATGGCCCAGCAGTGGGCGGCGCGGCCGGTTATGCTATCAAGACGGCGATGGAGAATGGCATCAAGCGTGGCCTGTTTTCCAACGAGGCGGGCATGGGCTCGGCGCCCAACGCGGCGGCCCAGGCCAACGTCAAGCACCCCGCTGCGCAGGGGCTGGTACAGTCGTTCGGCGTGTTCGTCGATACCCTGGTGATCTGCAGCTGCACGGCGGTGGTGATCCTGCTTTCCGGCGTCTATGAGAAGTTGATGGCCAATTCGCCGGGACAGGACATCGTGGGCATCCAGCTCACTCAGGACGCCATGGCGGATCACTTCGGCGGCTTCGGCGAGATCTTCATCGCCGTTGCCATTCTACTGTTCGCCTTTACCTCGATCATCGCCAACTTCTCGTTCGCCACGGTCAATATCGAGTACATGTTCAAACGCCATGCCAAGGGCGCAGTACAAGCGTTGCGCCTGGCCGTGCTGGCCATGGTGATGATCGGCTCGGTGTCACAACTGACCTTCGTATGGGACTTCGCCGATCTTTCCATGGGCCTGATGGCGACCACCAACCTGATCGCGATCCTGATTCTGGCGCCGATCGCCATGCGCGTGCTCAAGGATTACGAGCGCCAGCGGCGCGAGGGCGTGCGCGAGCCGCGCTTCGATCCCAAGGTGCTCAAGCGACCCGAACAAGTCGATGACGACGTATGGCCGCCCAAGGATTCTTGAACACGGCATTTGGCGTTATAATGATGGTCTCTCCCCACCTAACGTGAGAGGCCGTCATGCACATTCAGCTCAACGGCGATCAGCGCGAGCTCGCGTCCCAGCTGACGATCAGTGAGTTGATCGAGCAACTCGCATTGACCGGGCGCCGCATCGCCGTCGAAGTCAACGAGGAAATCGTGCCGCGCAGCCAGCATGCCGAGATCCGCCTGTCCCCGGGCGATCGTGTGGAAATCGTGCATGCCATCGGCGGCGGCTGATGTTACTCGCTCGCCGACGCGCGGGGCCGCATAGCGGCCCGAGTGTGTCGGCGGCTCCCTTTACGCCAGGAGGTTCGTCATGCCCGCTGATCAGCGCCAGGACATTCCATTGACCGTCGCCGGTCGCGTCTTCTCCTCACGCTTGCTGGTGGGCACCGGCAAATACCGTGATTTCGACGAGACCGCCGCAGCCGTCGAGGCAAGTGGCACTGAACTCGTCACCGTGGCGGTGCGCCGCACCAATCTGGGCCAGAATCCCGATGAGCCCAATCTGCTCGACGCCTTGCCGACGAGTCGTTACACGATCCTGCCCAACACGGCGGGTTGCTATACCGCCAAGGAGGCGGTGCGGACCTGCAAGCTGGCACGCGAACTGCTCGATGGTCATAACCTGGTCAAGCTTGAGGTGCTGGGCGACGATGGCACGCTCTACCCCAATGTAGTCGAGACCCTCAAGGCCGCCGAAACGCTGGTCAACGACGGTTTCGATGTCATGGTGTACACCAGCGATGATCCTATCGTTGCCAAGGAGTTGGAGCGCATCGGCTGTTGTGCGGTGATGCCGCTGGGGTCGTTGATCGGCTCGGGGCACGGCCTGCTCAATCCGGCAACGCTCGAGATCATCCTCGACAATGCCGAGGTGCCGATTCTGGTCGATGCCGGTATCGGCACGCCCTCGGATGCCGCCCTGGCCATGGAAATGGGCTGTGCCGGTGTGTTGGTCAACTCGGCCATCGCTCAGGCCCAGCAACCGACGCGCATGGCGCATGCCATGAAGCTAGCGGTTGAGGCCGGACGTGAAGCGTATCTGGCCGAGCGCATGCCACGCCGCGCCTCCGCGAGCCCATCCTCGCCCTTCGCCGGGCGCATCAATGCCTGAATTTTCATGCGGCCCACGTGGCCGCTTTCGCCATGTGATCGATAACGCAGACTTGCCATGAGTGATTCACCATCGTCTTCCTCCGAGAACGTCTCTGAGACGTCCTCGGCATCATCCACACGCCCACCGCGCGGCATCAAGAGCTACGTGCTGCGCGCCGGGCGCATGACCGTTGCCCAGTCGCGGGGGCTTGAGGAGGTCTGGCCGCGCCTGGGGCTGAGCGTTGCCGATGGCCGTCAGTCGCTGGAGACGCTCTTCGGTCGACAGGCGCCCTGCGTCGTCGAGATCGGCTTTGGCATGGGCCAGTCGCTGGTCGAACAGGCGAGCGCGCATCCCGAGACCGACTTCATCGGCATCGAGGTGCATGCGCCGGGGGTCGGCAAGTTGCTCGACGAGGCGGATAAGCGCGGTCTGACCAACCTGCGTGTGTACCGTGAAGACGCCCTGGAAGTGCTCGACAAGTGCTTGCCCGAGTCGAGCCTGGCGGGGCTGCAGCTGTTCTTCCCCGATCCTTGGCCGAAGAAAAAGCACCACAAGCGGCGGATCGTGCAGCCGGCCTTCGTCGAACAGGTGCGCACGCGTCTGGCGCCTGGTGGCTATCTGCACATGGCAACCGATTGGGAGGCCTATGCCGAGCATATGGTCGAGATCATGGAGGCGGCGCCGGGTTATCGCAATACGGCATTGGCCGAGAGCTCGCCCTACGTACCGCGACCGGAATTTCGCCCGCTGACAAAGTTCGAGAGCCGTGGCGAAAAGCTCGGCCATGGGGTCTGGGATCTGATCTATGCCCGTGAGGACGGATAGTGCACGCTGCAGCACCGCTCTTACAGAACGCTGATTCCCACGAAAACCGCTGCTTGGCGGTTTTTTCGATTCTGGCTGATCTGAATCACGACACGGCTGACAAGATGCTGACAAAGTGCCGCCTCCCTTGGCGCCGGACCGGATGCGCGTAAAAAAAGCCGCCCGGGTGGGCGGCTTAAAGACCGTGACTAGCTTGATGAGGAGATAACCATGGGCAGGAACCTGACATTCGCTGCTTAGGTCAGTGGCGCTTGGCAGCGCCACGGTTGTTAAGGTAAACCATTCTCATTTGAGTCGTCAAGCGTAACGAGAATATTTTTCACTTAGTATGTATCAAGAGGCTTAGCCTGCCAGTGCCATCCACGCCGGCAGCGTCACCATGGCCAGTAGCGTCTGGCCGGTAATAAGCGCCGCCATCAGCTCGGCGTCGCCACCGAGCTGGCGGGCAAGGATATAGGCCGAGGTGGCGGTGGGCAGGGCGGCGAACAGCAGTGCGATGTCGCGGCTCACTGGGTCGAGCCCGGTCAGCCAGGCCAGGGCCAGCACGACCACGGGAGTGGCGCCGAGCTTGAGCGTGGCCGAGTACCAGAACGCGTGCCCGCTGCCGGCAAGGGCATTGGGTCGCAGGGCCACGCCTACGGCAATCAACCCTAGCGGGAGTGCGGCACGGCCGGTGAGTTCGACGGCGCTGCCCAGCCAGCCCGGCAGACCGATGCCGGTAACATTGAGGGCGATACCGAGCACACAGGCCAGGATCAGGGGGTTACGCAGCAGCGCGGCCAGGCTGCGCCCCAGACTGGAAGATCCCAGCGTGCCTGCGGCAATGAAACCGCTCACGCAGAGAATGTTGGCCAGCGGGACCATCAATGCCACGGCGACCGCCGCCACCGTCGCTCCGGCCTGGCCGTGCAGCGCGGCGGCGCCGGCGACACCTACGTAGGTATTGAAGCGCAGCGTGCCTTGCAGCACCGAGGTGAACGCCGGCGGCGCCAGCGCCAGGCGATGACGTGCGCACCAGAGTCCCAGCGCGAACAGCGCCATGGTGCCCATCAATACCACGGCCAGACGGAGAACCGGCACCTGCGCGACATCCGCCGTGGCCAGCGTCGAGACCAGCATTGCGGGGAATAGCAGAAAGTAGATCAGCCGTTCCATCGCGGGCCAGAAATCGCCTCCGGGAAAACGCCGCCAACCCAGCAGGGCGCCGAGTAGAATCAGTAAAAACAGAGGGCCCAGGGCCCCAGTGACACCGCTCATTGTGCCTCCGCTTGCGTAACTTCATGGACACCGGACGCTGACTGCAGCCAAGCTCGCCGGGACACGAACTGGTAAGCTTAGCGCGATGCCCCTGGGTGATGGGATTCGACCTAACGATATGCAACATCATGATGAAGACCCGGTAAGATCTCCGCTGCTCAATCTACTCACGCTAGTGACGCTGGTGACGGTGCTGGTAGCGGCTGGTTATCTCGCCGATTATTACCTGCGTGATTCGCGCGAGAACGTCACCTGGTACCCCCCGCGCATGCATTGCGATCTGCGCGACGGGGCGTGCCGTACCGATATCGGCTTGAGCGGGACATTGCGTTTCGAGATACACGGCGATTTCGCCTCGTACGAGCCGTTGACGCTGGATGTGCAGACATCCGGGATCGACGTGGAGTCCGCGGTCGTGGAGTTCGTCGGACGTGACATGAATATGGGCCTTACTCGGGTCGCGTTGGAAGAAGTCGGTGATGGCCACTTCCGGGGCGTGGGCGAACTCCGTCCTTGCACGGAAACGGTCATGCCGTGGCGAGCACAGGTGATTCTCGAGACCCCTGAGGGGCAAGAGGGAAGCTGGTTCGATTTCGATATTCACCGCTAGGTGCGGCATGCCTAGTAACATTTGTCCACATTATAGCAATCGCCCTTGCCATGCGGCTTGTGGGTAAGCCAACGCTTACTCTGCACCCTTCTCTAGATGGCGAATTTTTAAAAAAATCAGTTAAAACAATAATTTGATGATTATTTTGATGTGACTGCGAGGCGTGCTGGACGGCAGGCGAGCATCATGAAAGGGCGCCATGAGGTCAGGAAAGCCGGTTTTCACCGCCAAGCCACAGACGCTCCACAAAACTATCCACAGGTAGTGATGGATATAGGGGTGTGGAAAACGCACAGCGAAGCGTCCGGAAAGAAGGCAATGCGCAGCAAGGCGAGAACAGCATGAAGAGAAATGCCAGGCGCCTCGCGAGGCACCTGGCGTGACGAGCGCTTACTCGTCGGCCGACGCCTCTTGGTCGTCGCCGGCTTCGATACCCAGCAGCTCGATCTTGAAGGTAAGTGCCTGGTTGGGACCGATTGGGCCACCGGTGCCACCCTGGCCATAGGCGAGATCGGCGGGTACGTAGAGCATCCAGGTATCGCCTACCTGCATCTTCTGTAGTGCTTCCTGCCAACCCTCGATGACCTGGCCAACCTGGAAGGTGATCGGTTCGCCGCGCTCGTAGGAGCTATCGAACACGGTACCGTCGGGCAGTTTGCCTTCGTAGTTGACCTTCACGGTATCGTCGGAACTGGGTGTTTCACCGTCGCCGGATTCGAGTACCTTGTACTGCAGCCCCGAGTCGGTGACTTTCACACCGTCCTTCTTGGCGTTCTCTTCAAGGAACGCCTCGCTGGCCTTGCGGTTCTCTTCGGCTGACTGCGCCTTTTCTTTCTTCTGCTCAGCCATCTTCTTCTTTTGCTCGGCCATCTTCTGCTTCTTGAAGTCAGAGAGCGTGGTGGCGATTTCGTCATCGCTCATCTGCAGGTCGTCGCCGGCGTAAACGTCCTTGACCGCTTGGGTGAAGGCGTCGGTATCGAGATCCGAGATGTCCTGCTTAATGCTTTGGCCGAGAGTCGCGCCAATGCTATAGCTGAGCTTGGCTTCGTCGCTCTGCGGGGCAGCCATGGTCAGCAGCGGCGTCGCTACGAGGCCGCCGAAAGCCACAGCTGTCATCAAACGTTTCATGAAAACTCCTTAGCAAAATAAACAAACACCGCTCCTCGACTGTACCAGTACCGGTGCCGTTGCGCACCCGCGCGAAGGGGGACGACTTGACATCGACGCGACTTTGCTCTTCTCTGAATCTACATTGATAAGAAAGAGGGAACTCTATGCAACTGCGCAATATCGTTCTGAGTATCACGGCGTTAGGCCTAGTCGGTGTCGCCTCCACGGCGTCTGCCGATACCTGGCGTTTTGGTCTCGAGGAGACCGAAGGTAGCGTGCAGTACGGCTATGCGGAAGAGTTCAAGAAATTGATCGAGGAAAAGAGCGACGGCGACATTACGGTCGAGTTGCTGCCGTATGGTTCCTGGGGGTCAAGCTACTCGGCGTTGTATGACGCCATCCAGAGCGGCGCCATTCCGCTCGGCTTCGGCTCCGGCTTCTTGGGCGGTACCGTCCCGGAAAGCCAGTTGATGAGTCTCAACTACGTCATGCCGAACGACCAGATGGAGACGGCCGAGATTCTCAACTCCGACGACTTCCTCAAGAGTGATGCCTGGCAGGACTCGTTCCGTGAGCGCGGGCTGGTGCCGCTGGGGGCCTTGCCCGAAGGGTACCAGGTCTGGACGGCCAACAAGGAAATTCGTACCCCGGAGGATATGGACAACCTGCAGATCCGGGTCATGGATAACAGTCTGCTGCGCTCGACCTATGAGGCCTATGGCGCCTCGCCCATCACCATCGCCTACGGTGAGCTCTACAGCGCCCTGCAGCAAGGCCAGGCGGAAGGCAACATCCAGCCGGTCTTCGCCCACGAGAACATGGGCTTCTATGAAGTGCAGGATTATATGATCTTTGCCGAGCAGTCGCAGTTCATCGCCAACTTCATCGGTAACGAGGAGTGGTACGACGACCTGTCCGACGATCAGCGCGAGATGCTCGAGTCCACGCTCGACGAGATGGTCCAGAAGGGTCACGATATTCAGACCCAGTTCAACTCCGAACGTCTCGAGACCATCAAGGACAAGAGCGACATCAGCATCGTCCATTTGGACGAGAATGAGCGTAATGCTTTCCGTAAGCTGGCCGAGCCGGTGCGTCAGGCCTACGTCGATATGGTCGGCGAACGTGGTCAGAAAGCATTGGACATCGTGCTGGACCATGTCGATCGGTCTGACGACAAGGCGGAATAAGCTTGACCGTCAACGACTGACGTACTGAAAGACCGCATGAAAAACCCCGGAAGCGTTGAGCTTCCGGGGTTTTTATACGTTTGGCCGTCGGTAGTGGCATGAAATGTGGCCCGACGAGGGCCGGGCCGGTTGCACTCAGTCACCGCCGAGCGAGGGAAGCAGCAGCGATATCTGCGGGAACATGATCAAGATGATCGTTGCCAATGCCAAGATGGCAATGAATGGCGGTGTGCCGCGAATTACTTCCATGTAAGGGCGGCGGAATACCGCGATGGCGGTAAAGATATCGCAGCCGAACGGTGGAGTGGCCGAGCCGATGGCCGCCTGCAGGGTAACGATCACGCCCACATGCACCGGGTCCAGTCCGGTGGCGTCGACCAGTGGTTTGAAGATCGGCACCAGAATCAGAATGACCACGATTGGGTCGACGAACATGCAGCCCACAAAGAAGGCCGCAGCGATCAGCAGCAATGCCAGGAACTGGTTGTCGCCGATACCGTCGATGATGGGGCCGAGGATCTGCTCCGGCACGCCGGCGGTGCCCAGGGTCTGCGAGAACGCCGCGCCGATGGCGACGAGGATGAAGACCACGGCGGTGATCATGCCGGTGGAGAGTGCCAGGCTACCGAGGTCACGGATCGATACCTGACGGTAGATGACGACCTCTAGAAGAAAAGCATAGGCCACTGCGACTGCCGAGGCCTCGACGGCACTGAAGAAGCCGCCGTAGATACCGCCGACCACCAGCACCGGAAATCCCATCGGCAGAATGACTCTGCGCACCGCCTTGAAGCGTTCCGCCCAGGTGGCGCGTGGCTCGGGGTCGATGCCTCTCAGGCGTGCGCTGATATAGCAGTACACGGCAAACATGGCCAGGATCAGAAGGCCAGGAAGGATACCGGCGAGGAACAAATCGCCGATCGATGTTTTCATGACCACGCCGTAGACGATGAAACCGATGCTGGGCGGAATCAGCAGCGCGATATCGCTGGCGTTGATGATTAGGGCCAGAGCGAAACTGTCAGGATAGCCTCGTGCCAGGAGACGAGGACGCATCGGTCCGCCCATGGCGACCACGGTGGCTTGCGTGGAGCCCGAGACGGCCCCGAATAGGGCGCACGAGGCGGCGGTGGTGATGGGCAAGCCCCCGCGGACATGGCGAGTGAAGACGTCGACGACATCGA
Organism: Chromohalobacter sp. 296-RDG; assembly: GCF_029889885.1. Classification (GTDB taxonomy): domain Bacteria; phylum Pseudomonadota; class Gammaproteobacteria; order Pseudomonadales; family Halomonadaceae; genus Chromohalobacter. Next base: position 8,752 of record NZ_JARANY010000007.1, read on the forward strand.
GCAGACGGTTGGCGGTATGGCCTTTGGTCAGGATGTCAGCGGCGAAGATGAACATGGGGACGGCGGCGAGCACCCAACTGCCGATGCCGTTGATCATCCAGCTCACGGCCTGGTCGGGTCCGAAAAACGTCATGTCTGTGAACATCATGAAAAGCGTTCCCGCCGCCAGGGGAACCATCATCGGGAACCCGAGCAGTAGCAGTGCCAGCATGATCACGGCTAGCCAAGTTAGCATTGTTTTACGTCCTCGCGTTGATGGCGGTCGTGTTGCGGAGAAGAAATTCAGGCATCGCGACGTGCGTCATTGCCTTCTTCCGCTTCCGGGGGCACTTCGTCGTATGCCTCTTTTTGGTTGAAGGCACGGTAGATATCGTCACTGACCAAGTTGCGCACGGCGGTGAGCAGGTATTGCACGCCGGCTAGAATGAAACCGACGGGGAGGGCGAGATAGACAATCCAGAGTGGAATACTCAGTGACGCACTGCTGCGACCGCGATCGTGAATGGTCATGACATAGTCGATGGACTTGTCGGCGAAATAGAACATCAACACTGCAGTGCCCAGACAAATCAGGATGAGAAGTGCCTTGCGCCAGCGGCCGCTGAGTTGATCATAGATTGCCGACATGCTGATATGGCGGGCATTGCGGGCTGCATAGCCGACACCGACGAAGGTGATCACCACGATCAGCATCTCGGTCACTTCGTAGGTCCCGGGGATACCTTGCTCGAACAGCAGATTGCCGACGACGTGACCGCTCATGAGCGCGGCCATGGCGAGTATGCCCCCCGCGATGATCACGCGCTCGATGATGCCCAGGCCATGATCGATAGTGCCCAGTACACGAAGCAAGGCACTGCGTGATTCAGTTTTTTCATCGCTATTGCCAGGCTGTGAAGGTGTCATGTCGTAGAGTCCTTTTTGTGATGGCCGATTCGGCGTGCGAATGGCATGGATCTCGACGTCCGTACCGTCGTGAAGGTGTCACGGTCAATCGGACTGGCTTCTATAAAACCTACAGAGTTTGCGGGGTGAGCGCCACTCGTCAATGGTGTTTCCACACATGCGTGATAGACGCTTTCGGACGTTGAGCTGGCTGCGAAGAGACAACGTCTTACGGATGGTGCGCCGTGTGTTGGGTGGTCAGCGTTGCCAGTGCGGCTTCCTGCGCTGGCCCTTGCATGACCAGGCAGCGTGTCAGCTGCATTGTCAGGCTGGCGTCGTCGGCTCGATGCTTGCGTATGGCATGCGACGTCTCACTGATGGCCTGAAACTGGCGCAGTGTTTCGTGTTCGGCGAGTAGCTCGGCTTCCTTGAGATGATCGCGCAGCGTCGCCACGTCATGTTCGTCTCGCGCACGTGGCTTGAGCATGCGACGTAGATGACGGATCGGTTGTGTGACCTCGGCTTGCCAGGCGCGAACTTCATCCAACGCGTTGTGCGCCTTCTCGGTGGGCACAAGCGCATGATGATCGAGCCAACAGCGCCACAACAATTCGCAGACATCTGCCCCTGCCGTATCTTGTAGCTGTAAGCAGGCATCGGCGACTTCGGGGCGCTGATACAACGTCAAGGCATAATCCCAAAGCGGTGGATTCCGCAGGACATCGCACAATTGGGTAGAATGCATGGTCATTCTCCAGCCGTCCTGGCGGGCATGGCGGCGGAACTCACTGAATTACCACCGGAGCGGGCATGATCGCATTTCGCCAACTCGCGCTGCAACGCGGGATCCAGCCGCTGATCGAGAACGCCGACCTCACGCTGCACGATGCCACCAAGGCGGGTATCGTGGGTGCCAATGGCTCGGGTAAGTCGAGTCTTTTCAAGCTGTTGCTGGGAGAACTGACCCCGGAGCACGGCACGGTAGAGCTTTCCGGTGGGCAGCGCATTGCGCATATGGCGCAGGAGGTGGAAGCGCTCGATCGAGCATTGGTCGAGCATGTCCTCGATGGCCACACCGAATTGCGCACGACGGAACAGGCCCTGGCCGAGGCGCAGGCCAGTGGTGCGGTCCATCGCGAGGCCGAGTTGCATGGCGAGATCGAAGCGCTCGAAGGTTACACCGCGCGGCCGCGTGCCGAGCAAATGTTGGTTGGGCTGGGCTTCACGCAGGCTGACCTGTATCGTCCGCTGTCGGACTTCTCGGGGGGCTGGCGGATGCGCGTCAACTTGGCGCAGACGCTGTTCATGCCGTCCGATCTGATGCTGCTCGACGAGCCGACCAACCACCTCGATCTCGACGCTTTGCTATGGCTCGAACAGTGGCTGACGCGCTATCCCGGCACGCTGTTGCTGATTTCCCACGACCGCGACTTCCTGGATGCGGTGTGCGATCACATCGTGCACTTCGAACAACGCCAGTTGACGCTGTATCGCGGCAACTATTCGCGCTTCGAGCACACGCGGGCCGAGCGTCAGGCGCGTGCCCAGGCCGAAGCGGCTAAGCAGCAAGCTCGGCGCGAGGAGATCGAGCGCTTTGTGGCGCGCTTTCGCGCCCAGGCCAACAAAGCGCGTCAGGCACAGAGTCGCCTGAAGATGCTGGAACGCATGGAAACCATCGCCGTCGCGCATGCCGATTCGCCGTTTCACTTCACCCTGCCCAGTGCCGACAAGACCTCCTCGCCGCTTTTGGTGCTCGATGACGCCACGCTGGGATATGGTCAAACACCGTTGCTCAAGCACGTCAGCATGAGCATCTTGCCGGGACAGCGGATCGGGCTGCTGGGTGCCAACGGGGCGGGCAAATCGACGCTGATCAAGGCGCTAACGGCGCAGCAATCGTTGCTGGAGGGCAAGCGCGTGCCCGGCGATAACCTGGCGATCGGTTACTTCGCCCAGCATCAACTCGAGCATCTCGACGTGAGCTCGACGCCGTTCGTGCACATCCAGCGGCTGTCGCCCACGGCCAGCGACCAGGAGATTCGCAACTTCCTGGGTGGCTTCGGGTTTCACGGCAATGACGTCTTCGCCAGCGTGGGGAACTTCTCCGGGGGGGAGAAGGCACGCCTGGCGCTGTCGTTGATCGCTTGGCAAAAACCCAACCTGTTGTTGCTCGACGAACCGACCAACCACCTCGACCTGGAAATGCGCGAATCCCTGACCCAAGCCTTGGCCGGGTTCGAGGGAGCGGTGATCATCGTCTCCCATGATCGCCACCTGCTGCGCGCCAGCGTCGATGAGTTCTGGCATGTGGTGGATGGCGGTGTCACTGCCTTCGATGGCGACCTTGACGACTATCGTGCCTGGCTCAAGGAGCGCCTCGAGGGCGAACGGCGCGATGCGCGCCAGGAAAAGGCCGAGCGTCAGACCGCCGCAGATATCCCCAAGGGTGATCGCAAGGCCTCGCGCCGCGCCGCCGCCGAGTTGCGTGAGAAGTTGCGGCCGCTCAAGCGCGAGCGCGACAACGTCGAACGTGACATGAGCAAGGCTCAGGCAGAGCTGGAGCAACTGGAAACGGCGCTGGCCGATGAAGGCTTGTACCAGGACAGTGCGCGCAAGGAAGAGCTGACCGACTTGTTGGGGCGCCAGGGCGATGCGCAGAGTCGTCTCGAGACGCTTGAACAGCGCTGGCTGGAGGCCGAAGAGGCCATCGAAGAGCGCGAAGCGGCGCTGACGGATGACGCCTGAACCCCGGAAGCGGGTGCCCGTTCCGGACGCATGAGCGCGGGCCGGCGACCATTATGTCTCGACGATAAAGGTCACTGGCCCGTCGTTGAGTAGCGAGACCTGCATGTCAGCGCCGAATTCACCGGTGGCGACGCGCGACCACGCCTGCCGTGCTTGAGCCACCAGGTAATCGAACATTGCCTCGCCGTGGGCGGGTGTCGCGGCGCCATCGAAGCCCGGCCGCAGGCCCTTGGAAGTATTGGCCATGAGGGTGAATTGCGGCACCAGCAACACGCCGCCTTCCACCTGCTGTACGTTGAGGTTCATCTTGCCTGCCTCGTCGCCGAATATGCGCAGCTTGAGCAGTTTCTGCAACATCTTGTCGGCGTGAGCTTGGGTATCCTCGGGCGCCACGCCGATCAAGGCCATCACGCCTTGTTCGATGCTGCCCGTCGTACGCTCGTCGACGTCGACGCTGGCATGGCGGACACGCTGAATGACGGCTTTCATGGTGAGGATCCTTGGGGGCGTGAGTGGCTACCAGGCTCGGCATACCATCATGTCCACATGCACTTCGGCAAGCAGGCGTTCGATCAAGGGCGCCGGTTGATGTCGGCCGAAGAGCGCCAGGTCCTGATGTCCGAGTGCCAGCAGATCGGGCGGTTGACGACGCAGATAATCCATCAGCACCTCGCCGGGTTCGCCTTGCTCGAGGACCAGTTCGAGCTCCGGCACGTCGCCGACCTCTTCCATGAGCTTGTCGATCTCCGCTTCCAGGCGGATACGTCGCGCGGCGAGCTCACGCTCACGCCAGCGGGCATAGCCGCTATCGGAGCCCATTTCATCGTCGCCGGGTAAGTGCCAGGCATGCAGTAGCGTCAGGCGTGCTTGTGGAAAGTGGGTCAGAACGTCACGCAGGGTGTGGCGACTGGCCAGCGAAAAATCCACCGGCACCAGCACATCTTGCCATGTCTGCTCGGGGCTGTGGCTGACGGTGAGCACCGGACATGGCGCGCGGCTCATCACTCGGGCCAGGGTCGTGCCGCCGACCAGCGCGTGTTGGCCGCGTTTACGGTGGGTGCCGAGCACGATCATGGTGGCATCGCGGTCATGCGCTTCGCGGATTATTTCGGCATAGGGCGCCCCGGTGACCGTCTGTATCAAGGTTTCGGGCGCGGTAAGCGCGTAATCCTCGCGAATGTCGGTCAACTGACGCTCGAGCTCGTGGACGACGCCGGCCTCCAGGTCGTGCAGCGCCTGATGTGGCAGATAGGGATCGAGGACGTGGAGGATGTCCAAGCGGCAGCCCTGGGCATGGGCTAGTTTCACGGCACGTGCGAAAGCGGCACGGTTTTCGGCGGACAGGTCGCAAGCCAGTAATAAGGTCTGAGGCATGATACGTCCCTCCTGCGAGAAGGCGGCGTGCGAATGCAGGCGACACCGCGCTGACGTCGAGCCGGATGGTAGTGACCGCTACGTCATGGGAGCATTGCGGTGAAGCAAAGCATGGTTGCCCCCGGCGCTCTCTGCAAGTACGCGGTCACGATAAGCGCAGCGTATGCCTATGCGCGCTTACCACCAGGCGTGAAAATGATGCACCGGCCCCCGCCCCTGGCCGACATCGAGATGCACGCTGGCGTCCAATGCCGTATGCAGCCAGCGTTTGGCGTCGCCGATCGCCGCGTGAATATCGGTATGGGCACTGGCCTCTGCCGGCAGGTGGGCCAGATAGGCGGTCACCGCCGAAGACAGTGCGCAACCGGTGCCATGCAGGTTCTGGGTGGCGATGCGCGGTGCCTCGAGCCATTCCACACCCTGCGGAGTTGCAAGCAGATCCGGGCAGGCGTTACCGCTGAGATGCCCGCCCTTGAGCACCACATACGGGGCGCCGATGCGCGTCAGCTCGGGGAGCAATGTTGCCATCGCCTGCGTGGTGCGTGGGGTGTCGACATCCAGCAGCACCGCTGCCTCCGGCAGGTTGGGGGTGATCACATCGGCCAGGGGAACCAGCACATCACGCACCGCGCGAATGCCGGCACGATCGACCAGGATGTCACCGCTCTTGGCGACCATCACGGGGTCGAGCACGACCCAGCGTGGCCGGTAGCGGGTCAGAGCGTCGCGAATCGTCGTGGCGACATCCATGCTCGCCACCATGCCGATCTTGACTGCATCGATACGCACATCGCCGAGCAGATTGTCGAGTTGCTCGGCGATCATCTCGGCGGGGATCGGGTGCACGGTACTTACGCCCTGCGTGTTCTGGGCGATCACTGCCGTGATGACGTTTGTGGCGTAAGCGCCCAACGCTGAAAACGTCTTGATATCCCCCTGTAGTCCGGCGCCACCCGAAGGATCGGAGCCGGCGATGGTGAGGACATTGGGCGGTGTCTGAGCGGTGGACATGAACTAACCTTCAGTGTTCAGGCGTAGTGCGCGCCCATTGTGGTGGCTTGGGCGCTTGCGTGGAGCGTAGGATACCGGCAAAACGTTCGGCGAACAGGATGTGATGAAGCAAATCGGGATGTATCTGGGTAACTGAGACTTTCGTTGACGCCTGGCGAGAGGCGAGGCTACCTCGCAGGATCATTTCGTCTTAAAACACTCTTTACTGAACAAAGCTTCCAGCGTAAGTGATGACTTACCGAACAAGTCCGGCGAGTGGTGATCATGGAGTTCGACATGGCGTTAACTTACTAACTTTATCGCTGGTCTTCCTGACAGGCGCTGCTAAATCCCCTAGAATTGTAGGGACTCGTCACACGCAGGCAACGTGAATGGCGCTACGAGGTGTGCGCACCTCGATGATAACGAATATTGGGGTAGCGCCCTACCGCGCTATCCGCTGCTTGTGAGGCATGGCAATGACCGATGAGGCAACCGCGCTGATCGCTGAATATTGGGCCGTGGGGCTATTCATAATAGCCGTTTTCACGTTATGTGCCCTGATGATCGGTGCCGCGAGTCTGCTCGGTGGTCGTAGTCGTGGCCGTAGCAAGTCCCTCCCCTTCGAGTCTGGCATTGTCGGTACTGGCAATGCCCGCCAACGCTTTTCCGTCAAGTTCTATCTGGTTGCGATGCTGTTCGTGATCTTCGATATCGAAGCCGTGTTCCTGTTCGCCTGGGCCGTATCGGTCCGTGAGGTGGGCTGGGAAGGCTTTGCGGGCGCCGCTGTCTTCATTTTCATCCTGCTGGCGGGATTGATCTACGATAGTCGTGTCGGTGCCCTTGAGTGGGCACCGCGCAAACGCGGTCAATCGCCCGATATCGTGACGGATTGATGAGCGTACCGTCCTGGAGGCGGTCTTGAGCCGGCGAAGACCGGCATAGCGCCAGATACCCGAATTTTCTTTTTCAGAGCTTCGAGGCGCATCATGCAATATACCCTGACGCAAGCGGATAGCGAACCGGCGCCGGATAGCGCAAGCTATCCGCTGGACAAGCGCGAAACCACCGATGACCCGATGAAAGAGCAGCTTCATCGCAACGTCTTCACCGGCAAGCTGGAAGATGTACTCAACGATAGTGTCAACTGGGGGCGCAAAAACTCCCTGTGGCCGTACAACTTCGGCCTCTCCTGCTGCTATGTGGAAATGACCACTGCCTTTACCGCGCCACATGATGTGGCCCGTTTCGGGGCCGAGGTCATCCGCGCTTCCCCGCGCCAGGCCGATTTCATGGTTATCGCCGGCACCTGCTTCATCAAGATGGCGCCGGTCATCCAGCAACTCTACGATCAGATGCTCGAACCCAAGTGGGTGATCTCGATGGGGTCGTGCGCCAATTCCGGGGGCATGTACGACATCTACTCGGTGGTGCAGGGCGTCGACAAGTTTCTCCCTGTAGACGTCTACGTGCCGGGCTGCCCGCCGCGTCCCGAGGCGTTTCTACAAGGGCTGCAACTGCTTCAGGACTCCATCCAGCAAGAACGTCGTCCGCTCTCCTGGGTGGTTGGTGACCAGGGGGTGTATCAAGCCGAAATGCCTTCGCAACGCGAGGCCAATCGCGATCGGCGTATCGCCGTGACGGAACTGCGTTCCCCGGATGAGGTGTAGGTCCAGTACCTGATGCCATCGCCTGTCATCCGAAGTCGATCCACCTTGCCGGGGAATGAAAACCGATCATGAGCGCAGTTCAATCGCCATACGCCAATCACTTGCACGCCGATGACCCGGTGGTCCAGGCGTTATTCGCGCGCTTTGGTAACCACGTGTTCGCCGAGCAGTCGACGTACACCGGCATGCCGGTCCTGTGGCTCGACCGCGAGCACCTGCTCGAGGTGCTCGGCTTCCTGCGGGACATGCCCGAGCCCTTCGAGATGCTCTTCGACTTGAATGCCATCGACGAGCGTCTGCGTAGCCATCGCGCGGATTTGCCCCCTGCGGATTTCACGGTCTTTTATCAGTTGATGTCGGTGTCGCGAAACCGAGATCTGATGCTCAAGGTGGCGCTTTCCGAGCGCGACCTCGAGGTGCCCAGCGTCGCGGGTCTTTACCCCAATGCCAATTGGTACGAGCGCGAAGTCTGGGACATGTTCGGCATCGACTTCCGCGGACACCCGCACATGACGCGTCTGCTGATGCCACCTACCTGGCATGGGCATCCACTGCGCAAGGATTATCCGGCGCGCGCTACCGAGTTCGATCCCTATACGCTGACCGTGGAAGGGCAGGATACCGAGCAGGAAGCGCTGCGTTTCGACCCCGAATCCTGGGGCATGAAACGTAAGGACGAGAACACGGACTACATGTTTCTCAACCTGGGGCCCAATCACCCCTCCGCGCATGGTGCCTTCCGCATTGTCCTGCAGCTCGACGGTGAGGTCGTGGTCGACTGCGTCCCCGATATCGGCTATCACCATCGCGGCGCCGAGAAGATGGCCGAGCGTCAGTCCTGGCACAGCTATATTCCCTACACCGATCGTATCGACTACACCGGCGGGGTAATGAACAACCTGCCGTATGTGATGGCGGTGGAAAAGCTGGCAGGTATTCAGGTGACCGATCGCGCCAAGACCATTCGTGTGATGATGGCGGAAATGTTCCGCATCAATAGCCACTTGCTGTTCCTGGGCACCTATCTGCAGGACCTGGGTGCGATGACGCCGGTGTTCTTCACCTTCACCGATCGCCAGAAGGCCTATGAGGTCATCGAGGGCATTACCGGCTTTCGCATGCACCCGGCGTGGTATCGCATCGGTGGCACCGCGCACGACCTGCCCAATGGCTGGGACAAGCTGGTTCAGGGCTTCCTCGATTGGATGCCCAAGCGACTCATCGAATACGAGCGCGCGATGATGGAAAATGCCGTCATTCGTGAGCGCACCAAACAGGTGGCTGCCTTCACCACCCGTGAGGCGCTCGAATGGGGCGTCACCGGGCCCAATCTGCGCGCCACCGGCTGCGACTTCGACCTACGCAAGAAGCGCCCTTATTCCGGCTACGAGAATTTCGATTTCGAGGTGCCGCTAGGGGCCAACGGCGATGCCTTCGACCGGGGCCAGCTGCGCATCGACGAGATGCGCCAGAGCCTGCGCATTATCCAGCAATGCGTCGATCATATGCCGGCCGGCGACTACAAGGCCGATCATCCGCTGACCACGCCGCCGCCGCGCGAGAAGATGCTCCAGCACATCGAAACCCTGATCACGCATTTCCTGCAGGTCTCCTGGGGCCCCGTGCTCAAGCCCAACGAGTCGCTGTCGATGATCGAGGCGACCAAGGGCATCAATAGCTATTACCTGACCTCGGATGGCAACACCATGAGCTATCGCACGCGCGTCCGCACGCCCAGTTTCCCGCATCTGCAGCAGATCCCTGCAGCGGTGCGCGGTGCCTTGGTACCGGACTTGATCGCCCATCTGGGGAGTATCGATTTCGTGATGGCCGACGTGGACCGCTGACATGACACACGCTTCGACTACTTCCACGCCCATTGCCACCGACGGCTTCGTGCTGCACGACGAGGATCGGGCGGCCATCGCTCATGAGCGCGAGCATTACCCGCAGCCGCAGGCGGCCAGCATCGAGGCGCTCAAGATCGTGCAGAAGCGCCATGGTTGGGTGCCGGACGCCGCCATTGACGCCATCGCGCGCGAGCTTGGCGTAGCGCCGGCAAGCGTCGAGGAAGTGGCGACGTTTTATAGCTTGATCTTCCGCCAGCCGGTGGGGCGCCACGTGATCCTGATATGTGACAGCAGTTCTTGCTTTCTCACCGATTACGAAGTCCTGCGTGATGCCTTCTTTGCGCATCTGGGCATCGGCTTCGGGCAGACCACACCGGATGACCGGTTCACGCTGCTTCCGGTGTGCTGTCTCGGCGCCTGCGATCGCGGCCCGGCGCTGATGATCGGTGACGATACCTACGGGCCGGTGACGCCCGAGGAGATCCCCACGCTGCTGGAGGGGTACGCATGAATTGGGAGAACGAGGCATGAGCCGGATTCTGCAAGACCGCGACGAACGCCGCCCTGAAACGCACCCGCTGACCTTTCGGCTCAACGATGATGGCACGCCGGTAATGCTCGACGCCTATCGCGAGCAGCAGGGCTACGCCAGCGTCGAACGCGCCTTTCGAGACCTGACCTCGAAGGCGCTGATCGACGAGTTGAAGACCGCCAATCTGCGTGGGCGCGGTGGTGGTGGGTTCTCCGCCGGGCTCAAGTGGAGCCTGACCATGCAGGGCGAGGGCATCCCGCGCGGCTATATCGTCTGCAACGCCGACGAAATGGAGCCCGGCACCTTCAAGGATCGTCTGTTGCTCGAACAGCAGCCGCATCTGCTCATCGAGGGCATGATCCTCGCCGGCTTCGCCAACAATGCCTACCAGGGCTATATCTTCATGCGCGGCGAATACGTCGATGCCGCGCGCACGGTCCAGCGCGCGTTGGAAGAAGCGCGTGCCAATGGCTGGCTGGGGCGTGATGTGGCCGGTAGCGGCTGGGACTTCGATATCGTCCTGCATACCGGCGCCGGGCGTTATATCTGCGGCGAGGAAACCGCGCTGATCAACTCGCTGGAAGGTAAGCGTGCCAACCCGCGGGCCAAACCACCCTTTCCGGGGCAAAGTGGGGCCTGGGGCAAGCCCACCGTGGTCAACAACGTCGAGACGCTGTGCAACGTACCATCCGTCGTGCTGCACGGGGCGGATTGGTATCAAGGCTTGTCCCAGGGCAAGAGCGGTGATGGCGGCACCAAGCTGTACGGCGTCTCGGGCAAGGTCAAGCACCCAGGCCTGTGGGAGTTGCCGATGGGCACCACGGGCAGCGAGTTGATGGAGCGTGCCGGCGGCATGCGCGATGGCCATACACTCAAGACCTGGCTACCCGGTGGCGGGAGTACCGGCTTTCTGCTGCCCGAGCATCTCGAGTTGGCCCTGGATTTCGACACCATCGGCAATGCCGGCAGCCGTCTGGGCACCGGGCTCATCGCGGTGGTTGCCGACGATCAGAGCGTAGTGTCACTGGCACGCAACCTGGAGGAATTCTTCTCCCGCGAGTCCTGTGGCTGGTGTACGCCGTGCCGCGATGGATTGCCGTGGAGCGTCAAACTCCTGCAGGCCCTGGAGGCTGGCGAGGGCGAGCGAGGAGACATCGACTTGCTGGAATCGCTGGCGGTGGACCTGGGGCCAGGGCGCACTTTCTGCGCGCATGCGCCAGGCGCGGCCATGCCAATGGCGTCGGCGATTCACTATTTCCGCGATGAATTCGAGCGTGGCGTCACGCGTGGCCAGGGTAAGGCGCATGCCGACCCGATCCCGGTAGGTAGCGTATGAACGACGTGACGATGACGACGGGCGAGGAGCGATAATGGCAACGATTCACGTTGATGGCCGGGATTACGAGGTCGACGGCGCCGACAATCTGCTGCACGCGTGCCTGTCGCTAGGGCTGGATATTCCGTATTTCTGCTGGCACCCGGCCATGGGCAGTGTCGGTGCGTGTCGCCAGTGTGCGGTCAAGCAGTACAAGAATGCCGACGACACCCAAGGCATACTGGTGATGTCGTGCATGGCGCCGGTACAGGAGGACGCCTACATCTCCATCGAGGATGACGAAGCCAAAGCCTTTCGCAAAAACGTCATCGAATGGTTGATGATCAATCACCCGCATGACTGCCCGGTCTGCGAGGAAGGCGGCCACTGCCATCTGCAGGACATGACGGTGATGACCGGCCACGATAGCCGTCGTTACCGGTTCCGCAAGCGTACCCACAAGAACCAGGACCTGGGGCCGTTCATCGGCCATGAGATGAACCGCTGCATCACCTGCTATCGCTGCGTGCGCTTCTATCAGGATTATGCCGGCGGCGGTGACTTGGGTGCCTTCGGGGCGCACGACAACGTCTATTTCGGGCGCTTTCAGGAAGGCACGCTGGAGAGCCCCTTCTCCGGCAATCTCACCGAAGTCTGTCCGACCGGGGTGTTCACCGACCAGACCCACTCCGAGCAGTACACCCGCAAGTGGGACCTGCAGTTCGCGCCCAGCGTCTGCCATCAGTGCGCGGTAGGCTGCAATATCAGCCCCGGCGAGCGTTACGGCGATATTCGGCGGATCGAGAACCGCTACAACGGTGAAGTGAATCACTACTTCCTGTGTGACCGCGGGCGTTTCGGATACGGCTACGTGAACCGCGAGGATCGTCCGCGCGTACCCGAATGGCGCGAGCGCCAGCGTGTCGCCGCTGGGGGCGATTCGGGCGTGGTCGCCGGCACCATCAGTCTGGAAATCGACGATGCGCTGGACCGTGCCGCCGATGGCATGCGCAATGCGCGTCGTGTGATCGGCATCGGCTCTCCACGGGCGAGCCTGGAGAGCAACCATATGCTGCGCACGCTGGTGGGGGATGCCAACTTCTCTACCGGCATCGCCGCCCGTGAACTCGAGTTGCTGGTCCGCATGAACGAGCTCAATACTCGCTGTGGCCTGCCGTCGCCGAGTCTGCGCGAGATCGAGCACTGCGATGCGGTGTTCGTGCTCGGCGAGGACCTCATCAATAGCGCCGCGCGCATGGCCCTGGCCATTCGCCAGGCGGTCAACGCCAAGGGCGAGGCGCTGGCCGCCGAGCGTGGTATCCCATCCTGGAATGCCGAAGCAGTCAAGACCATAGCCCAAGATGAACGTCATCCACTGTTCATGGCCACGCCGGATGCCACCGAACTGGACGAGCTGGCGGAGCGGACCTATCACGCCGCCCCGGATGACATCGCGCGATTCGGCTTCGCCGTGGCGCACTACATCGACCCCGAGGCGCCGTGCCCGGACGCCCTCGACGATGTGACCACAGCGCTTGCAAGCCGTATTGCCGAGGCCTTGATGGCGGCCCAGCGTCCGCTGGTGGTTTCGGGTGGCACGTTGGGGACGCCAGCGGTGCTCGAGGCGGCCGGCAACGTGGCGCGCGCCCTGGCGCGGCGGACACGGCCCGGGGCGTTGTCGCTGGTGCGCCGTGAGGCCAATAGCACCGGCCTGTCGCTGCTGGGTGGACAATCGCTGGATTGGGCTCTGGAATGCTTGACTAGCGGCGAGGCCGATGGCGTGGTGATTCTCGAGAATGACCTGTATGCGCGGGCCGATGCGGGTCAGGTCGACGCCGCCCTGCAGCGTGCCGGTTGCATCGTCACGCTCGATCATCAGCGCACCGCGACCTGGGACAAGTCGGACATCGGACTCCCGGCGGCGAGCTTTGCCGAAAGCGATGGCACTCTGGTCAGCCTGGAGGGCCGGGCTCAGCGTTTCTATCAGGTCTTCGAGCCCAGCTATATCCGCCCCGAAACGCGCATCCGCGAAAGCTGGCGGTGGCTCAACGCGCTCAAGGTCAGCGTCGAACGTCAGGCGATGACGCCACTCACGCTCGATGAAGTGACGCGTGACATGGCCATGACGTATCCCGCCCTAGCGCCGGCCGGCGATGCCGGTTTGAGCGCCGCCTATCGTGTGCATGGGCTGCGTCTGGCGCGCGAGCCTCACCGCTATAGCGGTCGCACGGCGATGCGTGCCAACCTCGATGTCAGCGAACCCCGTGCGCCGCAGGACGCCGACACACCGTTCGCGTTCTCCATGGAGGGCTATTCCGGTCACGCCGAGCCACGCCGCGAAGTGGCGTTTGCCTGGGCGCCGGGATGGAATTCGCCGCAAGCATGGAACAAGTTCCAGGACGAGGTCGGTGGACATCTGCGGGCTGGCGATCCCGGTGTGCGGTTGTTGGGGCCACTGCCCGGGGATTACGACTATGCGCGAACGCTGCCGTCAAGCTTCGCTGCGCGTGACGACCAATGGCTGGCGGTACCGCAGGCGCGGTTGTTCGGGGGCGACGAGACCTCGGCGCGGGCCGAGCCGATCCAGGCGCGCATGGCCGCGACACGCTTCACCCTGTCGCGCGGGGCCGCTGAGCGGTTGCGGATATCGCCGGATGCCACGTTGACGCTCAACCTGGGAGAACGACATCTAACGCTACCGGTGGCGATCAGCGATGCGTGGCCCGATGGCATGATCGGCGTGCCGGATCAGTCGGGACTGCCCTTGGCCGAGCCTGAGTGGGCCCATCTCGAACCCCAGGAGGTGAGCGCATGAGCTGGTGGACGCCACAGGTCGAGGCGATCGCGTTCGCGCTTTTTCAAGCACTGGTGATCCTGATCGCTGCGGTGGGTGCAGGGGCGCTGCTGACCATGCTGGAACGGCGTCTTTTGGGCCTATGGCAGGATCGTTACGGCCCCAATCGCGTTGGGCCGTTCGGGGTGATGCAGCTTCTCGCCGACATGCTCAAGATCCTCTTCAAGGAAGACTGGATCCCGCCGTTCGCCAATCGTACCTTCTTCGTGCTGGCGCCGGCCATCGCCATGGCATCGCTGTTGCTGAGCTTCATGGTCATTCCCATTACGCCCAGTTGGGGGGTGGCCGATCTGCATATCGGTTTGCTTTTCTTCTTCGCCATGGCGGGCATCAACGTCTATGCAGTGCTCTTCGGTGGATGGTCGAGCGGCAACAAGTACGCCTTGCTGGGGGCGATGCGCGCCTCGGCGCAGACACTGTCCTATGAAGTCTTCATAGGCTTGTCGCTGATGGGGGTGGTGGCCATGGCCGGTTCGTTCAATATGCGCGAGATCGTTGCCGCCCAGGAAACGGTATGGTTCATCGTGCCGCAGTTCTTCGGCTTCTGTACCTTTCTGGTCGCCGGCATCGCTGTGACGCACCGTCACCCGTTCGACCAGCCCGAGGCCGAGCAGGAGCTGGCCGATGGCTATCACGTCGAGTACTCGGGCATGAAATGGGGCATGTTCTTCATCGGCGAGTACGTGGGCATCGTACTGGTATCGACGCTGATCGTGACGCTGTTCTTGGGTGGCTGGCACGGCCCGTGGCTGCCGCCTATCGTGTGGTTCCTGCTCAAGACTGCCGTGTTCGTGGGCTTTTTCGTGCTGCTGCGTGCGGCACTGCCGCGTCCCCGCTATGACGCGGTGATGAGCTTCGGGTGGAAGATATGCCTGCCATTGACCCTGATCAATCTACTGGTGACCGGTGCGCTGATTCTCGTATTCAGCCCCGCCGGTGGCTAAGCGTCGAGACTGGAGGATACCGTGAAGATTAAATCACTGCTCGCGGGGACCGGATCGCAGCTACGGACGATGGGCATGGTCTTCATGCACTCTTTCCGCAAGCGCGAGACCCTGCAATATCCGGAAGAATCGGTCTATCTATCGCCGCGCTATCGTGGACGTATCGTGCTGACCCGCGACCCCGACGGCGAGGAGCGCTGCGTGGCGTGCAATCTGTGTGCAGTGGCATGCCCGGTAGCGTGTATCTCGCTGCAGAAGGGCGAGCAAGAGGATGGCCGCTGGTACCCGGAATTCTTCCGCATCAATTTTTCACGCTGCATCTTTTGCGGACTGTGCGAGGAAGCTTGCCCGACCTCGGCGATCCAACTGACGCCGGATTTCGAGATGAGCGAGTTTCGGCGCCAGGAACTGGTCTACGAGAAGGAAGACTTGCTGATCTCCGGCCCGGGCAAGGATCATAACTACAACTTCTATCGCGTGGCGGGGCTGTCGATCGCCGGAAAAGACAAGGGCGAGGCGCAGAACGAAGCCGAGCCGATCAACGTCAAGTCGTTGATGCCCTGATCAGGGATGCCCTTACCAGAATAGGGAGATACCATGGAAATCGCCTTCTATCTCAGCGCCGTGGTCACCGTGCTCGCGACGCTTGGGGTGGTTACCGGGCGGCACCCGGTACATGCCTTGCTTTACCTGATCGTCTCGCTCATCGCGGTGGCGATGGTGTTCTTTGCGTTGGGGGCACCCTTCGCCGGGGCACTGGAAATCATCGTCTACGCTGGCGCGATCATGGTGTTGTTCGTGTTCGTGGTCATGATGCTCAACCTCGGCGAGGCCGCCGCGCAGCAAGAGAGTGCCTGGTTGCGCCCACGTACCTGGCTGGGGCCGGCGATACTCAGCGGGGTCTTGCTGTTGGTGCTGTTGGCGACATTGATCGGTGCCGATGTAGGCGGACGTATCGAGGGCGAGACCTTGACCGCCAAGGCGGTGGGTACGTTGCTGTTCGGACCTTACCTGATCGTCGTCGAGCTTGCCGCGATGCTGCTGCTGGCGGCATTGGTGGCGGCGTCTCATCTGGGGCGCAGCGAGTCGCATGACGAGGCACACGCAGTACACCAAGTGCCGAGCAAACGCACTGCAGATGGCCGCGGGCGCGCCGCCAGCGAGCGCTCGCTCGGTGACGACACCTCAAGCGAGGAGACTTCACGATGAATGGCGTTCCCATGGAACACGGCCTGATCCTGGCGTCGATCCTCTTCGCGCTGGGGCTGGTGGGGCTGATGATGCGGCGTAACATGCTGTTCGTGCTGATGAGCCTGGAAGTCATGATGAATGCGGCGGGGCTCGCCTTCATCGTCGCGGGGACGCGCTGGGGGCAGCCCGATGGCCAGGTCATGTTCCTGCTGGTGATTACCCTGGCAGCGGCCGAGGCAAGCGTGGGACTGGCGCTGTTGTTGCAGCTCTATCGGCGCTTCAAGACCCTTGATATCGATGCGGCAAGCAGGTTGCGCGGATGAATCTACTCACTCTGACATTCTTGTTTCCCCTGTTGGGGTGTCTCGTCCTGGCGCTGAGCGGTGACCGCCTGTCGCTGCGTGGCGCGGCGACGGTGGGGGTCACTGCGCTGGGACTGGCGGCGGCCACGACCGTGTGGGTGGCCCTCGATTTTCTTGAACACGGCTCGGCGGCGCAGGTCATGGCGCTTTGGACCTGGATCGACGTGGGCGATTTCCAGTCGTCGATGGGGCTGTTGGTCGATGGGCTGTCGCTGACGATGCTCGGCGTGATCACCGGCGTGGGCTTTTTGATCCATCTGTTTGCGGCCTGGTACATGCGCGGCGACACAGGGGTTCGCCGTTTCTATGCCTACATGAATCTGTTCGTGTTCAGCATGGTGCTGCTGGTGCTGGGCGACAATCTGCTGCTGCTGTATCTCGGTTGGGAAGGCGTCGGCCTGTGCAGCTATTTGTTGATCGGCTATTACTACCATGACTCGGCCAATGGCTGGGCGGCGTTCAAGGCCTTCCTGGTGACGCGTATCGGCGATGTGTTGATGGCGATCGGGCTATTCATCCTGTTCGTCGAGCTGGGCACGCTGAACATTCAGACGCTGTTGGCGCGGGCGCCCGAAGTCTGGGCGCGTGGCGACCTGATGGTCGAACTGGCCACGTTGATGCTGCTTGGCGGGGCGCTGGGCAAGTCCGCGCAGTTGCCGCTGCACACCTGGCTGGCTGATGCCATGGCCGGCCCCACGCCGGTATCGGCGCTGATCCACGCGGCCACCATGGTCACCGCCGGGGTGTATCTGATCGCGCGCATGCATGGCCTGTTCCTGCTGGCACCGGATGTTCTGACGCTGGTGGGCTGGATCGGCGCGGTGACGCTATTGATGGCTGGGTTTGCCGCCCTGGCGCAGACGGACATCAAGCGCGTGCTGGCCTATTCGACGATGAGCCAGATCGGCTACATGTTCCTGGCGCTAGGTGTTGGGGCCTTCGATGCGGCCATTTTCCATCTGATGATTCACGCCTTCTTCAAGGCGTTGCTGTTCCTCTCGGCGGGGTCGGTGATCATCTCCTGTCATCATGAGCAGGAGATGCGACGCCTCGGCGGGCTGTGGCGAAAGTTGCCGCTGGCCTATGCTGGGTTCGTGGTCGGTGGCTCGGCGCTGGCGGCGTTGCCGCTGGTGACGGCCGGCTTCTACAGCAAGGATGAGATCCTCTGGGAGGCGCTGGCGTCCGGGCATATCGGCTTGCTGATGGCGGGTCTGGTCGGCGCGCTGCTGACCTCCCTGTATACCGTGCGCTTGATCGTCGGCACTTTCCACGGTACGTCGGGGAGCGATCATAGCCGGCATGCCGAGGGGGGACGCGGTCTGGTGCATGGCCTGCCATTGGTCGTGCTGATCGTACTCTCGACGCTGGTCGGCGCCTGGATTCACCCTCCACTCGACGAGGTGCTGCCGGCGAGCCCCGGCGCGGCGAAGGAAACCGGGCGCCATGCGCTGGAGATCGGTGCCATGCTGATCGCCGTGGGCGGTGTGGCCGTAGCGCTGTGGCTGTTCGCGTGGCGACGCGAGTTGGTGGCGCGCCTGGTCGCTCTACCGGAAGGCGCGCGCCTGTGGCGCCTCTGGCATCACGCCTGGGGCTTCGATGCCCTGTTTGACGCAGTGCTGGTCAAGCCGTTCCGTGGCCTGGTGTGGCTGTGGCGTAGCGACTGGATCAACGGATTGTGCAATCTGGTGCCGTTGCTGGCGCGCGGCCTGCGCTGGCTGTTGACGCGATCCCAGACGGGGCGGCTGCGCCACTATGCCGTTTCGATGACGCTGGGCGCGACCGTGGTGCTGATCTTCCTGGCTTTGGGGTAAGCGATGTACGACTTGAAGAAAGACACCGGTGGCGGGGATAGAAGGCTAACGTGGCAAGCTGAGGGGGCGCAGCGCTGATGATTCTGGTCTGTTTGATTCTGATCCCCTTCATCGGTGGGTTGCTGTGTTGGCAAGCCGAGCGTTTCGGCGAGCAACCGCCGCGCTGGATTGCCCTGGGTACCATGCTGCTCGAGTTGGCGCTGGTCTTGGGCGTGTGGTGGCATGGCGATTATGGCTTGAATGCCGCGCAGGGCGCTGCGGACTGGGCCCTCGAGTGGCGCGCCGCGTGGATCCCCCGTTTCGGCATCGAGGTCCACTTGGCGCTGGATGGCCTGTCGTTGATCATGATCGCGCTCACCGGGCTACTCGGCGTGCTGGCGGTGGTGTGCTCGTGGCACGAGATCTCGCGTCGCATCGGTTTTTTCCATCTCAACCTGTTGTGGATTCTGGGGGGCGTGGTCGGTGTCTTTCTGGCCATCGATCTGTTCCTGTTCTTCTTCTTCTGGGAGATGATGCTGGTCCCCATGTACTTCCTGATTGCGTTGTGGGGGCATAGCGGTTCCACGGGCAACACGCGTATCCAGGCGGCGACGAAATTCTTCATCTACACACAGGCCAGCGGGCTTTTGATGCTGGTGGCCATTCTCGGCCTGGTGTTTGCACATTACGCCGCCACCGGGGAATACAGCTTCAGCTACGAGGCGTTGCGCCATACTGCCCAGAACGAGCTCTCCCCCCAGATGGCATGGTGGCTGATGCTGGGCTTCTTCATCGCTTTCGCGGTCAAGATGCCGGTGGTGCCGCTGCATGGGTGGCTACCCGACGCGCATGCCCAGGCGCCCACGGCGGGGAGCGTCGATCTGGCGGGGATTCTGCTCAAGACGGCCGCCTACGGTATGTTGCGCTTCGCCTTGCCGCTATTTCCCGAGGCTTCCCAGGCTTTCGCACCGGTCGCGATGGGGCTGGGCATCCTGGGGATCTTCTACGGCGCGATCCTGGCGTGTGGCCAGCATGATCTGAAACGCTTGGTGGCCTATTCCAGCATTTCCCACATGGGGTTCGTGCTGATCGGTATCTACAGTGGTACCGAGCTGGCCCTGCAGGGCGTGGTGGTGCTGATGGTCGCGCATGCCTTCTCGGCTTCGGGGCTCTTCATTATCAGTGGCCAACTCTATGAGCGCCTGCATACCCGCGACATGCGTTTGATGGGCGGCCTGTGGGGCCGCATCAAGGGCTTGCCGGGCATTGCGCTGTGTTTCGTGGCGGCCTCGATGGGCATCCCGGGGACGGCCAACTTCGTGGGTGAGTTCCTGGTGCTGTTCGGCACCTTCGGTACTTGGCCCTGGGTGGTCGTGGTTGCCAGTAGCGGCTTCGTACTGGCGGCGATCTATTCGCTATTCATCATGCAACGCGTCTACTTCGGTCCGGCCAAGGAAGATACCCCTCTGGGCGGGCTCGATGGCCGCGAGATCGTGATGATGCTCGGTCTGCTGGTCCTGGTGTTGTGGGTCGGGCTCTATCCTGGCCCGTTGCTGGATACCTCGGAGGCGGCGATGCAAAACGTCGAGCGCATCATGACGCTGGAAGAAACGCCTGCCATGCCTGAGGAGACGCCATGACGTCGTTGCTTGCTCTTTCACCGCTAATCCTCGTCTGTGCCACGGCTATCGTGGTCATGTTGACCATTGCGTGGCGTCGGCATCACGACCTGACGGCCACGTTGACCGTGGTCGGCCTCAATCTGGCGCTGGCGGCACAGCTTCTGGCCTGGTGGCAGGCGCCACTCGATGTGACGCCGCTGATAACGGTGGACGGTCTGTCGATCTTCGGCGGCGTGCTGATTCTCATCGCCACGCTGGCCTGCGCCACGCTGGGACATGCTTACCTCGAAGGCGCGCGTGGTCCACGCGAGGAGTATTATCTGCTGCTGCTGTGTGCCGCCGCCGGTGGGATTGCGCTGGTAAGCAGTCGCCACCTGGCCTCGCTGTTCTTCAGCCTGGAACTATTATCGATGCCGCTTTACGGCATGCTGGCCTACACCTATCGCGAGCGGGGTGCCCTAGAAGCGGGCGTCAAGTACATGGTGCTTTCCGCGGCAGCCTCAGCCTTCTTGCTGTTCGGCATGGCGCTTCTGTACGCGCGTACCGGGCATCTCGATTTCGCCGGATTGGGTGGGGCATTGGCGTCGGCAGGTGGCGATGGATGGCTGCTGGCTGGCATGGGCATGATGCTCATCGGGCTGGGCTTCAAACTCTCCATCGTGCCTTTCCATCTGTGGACGCCGGACGTCTACGAAGGCAGTCCCGCCCCGGCGGCCACTTTCCTGGCCTCGGCCAGCAAGGTGGCGGTACTGGTCGTCTTGTTGCGTCTTCTGCAATCCGCTCCGGCGATCCAGGATGCCTGGTTTCACAGCCTACTCGCTGTACTCGCCTTCGTGACGATGCTGACCGGCAACCTGCTGGCGTTGATGCAGCAAGATCTCAAGCGCCTGCTGGGCTATTCCTCGATCGCGCATTTCGGCTATTTGCTGGTGGCACTGGTGATCAACGAGGGGATGGCGGTGGAAACCGCGAGTATCTATCTAGTGACCTATGTGCTGACGACGCTGGGCGCTTTCGGCGTGGTGACGCTGCTGTCGAGCCCCTACGGCGGCGCCGATGCTAGCCGCTTGCACCATTACCGTGGCTTGTTCTGGCGGCGGCCCTATCTGACGGCGGTACTGACGGTGATGATGCTGTCACTGGCAGGGATCCCCTTGACCGCCGGCTTTATCGGCAAGTTCTACATCGTCGCGGTGGGGGTCGAAGCCAGCCGCTGGTGGCTGGTCGGCGCCGTGGTGGCGGGGAGTGCTATCGGCCTTTACTACTATCTACGCGTGATGGTGACGCTCTTTTTGCCCGAGCCGGGCATGCAGCGCCGTGACGCGACTACCGACTGGGCGCAACGTGCCGGCGGCGTGGTGGTGCTGGCGCTGGCGGCCTTGGTCGTGCTGTTGGGGGTCTATCCTGCGCCGATGATCGACTGGGTGCGGCTCATGGCCGCGACGTAAGCGTCGCGACTGTGCTGATGTGCTGCTGCTTGCTCACGAGGCGGCATTGTCGTTGGGCATGCTGCGCAGGCAGGCGGTGGGTAGTTGAATATCCACCGCCACCGGCAGGTGGTCGGAAAACAATCGGTCGAGCACCTCGAAGCGTTCGGCGTGCAAGGCGTCGGAGATCAGAATATGGTCGAGCGCGCGGCGCGGCTGCCAGGCGGGATATGACAACGGCATTGCCGCAGGATGCAGTGGCAGCGCATGACAGAAGCGCTGGTGGGCGTTGATCTGATCCGGCGTGCAGTTGAGATCACCCATCACTATCACGTGGCGTAGCGGTTGAATGAGCTCGCTCAAGTAGTCGAGCTGCCGGGTACGCGCGCGATGCCCCAATGCCAGGTGCGCCACGACCAGATGCAAGGCATCCGGTCCGTCGCCGAAGCGTGCATGAATGGCGCCGCGACCCGGTAACGTGCCGGGCAGGCGATACTCGTCTATTTGGTGCGGTTTAAGACGCGACAGCAGGCCATTGCTGTGCTGGGCGACACGCCCCAGGTTGCGGTTGAGCTGCTGGTAGTAGTGAGGCAACTCGGCCCGCGTGGCGAGATACTCGACCTGATTGACGTGCCCCGAGCGGAAACTGCCCCCATCGACTTCCTGAAGGCCGACGATATCGTAGCCGCGCAGCATGTCGCCGATAAGGTCGAGGCGCCCCTGGCGCTTGGGATGCGGCAACAGATGCTGCCAACTGCGCGTCAGGTAATGATGGTAGGCCGAAGTATGAATACCGACCTGCAGATTACAGGTCAGAAGGCGTAGCGAGCGGGGCGCCTGGGAGGCAGGCGCCGCGGCGGTGGCGTTACTCATTGCGTTCGCTGCGTACCTTGTCGATCAGGGCATCGGCGATCTTGGGCATGTTTTCCAGCGAGCCAGCGCTGCTGGGTGTGATCACGTAATGACCGTCGACGATCAGAGCGGGAACTCCCATGATCTTGTAGCTACGCATCTTGGCGTTGGCGCGATTGATCTGGCTTTTCACGCCGAAGGACTCGAGGGCATCGAGCGCGTCGTCCTTGCTGACGCCATAGTGAGTGAAGAATTCGGCGATGTCGTTCGGTTCGGTGAGGCGTTGGCCTTTCTCGTGGATGGCATCGAAGAAGTCACTGTGCATGTCTTTCTGGATGCCTAACGCCTTGGCGGCGTAGAAGGCGCGCGCATGCTTGGTCCAGGTATCGCCCATGGTGGCTGGGATGCGCTGAAAGGCCACGTCGTCGGGCAGTTCGTCGACCCACGCATTGAGCGGCCCTTCAAGGGCGTAGCAGTGCGGGCAGCCGTACCAGAACACCTCGTTGACCTCGATCTTGCCATCCGGTACCTCGGTTTTTACCGGCTCGTCGAGTACCTTGTAATCCTCTCCTGCGACCGGGGGGGCGGCCATGACCAGCGTTGACATACCCAGGCCGGCGACCAGTACTAACAACGACTTCAACATGCAATTCTCCTTGATAAAAACGGACGGTGCTTAAGCGTCGCCGCCTTTGATGAACGTTTGAACCGCGTCGGCAACCGGGGTTCCCGAACGGCCAATGTGAACGCATGCGTTAGTGATACCACTCCAAGCCACGATATGGAAAGGGCGCGAGGGCTATCGGTGAGGCTTTGCCAGCATGCGTGACGTCCACGCAATGATACACTGTGGCGCAAACGTCCCTCATGGATCATTCGCCGCGTATAGGCGGCAGCTCAGTCGAGAACCAGCATGCAAGATGGCAAGATCAACTACCAGACCGCGCGTTTTTTAATCAGCGCGCCGCGCCTGGCCTTGTGCCCTACTGACACGGGCGCGGAAGTGGCGTTTGCCGGGCGCTCCAACGCCGGTAAGTCGAGCGCGATCAATACGCTCACTCAGCAGAAGGCGTTGGCGCGCACCTCCAAAACGCCGGGGCGCACGCAGCTGATCAACTTCTTCACCCTCGCAAACGACGAGGCGTACCGGTTGGTGGATCTGCCCGGTTACGGCTTCGCCAAGGTGCCGGATCAGGTCAAGCTGGAGTGGCAGCGTCACTTGAGCGAGTATCTGTATCAGCGTGAGACGCTCAGGGGCTTGATGTTGGTCATGGACGTACGCCACCCGCTGACCGAGTTCGATCAGATGATGCTGGGCTGGGCTGATGAGAAAGCGATGCCCGTGCACATCCTGTTGACCAAGGCCGACAAGCTCAAGCCCGGAGCGGCCAAGTCTTCGCTTCTGGCGGTGCGCCGCCAGCTCGCCGAGTGGGAAGATCTGGTCAGCGTGCAGCTGTTCTCGGCGCTCAAGCGGCAAGGTGTCGACGAAGCATGCGCGCGCATGGATGCCTGGCTATGCGATAGGGATGACGCGTCAACCTAGCCTGCCAGCCTAGCGAGTAGGGTGGGCAGTTCACGCACGTGCGTGAGGCGATGTACGCCGGGGAGCAGCTCGCACGGGCCTTCGTGCTTGGCGTCGATCCAGGCGACCTGCATGCCCAGGCGCTGTGCTGGTAGCACATCCTCGCGCCAGGAGTCGCCGATATGGAGACCTTGCGCCGGCTGGGCGTCGAGCCTTGCCAGCGCCGCGAGGAAGGCGCGCGGGTCGGGTTTGGGGGCATGCAGCTCGCCTGCAGCGATCATGACGCTGAAATGCTCGGCCAGGTCCAGACGCTTGAGGTCGGCGTTGCCGTTGGTGATCGCGGCGATCCTATAACCACGGCGCAGCGTGTCGAGCATGGCCACCACCTCGGGGTAGGGCGTGAGGTCATGGCGCAGGTCGAGGAAATGCGCAATGGCGTGTGCCGCCCACAGGCGCGCCCTAAGGCGAGACAGCCCGTAAGCTTCCACCATCTCGAATAATGCACGTTCGCGAATCCAGGTGAAATCGCCGCGCTTGAGCGGAAAGCGCTGCGCCACGTCGAGACGGTATTGCTGATACGCGCTCAACGGGTAGTCAGTCATGAACGTACGAGCGGTGTCTGGTGAGGCAGCGGCGAGGGCGTCGCTGAGCCACTGATAATGGCCGGTCTCGGCGCGCTCCAGGACAGGACGGTTGTTCCACAGCGTATCGTCAAGATCGAAGGTCAGCGCGGTTATTGCCATCGGGGTCGTCTCCAGAGCCGTGAGTCAGAACCGTGAGTCTCAGTCCTCACCGGATGTGTCGTGACGCCGGGCGCGCGGGTGTGCCTGATCGTAGGCGTCGGTGAGATGCTGCCAGTCGAGGCGTGTATAGATCTGCGTGGTGGACAGGTTGGCATGCCCCAGCAAATCCTGCACGGCGCGCAGATCCTGGCTCGATTCGAGCAGGTGGCTGGCGAAGGAGTGACGCAGGCGATGCGGGTGCAGATGTTCGGGCAGGCCGCGCTCGCGGGCAAGATGCACGAGGCGCTTCTGTACCGCGCGATGCCCGAGTCGTGCGCCGCGTTGACCGACGAACAGCGCGCGTTCTTCTGCGTCGGCCAGTTGGCCACGGACCTTGAACCATGCCGTCAGCGCCGCCTGGGCACGGCCGCCGAGGGGCATCTGGCGCGGTTTGCTGCCCTTGCCTACGACCCGCACACGCCGAGTCTCTAGGTCCGTGACGTCCAGCGCCGTCAATTCCGCCAGGCGCAGCCCGCAGGAATAGAACAATTCCAGCATGGCCTGATCGCGCACCGCGAGCGGGGTGTCGTCGTGCGGGGTATCCAGAAAGCGCGATAACTGATCGACATCCACCGGACGCGGCAGGTGCTGAGGCTGACGCGGGGTCTGGGTCAAGGCCACGGGGTTGTGGGCAAGTACGCCGCTGCGTACCAGATGATCGGCGAAACGCGATAGCGCGGCGCGGCGCCGGGCGAGGCTGCGCGGGGCCAGACCTCGGGTGCGCTCGGCGCCCAGGAAACGACGCACCAGGGCGGCATCCAGCGTGGACCAGTCGTCGATGTCATGCGCCTCGAGAAAATGCGCCAGCGCGGCCAAGTCGCGCCGATAGGCATCCAGCGTCGCGGGGCTGGAATGCCCCGCCAGGGCGCGCAGGAAATCTTCAATCGCGGCGTGCATGCGCGGTATCCAGTCGGCTCAGCAAGCGCCCGACGATTTCGCCGAGGTAATCGGTGAACAGGGTATCGAGCGTGGCACGAAAGTGCTCGCTCTCCTGGCTGGCAAGCAGCAGATAGCCGAGCGGTTCGCCCATGGTCAGGCGCGTCACGGCGCATGAACCGCTGCTCTCGGGTGGCTCGGAAT
The DNA here is from genome assembly GCF_029889885.1 of Chromohalobacter sp. 296-RDG. Taxonomy (GTDB): domain Bacteria; phylum Pseudomonadota; class Gammaproteobacteria; order Pseudomonadales; family Halomonadaceae; genus Chromohalobacter. Next base: position 34,539 of record NZ_JARANY010000007.1, read on the forward strand.
GCGGGAGGAGCTCACGCCACGCGTCTCGCGAAAGCTGGGTGCAGCGGCTGTTGTGGCCATCGAGTAGCTCCTCTAGTGTCGCGCGCGCGGCATCATCGAGACGCAACTGGGGAGGCTGTACGGCGCTGCCATCGTGGGGCGAGTCTAGCCACAACGCGACCGCTTGGGTGCGAAATCGCTCACTGAGTTGGGTTGATAAGGCCTCGCCTAGCGCGTCGACGTTTTCCGCCTCGAGCAGCGCCAGGATCAGCGAGCGTGTGCGCTGGTACTGCGCCTCGTTGTAGCGCGCCGTCTCCAACAGATGCTCGAGGCGCCATTCGGCGGTCTCGGCGCGCTCGCGCAGGTCGTGCACGAGACGTTCGAGCAGCGAAATCGCGCCTTGAGTCTGGGGATGCGGCACCTTTAGCTGTTGGAGCAGTCCCTCTCGGCCGACGAAGAAGTCGGGATGACGGGCCAGCCAATGTGCGACACGCTCGGGGTCGAGCGTCGTGCGCGGCTCGGGCGCCTGGGCTTGGGACATGCGTATGTTCTCCTGTGTTTCCGTCTTGCGTGCCGTGTCGTTGTTTGAAGGTTCTCCGGGCACTCGGCAATGCTGCTAAGGCAGCGCGATACGCCCCTCGAAGACGCTGATGGCGGGGCCGATCATTACCATGGGGGCGTCCTCGGCGGGCCACTCCAAGGTGAGTGTGCCACCGGGTAGATGAACATCGACGGGACTCTCGAACAACCCACGCCGGATGCCGTTGGCCACCGCCGCGCAAGCGCCGGTGCCGCAGGCCAGCGTTTCGCCGCTGCCACGTTCGAAGACCCGCAGGCGCGCCTCGTGACGCGAGACGACCTGCAGGAAGCCCACATTGACGCGCCGGGGGAAGCGCACATGGCGTTCGATGAGCGGCCCCAGGTGTGCCACCGGCGCGGTATCGACATCGTCGACCACCAGGACGGCATGGGGGTTGCCCATCGAGACCACGCCGATCTCCCAACGTGCGTCGTCGACTTCCAAGGTATGCGTGGGCGCCTCGGTCGGAGCGTCGAAGGGCACGGCTTCGGGCGCGAAACGCGGCACGCCCATGTTCACGCGAACTCGCTCGTCTTCCTCGACGCGCAGGGTCAGGGGCCCGGCCTGGGTTTCGACGCGAATCTCGCGCTTGTGGGTCAGGCGCGCTTCGCGCACGAAACGCGCGAAACAGCGGGCGCCGTTACCGCAATTCTCCACCTCGTGGCCGTCGGCATTGAAGATGCGGTAGCGGAAATCCATCTCTGGGTCGCGCGGTGGTTCGACCAGCAGCAACTGATCGAAACCGATACCGAGATGCCGATCAGCCAGTTGCTGGATGCGCTCGGTGTCGAGCCGCGCGCGCTGGGTGACCAGGTCGACCACCATGAAGTCGTTGCCGAGCCCGTGCATCTTGGTGAAATGCAGCAGCATCAGGAGGTCTCCGCCAGGCAGTGCTCGCCGGCCCACAAGGCAGCGAGCGTCTCGCGTTCGCGCACGACTTGCGTACTATCGCCGTCGACCATGATCTCGGCGGGACGCGGCCGGCTATTGTAGTTGGAGGCCATCACGAAGCCGTAGGCCCCGGCCGAGCGCACTGCGAGCAGGTCGGCTGGCGCGATGGCCAGTTCGCGCGCCTTGCCGAGGAAGTCGCCGGTTTCACAGACTGGGCCGACCACGTCGTAGAGTGCCGTCTCGCGGGGTGTCCGGGTATCGACGGGGACGATGCGTTGCCATGCTTCATACAGCGCGGGGCGAATAAGGTCGTTCATGCCGGCGTCGACGATGGCGAAATGTTGGGTCTCGCCGGGCTTCAGGTATTCGACGCGGGTCACGAGCACGCCAGCGTTGGCGGCGATCGAGCGGCCCGGCTCGAAGAGTAGCGTCAAATCGCGACCGTCGAGGCGCTCGAGCAGGGCCCGGGCGTAATCGTAGGGGGCGGGCGGTTGCTCGTCCTGATAAGGCACGCCGAGCCCACCGCCCAGGTCGAGATGCTCGACGGTGATGCCCGCCTCATGCAGGCGGTCGAGCAGTACCAGCAGGCGGTCCAGGGCGTCGAGGAAGGGCGCCAGTTCGGTGAGCTGCGAACCGATGTGGCAATCCAGGCCGACGACCTCGAGATTCGGCAGTTCGGCGGCCCGCTGATAGACCTCGAAGGCGTCGTCGACGGCGATACCGAACTTATTGGCCTTGAGTCCGGTGGAAATGTAAGGATGCGTCCGGGCGTCGACGTCGGGATTGACGCGCAATGAGACTCGCGCCACCTGGCCGCATTCGCCCGCCACCTGGTCCAGGCGTTCGAGTTCCGGCAGCGATTCCACGTTGAAGCACTTGATGTCGACCTCTAACGCGCGGGCCATTTCGTCGGCCTGCTTGGCGACACCTGAAAACACCACTTTGGCGGGGTCGCCGCCGGCGGCCAGCACGCGTTCGAGTTCGCCTTGGGAAACGATGTCGAACCCCGCGCCGAGGCGCGCCAACAAATCGAGCACGGCAAGGTTGGCATTGGCCTTCACCGCGTAGCAGATCAGGTGCGGATGTTCGCCCAGCGCGTCACTGTAGGCCTTGAAGTGGCGCGTGAAGGTTGCCCGTGAATACACGTAACAGGGCGTGCCGAAACGCTCGGCGATATCGGCCAGAGGGACGTCTTCAGCATGGAGTTGGCCGTCGCGGTAGTTGAAATGATCCATCGTCAGTCTGCGTCGCTGTCGGATTGAGAAGAAGCGTCGCGCGCGGCGTCGTCTTGGCTCTGGTCAGTGTCATCTTGGCTCTGGTCGGCGTCGTCTTCATAAGCGTCCGCCGGATCGTACTGCTCGCTGGCCTGTTCGTCATCGGGCATGTAGAGCGGGCCCTTTTGGCCGCAACCGGCGAGCGTGAGCAGGGCGATGCCGAGAGCGGCTGTCATGGGAAGTAAGCGCATCATGCCTCCTGTTGCAGCGTGGCGAGCGCATCGCGAGCACGTTGGGCAGCCGCGCGGACCTGATCCGGTGCGGTGCCGCCGATGTGGTTGCGTGCCGCCACCGAGCCTTCCAGCGTCAGCACTTCGAAGACGTCGGCCTGAATGGCGTCAGAGAACTGGCGCAATTCGTCGAGAGACATCTCCGAAAGGTCCTTCTGCTCGCGCAGGCCCAGCGCCACGGCTTGGCCGACGATTTCATGGGCATCGCGGAAGGCCACGCCGGCACGCACCAGGTAGTCCGCCAGATCGGTGGCGGTGGAGAAGCCCTTGCGCGCGGCTTCGAACATATTGCCTGCCTTGGCCTCGATGGCCGGCACCATGTCGGCGAACGCCTTGAGACAGCCCTGCACGGTGTCGACGGTGTCGAAAAGCGGCTCCTTGTCTTCCTGGTTGTCCTTGTTGTAAGCCAGCGGCTGCGACTTCATCAGCGTTAAAAGCCCCATCAGATGGCCGTAGACGCGCCCGGTCTTGCCGCGTACCAGCTCGGGGACATCAGGGTTCTTCTTCTGTGGCATGATCGACGAACCGGTGCAGAAGCGGTCGGGCAGGTCGATGAAGTCGAACTGGGCGCTAGTCCACAGCACCAGCTCCTCGCTCATGCGTGACAGGTGCATCAGCAGGGTGCTGGCGAAGGCGCCGAACTCGATGGCGAAGTCGCGATCGCTGACCGCGTCGAGGCTGTTCTCGGCGGGGCGCTCGAAGCCCAGCAAATCGGCGGTGACGTGACGGTCGATGGGGTAGGTGGTGCCGGCCAGCGCGGCGGCCCCCAGCGGCATCACGTTGACGCGCTTCCGGCAGTCCAGCAGGCGTTCGTGGTCGCGGGTGAGCATTTCCTGCCAGGCCAGCAGGTGGTGGCCGAAGGTCACCGGCTGGGCGGTCTGCAGGTGCGTGAAGCCGGGCATGACGGTGTCGGCCTCGCGCGTGGCCAGCTCGATTAGCCCCTCGCGCAGGCGGGCGATCTCGGCCGCGACGATATCGATCTCGTCACGCAGATAAAGCCGGATGTCGGTGGCGATCTGATCGTTGCGCGAGCGACCGGTATGCAGCTTCTTGCCGGTGATACCGATTTTCTCGGTCAGCCTGGCCTCGATGTTCATGTGGACGTCTTCGAGTTCCACCGACCAGGGAAACTGCTCGGCGTCGATTTCCCGCTCCACTTCGCCGAGGCCTTGCACGATGGCCTCGCGCTCATCACAGGTGAGCACGCCGACGCGTTCGAGCATGGTGGCATGGGCGATGGAGCCGCGAATGTCGTGATGATAGAGGCGCCGGTCGAAGTCCACCGACGCCGTGAAGCGTGCGACGAAGGCGTCGGTGGGTTCGCTGAAGCGTCCGCCCCAGGATTGGTTGGTCGTATTGCTCATCGGGCGTGGCGTCCTGCTTGGTCGAGATGATGATACCCTGAGTGTACCAGAGTCGGCGCTGCTGGCGAGGCGGGACAGGGCTCGAGAACGCTGGGGGCGGGATTTTTCCTCGACCGGGGACTGCTTTATGATGTTAGTCATTCTCGCCGCCAAATCGGTGTGCGCCTATTGAGGAGAGTCCAATGCCCGCCATGCAGACACTGCGCATCGCCACCCGACAGAGCCGCCTTGCGTTATGGCAAGCCGAGCACGTCAAGGCTCGTCTGATGGCGTTACATCCCGGACTCGAGGTGGAACTGGTCACCCTGACGACGCGCGGCGACAAGATCCTCGATTCGCCGCTGTCCAAGGTCGGCGGCAAGGGGCTATTCGTCAAGGAATTGGAGGAGGCGCTGCTGGACGGACGCGCCGATATCGCCGTGCACTCGATGAAGGATGTGCCGATGCACTTCCCCGAAGGGCTGGGGCTATCGGTGATTCTGGAGAGCGGCGCTCCCACGGATGCCTTCGTCTCCAACGATTACGCTACCCTGGATGCCTTGCCCGGGGGCGTGCGCGTAGGGACATCGAGCCTTCGCCGAGGCCTGCAGGTCAAGGAGGCGCGCCCCGATCTGGAAGTGCTCAACCTGCGTGGCAACGTGCAGACGCGTCTGGGTAAGCTGGACAGCGGTGAGTTCGAGGCCATCATTCTGGCCACCTCGGGGCTCGAGCGCCTCGAGCTTGGCCACCGCATCACGCAGGAGCTGCCGCCGGAAGTCAGCTTGCCGGCTTGCGGCCAGGGCGCGTTGGGCATCGAGTGTCGCTATGACGATGAAGCGCTGCTCGAGGTCCTGGCGCCCCTTGATCATTCGCAGACGGCGACTCGAGTGCGCGCCGAACGTGCCATGAACACGCGCCTGGATGGCGGCTGTCAGGTACCCATTGGTGGCTATGCCGTGCTCGAGGATGGCGACCGCACGTTATGGCTGCGGGCGTTGGTCGGGGATCCGGACGGTTCGCATGTGTTGCGCGCCGAGGGGCGTGGCTCGGCCGACGAGCCTGAAGCGCTGGGTGTGCGTATCGCCGAGTCGCTTCTCGAGCAGGGGGCCGGTGAGATTCTCGCGGATATTTACGGCCAAGGTGAATGAGCGCTGCGTCACGTATTCTGGTGACGCGCCCTGGTGAGGGTGGCGAACGGCTGGCCAAGGCCTTGTCGGAGGCGGGATTTTTGCCCGCCCATCCTGCGTTGATGCACTTGCAGCCGCTCGACGTTGATGAGGTCAAACGCACTCCCTTGCTGGATGTCGATCAGTACGACGTGGTGGTCGTGACCAGCCCTTTCGCGGCCGAGTGTCTGGTCGAGTGGCTTGATCGCTATTGGCCGCAATTGCCGCAGGGGCCGCGTTTCTATGCGCTGGGTATGGCGACGGCGGCGACGCTTTACCGTGGCCTGGGTGTCAAGGCGAGTTTGCCCGATCCCGGCCTGGGCACGACCAGCGAGGCGCTGTTGGCGATGCGCTCGCTGGCACGACTCGACGGCCAGCGAGCGCTGCTCGTCGGCGGAGTGGGGGGGCGCCAGGCGCTCTCCGAGACGCTTGAGGCGCGTGGCGCACGCGCCACTAAGCTGGCACTCTATCGGCGCGTTTATACCGCGCCGGACGCGACTGCTGCTGGCTGGCTCGCCATGGGCGATTTCACGGCCATGACCGTGACCAGTGGCGAATTGCTCGAGCATCTGGTTATCTGGTGCGGACAGGCGGCGTTGAACAAACCGCTAATCGTTTCCAGTCAGCGTTTGGCTACACTGGCAGACACGATGGGTTTCGCTTCGCTGCACGTGGCGCAGGGTGCGACACCCGAGGCCTTGGTGACCGCCGTACAGGAAGTAGGCGACACATGACGCGCCGACGTTGATCACGATGAGTTTGAAAAGGGCTAGCGACACATGAGCAAACGACAGGATCAGGATGACAAGAACACGCCTATCGATGCGTCGACGTCTGCCGACGAGACGCCTCAGTCGCCGACCTCCTCCGAGACTCACAAGGCCGATACCGACGCTGACGGCGAGGTAGCCGACGAGACGCGCGGTGCCTCGGACAAGGCGGCCGACGCCGCGTCGTCCAAGGCATCGACGACCGACGCCGCAGCGTCCTGGACTTCCTCCGACGCGACGCCAAAGGCAGAGGAAAAGTCGGACACTGCGTCGCGCCAGGCAAGCGAGACGACGTCCGGAGCCAGCGCTTCGGCGTCCACCGCCAAGCGTGGCGCCAAGTCTCAGCAGGGTACCAAGTCCCAGCAAAAAGCGACGGACACTCCGGCCAAGAACACGGGCAAGACCCGGGCCGGCGGCACGCGTGCATCGTCGGCTGGTGGAGCATCGGCGGGTGCCGCCTCGCACGACAAGACGACGACGTCAGGTAAAGCCGGCGGTAACGGCACCTCGCCTCCCCCCGCGCAAGCGTCGCAAGGTGGCGGTGGCAACGGGCGTGGCCTGGCGATCGCGGCGCTGATCATCGCCGTGATCGTGGCCATCGTCTTGGCGCTGGGGCTGGGATATGGCTGGAAGCGTTTGCAGGCGCAGCAGGCCGAACTGGCCAGCGCTGGCGACGAGAACGCGCAGACCATCGACACGCTGCGTGAGCGTCTCGACCAGCGGCAACAAGCGTTCGAATCGCTTAAGGGCGATTTTCAGGACTATCGTCAAGACATCGACAAAAATCTCGATAAGGTACTCTCCGAGCTGGCCGACGAGCAGGAGGCCGACCCGCGTGAATGGCTGCACGCCGAGGCCGAGTATCTGCTGCGCCTGGCCAATCAGCGCTTGCAGCTCGAGCGTGACGTCAAGGGCGCCAAGGCATTGCTCAAGGCCGCCGATGAGCGTTTGACCGATGCCGACAATCCCGCGTTGATTCCGGTACGCCGGGCGATTCAGTCCGAACTGGCGGCACTGGATTCGGTGCCCACGGTGGATCGCACCGGGCTGTACCTGGCATTGATGGCGCAGCAGGAGCAGCTTGCGGATCTGCCGCTCAAGCAGGACGTGGAAGAGATGTCCGCGCAGAACGGCAACGATTCCTCGCTCGAGGGCGGTTGGCAACAGCAGCTCTCCCGCCTGGGCGGCGAGCTCAAGGATCTCGTCGTCATACGCCGCCACGATGAGGCGCTGGAGGCCTTGGTGACGCCCGAGCAGGAGTCCTACCTGCGTCAGAATGTGCGGCTCTTGCTTGAGCAGGCTCAATTGGCTTTGCTCAAGACCGAGCCCAAGCTCTACCAGGCCAGCCTCGACAAGGCGATCACGCTGATCGAGCGCTACTACGACACGCAACGCGATGCGGTGAACAACTCCCTCGAGCGTCTCGAGTCGTTGCGTGACAAGACCATCCGCCCCGAATTGCCGGATATCAGCGAGTCGCAGCAGACGCTCAAGGACTTCATCGAGAAGCGTTTCCAGAATGGCAACGGTGGCGGTGGTGGCGATCAACGTCAGAGCGGCGATGAAGGAGACAGTGCATGAGAAAGCTGATTCTGCTCATCGTCGTGGGGCTGGCCGTCGGCGCGCTATTCGGCCAGTTGATGCAGTCGATGCCCGGTTACTGGCTGGTACGCGTGGGTGATACCTCTATCCAGACCTCGTTCTGGCTGGGTCTGGTGATATTGCTGGCGGTATTTCTGGCCCTGCATTTCCTGCTGCGCGTCCTCCACCGACTGCGGCGTCCGGTGAGCCGGCTAAAAGTCTGGAATAGCCGCACGCGTAATCGTAATGCCATGAAGCGTACCGTGAGAGGCCTGGTGGCGCTCGCCGAAGGCCGCTGGAAGCGTGCCGAGAAGGATCTGGTCAAGGCGGCGGACGATTCCAGTACACCGCTGGTCAATTATCTTTCCGCGGCACTGGCGGCGCATTATCAGGGGCGTTTCGAGCATGCCGATACGCTACTCAAGCGGGCTCATCATAGTACCGAGGGCGCCGATAACGCGGTGGGCATGGTGCAAGCGCAGCTGATGCTCGACCGCCAGCAGTTCGAGGAGGCGTTGGCGACGCTGACGCGCCTCGAAAAGCAGCTGCCCAGTCATCCGCAGGTGCTCAAGCTGCTGCGTCAGGCCTATCTCAGTGTCAACGACTGGGAAGGGTTGCGTCATTTGCTGCCCAAGCTTGATAAGCAGCAGCTGATCACCGATGAAGAACGCCGTGAACTGGAGCAGCGTGCCTATTACGAGTTGATCCTGCAGGCGGTCCAGCGCCAGCCCAATGCTGATGCCAACCGCGTGCGTAATCTGTGGGCCGACATGCCCGACTATCTGCGCAGCGATGTCGAGTTGGTGGTCCTGTATACCGAGGCGCTGGTCAAGGATGGCGAAGAAGCGATGGCCGAGCGCTTGCTGCGTCATTCCCTCAAGGAGCACTGGGACACGCGCCTGGTGCTGCGTTATGGCTTGCTCAACGTGGATGCCGGTCGCCAGTTGGCATATGCCGAGAAATGGCTTCAGGAGCGTCCCAACGATCCCGATTTACTGCTGAGCCTGGGGCGTTTATCGTTGCGCAACGCTTATTGGGGCAAAGCGCAGGAGTATTTTGAGGCCAGTCAGCGTCAGCGCCCTAGCGGGGTGGTATGCGCCGAGCTGGCGCGGCTTTATGCCAACTTGGGCGAACATCAGAAGAGCCAGCTCTTCTATCGCCAGAGCGTGGAGCTGCTCGATCGCTCGTTGCCGGCGTTACCGCAGCCTAGCGAACGCACGCGCTAGCTAACGTTTTTGCTCTCCTGGGCGCCTGCGGGCGCCCTTTTTTATCGTCCGTCATGAGGGGCGAGTCGCGGCCTTGCAGGCGCCTTATCGGGGTGGTCTGTGGGCCGTTAGTGTTTCTACGTCCTTGTCCAATCGGTCAAGATATGGATAACGTTAGGACTTCCTTCATGACAACAATGACACACACAGGAACGACATCATGGCGCAGACTCCTCACCGACGTGCTGCCACGTCATCGACGACGCAACAGGACGGCGCCCTGGAGCGTTATTTCGGCATCCGCCGCTATGGCTCGACCCTGCGCACCGAGCTGTTGGCTGGTTTGGCGACCTTCTTGGCGGCGATGTACATCATCGTGGTCAATCCCTCGGTCTTGAGCGATGCGGGTATCCCTTTCTCGGCGGGGCTCTCGGCGACTGTCTTGATCAGCTTCCTCAGCAGTCTGGCGATGGGGTTGTACGCGCGTAACCCCATACTCGTCGCGCCCGGCATGGGTATGAACGCGCTATTCGCCTATACCTTGGTGCAGGGGGCAGGCCTGCCTTGGCAAGTCGCGCTGGGCTGTGTGTTCTGGTCGGGCGTGCTGTTTGCGCTGCTGGCATTTTTCAATGTGCGCAAGGTGATCGTCGAAGCGATTCCCGATTCGCTGCGCTACGGCATCACCTGCGGCATTGGACTGTTCATTACCTTCATTGGCTTCAAGAATGCCGGTTTCGTCGTCGACAATAGCGCGACGTTAGTATCTCTGGGCGAATTGACGCCGGCGTTGATCACCTTTATCGCCGGCATGCTTCTGACCGCAACGCTAGTCACGCTGCGTGTCAACGGCGCGCTGGTACTAGGGATCATTATCACCACGCTGGTGGCGATACCCATGGGGCGCCTGTGGGGCGCGGATGCGATCGTGGCATGGAACGGTCTGGCGGCATGGCCGGATTTCAGTGTCATGTGGCAGGTGGACCTGTGGGGCGCGCTCAAGGTCGCTTACTGGCCGTTCATCTTCGTGATGCTGTTCACCAACTTTTTCGATGCGCTGTCATGCTTTCTGGCGCTCTCGGAAGCCGCCGATCTCAAGGACGAAGACGGACAACCGCGTAACCTCAAACGCTCGATGACCGTAGATGCCTTTGCCTCGATGATTGCCGCACCGTTGGGGACCAGTGCCGCCCAGACGTTCGTCGAGTCGGGAGTGGGCGTCGCCCAGGGCGGGCGCACGGGAATCGTCGGGGTCGTCTGTGGACTGTTGTTTCTCCCGTTTCTATTCCTATCGCCGTTGTTGTCGCTGGTGCCGGCGATTGCCACCGCGCCGGCATTGGTCATGGTCGGCGTCTTCATGCTAGCACCGGTGGGACGCATCGAGTGGCAGAAGATGGATCAGGCGTTCCCGGCGTTTTTGGCGATTATCGTCATGCCACTGACGTACTCGATCACGCTTGGCATCGCCTTCGCGTTCTTGAGCTTCGTGGCGATCAAGCTTTGTACGGGGCGTCTGGCTGAGATCAAACCCGCCATGTGGATGACGGCGGTACTCTGCGCGATCATGTTGGTGACGATGCAGTGAGGTAGCGTGGTTTGGGTGCTAGGTCTGAGACAAAAAAGGGCCGCCCCGGATGGGGCGGCCCTTTTGCGTCGAGGTTGAGGAAAGGTCAGCTACTCTCATCCGGATCGGGATCATTGTCACGGTCCGGCTGAGAATGCCGTTGGGAGGTCGCTTCGGACGTCTGCGCTGCCTCAGCTGTAATGTCTCGGGCCTTAGGCTGACCGGCAGGGCTGCCGTCGATATTGAAGGCCTGCTGCATGAGGCGCAGGTTGGCGGGCGGTGCGTTGCCGTCCTTTTCCTGTCCGAAATAGAGCGTGGTGTGCGGGAACGGAATCTCGATGCCGGCAGCGTCGAAGTACATCTTGACCAAGCGGTTGTAGGCACGGCCCACGGCCCACTGATCGCCCGGCGTGGTCTTGATGATCACGCGGATGTTGACAGAACTGTCGGCCAGCGCGATCACACCTGCCACGCTGAGCGGCTCGAGTAGCTTGTAGCCATGCTCGCTTTCCTTGAGAGCCTCGAAGGCGGCCTGCAACTGCTCGATGGCATCATCGATGTTCTCGCGGTAGGCGATACCGTATTCGCCGACGTGGTTACCGAATTCGCGCATGTAGTTGGAGACGGTGTCCACCGAGGAGAACGGCACGATGTGGTAGGTGCCCGAGAGATCGCGAATACCCACCGAGCGAATGCTGACACGTTCCGCCGTCCCGGTGGTGCCGCCTACGGTGACGACATCGCCGGTGTTCATGGCGTTTTCCAACTGGATGAAGACCCCGGTGATGACATCCTGTACCAGCTTTTGCGAACCGAAGCCGATGGCTAGGCCGAGAACCCCGGCACCGGCGATCAGCGGGCCGATATTGATGCCGATTTCCGCCAATATGATCATCGCCGTCATGATGATCAAGGCGATCGCCAGGGCGTTGCGGAACAGGGAAAGCAGTGTCTTGGCGCGGGCCGAAGGCTCACCGGCACCGGCATCTGCATTCAAGCGGTGCTCGATCAGGCTAGCGAGGCCGATCCAGGCGGCGATGGCCACTAGCAGGATGATGATCACATTCAGCGTGGTGTCAACGGCATGTGCTCCGGCCTCGGAGGCATACCAGGCGGCCATGTCGAAGACCTGCCAGGCGCTGAGCACGCACATTGCCACGACGATCAAGATAATTGCACGGATTACCTTGAGGGCAGTCGGTACATAAGCGTTGATTCGTGTTTCCAGCAGGGGCAGGCGACGCTGGATATCCCCGGAAAGGCGAATGCGGCGGCCGATCAACTGAGTGAAGACGCCCGATACCAGCATGCCGATGCCGATGATGATAACGGTCTTGAGGGTGGCCAGTAATACAAAAGGCAGTGCCGTCTGCGGATGCAGCACGGTGACGGCGAACACCACCAGTGCGTAGGCCAAGGCCAGGAGGTGCCAGGTGCGTCCCAACAGACGCAGCACGAAGCGCGTGGCGCTCATGTCGGCATTATCGGCGCGTTGCATCAGGACATCGCGTAGCGGTATGCGGTGTTGGAGGATCACCGTGGCGGCGTAGATCAGCGCCAGCAGCATGATCAGCGTGCCGAGTCCCTGGCCGAGTGCCGGTGACAGGTTGTAATTGATGATGGGCACGACCACCAGCATGCCATAACCGATGAAGCCGGCCAGGCGTGCGAGGAATCGATTGCAGTACGAAGCCTGTGGCGAGGCGATAGGCATCAAGCGCAGGCCATCATAATGCGATGAGAACAGCATGCGCAGCGCAGCCTTGAACAGCTCGATCATCAAGAACGCGTTCAGCAACAGCGAGAAACGCGTCTCCATGCTGCCCGCCTCGCCGATAGCGAAGGTCGCTACTAGATTGCCGACGACATAGGCCAGTATGACGACGGCTACATCTACGATAGCGGCTAGCACGACTGCGACAAGAGTGCGCAGCAAGGCGCTTTTCCCGGTACGCTGCGATGACCATTGGCTAAGCTTGCGGAATAGCGGCGACGCGATACGTCGCAGGACGAACAACGCAACGAACGCCCCGATGACCACCAGCGCGAAGTTGAGCGTGGCAATCAGGAACGCGCCGGTATCGAAGCCCGGCCCGCTGGCGCTCGCGTTGCTACTGCTGAACAAGCCACCCACGGCCGCGGCCAGGCCCTTGAACTGAGCGCCGAGATCGCCTGCTATATGGCTGGTGGCATCGGCTAGGCGGCGAGGAAAGGAAACCTCTTCGGCCGTCTGACCGCTGGGCGCCTCCTCGGCGATTTCTGCGGGAGAGGATGCGCCTGCGACGCCCAGAGCGTCTTCCTGAGCCGCCTGGGTGCGTAGTTGGTCGATGATCGTCTGGCGTGTCTGCTCGTTTTCGAGCATGTCGGCCAGGCTCGAATAGGCAGGGGTGTCGCCGTTCGCGGGCGTTGTGTCCTGTTGAGCCAGGGCCGGCGCCATCACGAAAAGCAGACACAGCAACAACCAGCGGCTGAGCCACGTATCGAGGCGTAGAGTCGGCACGCGGTAACCTCCTTGTATGGAATGAACTGAGTGGCATGCAGCCACATCGTTTATGATGAGTTTGCCTGGCAATACTAACACTAGGTGGCTCATTGCCGAGCGTCGAGCGATGCATGCAGCGTTTTGACGGCTAGGCGTCACGAAGGCATATAATCCATCGCTGGCATGATGATAACGGCTTCGTATTTTTTTGTACCATACTTGTACGAATCTTTGCTGCTTAATGATTTAGCAATGCATGGTCAGTTGATGTTGTCTCATGCACGGCGGCGTTTCGAGTTGCATCGCATACCTCTTCTCGGCATGCTTGAAGTCATGCTGATGAACTAGGCAGAAAAATCCGACCCCGACGAAAACGCCAAGCAGTGAGTCGAGGAACATAAGGGCATGGTCCAGAAGTGGCCGCCAGAGTCGTAACGCTCCGCTTATGGCCAATATCATTCGGGCCTGACAACGAAAAAGGTAGCGGACGACGTACAGCAAGCCCGTCAGGATGATCAGGCGGTACACCGGCAAGAACTACAACAGACGCGGGAGCAGGCACAGCAGCGTGTGGAAGCCGCCGAGCAGACGGCCAGCATGAAAGGGCAGCTGGATGCCATGCAGGAACCAAGATAAGCCGCGCTCAGCAGATTATCTGCCTAACAGTGACAGAAATGGAGATATTAGCGTTTTTCACCTGTCATCAGGCGTATCGTGTATCTGCCAGGCGCCGCACTTCGACGTGGGAAAGCCAGTCAATGTTCTGGGCACAGCCCTCCAGGCGTCGGGCCACGGCGTTGCTATCAAAGGGCGACTGTTCATCCAGACAGACCACCACCGTGACAGCCCCCTCCAGGTAGTGCAGCTCCATCTCGCGAATCGCCGCCCAGACGTCCAGCTGCCGCCAACACGCCGTTAGGGCAGTCTCGACTTCGGGGCGCAGTGGCAGACCTGGGAAGCGGCTAGGCTCGTCTTCACCAGCGTCGTCCTCGGGATCGATATGGAAGGTGAGGTCGGTGAGAGCGGGAAAAGCGTTACGCAGGCGGCGGCTCACCTCGTTGCCGATCTCGTGGCCTTCGGAAACGCTGATCCGCGGCGACACCACCACGTGCAGGTCGAGCATGGTGTGACCGGCAGACTGGCGGGTACGCAACTCGTGGATGCCTTCGACGCCGGCCACGCTTATCGCCACCTGGCGCATCTTCTCCTGGGTGGCCACCGGCAGAGCGGTATCCACCAACTCACGGCCCGACTCCCACAGAAGATCCCAGCCCACCTTGCCGACCATCAGGCCGACGATCACTGCTGCAACGGTATCGATCCAGGTAGCGCCGAACTGGCTGCCAACCAAGGCGACCATCACCACGCTGGTAGAGAGTACGTCACTGCGGTGGTGCCAGGCGTTGGCCTCGAGCATCTTCGAGACGATGCGCCGTGCCACCCGGCGAGTCAGGTGGAAGAGCCACTCCTTGGATAGCAGCGCCAGAGCGGTCAACAGAATTGCCCAATAGCCGGGCGGCGGGATCTCGGCGGAAAAGATGAGGCGCTCGAGGCTCGACCAAGCGATACCACCGGCGACGAAGATCAGCATGCTGCCCAAGAACAGTGTGGCCAAGGTCTCGATACGACCGTGGCCGTAGTGGTGATCGTGATCAGGTCCCTGATGGCCATAGTGAGATGCGGCAAGCACAAAGCCGTCGGTCACCAAGTCAGAGAAAGAGTGGATGCCGTCGGCGACTAAGGCAGCGGAGCCGACGATCCAACCGACCAGGATCTTGGCCACTCCCAGCAGGGCGTTGACCGCCGCGGACAGGCAAGTAACGCGTCGAGTCGCCTGATGCTTCGCGAAATTGGTCTGCATGAACGTTCCCTGAGGCGTTTCATGGTGCAGGTCACCATGAGATGGCAGGAAATGGTACCGAAAAGGTACAGATTGGTACAAGGCAGCGACTTGGAAGACGTATCACCATTGATTGGTTGGCAGGTGTTGGGTTAGCGAGATCGGCCTCCATGGCACCACCATCGACGCCGTGGTGAGTGGCAAGGAGATGCTGAACGCTCATAATGGCGTGGTGATGCCGGGCCATTGGGAGGGCGGTCTGATCAAGGGCATGAACAACGCCTCCGCCGTTGGCACTCTAGTCGAGCTCAGCACCGGCTACCTGATTCTGGCCAAAATGAATGGCGCATCGGGTTCGCTACATTGATCTGTTGCACTCAGGAACTGCATTCGCCTTTCCATTTCAGTGGTAGGAATGGTAAGCGGGTGAGTGGTTATCAAAAACGACAAGCGCCTCGCTGTCACACGAGACCCCGGCAAGGCAAAAACAGGCCGTTTCAGGCCTATAAACAAGAAAAAAAGCACCCGTAGGTGCTTGATTTTTAACGGTGTTTGGTGGAGGCGGGGGGAATTGAACCCCCGTCCGCCGACACTCACCCATCGGCTCTACATGCTTAGGTCCGTCTTTTAGTTTAGCGCCTCTGGCTCCGACGGGCAGGATCCAGCGACGCGATTCCTCTAAGTTTTAGCGGCTGACGCGAGGACAAAGCCAGCCGCGATCCCATCAGTCTGAGCTCGTATCCCATCGGTGATGAATGGGCACATCACCTCCGGGCCGGACTAGAAGCTAGCAGTTGTTACGCTGCTAGCGCGCCCTGAGCGTAGTTGTCGTCGTTTGCGACTATTTTATCGTAACGTTGGATTTACGAGATACGTTACGCTCTCGGCATGCACCTCAGGGATTGTCACCGGCGTCGAAGCCATGTCGCCCCCGTAAGCGTTTCTGCAGTTTAACAGGTTGGGACGCCCGAGGCTAGTTCAACTCCGTCGCGACGGTTTTTTGTTGCCAGGCGCTTCTTTCTTGATGAGCCTTTCTCGATGCGCTCTTACTGCGTTTAGTGAGCACGCATGATGCGGGCCTTTTCACGGTCCCAGTCGCGGGCTTTTTCCGTGGCGCGCTTGTCATGCATCTTCTTGCCGCGTACTAGCGCGAGCTCGCATTTGACGAGGTTTTTCTTCCAGTACAGTTTCAGCGGCACGCAGGTGTGTCCCTTATTCTGGGTGCGCGAGAAGATCTTGGCAATCTCCTTGCGATGCAGCAGTAATTTGCGTGTCCGCGAGGGATCCGCCACCACATGCGTACTCACGGTGTTGAGTGGCGTGATATGACTGCCCAGTAGCCATGCCTCGCCATTCTTGATCAGGATGTAGGTATCGGTGAGCTGCGCCTTGCCGGCGCGCAGGCTTTTGATTTCCCATCCGGCCAGCGATAAGCCGGCCTCGAAGGTCTCGTCGATA
Source organism: Chromohalobacter sp. 296-RDG (assembly GCF_029889885.1). Taxonomy (GTDB): domain Bacteria; phylum Pseudomonadota; class Gammaproteobacteria; order Pseudomonadales; family Halomonadaceae; genus Chromohalobacter. The sequence continues at coordinate 50,899 of NZ_JARANY010000007.1, forward strand.
TGGTATTCGAAGCGAGCCTTCTTGTTTTGCGCGATGGTGCTCGAGCCGATATTGCCCTTTTTCTTGGCCATGGAACCTCTACATTACTATGCACTATGCGCCGAATCTGCTAGCCCCATGACATGGGGGAAGGCGTGATATCATTCAAGGACTTGATGTTAACCTTCCATCATACGCGCACGGCGCAACAAAGTCAGCGGAGTGATGAATGCCTACGGTCAACCGGTCCGCCTTGGTAAGACATTCATGCAAGGCGATGTTCGATCTGGTCAACGATTTCGAGAGTTATCCTAAATTCTTGCCGGGATGCCGTCGTGCACGGGTCATCGAGCACGAAGAGGGGCGCTATCTAATAGGTGAAATGACTTTGGGTAAAGGGAACGTGGAACAGACCTTGGCCACGCGTAACGACCTCTATCCCTATGAGCGCATTGAGCTGTCCTTGGCCGAGGGGCCTTTCAAACGTCTCAATGGCCGCTGGCTTTTCACGCCGATGGGCGAGTCGGCCTGTCGGGTGAGCCTGGAAATGGAGTTTGAATTTTCCAATCGCCTTTTGGGAATGGCGTTTGGCAAGTTTTTTCAACAAGTTGCCGGCCAGTTGGTCGACGCGTTCACGCGTCGCGCGGATGCGCTTTATGGTCACCAGTGACATCGCGCAAACGCACATCAACGTTGAGGTCGCCTTCGCGGAACCTCATCGCCAGCATATCGTCGCGCTCACGGTGCCCTCAGGGACTTCAGCGCGCGACGTGGTCGCGATGGCTGACTTGCCGACCCTGTTCCCCGAACGCGGGACAGACTTCTTCCGTCATGCGCCACTAGGAATCTACGGGCAGGCATTGCGCGAACCGGAACGACATACGCTAGTGGAAGGGGATCGCGTCGAGGTCTATCGTCCATTGGCGGTCGACCCCAAGCAAGCGCGTTTGGCGCGGGCTCGGGGAGGCGACTGAGCATAGCGTGACGCGCTTACTCTTCCGGAGCGTAACTGGGGCCCGCTGCGGGAGCGACGTCGCCTGGCCCGGAACCTTCCACTGCCGGGCCGGGGCCACTCTGAGTCGAGATGTCGACATTATCCTCAATGTCGCCTTCACGCTCGATGTCGGCCAGCTTGTCGTTCTGGAAGGTCAACGTCACATGTTTTTCTTCCACATCGCCATAGGCTTCGTCGAGGTAGAAGACGTAGTCCCAGCGATTCTTGTCGAACGGGCCTTGCAGCAAGGGGCTGCCCATTACATAGCGCACCTGCTCCTTGGTCATGCCAGTCTCGAGTTGCGAGACCATGTCCTTGGTGATGAGATTGCCCTGCGCCAGGTCGCGTTTGTAAACGCCTACGTAGCTGCACCCGCTGACGAGCACCAGGGCGACGGAAAAGGTGACTGTTTTAATCAAGTTTTGCATTTGCGCCTATCATTCACTATCGTTGCGTGGATTGATCATACCTGACCTACCACGATACTGCGAAGAGCAACCGCAACCATGGCCGATCAGAACCAGGAACTGCGCAAGGCGGGGCTAAAAGTCACCTTGCCGCGTGTCAAGATCCTGCAAATTCTCGAAAGTACGCAGGACCAACACCATCTGAGCGCCGAAGATGTCTATAAGGCTCTGCTCGACGCAGGTGACGATGTCGGTCTGGCAACTGTGTATCGTGTCTTGACCCAGTTCGAGACGGCGGGGCTGGTGATTCGTCACAATTTCGATGGCGGGCATGCCGTGTTCGAATTGTCGCAGGAAGAGCATCACGATCATATGGTGTGCCTGGAAAGCGGCGAGATTATCGAATTCTTCGACGACACCATCGAGCGGCGTCAACGCGAGATCGCCGAGGAGCACGGCTTCGAACTCGTCGACCATGCGCTGGTGCTGTACGTACGCCCCAAGGGTTCTAGCGTGACGCGTCAAGAAGGCTCGGGGCCTGGCAAGAAGTAGTCCGAGCAGTTAGCGTACACCAATGACGAAACCGGCCTTCATGGCCGGTTTCGTCGTTTCGTACCCCTCATCATTGAGGACGACTATAGGGCTGGAGCCAGGTTAGCTCAATGCTGGGCGTGCTGGCTGGCGTCGAGCATTTCGCGAGCGTGCGCCAGTGTACGGTCGGATAGTTTGACGCCGCCGAGCATGCGGGCCAGTTCGCGTACGCGGCCGGCGTCGTCGAGCAACGCCATGTGCGTCAGTGTGGTGTCGCGCTCGGCGCGCTTCTCGATATGCAGGTGGTGGTGCGCCTGGGCTGCGACTTGCGGCCGGTGCGTTACGGTGAGGATCTGCCCTTGTGCGCCGAGGCGGCGCAGCAATTGGCCGACGATCTCGGCGGTGGCGCCGGAAATGCCGACATCGACTTCGTCGAAGACCATGCTGGGCACGGTGCTGTGCTGCGCGGCGACGACCTGGATCGCCAGACTGATGCGCGACAACTCACCGCCAGAGGCGACCTTGTTCAAGGGGCGTGCTGGCTGACCGGGGTTGGCACTGATCATGAAGCGGACTTGGTCGATCCCTTCGGTCTGAGGTGTCTCGCGCGGCGAAATGGCAACCTCGAAAGTCGCTTTGCCCAGTCCCAGGAAGGCCAGTTGGGCCTGCACGGCCTCGCCGAAGGTGCGTGCCGCCTCGAGGCGGGCTTCGCTGACTGCACGTGCCTGCTGTCTGTAGGTGTCGCGGATCTGCTCCACTTCTTCGGTGAGTGCTTCCAGGTCATGTTCACCACCTTCGAGACTCGCCAGTTCGTCGCTCAGGCGCTGATGCAGGTCGCGCAATTCCTCGGGCATGACATGATGCTTGCGTGCGATGCGATGCACTTCGCCGAGGCGGGCATCGACCTCCGTCAGTCGTTGAGGATCGAGCTCGGTGGTGTCGACGAAGCGATGTAGTTCGCGTGCCGCTTCCTCGATTTGTATTTGCGCTTCGCCCAGCATGGCCAGGGCGTCTGCAAGCTGGCGTTGGGTCTTTTCGGGGGCGCTTCCCAGGCGGGCGTTGGCGTGATGCAGTAATGAAAGCGCTCCGTGCTCGTCCTGATCGCAACAGTCGGCGGCGAACTGGGCGTCCCCCAGGACTTCCTCAAGGTTGGCCAGTTGGGTTTGTTCGTCCTCCAGCGTCTCGAGCTCGCCTTCGGCGAGCGCCAGTTGATCCAACTCCTCGACCTGGTAACGCAGTAGCTGACGCCGTGCCTGCACTTCATTGCCACTTTCTTGCAGCTCGCGCAGTCGCCGGTGGCGTGCCCGCCAATGATGAAAGTGCTCGCCAAGGGTCGCCACAGCCTCGGTCTGGCCGGCATAGGTGTCGAGCAAGCGCAAGTGAGTTTCTTCGCGCAAGAGCGCTTGATGGGCGTGTTGGCTGTGGACCTCGATGAGGTGCTCGCCGAGCGTTCTCAGGTCGCTCACCGTGACCGGTTGGCCGTTGATCCAGGCCTTGGAGCGCCCCGAGGCGGTGACGACGCGCCGCAGCAAGCACTCGTCTTGCGGTAGTTCTCGTTCGGCGAGCCAGGCACGGGCGTCGGCGAGCTGGGCGATTTCGAAGCGCGCACTGATATCCGCGCGTTCACAGCCGTGGCGCACGCTGCCCACGTCGGCGCGCTCTCCCAGGCATAGTCCGAGGGCGCCGAGCATGATCGATTTGCCGGCGCCGGTCTCACCGGTGATGGCCGTCATACCGTCGTGCAGGTCTAGATCGAGGCGCTCGACGATGGCGTAGTCGCGAATGGCAAGCTGTATCAGCATGAAAACCTCCGGGTGTCGGAAACGAAGCTGATCTCTGTGTGTTTATACAGTAGTTGGGTGAGGGCTTCAATTACCAGTCATCGCAAGCGGTATGGGTGGCTTGAGATCGTTCATCTCATCCCCATATAGGAGGCAATCGCTTATTAGATGCGGCTTCGGGCCGCGCCAGCTGTCAGGAGAAACTCATGGCCAAAGACCCGCAGACCCCGACCGAGGAAGAGCTGGCTCGCGCTGAGCGTGATGCCGAACCCCAGCCGGACGACACCACTGGAGACGATACCGAACTCGAAGGTGTCGTCGAGGATGTCGAGGCCAGTGAGGCCGGTGCCGAGGCGCTCGAAAACCCGGAAGCCGACGCGCTGGCTGTGCGTGTCGAAGAATTGGAGCAAGCCTTGACGGAGTCCAAGGATCAGGCAGCGCGTGCCGCTGCCGAAGCGCAGAACGTGCGTCGCCGCGCCGAGCAGGATGTCGAAAAGGCACGCAAGTTCGCCCTGGAGAAATTCGTCAAGGAACTGCTGCCGGTGATCGACAGCCTGGAAAAGGCTTTGGAGTCGATGCAGGAAGGCGCTAGCGAGGTGCATCGCGAAGGGGTCTCGATGACCCTGAAGCTGCAGCTCGACGTGCTTAACAAGTTCGGCGTGGAAGCTGTCGATCCGCAAGGTGAGCCGTTCGACCCGCAGGTGCATGAAGCCATGACCATGGCGCCCAACCCTGAAGTTGAGCCCAACACCGTGATCGAAGTCATGCAAAAGGGGTATTTGTTAAATGGACGTCTGGTACGTCCGGCGATGGTAGTCGTCAGCCAAGCCGCCAATTGATGTGGCAGGGGAGGGATGTGACGTCGATACCCTTGAAAGGCGTGACCCCACCCCCCAAATAGACGAACAACGAGGCGGCAATGCCGCCGACGAACACGAAACAGTCAAGCAACGATTTTGAGGTATTCCAATGGGACGCATCATCGGTATTGATTTGGGGACCACCAACTCCTGTGTTGCCATCCTGGACGGCGGCGACGCGAAGGTGATCGAAAACGCGGAAGGTACACGTACCACGCCCTCCATCATCGCCTACACCGACGATGGTGAGACGCTGGTCGGCCAGGCTGCCAAGCGCCAGGCCGTGACCAACCCCAGCAACACGCTGTATGCGATCAAGCGCCTGATCGGCCGCAAGTTCAAGGACGATGTCGTCCAGAAAGACATCAAGATGGTGCCTTATGCTATCACCGAGGCCGATAATGGCGACGCTTGGGTCGAGGTCAAGGGCAGCAAGCTGGCTCCACCGCAGGTCAGTGCGGAAGTCCTGAAGAAGATGAAGAAGACCGCCGAGGACTATCTCGGGGAAGAAGTCACCGACGCGGTGGTCACCGTGCCGGCGTACTTCAACGACAGCCAGCGTCAGGCCACCAAGGATGCCGGTCGCATCGCTGGTCTCGAAGTCAAGCGCATCATCAACGAGCCGACGGCGGCGGCGCTGGCCTATGGCATGGACAAGTCGCGTGGCGACAAGACCATCGCTGTCTATGACTTGGGCGGCGGTACCTTCGATATCTCCATTATCGAAGTGGCCGATGTCGATGGCGAGACCCAGTTCGAAGTGTTGGCCACCAACGGTGACACCTTCCTGGGTGGCGAAGACTTCGATCTGGCGTTGATCAACTATCTGGTCGACCAGTTCAAGTCCGACAGTGGCATCGACCTGTCCGGCGACAATCTGGCCATGCAGCGCCTCAAGGAAGCTGCCGAGAAGGCCAAGATCGAGCTGTCCAGCGCGCAGCAGACCGAGGTCAATCTGCCGTACATCACCGCCGATAACACTGGGCCCAAGCACCTCAATGTCAAGATTACACGGGCCAAGCTCGAGTCGCTGGTCGAAGACCTGGTCAAGCGGTCGCTGGGGCCATGCAAGACCGCGCTGAGCGACGCTGGCCTGTCTGCGTCCGAGATCGACGATGTGATTCTGGTCGGCGGCCAGACGCGCACGCCGCTGGTGCAGTCCAAGGTGGCTGAATTCTTCGGCAAGGACGCTCGCAAGGACGTCAACCCGGATGAAGCCGTGGCCGTGGGCGCGGCAATCCAGGGCGGCGTACTGGGCGGCGACGTCAAGGATGTGCTGCTGCTCGACGTCACGCCGTTGACCCTGGGCATCGAAACTCTGGGTGGCGTGATGACGCCGCTGATCGAGAAGAACACCACCATCCCGACCAAGAAGACTCAAACCTTCTCGACGGCGGATGATAACCAGACGGCCGTGACCATTCACGTGCAGCAGGGTGAGCGCAAGCAGTCCAACGGCAACAAGTCACTGGGTCGCTTCGATCTGGCCGATATCCCGCCGGCACCGCGTGGCGTGCCGCAGATCGAAGTTGCATTCGATCTGGACGCCAACGGCATCCTCAACGTCTCCGCCAAGGACAAGGCGACTGGCAAGGAACAGTCCATCGTCATCCAGGCCTCCGGCGGTCTTTCCGACGAAGAGATCGATCAGATGGTCGAGGACGCCGAGGCGCATGAGGCCGAGGACAAGAAGTTCGAGGAACTGGTACAGCTGCGTAACCAGGCCGATGGCATGGTCCACGCCGCGCGCAAGACCCTCGAAGAAGCCGGCGACAAGGTCGAGGCCAGCGAGAAAGAGCAGATCGAGACCGCGATCAGCGAGCTCGAAGAAGCGACTAAGGGCGATGACCAGGAGCATATCCAGGCCAAGCTCGACGCGCTGACCGAAGCCTCCGGCAATCTGGCGCAGAAGATGTACGCCGAACAAGGCGATGCGAGCGCTGAGGGCGGCGAGCAACAAGCCGACGACGGCGCCCAGAAGAAAGAAGACGATGTGGTTGACGCCGAGTACGAGGAAGTCAACGACGACCAGAAAAAGCAGTAACCACGACGTCTGATGCTCGCATGATGGCAGCGCGGGGGATGCTCTCCCGCGTTGCTGTTTGCGCAGCGCCGACACGGAGGCGGACCATCCATGTCCAAACGTGACTATTACGAAGTATTGGGCATCGAGCGGGGAGCTGATCAGAAAGAGATCAAAAAAGCTTACCGTCGACTCGCCCAGAAGTACCATCCGGATCGCAACCCGGATGACGACACCTCGGCGGAGAAGTTCCGCGAAGTCTCCGATGCTTATGAAGTCCTCGCCGATGAAGAAAAGCGTGCTGCCTATGACCAGTTCGGCCACGACGGCGTTGATGGCCAAGGTGGCGGCGGCTTCGGCGGCGGTGGCGCCGGTGCAGGCGGCTTCAGCGATATCTTCGGCGATGTGTTCGGCGATATCTTTGGGGGCGGCGGTCGTCGCAACCCCAATGCGCCGCAGCGTGGTGCCGATCTGCGCTACAACCTTGAGGTCGATCTCGAGGACGCCGTTGCCGGTACCACGGTCGACATTCGCGTGCCGCGTCACGTCGCGTGTGAGCATTGCGATGGCGATGGCGCCGAGCCGGGCTCCAGCAAAGAGACCTGCCCAACCTGTCACGGTCAGGGTCAGGTGCGCATGCAGCAAGGCTTCTTCGCCGTGCAGCAGACCTGCCCAACCTGTCATGGCGCCGGTCAGAGCATCAAGGTGCCGTGCCGCAAGTGTCATGGCGAAGGGCGCGTGCGCGAAACGCGGACCTTGTCGGTGAAAATCCCCGCCGGGGTCGATACCGGTGATCGGATTCGTCTCAACCACGAAGGTGAGTCGGGGCTCAACGGTGGGCCGCCGGGTGATCTTTACGTGCAGGCGGCAATCAAGCCGCACCCGATCTTCGAGCGTGACGGTCGCCACCTGCTGTGTGACGTGCCGATCAACTTCATCGATGCGACGCTTGGCGGTGAACTGGAAGTGCCGACCCTGGACGGCCGGATCAAGCTGAAGATTCCGCCGGAGACCCAGACCGGTAAAATGTTCCGGCTCAAGGGCAAGGGCGTCAAACCGGTCCGTGGCGGCCCGCCTGGCGATCTGCTTTGCAAGGTCGTGGTGGAAACGCCGGTCGACTTGAGCGAAGAACAGAAGGACTTGCTGCGCCGCTTCCAGGAAAGCCTGGATGGCAGCAACAGCCATCACTCGCCAAAGAAAAGCAACTTCTTCGATGGCGTGAAGAAGTTCTTCGAGGACATGAAGCCGTAAAGCCGCGTTCTCGATGGCATGCTCGAGGCCCCGCGCTCCGCAAGGAGGCGGGGCCTCGTCGTGTCACTTCCCGCAGAATTTCGATCCGATACGAGAACTGTTCCCATCCGCAGTGATATCATGATCGTATCTCCAGGGCCCGTGAATCGTCGCGCCCGGCTCGCTTGAAAGACGCTCGAGGACGCTCATGAATAACGTCGCGGATCGGCCGCTGGCCGGCATCGTGCTTCGGCTGCTGTCGGGCATTCTCTTCACGGGGATGATGGTGTGCGTCAAGGCGGTGAGCACGCAGGTGCCGCTGGGGCAGACCGTGTTCTTCCGCTCGGCCTTCGCGCTGCTGCCGATCGTGATCTTCATGACCTGGCGGCGGGAATTTCCCCGGGCGCTGGCGACGCGCAAGCCGTTGGGGCATCTGGTGCGCTCGGGGTTGGGAGCGGCGGCGATGTTCGCTTCCTTCGCTGCGGTGGCGCGGCTGCCGGTGGCCGAGGCGACGCTGCTGGCCCAGCTGTCGCCGGTGGCCATGGCGGTGGGCGGCGTGTTGCTGCTTGGTGAGCGCTTCACCCTGCACCGTGCGGCGGCCTTCGCGCTGGTGCTGATGGGCGTGGCAGCGCTGGTGATGCCCGATCTGGGCGAGTCCCGGGGGCAGGTGATGGGCTACGCGCTGGGTATTCTCGCCGCGCTGCTGACGGCGGGCGCGCTGGTGACGGTGCGGCGTATCTCGCGTACCGAGACGGCGGCGTCCATTGCCTTCTACTTCGTGCTGGTCACGGCGCTGGCGGGGCTCGCCACGTTGCCGCTTGGCTGGATGGCGGTCTCGGGGCAGACGTTGGCGTTGCTGGTGATGGCGGGATTGTTCGGCGGTGCCGCGCATATCTGCATGACCCTGGCGCTACGCTACGCTGAGGTCTCGCGCTTGGCACCCTTCGAGTACGTGGCGCTGATCTGGCCGGTGCTGGCCGATCTGCTGATTTTCGGACTGCCTCTCTCCAGCGGCTTTGTGGTGGCCCTGCCGCTGGTACTGGGCGGGGCGACCCTGGCGGCGCTGGAGGGGCGGCGGCTCAGACGGCCTCTTCGACAATGAGCTGCGGCCGTCCCTTCGAGCAGCGCTCGATGCGTGCGGTAACGTGATAGACGCGATACAGCAGCTCGGGGGTGACTACCTCCTCGGTCGGACCGCAGTCCACCAGCGTCCCGCCCTGCAGTACCAGTGCCTGGTCGGTGAAGCGCAGCGCGTGGCCCAGGTCGTGCAACGCGGCAATCACCAGCATGCCCCTGTCCTTCGCCAGTCGGCGCAGGATCGACAGCAACTGGATCTGCCGATGCAGGTCCAGCGCCGAGGTCGGCTCGTCGAGCAGCAGCACCTCAGGGTTCTGCACCAGCGCCTGGGCCGCGCCCACCATCTGCCGCTGGCCGCCGCTCAGATCGCCGATGTCGCGCTCGCCGAGCGCGACAATGCCCAGCTCGTCCAGGGCGCGATCCACCTCGGCCAGATCCTCGGGCTTCACATTCAGGCGCCGGCCCTGCATACGTGCCAGCAACACCGATTCGTAGACCGTCAGTACTGCGTTGACCCCGGTTTCCTGGGGCATGTAGGCCATGGGGCGCTCGCAGGTGGCGCCTTCGATATGCACCTCGCCATCGCCGTCGAGCAGCCCGAGAATGCGCCGGAAGAGCGTCGATTTGCCCGCTGCGTTGGGGCCGAGAAGAGCGACCATCTGGCCGCCGGCGAAAGTCGGCGTGGTGACCTCGGAGAGGATCTGGTGACGGCCGTAGTGGGCTGACAAGCGATCGAGCGTGAGCGTTACCATGAGGCCTTCTTGTTGTTGAGAACGAGGAACAGGAAGAAAGGAATGCCGACCAGCGAGGTGATGATGCCGATGGGGATGACGGTGCCCGGGATCAGCACCTTCGACAGCACCGAGCCGATGGATAGGATCAACGCGCCGCACAGTGCTGAGCCGGGCAGGAAGAAGCGCTGATCCTCGCCCAGCAGCAGGCGGGCGATATGTGGCCCGACCAGGCCGATAAAGCCGATGGTGCCGACGAAGGCCACGGCGATGGCGGCCAGCAGCGAGACGAGTACCAGCACCTCCAGGCGCAGTGCGCGGAGCTTCACGCCTAGGCTCTCGGCCTTGGCATCGCCGAGGCGCATGGCCGTCAGGGCCCAGCCGTGGCGAGCCAGCAGTGGCATGACCGTGACCAGCACGCCGAGCGCGATCCATAGCTTGGGCCAGGTGGCCTTGGTCAGGCTGCCCATGGTCCAGAACACCACTGCGGAGACGGCCTGCTGGCTGGCGAAGAACTGGATCAGCGCCATCAGGGCGTTGAAGATGAAGACCATGGCGATACCCAGCAGCACGATGGTCTCGATGGTCACCCCGCGCCGCATGCTCAGCGCATGGATCGCGAAGGCGGTCAGCATGGCCATGACGAAGGCGTTGATCGGGACCATGTACTCGATCGCCGCGGGCACGATCACCACGCCGAAGGCCAGCGCCAGGGCGGCGCCGAAGCTGGCGCCGGCGGAGATCCCCAAGGTGAAGGGGCTGGCCAGCGGATTGCTGAGGATGGTCTGCATCTGGGCGCCGGCCACCGACAGGCTGGCGCCGACCACTAGGGCCATCAGCGCCACCGGCATGCGGATCTCCCACAGGATGACGCGGGCCTGCTGGCTCACGTCATCCGGGGAGAAGAGCGCGGTGATCACTTCGCCCAGGCTGAAGCGGGCCGGCCCCAGCGCCAGGTCGATGCACAGGCTCAGGAACAGCGCCAGGGTCAGAGCGGCGAGGATCAGCTGGCGGCGGACCACCAGGGTGCGATAGAAGGTGCGGCCTTCTTCGGCTGCAGACTGCTCGGAAGGCAGGGTATCGGTACCGGTGTGCATGTCAGTCATCCTTCAGCGAGACCCAGTAGCCCGGCGTGTAGTCCACCGGCAGGAAGCGCTGGTGCAGCTCGCGCAGGGTGGCCTCGGGGTCGAGATCGGCGAACAGCTCCGGGTGGAACCACTTGGCCAGTCGCTGCACGGCGACGAAGTAGTAGGGGCTGTTGTAGAACTGGTGCCAGATGGCGTGGACGTCGTCGTTCTCCACGGCCTCTATGCCGGTCATGGCGGTGCGCTCGGTCAGCGCCTGGAGCTTGGTCCGGGCCGCGTCCATGTCGGCCCCCGGTCCTACGCCGACCCAGTCGCCGCCGGGTACATAGGCGTTCCAGTTGCCGCCGGTAACGACGACCTGGTCGGGATTGGCGGCGATGATCTGCTCCGGGTTCAGGGTACCGAAGGTGTTGGGAATGATACCGTCGGCGATGTTGCTGCCGCCGGCGATCTCGACGTACTCGCCGAAGTTGCCCGGGCCGAAGCTCATGCAGCATTCCTCGGAGTAGCCGCCGGCACGGTCGATGAAGACCTTGGGGCGCGCGGGGTCGGCGGTCTCGATGGTCTCGGTGACCCGCGCCATCTGTGTCTCGGAGAAGTCGATGAAGGCCTCGGCCGCCTCCTGTTCGCCGAGCAGCTCGCCCATCAGCCGCATGGAGGGCGTGGTGTGCTCGAGCGGAGCCTCGCGGAAGTCCACGTAGACGATCGGGATGCCCAGCCGGGCCAGCTTGTCGTCGTAGGCGGCATCCTCGGTGGCGGTCTTCGCCTCGAGGTTCATCAGCACCACATCGGGCTGCAGCGCGGCGGCCTGCTCGACGTCGAAGGTGCCGTCCTTGAAGCCACCGAAGGTCGGGATGTCTTCCAGTTCGGGGAACTTCGCCGCGTAGCTGGCGTAGTTGTCCGGGTCGGCCTGGGAGAAGTCCTCGCGCCAGCCCACCACGTGCTCGAACGGATTCTCCGGCTGCAGCGCGCCCAACAGGTAGATCTGGCGCCCCTCGCCGAGGATCACGCGATTCACGGGGGCGTCGACGGTGACCTGGCGGCCGGCGATGTCAGTGACGGTGATCTCTTCGGCCAGGGCGATCGTGGCAGCGAGGGCGAGGACTGCGCCGGCGGCGGCTTTCAATAGTGGGGTGGGCATGGGCGGTGTCGGATTGGGTGTCTGGTTTGGAGACGATGGAGATACTAATCGATAGCGCCTCTTTTTGCGACTCATTTCTTTTCGCATTTGGATGCCAGTATGCCTGCATCGCGAGGGCGCGTCGAGTCGCGGGCGATGGAGCGCTCCATGTCGAGACCGATCGCCTGAGGGCTTCGAGTCCCGTGTTGACGAACGGGGCGTTGCCGGTGAGTGGCGAAGGCGCATGCCATAATGGCATGCCCATTGGGTGGTTATCCTGCTAGGAGGTATTCATGCCTGTTTCCCACGCCGTCGTTACGACGACATCCGGTTCGCGCTATATCAATCGCCTGTGCAAGCACTGGCAGCACAAGCTGGACGTTTCCCGTGACGAGCATCAGGGGCATGTCACGTTCGACGGCGGGGTGTGCCATATGCGCGCCGAGGCGGATGCTTTGCACCTGCGCTTGGAAGCCGCAGATACGACAACCCGCGAGAGCCTCGAAGAGGTCGTGGCGGTGCATCTCAAACGGATGGCTAGCCGTGAGACGCTCGATATCGTGTGGCAGCCCGCCTGAGCTGATATAGGCTGCATCCACGCTACTTTGGGCACAATGTTCTATGTGTGACGGGAACGCAGGGCGGTTTGGTATACTCCCGGCATTCATCAACACGCAATCGCAAGGAGTCCACATGACGCGTATCGCCATCGTCGGCGTCGCCGGGCGCATGGGCCGCACTCTGGTCAACGCCGTACAGAAGGATCCCGAGGCCAGCTTGGCGGGCGGTATCGTCGAGCCGGGTAGCTCACTAGTCGGTGCCGACCTTGGCGAGCTCGCCGGTGCCGGACGTCTGGGCGTGAATGCCATGGACGATCCCGCTGCCATCGTCGACGCCTTCGATGTGTTGATCGACTTCACCACGCCTCGAGTCACGCTGGCGAATTTGGCGTTTTGCGCCGAGCACGGCAAGGCCATCGTGATCGGCACCACGGGGCTCTCCGACGCCGAGCTCGCCGAGCTCGACAGTTATCGTGACCGTGTTCCCATGGTGTTCGCGCCCAACATGAGCGTTGGCGTCAACCTCACCCTCAAGCTGTTGGAAACTGCTGCTCAGGCGCTGGGTGACGAGGGTTACGATATCGAAGTGAGCGAGGCGCACCATCGCCACAAGGTCGATGCGCCCTCCGGCACGGCGCTGAAGATGGGCGAGGTCGTGGCCAAGGCCCTGGATCGCGACCTAAAGGCAGATGGCATCTTCGAGCGTGTGGGACAGTGTGGCCCGCGCAGCGACAAGGAAATCGGTTTCGCTACTGTGCGTGCCGGCGACATCGTCGGTGAGCATACCGTGATGTTTGCCACCGAGGGCGAGCGTATCGAGATCACGCACAAGGCCTCTAGCCGCATGACCTTCGCCAAGGGGGCGGCGCGCGCGGCGCGCTGGGTCGCCTCTCGCGACAGTGGTCGTTACGACATGCAGGACGTGCTAGGCCTTAAAGGCTAGTCTGCGATCAGAAAATCGCGTATAATCGAGCCAATTTGGCCAAGTAAATGCATTGATGGCCACAGGGATTCGAGCGAATGACAAAAAGGCGGGATGAAACCGGGCTTCTTTCAGGTTTCGTCCCGCTTTTTTACGACCCGCGAGTAGCGGTCGTCAATACTCTCAGTGCTCCTTGAATACGAGGGGCTCGGCGATACGCCGGCCCCGGCCCAGACGCGCGCATGACAAGGGGAGGACGTTGCGTTGATCAGACCCGCGATATTGGCCTTGGAAGACGGCAGCGTATTTCATGGCAGTGCCATCGGAGCCGATGGACAAACCAGTGGTGAGGTGGTTTTCAATACAGCCATGACTGGCTATCAGGAAATCCTTACCGACCCCTCCTACACGCGACAGATCGTTACCCTCACTTACCCTCACATCGGCAATACCGGCGTCAATGCCGAGGACATCGAGTCCGCCGCCATTGCGGCGGCCGGTCTGGTGATCCGCGATTTGCCGCTCATGGCCAGCAACTTCCGCAGTGAGGAGGGCCTCGACGAGTACCTCAAGCGTGCCAACGTGCTGGGCATCGCCGATATCGATACACGGCGCCTGACGCGGCTTTTGCGCGACAAGGGCGCGCAGAACGGCGCGATCCTGGCGGGTAGCGAGGCCGAGGGCGAGGATGCCGTCGAGCGGGCCTTGGCCGCGGCGCGTGCCTTTCCCGGCCTCAAAGGCATGGATCTCGCCAAGGAAGTGAGCTGTCGCGACACTTACGAGTGGAACGAAGGTGAATGGGCGCTGGGCAGCGGCTACGCTGATGCGGCCGGCCCTGATGGCAAAGCTGAGCGCCCTTTCCACGTGGTGGCGTACGACTATGGGGCGAAGTTCAACATCCTGCGCATGCTGGCCTCGCGCGGTTGCCGCCTGACGGTTGTGCCGGCGCAGACCTCGGCCGCCGAAGTGCTGGCGATGAGTCCCGATGGTGTCTTCCTGGCCAATGGGCCTGGCGATCCTGAGCCTTGTGATTACGCCATCGCGGCGATCCGCGAAGTCATCGACGCCGGTGTGCCGCTGTTCGGCATCTGTCTGGGACATCAGTTGCTGGGGTTGGCCTCCGGGGCGCGCACGATGAAGATGAACAATGGCCATCATGGTGCCAACCATCCGGTCGAGGATCTCGACACCGGCCGGGTGATGATCACCAGCCAGAATCACGGCTTCGCGGTCGACGAGGCGAGTCTGCCGGCCAATGTACGGGCCACGCACCGTTCGTTGTTCGATGGCACGTTGCAGGGCATCGAACGTACCGATTGCTCGGCGTTCAGCTTTCAGGGGCACCCCGAGGCCAGCCCCGGCCCGCGCGATGTCGCGCCGCTATTCGACCGTTTCATCGCGTTGATGCAAGCGCGTCGCTAAGGCCGCGCCTCCGCACATCGGAGGCGCTTTCACGTTGAGCCGTCGTCAGTCACCAAGTTAGCGGGAATCGTCATGCCGAAACGTACCGACATCCACAGTATTCTGATCATCGGCGCCGGGCCCATCGTCATTGGCCAGGCGTGCGAATTCGATTATTCCGGCGCCCAGGCCTGCAAGGCACTGCGCGAGGAGGGCTACCGGGTCATCCTGGTCAACTCCAATCCGGCCACTATCATGACCGACCCGGTGATGGCGGATGCGACCTACATCGAGCCGATCACCTGGCAGGCGGTCGCCCAGATCATCGAGAAGGAGCGCCCCGATGCTGTCCTGCCGACCATGGGCGGGCAAACGGCGCTCAACTGTGCGTTGGAACTCGACAAGCGCGGCGTGTTGACGCAATACGGCGTGGAGATGATCGGTGCCAATGCGGATGCCATCAACAAGGCCGAGGACCGCGACCTGTTCGACAAGGCGATGAAGAACATCGGCCTGGAGTGCCCCAAGGCCAAGGTGGCCCACACCATGTCCGAAGCCTGGGGAATCCAGCGTGAGCTGGGCTTCCCGGTGATCATCCGGCCGTCCTATACCATGGGGGGTTCCGGCGGCGGAGTGGCCTACAACAAGGAGGAGTTCGAGGAAATCTGCACACGCGGCTTCGAACTCTCCAACAATCACGAGCTGCTCATCGACGAGTCGCTGCTGGGGTGGAAAGAGTACGAGATGGAGGTCGTGCGCGACAAGCACGACAACTGCATCATCGTGTGTGCCATCGAGAACTTCGATCCCATGGGCGTGCATACCGGGGATTCCATCACTGTCGCGCCGGCGCAGACGCTGACCGACAAGGAATATCAGATTATGCGCGATGCCTCCCTGGCGGTGTTGCGTGAGATCGGTGTCGAGACCGGTGGCTCCAATGTGCAGTTCGGCGTCGATCCGCAAACCGGTCGTATAGTGGTCATCGAGATGAACCCGCGCGTCAGCCGCTCCTCGGCACTGGCGTCCAAGGCCACTGGCTTTCCGATCGCCAAGATTGCTGCCAAGCTGGCGGTGGGCTACACACTTGATGAACTGCAGAACGACATCACCGGTGGCAAGACACCGGCCTCGTTCGAGCCGTCGATCGATTACGTGGTCACCAAGATCCCGCGTTTCACCTTCGAGAAATTCCCCCAGGCCAACGACCGCTTGACTACGCAGATGAAGTCGGTGGGCGAAACCATGGCCATCGGGCGGACCTTCCAGGAGTCGCTGCAAAAGGCGCTGCGCGGCATGGAAACCGGTGTCGATGGGCTGGATCCTAAGGTCACCGAGTTCAACGGCGCGGGTATGGCGCTGATCAAGGGCGAGCTGCAGGCTGCTGGTGCCGATCGTATTTTCTACGTAGCCGATGCGATGCGCGCAGGGATGAGCATCGACGAAGTTTTTGCACTGACCAACATCGATCGCTGGTTCCTGGTCCAGCTAGAGGAATTGGTGCTTCTCGAGCAGCAACTCGCTAGCCGCTCGCTGAACGAGCTATCGGCGGCGACAATGTTCCGGCTCAAGCGCAAGGGGTTTGCCGATGCGCGTCTGGCCATGCTGTTGGGAGTCTCCGAGGAAGAATTTCGCAAGACGCGCCAGAAGCATGGCATTCGCCCTGTCTACAAGCGCGTCGACACTTGTGCCGCCGAGTTCGCCTCCAATACGGCCTATATGTACTCCACCTATGAAGAGGAGTGCGAGGCTGAGGTCAGCGACCGGCAGAAGATCATGGTGCTGGGGGGTGGCCCCAACCGCATCGGCCAGGGTATCGAGTTCGACTATTGCTGCGTGCACGCGGCGCTCGCCATGCACGAGGATGGCTATGAAACCATCATGGTCAACTGCAACCCCGAGACCGTGTCCACCGACTATGACACCAGTGACCGCCTCTACTTCGAGCCGGTGACGCTCGAGGATGTGCTGGAGATCGCCGACAAGGAAAAGCCCGCCGGTGTGATCGTGCAGTTTGGCGGGCAGACGCCACTCAAGCTGGCACGCGCGCTGGAGGCGGCCGGTGTCCCGATCATCGGCACCACACCGGATGCCATCGATCGTTCCGAGGATCGTGAGCGCTTCCAGAAGATGATCGACAAGCTGGGGTTCAAGCAGCCGCCCAACGCTACCGCGCGAAGCTTCGAGGATGCCTTCTCCAAGGCCGAGAAGATAGGCTATCCGCTGGTGGTGCGCCCCAGCTACGTACTGGGCGGTCGTGCCATGGAGATCGTCTATGATGCCTCCGAGCTGGAAAGCTACATGACGCATGCCGTCAAGGTGTCCAACGACTCGCCAGTGCTGCTGGATCACTTCCTCAATGCGGCTGTGGAGATCGATATCGATGCGGTCAGCGACGGCGAGCAGGTGGTGATCGGCGGCATCATGCAGCATATCGAGCAGGCTGGTGTGCACTCTGGCGACTCGGCGTGCTCGTTGCCGCCGTATTCGCTGCCGCCCAAGGTGCAGGACGAGATGCGCGACCAGGTCAAGCGCATGGCGCTGGAGCTCAACGTGGTCGGGCTGATGAACGTGCAGCTCGCCTGGCAAGATGGCGAGATCTACGTCATCGAGGTCAATCCGCGCGCGTCGCGTACGGTGCCTTTCGTCTCCAAGTGCATCGGTACCTCGCTGGCCCAGGTCGCGGCGCGCTGCATGGCCGGAAAGACCCTTGCCGAGCAGGACTTCACCCGCGAACGCTTGCCAGGCTATTACAGCGTCAAGGAAGCCGTCTTCCCGTTCAACAAGTTCCCAGGCGTCGACCCGATCCTGTCGCCGGAAATGAAATCCACCGGCGAGGTGATGGGCAGCGGTGCGACCTTTGCCGAAGCGTTCTACAAGGCGCAACTTGGCGCCGGTGAGGCGATTCCACGCTTGGGTGGTGAGCGCCAGGCATTCCTTTCAGTGCGTGATCCGGACAAGAGCGAGATTACCGAGGTGGCGCAATCTCTGCTAGCATTGGACTTCAGCCTGATCGCGACCCGTGGTACTGCCAGCGCTCTCGAAGCGGCTGGCCTCCCGGTCAAGGTCGTCAATAAGGTCTATGAAGGTCGCCCCCATATCGTCGATATGCTCAAAAACGACGAGGTGGCCTATATCGTAAATACGACCGAAGGCCGCCAGGCGATCAGTGATTCTTCCGTGATCCGCCGTACCGCACTCGCTCGCAAGGTCCCTTATGCCACGACGCTGGCTGGGGCGCGTGCGGTGTGTATGGCGCTTGAGTATGGAAATGCAATTACCGTACGGCGGCTGCAGGAACTGCACGCAGGAGCAAGCACATGAACAAGGTCCCGATGACCGTCGCAGGTGAGAAAAGCCTGCGAGAGGAGCTCGAGCACCTCAAGAGCGTGGACCGCCCGCAGGTGATCCAAGCCATCGCCGAGGCGCGCGAGCACGGTGATCTCAAGGAAAACGCCGAATACCACGCGGCGCGCGAGCAGCAAGGATTTATCGAGGGGCGTATACAGGAAATCGAAGGCAAGCTGTCTGCGTCCCAGGTGATCGACGTCACCAAATTGCCCAAGACCGGCAAGGTGATTTTTGGCGTGACGGTCGAGTTGATCAACCTTCAAAACGACGAGGAAGTGCGCTACCGGATCGTCGGCGAGGATGAGGCCGACATCAAGGAAGGGCGGATTTCCGTGACCTCGCCGATCGCGCGTGCGCTGATCGGCAAGGACGAAGGTGATACGGTGTTGGTACGTACGCCGGGCGGCGATGTCGAGTACGAGGTTGCCGGGGTCGAGCACCTGTAACCCGGCTGCGCCGGAAGTTGGAAGTTATTAGCTGGAAGAGCGGCGCTACGCGCCTGGAAGAAAGATCAAAAGCCAAACCCAAAACAGAACTGTAGTGGTTTGATCTTGGCTTCTAGCTCCTAACGAAAGATGCCAGCGACGATATTTCGTCGCTGGCATCTTTTCGTCCAGGGGTGCATCCGGATTCTCGAAGCTCAAATCGGGTTTTGCTGTTTCTTCCGACTTCCAGGCGCGAAGCGCCGTTCTTATAACTTCAAGCTCCGGGCACCGCCCGGCCGCTCAGCGCCGTCCGTGATGGTTCTCGAAGCGCTGGATGTTGGATAGCTTGGGGTTGACCCGTGGATTGCGGCGATAAATCAGCGCAACCTTGCCGATCGTCTGGACGAGTTCGCTGTGGCTGGCCTCGGTCAATTCGTCGATCACGGTTTGGCGGGCGCCGCGATCGCCGATGGCGAGCTTGACCTTGATCAGTTCGTGATCTTCCAGGGCGCGAGCGAGCTCGGCCAAGACGCCTTCGCTCAGCCCGTTTTCCGAGACCGTTACCACGGGGTTCAAGTGGTGGCCGATGCTGCGAAATGCTTTCTTTTGTGCCTGTGACAAGCTCATGGTATCGTGACTGTTCCGGGTTGGCGGACACTCGGCGTTTTGCCGAGGGCGTTATCTGAATGCGGCCAAGCCGCAGACTGGCGCAACTGCTGTCGATCGTTCTGGCCTTGTGGCTAGACCATGAAGTGTGGCGCCGAAAAAAGATGGAACATGTCATGTTACGGGGAAAGCGGCGTCTTGGAAAGGCCGTGCCGCCCGCTCAGCTAGCCCGCCCTGCCTTCCGGACGAGTTTTGACCGCTATCGATTTAGGTGATCCGTGGCACGTTCCTCGCATACTAGCAAGCGCTCGGCCTCTTGGCTCAAGGAGCACTTTGACGATCACTACGTGCAGCGCTCGTGGCAAGATGGTTATCGTTCGCGGGCGAGTTACAAGCTACTCGAACTCGATGCCAAGGATGCGCTGCTCAAGCCGGGCATGACTGTCATTGATCTTGGCGCCGCACCAGGCGGATGGAGCCAGGTTGCCGCCGATAAGGTCGGAGCCAAGGGTTGTGTGGTGGCGTCGGATATTCTGGAGGTGGATGCGCTGGCCGGAGTGACGTTCGTACAGGGTGACTTCACTGAAATGGATGTGCTGGAGCGAATTCTTGCCGCCTTGGAAGGGCGTCGTGTCGACCTTGTGTTGTCCGATATGGCCCCCAATATGAGTGGTATGGCGGCCATCGATCAGCCCCAGGCGATGTATCTCGTCGAGCTGGCGCTGGATCTGGCGCGCCAAACTTTATCGCCTGGTGGGCGCTTTGTGGCCAAGGTTTTCCAGGGAGAAGGGTTCGATGCATATTTGAAAGAGCTGCGCAGCAGCTTTCGCAAGGTGACGACTCGCAAGCCGGAGGCCTCGCGGGCCCGTTCGCGCGAAGTCTATCTGCTTGCAGAAGGATTCCACGGCTGAGCTTGTGTCCATGGGACTGGCCCTCAGGCGTATCGGCTCGATAGTCATAATGACTTGGTAGTCGGAACGCTTCTTGTGGTGTAGTGTCTAAATTATGGTCCTGCTTGGCAGACAGTTGCATGCAATGAGGGTATTCCCTTGAACGACATGGCGAAGAACCTGATCCTCTGGTTGGTCATCGCGGCAGTGTTGCTGACGGTGTTCAACAACTTCAGTTCCGACAGCTCGCCTCAGGCGATGAGCTACTCTCAATTCGTCGAGCAGGTGCAGAATGACCGAGTGAGCAATGTAACCATCGAAGGTTACACGGTCACGGGGGAGCGTGATGATGGCACGCAATTCCAGACGATCCGTCCGGCGGCGCAAGATCCTAAGCTGATGGATGATCTACTGGCGCACGACGTCAGTGTAGTGGGTAAGCAGCCAGAGGAGCAGAGCCTGTGGACGCGCCTGCTCGTTGCCAGTTTCCCGATTCTGATCATTCTGGCGATCTTCATCTTCTTCATGCGTCAAATGCAGGGGGGCGCTGGCGGTAAGAGCGGCCCCATGAGCTTCGGTAAGTCCAAAGCCAAGCTGCTGACCCAAGATCAGATCAAGACCACTTTCGCCGACGTGGCCGGTTGTGACGAAGCCAAGGAAGAAGTCGAAGAGCTCGTCGACTTCCTCAAGGACCCCAGCAAGTTCCAGCGCTTGGGTGGGCAGATTCCTCGCGGTGTCTTGATGGTGGGGCCGCCGGGTACGGGTAAGACGTTGTTGGCCAAGTCGATTTCTGGCGAGGCCAATGTGCCGTTCTTCTCGATCTCGGGTTCCGACTTCGTGGAGATGTTCGTCGGCGTAGGGGCATCGCGTGTCCGCGATATGTTCGAGCAAGCCAAGAAGCAGGCCCCGTGCATCATCTTCATCGACGAAATCGACGCCGTCGGGCGTTCGCGTGGCGCCGGTATGGGAGGCGGCAACGACGAACGCGAGCAGACGCTCAACCAGCTATTGGTCGAGATGGATGGTTTCGAAGCCAACGAAGGCATCATCGTCATCGCCGCGACCAACCGTCCCGATGTGCTCGATCCCGCACTGACACGTCCAGGCCGTTTCGACCGTCAGGTCGTGGTGGGGCTTCCCGATATCCGCGGTCGCGAGCACATTCTCGGTGTGCATCTACGTAAGGTGCCACTGGCAGATGATGTTCACTCGACCCTCATTGCACGCGGGACGCCGGGTTTCTCTGGTGCCGATCTGGCCAACCTGGTCAACGAGGCGGCATTGTTCGCGGCGCGTCGCAACAGGCGTCTGGTGGGCATGGACGAGCTCGAGATGGCCAAGGACAAGATCCTGATGGGCGCTGAAAAACGCTCGATGGCCATGTCCGAGAAGGAAAAGAGCAACACCGCGTATCACGAGTCGGGCCATGCCATCATCGGGCTCTTGATGCCTGAGCACGATCCGGTCTACAAGGTGACGATCATCCCGCGCGGTCATGCGCTGGGCGTGACGATGTTCCTTCCGGAAGAAGACCGATATAGCCTCTCGCGGCAGCAAATCATCAGTCAGATCTGCTCGTTGTTCGGCGGCCGGCTTGCCGAAGAGATGACGCTGGGGCCGAATGGCGTCACAACGGGGGCATCCAACGACATCAAGCGCGCTACCGAGCTGGCCCATAACATGGTAGCCAAGTGGGGGCTCTCCGAGGAAATGGGACCGCTGATGTACGATGAGGACGAGTCTCACCAGTTCTTGGGTGGTTCTGGCCAAGGTGGCAAGCTCAAATCTGGCGAGACCACGACACGACTCGACAAGGAAGTCCGTCGGATCATCGACGAGTGCTACTCCAAGGCGCGCCAGCTTTTGGAAGACAATCGCGACAAGCTCGACCTGATGGCCGAATCGTTGATGCAGTACGAAACCATCGACGCCAACCAGCTTCGCGACATCATGGAAGGTCGTAAGCCGCGTCCTCCCGAAGACTGGGACGACAAGGGGCCGACTACCGGGTCGGGTCACGCGGCGGGCACGTCGTCGGATGAAGAATCCGACACCGGCAGTGACGAAGATGACGATGCGCGTCGTCGTCCGTCTGATCCATTGGGCGGGCCGGCCGGCCACTAATATCAATCTTGTGTCATCTTCCAACGGGCGCCGCATAGCGGCGCCCGTTGGCGTTTGGGGTGTGCTTACACTCCGACCGCCGCATGGTAAGGTAGCAGTTTGACATTGCAACGGCCCTGATCATGCAAGACCGATACGATACGCCCACGCAGCTGCGCTGTGGGCGCCATCAGCTCGACCTCTCTTACCCCCGCGTCATGGGGGTCCTCAATGTCACGCCCGATTCGTTTTCCGACGGTGGCCGCCATAACGCACTGGATGAGGCTGTGCGTCGTGCCGAAAACATGCTGGCCGAGGGTGCGGCGATCATCGACATCGGTGGTGAGTCGACACGCCCGGGCGCTTCGCCGGTGCCGCTTCAGGAAGAGCTGGATCGCGTGCTGCCGGTGGTGGAGCGTTTGGTCAACGAGCTAGATGCACTGGTGTCGCTGGATACCAGTCGCGGCGAAGTGATGCGTGAGGCGGCGTCGCGGGGTGCGGGCATGATCAATGATGTGCGCAGTTTGCGCTGGCCCGGCGCGCTGGAGGCTGCGGCGATGAGCGGCCTTCCGGTGTGCGTGATGCATATGCTGGGTGAGCCTACCGACATGCAGCGAGCACCGCATTACGAGGTGCCGATCGAAGAGGCAGTGGCCGCGTTCCTCGAGACGCGTATCGCTGAATGCGAAGCGGTGGGGATTCGACGCGACCAGTTGGTACTCGATCCAGGCTTTGGTTTCGGCAAGCGTGTCGAACATAATCTGCGGTTGCTGAATCGTATGCAACCATTGACTGATTTTGGGCTCCCCATACTGGCTGGCATGTCACGCAAGAGTATGATTGGCAAAGTGCTGGCGCGTCCCGTCGAGGAACGCCTGCCGGGCGGCCTGGCGCTCGCCACGATGGCGGTGGAGCGTGGGGCGCGTATCGTGCGTGTTCACGATGTGGGATCGACGGTGGATGCGGTCAATATGACTTGGGCAGTGCTACAGGAAGGCTCCGACGCATGACACGACGCTATTTTGGAACTGATGGTATTCGCGGCACGGTGGGGGAGCCTCCCATTACCGCTGATTTCGTTTTGAAACTGGGCTGGGCGATGGGCCGCGTGCTGTCACGCCACACGGGACGCAAGTCGCGTGCCAAGGTGTTGATCGGTAAGGATACGCGGATTTCGGGTTATATGTTCGAGTCTGCTCTGGAAGCGGGACTATCGGCGGCAGGGGTCGATGTATCCTTGCTGGGACCGATGCCCACGCCGGGTATCGCGTACCTGACACGGACCTTTCGTGCCGATGCAGGAATCGTCATTTCCGCGTCGCACAATCCGTTTCAGGATAACGGCATTAAGTTCTTCTCCGCCGAGGGCGTCAAGCTTGCCGATGCCGTCGAGGAAGAGATCGAAGCGGAACTCGAGCAGCCGCTATCAACGGTTGCACCGGCGGATTTGGGTAAGGCGCTGCGTATCGCGGATGCTGCGGGGCGTTACATCGAATTCTGCAAGTCCACGGTGCCCGACCGCCTGACGCTGGAAGGCCTGAAAGTGGTGCTGGATTGCGCGCATGGGGCGACTTATCACATCGCACCTAGCGTATTGCGTGAACTGGGCGCCGATGTCAGCTTGCTTGGTGCCGACCCGGATGGGCTCAACATCAACCAGGGTGTGGGGTCCACGCATCCCGACGCTTTGCGCGCGGCGGTGATTGAGCGTGGCGCCGATCTCGGCATGGCGTTGGACGGCGATGGCGACCGCGTGATTCTTGTGGATGCCGAGGGGCATGAGGTTGACGGCGACGATATTCTTTATCTGATCGCTCGTGACCGGAAGATGCGCGATATGCTGGGCGGCGGCGTGGTCGGAACGCTGATGTCCAACTTCGGTCTTGCGGCTGCGCTGGAAGCCTTGGGTATTCCCTTCGAGCGGGCCAAAGTTGGGGACCGCTACGTGATGGAGCGTTTGGCGGCCAACGGCTGGCAGCTGGGTGGCGAGTCCTCCGGGCACATAGTCTGCGGCCATGTGCAGTCGACCGGTGATGGCATCGTATCGGCGCTTCAGGTGCTGGCGATCATGGTGCGTGAGTCATCGTCGCTGTCGGGCCTGCTCAAGGGTTTCGAGAAAGCGCCGCAAGCGTTGATCAACGTACGCTTGCCTCCCGATGTCGACAACGATGCGCTATTGGTCAATGAACAGGTGCGTCATGCCGTCGCCTCGGTCGAGGCGGAGCTGGGCAACGAAGGACGTGTGTTGTTACGGCCCTCGGGCACCGAACCCTTGATCCGGGTCATGGTTGAAGGGCGCCCCCATTTCGACGTTGACGCGTTAGCCAAGTGTATTGCGGACGATATCGAGGGGCAAATGGCACGCTGAGGCGCGCATATTGTGTTGTCAATACGCCTCCTATACCATGGCGCTCCATTCGGAGGACTATTCTATGCGCACGCCGCTGATCGCGGGCAATTGGAAGATGAACGGCTCGCACGCACTCGTGGACACGTTCGGTCGTGCCTTCACCGACGATACGCTTCCCGATTCGCTGGACGTCGTCGTACTGCCGCCATTCCCTTATCTCGATGCAGCGCATCGCGCGTTGGCCGATGTATCCGTGAAGCTCGGTGCGCAGACGCTCAATCCCTCGCATTCCGGTGCACATACTGGCGAGGTCAGTGGGCGTATGCTCAAAGAGTGTGGTGTCGACTATGCGCTCGTCGGTCATTCGGAGCGACGTGCGCTTTATCGTGAAACCGATGATGACGTCTATGATCGCTTGCTGGCAGCATTGAATGTCGGCATTCAGCCGATCTTGTGTGTCGGCGAGACGCTCGAAGAGCGCGATGCAGGGCATACTTTTGATGTAGTGCTGCGCCAGGTCGGTCATGCTTTGGCCCCCCTTGAGCCCGAACAACGTGCTCGGGTGACGATCGCTTATGAGCCGGTGTGGGCCATCGGTACGGGACGTACGGCGACACCTGGGCAGGCGCAGGACGTCATGGCCGCTATTCGTGAGTACCAGGCTGGTTTCGATCCCGACCTGGCACAGGTAATGCGGTTGCTTTACGGCGGTAGCATGAGCGCGGCCAATGCGGCCGAGCTGCTGGCTCAGCCGGATATTGACGGCGGCCTGGTGGGTGGTGCTTCGCTCAAGGTCGACGATTTTCTAGCCATTTGTCATTCAGCAAGGTAGCGCGATGTATATTGGGGTGTTATTGGTTCATGTGGCGATCGCCATTGCCTTGGTGGTGTTGGTGCTGCTACAGCAGGGCAAGGGGGCCGATGCTGGTGCGTCCTTCGGGGGTGGCGCTTCGCAAACGGTCTTCGGGTCGCAAGGCAGCGGTAATTTTCTGGCCAAATTGACGGGAGTGCTGGCGGCGATTTTCTTCGTGACCTCGCTTGGATTGGCATACTTCGTGTCACAGGCAGGAGACGCACCACAGGAAGGAGTGCCCGACGCGCAAGTTGTCGAGCAACAAAATGCGTCGTCGTCTATTGACGAGGGGGCGGATAGCGAGGAGAATACAGCGCCAGTACTCGAGGACGGCGGCGAATAAATGCAGTGCCGTCATTGAGTTAGCTCATCAAGTAATGTGTGAGGCCAAGTTGGCTGACAGCATGGTGAGTAGCTTAGCAGGCGAGACGATGCAGACAAAGAATGTCAAACGTTTTGCATCGGGGTAGTCTGGCCCCTGTTGCCGAAGTGGTGGAATTGGTAGACACGCTATCTTGAGGGGGTAGTGGCCTCATGGTCGTGCGGGTTCAAGTCCCGCCTTCGGCACCACATTGAGTCAATGTAAGTTGTTGACCCAATTAAAGATTGGCGCGATATAACGATGGTTTGACACCTTGACTTTCCAAGAAGTAGTCAGTACAATCGTTAGCCATTGATGCGGGGTGGAGCAGCCTGGTAGCTCGTCGGGCTCATAACCCGAAGGTCGTCGGTTCAAATCCGGCCCCCGCTACCAAGTTTTTTATGAAAAGCCCCTTCCTATGAAGGGGCTTTTTGTTATCACTTGCGACGATAACGCCAATCAGCCACCTAGCTTTCCTCTTCACTCCTGGTCAGGTGCCTGATGCAACTGCTAGTGGGAGCCTCCGTCTGTGGCAAATAAGCATGCTGCACTGAATACGCTCATCGAGCCGGTCGTGACGGCCATGGGCTTCGATCTCTGGGGGGTCGACTACCTTTCCCAGGGTAAGCATTCCCGTTTGGTGATCTATATCGAAAGCGCTGAGGGCGTGACCGTGGATGACTGTGCGTCAGTCAGCCGTCAAGTCAGTGGCGTGTTGGATGTAGAAGACCCCATTGCGGGAGAGTATCGCTTGGAGGTCTCATCGCCGGGAATGGATCGTCCTCTGTTTACGCTCGATCAGTTCGCGCGTTTCAAGGGCAGCCATGTCAAGGTGAAGTTGAGTGCTCTTTTCGAAGGGCGTCGCAAGTTTCAGGGACAATTGGCGGGTGTCGAGGGCGACGAGATTCTGCTGCAACTCGACGGACAAGAATATTGCTTTCCGATTGAAAGCATCGAGCAGGCGCGGGTGGTGCCTCAGTTCGATAATTAAGGACAGCTTTTCTACGAGGCATAGGCATGAGTAAAGAGATTCTGCTAGTCGTGGATGCGATCTCGAACGAAAAGGGGGTGCCGCGAGAAGTGATCTTCGAGGCCGTGGAGTCGGCGCTGGCGAGTGCATCGCGCAAGCGTTTCGACGGCCAGGAAGTGAGCGCCCGCGTCCAGATCGACCGTGTGACTGGCGATTATGAAACCTTCCGCCGCTGGACCGTTGTCGACGATGACGCATTCGAGAATCGGGACAGCGAGATTCCGTTCTCCGAGGCTGAGCGTCGCGATCCGCCGCTGGCCCTCGGCGATGTGGTCGAAGAGCAGGTCGAGTCGGTGGCTTTCGGGCGTATCGCTGCCCAGACTGCCAAGCAGGTCATCGTGCAGAAGGTGCGCGAAGCCGAACGGTCTGAGGTCGTGCGCCAATACGCCGAGCGTGAAGGTGAGCTGGTGGCGGGTATCGTCAAGAAGACCACGCGTGAAGGGCTGGTGGTTGACTTGGGAGAGAGCGCTGAGGCTTTCCTCCCGCGTAGTGAAATGATCCCCGGTGAGCGTTACCGCATGAACGAGCGGGTACGTTCCCTGTTGTGGAAGGTCGATGCCGAGGCGCGTAACTCGCAGTTGATTCTGACGCGTACGCGCCCCGAGATGATTGTCGAACTCTTCAAGATCGAAGTGCCTGAAATTGCGGAGCAATTGATCGAGATCAAGAGCGCGTCGCGTGATCCGGGTGCACGCGCCAAGATCGCGGTGAAGACCAACGACAAGCGTATCGACCCCGTCGGTGCGTGTGTCGGCATGCGCGGTTCGCGTGTGCAAGCGGTGTCCAATGAGCTGGGTAACGAGCGCGTGGACATCATCACCTGGGACGACAACCCGGCGCAATTGGTGATCAACGCCATGGCGCCTGCGGAAGTCGGTTCCATTCTTGTCGACGAAGACGCCCACTCCATGGATGTCGCCGTCGCCGAGGATAACCTGGCGCAGGCCATCGGCCGCAGCGGCCAGAACGTTCGCCTGGCTTCCGAGCTGACGGGCTGGACGCTCAACGTGATGACCGAAGAAGAGGCCGAAGGCAAGCGCGAGCAAGAAATCGACAGCCTGATCGAGTACTTCATCAATCACCTCGAAGTCGACGAGGAACTGGCTCGTCTGCTGGTCGAGGAGGGCTTTACCTCGCTCGAAGAGCTGGCCTACGTGCCGCTCGAGGAATTGCACGCAATCGAGGGATTGGATGAAGCACTGATCGAAACGCTGCGCGCTCGAGCCAAGGACGAACTGCTGACGCTGGCCATTGCCTCAGAAGAGGCGCTGGATGGTGCGCAGCCTGACGACGACCTCCTTGAAATGGAGGGCATGGAGCGTCACTTGGCATTCACGCTCGCCAGCCGAGGGATCGTCACTCGTGAGGATTTGGCCGAGCAGTCCATCGATGATCTCAAGGACATCGACGATGTGGACGAAGAGCGCGCTGCGGCGCTGATAATGACCGCTCGTGCGCCTTGGTTCGAGAGCGAACAGTAATCTGGTCACGGGCTCAGGAGGGTCGTAATGTCAGACATGACCGTTAAGGATTTTGCCAGCAAGGTGGGACGCGACGTGTCCCGTCTGCTGGAGCAGATGAAAGAAGCGGGGCTTCCCCATCAGGCCGAAAGCGATGCGGTATCCGAGGAGGACAAGCAGCGCCTTCTCGATCACCTGACGCGTAGCCATGGTGGGGATAGCGGCGCGACGAAGAACCGTGTGACGTTGACGCGTAATACCAAGAGTCGGATCCGTAGTGGCGATGGTCGTGGCAAGGCCATCGACGTACAAGTGCGAAAAAAGCGTACCTACGTAAAACGCGAGCCGGAGCAGACCGAAGAAGCACCGGCCGAGGAAGCCGGTCCGCGTCAGCTGGTGGGTGACATGGCCGATGCCAAGCAGGCTCAGGCTGCCCAGGCTGCCGAAACCGCCAAGGCAGAACAGGCCGCCGCCGAAGAGGCTGCGCGCGTGGAGGCGGAAGAAAAAGCGGCGCAGGAAGCGCAGGCGGCCGAGGCGGCCAAACCGGCTGAAAGCGAAGCGCCGAGCACACCGGAAGCCCCCGTGCCCGAGGACATCGCCACGCCGGAGCCCGCAAGCGAGCCCTACGTCGAGGCGCCGCCGAAAGAGCCTCGGACACCGAACCGGCGCGGTCAGACTCCTCACAAGAAAGAGTCCGAACGTGGCCGTAAAGGCGGTCGTGACGATGATGACGAGCGTCGTGAGCGGCGTCGTGGCAATGCGAAGAAAGCCAAGCGCTCCGAACGTCGTGGCGGTCGTCGTGGTGGTAGCGGTAGCGGTAGCGGTGGCGGTCGCGATAATCAGCATGGCTTTCAGAAGCCGACGCAGCCCATCGTCCGCGAAGTTGGCATTCCTGAGTCGATCAGCGTTGCCGATTTGGCCGACAAGATGTCGATCAAGGCCAATGAGGTCATCAAGGCGATGTTCACCATGGGCGCGGCGGTGACCATCAACCAGACCATCGACCAGGACACGGCGGCCATCGTCGTCGAAGAGATGGGCCACAAGCCCAAGCTGGTCAAGGACGATGCGCTGGAGACGGAAGTGCTCGAGGCCATCTCCTATGAAGGCGACGAAATTATGCGTGCGCCAGTTGTCACGGTGATGGGTCACGTCGATCATGGCAAGACCTCGCTGCTCGACTTCATTCGCCGCACGAAAGTCGCGACCGGCGAGGCCGGTGGCATCACCCAGCATATTGGTGCCTATCACGTCGAGGAGCATCACGGTGGGGTGACTTTCCTCGATACTCCAGGCCACGCGGCGTTCACCGCCATGCGTGCACGCGGTGCCCAGGCGACCGACGTGGTCATCCTGGTCGTCGCGGCCGACGATGGGGTCATGCCGCAGACCGTCGAGGCGATCGAGCATTCCAAAGCGGCCGGCGTACCGATGGTGGTTGCGGTCAACAAGGTCGATAAGGAAGGTGCGGATTTCGACCGTATCCGCAATGAGCTTTCCCAGCACGGTGTTATCTCCGAGGAATGGGGCGGCGACACGCAGTTCGTACATGTCTCGGCCAAGACCGGTGACGGTATCGATGCACTGCTCGAGGCGGTACTGCTGGTCTCTGAAGTGCTCGAGCTCAAGGCAGTGCCGGAAGCACCGGCCAAGGGCGTCGTCGTCGAGTCCCAACTGGACAAGGGCCGTGGTCCGGTGGCGACCGTGCTGGTACAGAACGGCACACTCAAGCGGGGCGATATCGTCCTGGCTGGCTTGCACTATGGTCGCGTTCGCGCGCTGGTCAATGAAACCGGCACACGTGTGGAAGAGGTCCGCCCGGCCATGCCGGTCGAGATCCAGGGCCTCGATGGGACGCCCGAAGCCGGTGATGAGTTCATCGTCGTGGCCGACGAGAAGAAGGCGCGTGAAGTCGCCAACTTCCGTCAAGGCAAGTATCGCGAAGTGCGCTTGGCTCGCCAGCAGAAGGCCAAGCTGGAGAACATGTTCAGCCAGATGGGTCAGGACGAGGTGGCCAAGGTCAACATCGTCCTCAAGGTCGATGTGCAAGGTTCCCTGGAAGCGATTCGCGGTGCTCTGGAAGAACTCTCCACCGACGAGGTCAAGGTCGCAGTCGTGTCCTCTGGTGTCGGCGGTATCACCGGTACAGATGCCAATCTGGCGGTGGCCAGTGATGCCATTCTGGTCGGCTTCAACGTGCGTGCCGATGTCTCCGCGCGGGAAATCGTCGAACGGGAAGGCCTGGATCTGCGCTATTACAGCGTCATCTATAACCTCATCGACGAGGTCAAGCAGGCCATGAGTGGCATGCTGGCACCGGATTGGAAAGAAGAGATCGTCGGCGTAGCCGAAGTCCGTGAGGTGTTCCGTGCGCCCAAGATCGGCGCTGTCGCAGGCTGCATGGTCGTCGAAGGCACCGTGCATCGTCACAAGCGGATTCGCGTGCTGCGCGAAAACGTTGTCATCTACGAAGGTGAGCTGGAATCCTTGCGTCGCTACAAGGATGACCTTGGCGAGGTCCGCAGTGGTATGGAATGCGGTATCGGCGTCAAGAACTACAACGACGTTCAGGTCGGCGACAAGATCGAGGTCTTCGATCAGGTCAAGGTCGAGCGTAGCCTGTAAGGTGAGGCGGACGATGCGTCGTCCGCCATCCGAATGGCGAATCGCGGGAGATAACGATGCGCGAATTCCAACGTACCGATCGTGTGGCCGATCAGCTCCAGCAGGAGTTGGCCGTCCTCATCCAGCGTGAGATCAAGGATCCTCGCTTGGGGATGGTCACTGTGAGTGCGGTGAAGGTCAGTCGCGACCTGGGCTATGCTGACATCTACATCACGCTGTTGGGTGAGAACGATGCCACGCGCATCGATGAAAACCTCAAGGTGCTGCGTCATGCGCGGGGTTTCCTGCGCAGTCAGATCGCCAATCGCGTCAAGCTCCGGCATGTGCCGGAATTGCGCTTTCATTACGATGAAAGCATTGTGCGCGGCCAGCGTCTGTCATCCTTGATCGACGAGGCGGTGGCCGATGATCGTCGCCGTCACGATGAAGACGAAGACGAGGTACGTTGATGGCGCGACGTCGTCGTGGCATACCGGTGGATGGCGTGCTGTTGCTCGATAAGGCACAGGATGTCTCGTCGAACCATGCCTTGCAGCAGGTACGCCGTCTGTACGAGGCGAAAAAGGCTGGCCATACCGGTACACTGGACCCCATGGCGACTGGCTTGCTGCCGATCTGCTTTGGTGAGGCAACCAAGTTTTCCGCCTACTTGCTCGATGCCGACAAGACGTACCGCACGCGTGTCAGACTAGGTGAAACCACTGATACCGGTGATGCTGAAGGTACTGTGATCGAATGTCATACGGTGCCGGCCCTCGCCGAGCACGATATCGAGGCTGTACTGGCACAATTTCGCGGCGATATCGAGCAGGTTCCGCCGATGTACTCGGCACTCAAGCACCAGGGGCGCCCTCTGTACGAGCTGGCTCGCGAAGGCAAGCAGGTCGAGCGTGCGGCGCGCCGCGTGAGGGTTTATGATATGCGCCTGCTGTCGTGCGAGGCCGAAGGCTTCGAACTCGAGGTCCGCTGCAGCAAAGGTACCTATATCCGTACCCTGGCCGAGGATATCGGCCGGACGCTGGGATGCGGCGCGCACATTATGTCCCTGCGTAGGCTGCGTAGCGGACCGTTCGATGCCGAGGCCATGCAGGACTTCGCAGCGCTCGAGCAAATGGACGAGGCCTCGCGTCAGGCGAGGTTGTTGCCTGTCGATGCGATGTTGCCCCATGTGCCATCGCTTGAGGTGGCAGCGATCGAGTCGCGGCGGCTGCTGCATGGGCAGCGGGCGCGGGTCGAAACCGGGGCGTTGACTCCGGACGAGACGGCGCGTCTATATCACGACGGCACTTTCCTGGGGCTCGTGAGCGTTACGACACCTGGGGAAGTCACGCCGCAACGCTTACGGAATACCGCCTCGCCCGTTTGCGAGTGAGGCGTGATGCCCGGCGCGTGCCATGTGCGCCGGGGCACACCAATACCCTCTGTGTGCATGAAGGCCAGGCCTTTTACATGGTGCCCGTATTTCGCGGGCAGTACCTGGAGACTGCAAATATGCGTGGTCTCCGACATTCATTGCTCAGGCATATTGTTTACTGGAGAGAGAAATGGCACTGACCGCTGAACAGAAAGCCGCCATCGTTGATGCATACGGTCGTGGCGAAAGCGATACCGGCTCCCCTGAAGTACAGGTGGCCCTGCTATCCGCCAACATTGATGGCTTGCAGGATCACTTCAAGAGCAACAAGCAGGATCACCACTCTCGTCGTGGCCTGATTCGCATGGTCAACCAGCGTCGCAAGTTGCTGGATTATCTGAAGCGCAAGGATATCGCGCGCTATCAGTCGTTGATCCAGCGTCTCGGCCTGCGCCGCTAAGGGGAGTTCCGTTCGCGACAGGGTAGTGTGGATGCCATGAAGGTAATGCATCTGCATGCCAGGGTTGCGAAGGTCTTTCACTCTAGCGCCGACGCGTGGTCGTTTGAAATGGGCAGTCCTCCGGGGCTGCCCGTTTTCGTTTCGTAGGCCTCGCATGTCGTAATGAGTGGCTCTGTGGCGCGTGAACTCCTAAAATGGTCGCCGAGTCGAGACGACCCATACATGAGATGAAAAGTTAAGGACATTGCCGTGAACCCGGTCAAGAAAACGTTTCAGTACGGTCGCAGTACCGTGACCCTGGAAACGGGCCGCATTGCCCGCCAGGCTACCGGTGCCGTGATGGTGACCATGGACGACACCGTGGTGCTGTGCACCGTGGTGGCCAAGAAAGACGCCAACCCCGCGCAACCTTTCTTCCCGCTTTCTGTCCATTACCAGGAAAAGACCTACGCCGTGGGCAAGATTCCCGGTGGTTTCTTCAAGCGTGAGGGCCGCCCTACCGAGAAGGAAACGCTCACCTCGCGCTTGATCGATCGACCGATCCGCCCGCTGTTTCCCAACGGGTTCATGAACGAGGTGCAGGTCGTGTGCACGGTGCTCTCCACCGACCGCAACCATGATCCGGACATCGCGGCGATGCTAGGCACGTCCGCGGCGTTGGCCATCTCCGGCGTTCCCTTCAATGGTCCGATTGCGGCCGCGCGCGTTGGCTTCACCGAGGACAATGGCTATTTCCTCAATCCGACGGTGGAAGAGCTGGGCAGCTCCGAGTTGAACATGGTCGTGGCCGGTACCGGTAAGGCCGTGCTCATGGTCGAGTCCGAGGCCAACGAACTTCTCGAGGATGAAATGCTCGGGGCGGTGCTTTTTGGCCATCAGGAAATGCAGACCGCGATCGCCGCCATCGACGAACTGACCGCCGAGGCCGGCAAGCCGCGTTGGGAATGGCAACCTGCCACCGAGAACACGACGCTCAAAGAGGCCCTCGCGGCCGGTTTCGAGGCCAAGATCGGTGAAGCCTATCGTATTACCGACAAGATGGAGCGTCAGGATGCCTTATCCGTCCTGAAGGATGAGGCGATCGCGCAACTGGCCGGTGAAGAGCAAGGCCAGTTCGATGCCGACGAGGTCAAGGATGGCTTTGCCGGTCTTGAGAAACGCGTGGTCCGTTCACGGGTGATCAAGGGTGAGCCGCGTATCGATGGTCGCGATCACAAGACCGTGCGTCCGCTGGCGATCGAGGTCGGCAATCTACCCAAGACACATGGCTCGGCAGTATTCACGCGAGGCGAGACCCAGGCGATGGTGGTCGCGACCCTTGGGACGCTGCGAGATGCGCAATTGATCGAGTCGCTGGAAGGTGAGCGCAAGGACCGTTTCCTGCTGCATTACAACTTCCCACCCTACAGCGTGGGCGAAGCCGGCTTCATGGGCGGGCCCAAGCGCCGCGAAATCGGTCACGGTCGTCTTGCACGGCGTGGTGTTCAGGCGGTGCTGCCCAACGAGGAAGACTTCCCCTACACCATTCGCGTGGTGTCTGAAATCACTGAATCCAATGGCTCCAGCTCCATGGCCTCGGTATGCGGTTCTTCCCTGGCATTGATGGACGCCGGCGTCCCGCTCAAGGCCCCGGTGGCGGGTATAGCCATGGGCTTGGTCAAGGATGACGATGGCTTTGCGGTGTTGACTGATATCCTCGGTGACGAGGACCACCTTGGCGATATGGACTTTAAGGTGGCGGGCTCCACCGCCGGCGTGACGGCCCTGCAGATGGACATCAAGATCGAGGGCATCAACGAAGAGATCATGGAAACCGCCTTGCAGCAAGCGCATGAGGCGCGTCTGCATATTCTGGAGCAGATGAGCACCGTCATCGGCCAGAGTCGTAGCGAAGTGTCCGATAATGCGCCGTCGATGGCCACGGTCAAGATTTCTCCGGATAAGATTCGTGACGTGATCGGCAAGGGCGGCGCGACTATTCGCAAGATTTGCGATGATACCGGCGCCTCCATCGACCTCGACGATGACGGCACCGCGCGCATCTATGCCGAGGACAAGAAGGCCGCCAAGGCGGCGATCGATACCGTGCTGGCGATCACCGCCGAGCCCGAGATCGGCAAGCTCTATCAGGGCAAGGTCGCGCGTATCACCGACTTCGGCGCCTTCGTCACCTTCATGCCGGGCACCGACGGCCTAGTGCATATCTCGCAGATCGTCCCTGAGCGCGTCAACGACGTGCGCGACTACCTCAGCGAGGACCAGGAGGTCATCGTCAAGGTGCTCGACATCGATAATCGCAACCGCGTGAAGCTTTCCATCAAGGAAATCACTGCGGAAGAGAAAGCGGCCTTCGAGGCGGCGCCGGCTGAGACTGAATAAACGGCCCGCTTCTCGCGGCTAATGCAGCCCCGTACGCCAAGGTGTACGGGGCTTTTTACGTTAGCGGTGTCTCAAACTGAATAGGCGTTTGTGGCAGGAGGCGAGTGGCGCTTGGGTATCCACTGGCGCAAGTGGCGTGAAAGTCGCTTTTCTATGAATTCGAAACTGGCCCACGAAAACACGGCGATGAGCGGCAAGCAGATGGCCAGGGTCGCGTAGGGAGGGAGGCCGACGTGTTCGCGCAAGGTGTATTGCGCCGTCCACAGCACGATCACATGAAGCAGGTAGGTCGAATAGGACCAATCCCCCAATGCCTTGATCACTCGGTTGCCAGCGAACAGTGGCTCCATGGCGATGAACGCGCAAAGCAGCACCGTGCTGGGCAATCCCCAGGCCAGGAAGCGCGTCATGCCTTGGGGGTCGTCGAACTGCATGAGCAGTGTGAATGCCGCCAAGGCGATAGCGGCCGGAACCCATCGCCCTTGGGGAAGCCAGCCGCGGCGATAGACGATGCCGACTCCTAGTCCGAGCAGGAAATTGTAGATGATCGGATCATGGTAGAAGTCGCTCAATAGTGGGCGCTTTGCAAGCCAGGCACTGATCGCGATAAGCACCAGGGCTAGTAGCCACAGGCGTAGGTATTTATTGACCAGCAGGGAGCCTGCAAACACCAGGTAGAACAGCATTTCGAAGTTGAGTGTCCACCCCACGGGTAATGTTGGATAGTACCCATAGCCGGCAGGATTCTCGGTAGGCAGGAATAAAAGCGACATCGCCAGGCTTTTGAGGTCCAGCCCGTAGTCTGGCATGACATCCTGCGAAAGGTAGACGATGCCTGCCGTGATGGCGGTATAAAGCCAGTAAGCGGGCACGATGCGCGCTGCTCGCTGTAGGAGAAACTCCCCGCTGGAAGGTGCGCGGCGCGCGGTGGCGGCATAGATGACGAAGCCACTGATGATGAAAAAGATATCCACACCCATTTGACCTCGGGTGGCGAGGAGGTGCTCGAAGGCATTATTGGTCTCGAAATCGAAAAAGACCTGCACGAAGTGGTGGAAGACGATCACCCATGCCGCAAACGCACGTAATGCCTGCACCGAAATCAACATACCGATGACATTTCCTGTTGAAGCCAAGACGAATACGACGCCGCTTGGGCGTCGTAAACGATTGGGCAGGCAGGATAATCGAAAAGTTCACCGGTTTGACGTAGAGTTACAAAACAGCGTTTTTGTTAGCGTTTCACGGGCGTTCGATGGCCAGCGCCACGCCTTGTCCTCCGCCGATGCACAGCGTCGCCAGCCCTTTCTTGGCGTTGCCGGCGATCATCTCATGCAGCAGCGTCACCAGGATGCGGCAGCCGGAGGCGCCGATGGGGTGCCCCAGTGCGATGGCACCGCCATTGACATTGATCTTGGCCGGGTCCCAGCCGAGCTCCTTGTTGACGGCGAGCGCCTGGGCGGCAAAGGCTTCGTTGGCTTCGATCAAGTCCAATTCGTCGAGTGACCAGCCGGCTCGTTCCAGACACCGCCGCGTAGCGGGGGCCGGGCCGATGCCCATGATCGCGGGGTCGACCCCGGCATTGGCGTAGGCCTTGATCACCGCGAGGGGTTCCAGCCCCAGGGCTTTCGCTTTCTGTGCCGAGCAGAGCATGGTCACGGCGGCGCCGTCGTTGAGTGAGGAGGCGTTGCCGGCGGTGACGGACCCATCGCGCTTGAAGGCTGGGCGCATGCCGGCGAGTTGTTCGGCGGTCACGCCCGCGCGAGGCCCTTCGTCGGTCGTGACGTGGAGTGGGTCGCCTTTGCGCTGGGGGATCTCGACCGGCACGATCTGTCCGGCGAAACGACCTTCCTCGATGGCCGCGGCCGCCTTTTGTTGGGATGCGGCGGCAAAGGCGTCCATGTCTTCGCGGGTGATGGCGTATCTGGCGGCAAGATTCTCGGCGGTATTGCCCATGTGCATATCGTTGAAGGCATCCCATAGGCCGTCGCGGATCATCGTGTCCACTGCTTTCCAGTCGCCCATGCGTTGGCCGGTGCGCGAGTTCGGCAGCACGTGCGGGGATAGCGACATGTTCTCCTGGCCACCGGCAATGATCAACTCGGCGTCGCCACAGCGGATGGCCTGCGTGGCCAGATGCAGTGCCTTGAGGCCTGAGCCGCAGACCTTATTGAGGGTCATCGCCGGTACGGCGGAAGGCAGCCCGGCGTTTATCGCTGATTGGCGAGCGGGGTTCTGGCCGCATCCGGCGGCCAGCACCTGACCCAGAAGAACCTCGTCGACCTGTTCGGGCGCCACGCCGGTATGCGCGAGCAAATCCGCGATGACCGTGGCGCCGAGCTGGGTCGCGGGGAGGCTGGCGAGGGCGCCGCCGAAGCTGCCGATGGCGGTGCGCCTCGCGGCTACGATCACCACGTCTTCCATGAGAGTCTCCTGTCAGCGTAGAGGGACGATACGTTCAGAATAGGTGAGTACGGTGTTGCGCGACAATCGGGTCATGGGCGTAGATCGCCGGTATGAGCGGGTATACCGGCGTAATGTGATGGAGATCAGGCGAACTGCACGGGGATGGCGTGACTGGTATGGCCGATGCGGTTGCCTTCCTGCAAGTAGACGAGCGCGGGCTGGTGGGCGTCGAGCTCGTGTTCCGCGTAATGGGCGTAGCTGCAGATGATGATGCGGTCACCGGCCTGGGCCTGATGCGCGGCGGCGCCGTTGACGGAAATGAGGCGCGAGCCGGCTTCACCGCGAATCGCGTAGGTCGTGAAGCGGTTGCCGTTTTCCACGTCGTAGATCTGGATCTGCTCGTTTTCGCGAATACCGGCGCGGTCGAGTAATTCGCCGTCGATCGCGCAGGAGCCCTCGTAGTCGAGCACCGCGTGCGTAACGCGAGCCATGTGGAGTTTGGCCTTGAGCATGATGGTGTACATCGTGGGAACCTCGTCGTGGTCTCGTGCTGGTACTCAGCGCGGTAAGTCGACCGTTAGATTGTCGATCAAGCGGGTGGTGCCGAGGTGCGCGGCGACGAGCAGGATCGCCTCGCGGGTATCCAGCGCGACAGGCCCCAGATCCTGAGTGCGACGCAGCTCCAGATAATCGGGTTTGAAGCCCTCCGCGGCGAGGCTCGCCAAGCCTTCGCGCAGTGCCGACGCCGGAGGTTTGCCGCCTTGCAGGGCGTCACGTACCTGGCACAGGATGCGATGTAGTGCCGGGGCGCGCTGACGCTCCGTAGTACTCAGATACGCGTTGCGTGAGGAGAGCGCCAGGTCGTCTTCGCTGCGCTGGGTGGGCACGCCGACGATATCGATCGGGAAATGCAGGTCAGCGACCATCTTGCGGATCACCGTCAACTGCTGGTAATCCTTGCGCCCGAAGTAGGCAAGATCGGGCTGCACGAGATGAAA
The DNA here is from genome assembly GCF_029889885.1 of Chromohalobacter sp. 296-RDG. Lineage (GTDB taxonomy): Bacteria > Pseudomonadota > Gammaproteobacteria > Pseudomonadales > Halomonadaceae > Chromohalobacter. The sequence goes on from NZ_JARANY010000007.1 coordinate 89,251, forward strand.
GAGCAGGCTGACGACTGTGGCCACACCGGTGAAATGCCCGGGCCGGTTGGCGCCGCACAGTCCTTCCGACACTTGGGGCACACTGACCTGGGTGTGATGATCGCGGCCCTGGGGATAGAGCGTCTCGGCACTGGGGGCGAAGACGATATCGCAGCCGTGGCTCGCCAGTGCCTGAGTATCGGCCTCGAGGGTTCGCGGATAGCGCTCGAAGTCCTCGCCGGCGCCGAACTGTAGAGGGTTGACGAAGATGGTGGCGACTACCACGTCGGCGTCACGGCGCGCGGCATCGACCAGGGCCAAATGCCCGGCGTGCAGATTGCCCATGGTTGGCACCAGGGCAATGCGCTGGCCGTCGCGGCGTTGGGGATTCAAATGGGCACGCAATTCGGCGATGTCGTGCAGCGTCAACATCAAAAACAATGCTCCTCGGCGGGAAACTGGCGTGTCTTGACGGCGTCGTGGTAGGCCGCGAATGCGGCCTGAATGCTGTCGTGGCCGGTCAGGAAGTTCTTGGCGAAATGCGGCGGCTGCCCATGCGTTACGCCGAGGATGTCATGCATCACTAGAATCTGGCCATCTACGTCGGGGCCTGCACCGATCCCGATCACCGGGACCTCCACTGCATCGCGCACGGCGCGTCCCAGCGCGGCGGGTACGCATTCGAGCAGGATCACCGACGCACCGGCGTCGACCAGCAACCGGGCATCGTCGACGATGCGCTGGGCATCGTCCTGTTCTCGGCCTTGCACCTTATAGCCGCCGAACTGATGCACGCTCTGGGGCGTCAGGCCCAGATGCGCGCATACCGGCACGCCTCGCCGCGTGAGTGCGCGCACATCGTCATGCATCCAGCCCGCACCTTCGATCTTGACGAGCTCGGCGCCGGCTCGCATCAGGGCGCCGGCATCGTGCAGCAGCTGGCGCGTGTCGGCGTTGCTCATGAAGGGCAGGTCGACCATCAACAGGCTGCGCTGCTTGCCGCGTGCCACGCAGCGTGTGTGATAAAGGATGTCGTCGAGCGTCACGGGAAGCGTGCTGGCATGACCCTGCAGCACCATGCCCAGTGAATCGCCCACCAGCAGCACATCGATACCGGCGTCGCCCGCATGCTGCGCGAACGAGGCATCGTAGGCCGTCAGGCAACTGAACGGTTCGCTGGCACGCTTGAAGGCATTGAGGTGGCTCAAGGTGACGGTTTTCATGAGACATTCCATGCTGTGGCGGCCCGCTCGGGCCTGGGAGAAGTGTTACCGCAAACGTTACCTCGGGGTGCCGAGAGTGTGGATCGGTAACACATCGGCTGCAACTCGACTTTTAGGGAAGAAGGCGGTGCAAGTCCGCATCATCGTGGTACTTCGCCAGGGTAGCGCTGGTCTTGCCTGAAATCGTTACCTGTGGCGCGAGTTCCGCCAGCGGGACGAGTACGAAGGCCCGCTCGTACATAGCCGGATGAGGGAGCGTCAGGCGCGGCGTTTGCCATTCGAGATTGGCGTAAAGCAAGAGGTCGAGATCCAGCGTGCGCGGTCCCCAATGGCGTTGGCGCACCCGGCGGTGGCGTTGCTCGAGTGCCTGCAGTTGATCGAGCAAGGCCAGCGGCGAGAGTCGTGTGAATACGCAGGCAACGGCATTGATGAAGTCGGGTTGATCCTGGGGGCCCACCGGCGCTGAGGCATATAGGGAAGAATGCCCCGCCAAGTGGGTCAGCGGCAGGGCATCGAATTCGTTCAGCGCGCGCGAGACATGCTCGCGCGGCCTGTCCAGATTGCTGCCCAGGCCGATATAGGCCGCTACGCGATCACTCCTGGCGTCCGTCATTGCCTTGCTCGGAGGATGGGTTGCGCCGGCGCCGACGACGACGCCGCTTGGGGCGGTCGGACGTGCCGGCCGGAGAACCACTGGTCTTGGCGATCAGGCGTGCTTGCTCGTGGTCGTCGCCTTCCTGGAAGGCTGTCCACCAAGCACCGAGCCCGGGGTCGATCTCACCGGCGCTCTCTCGCAGCAGGAGGAAATCATAGGCGGCGCGGAAACGGGTATGCTCCAGAGTCTGAAAGGCGCGTTTGCCATGACGCTTGGGCAAGCGTTGCTGAAGGTCCCAGATTTCCCGCATCGGCATGCTGAAACGCTTGGGGATCGAAGTGTGCTGCAGTTGCCGCGAGATGCTTTGCTGCGAGGCGGTCTGTTGCGCGGGGATCGGCGGCATGCCGTCACTCTCGAGACGCTCGGCGCGTAGCCGCATGCCGGGCCACAGCATGGCACCGTACAGAAACGCCGGCGTGACGGGGCGTTCTTCCTGGATGCGCCGATCGGTGTTGATCAGGGCCTGTTCGATCAGCGGCTTTGCCCACGTGCGTTCCGCGATGGCCTCCTCGGCCTCCGGGAGCAGCATGGCGAACAGGCCATACTCGCGGAGCAATTCGAAGGTACGCAGTGCTTGTCCGGACAGGAAGAGCTTGAGGACCTCCTCGAACAAGCGTGCCGGAGGGATCTGCAACAGCAAGGGGGCCAATTCGAGAATCGGTGTCTCGGTGCTCGGCTCGATATCGAAGTCCAGTTTGGCAGCGAAGCGCACGGCACGCAGCATGCGCACCGGATCCTCGCGATAGCGCACCTCGGGGTCGCCGATCAAGCGCAGGGTGCGGGCTTCGAGATCGTTCACACCGTCGGCCCAATCGTGAATCGAGAAGTCGGCGATGTTGTAGTAAAGCGCATTGACCGTGAAGTCGCGGCGTAGCGCGTCTTCCTCGATGGTGCCCCAGACGTTGTCACGCAGCAGCAAGCCGTCGTCGGATTGCTGGGAATGCGCGGTGTCTTGATCGTCGCCGGGCCGACCACGGAAGGTTGTGACTTCAATGACCTCGCGGCCGAAGCGCACATGGACGATACGGAATCGGCGCCCGATGATGCGTGAGTTGCGAAACAGCGTACGTATTTCTTCCGGCGTGGCATCGGTGGCGATGTCGAAGTCTTTGGGGACTTTACCGAGTAGTGAGTCACGCACACAGCCACCTACCAGGTAGGCTTCATGGTCGGCATTGTGCAGACGATACAGCACCTTGAGGGCACTTTCGCTGAACAGGCGCCGCGATACGTCGTGCTGATCACGCGGGATGACGCGCAATGTGGGCGTGGAGTGGCCGGAAGGCTGTTGGGCGCCAAACAGGGTCTTCAAACGTTCACCGGGGCGTTGGAGAAAGCGGGTAAATCCTTTGAACATGCGTCGTTAACGACTTGCGGAGAGCGAAGTTGCTAGTGTAAGCCGACACTCCTTGGCTTGCAAAGGATGTGGCGTGATGGGAATCGAGAACGAGCCAGGGCAAGAAGTAGGTGGGAATGCATCATTAGAAAGGGGAGACCCGGTGGGCCTCCCCTAAGTATGCTGTGCAGCGTCCTTGCTGCTGTTTCTTCTTCGTGATGGCGCATCGCCTTGAATACGCACCACAGTCACCAATGAGGTCGGGCAGGCAAGCAGTATTATTGTTGTTGTGACTCTTCCCGCGTGGTGACCACCTCGTATTCAAAACAATAATCCAACCACGACGACATCGTTTCTCCCGACGTTTTGTTGTTGTTGTCGGGATGCTTCGGGCGAGGGCATTGTTCTTGTTGGGCCTCGCATGAAGCGTCGCGTCCTGGTTCGGTTCCGGATATCGACCCTCTTGTTGTTGTTGGCGGTCGACTCGCATTGCGTCTCGTTTGTTGTTGTTGGCGATTCGCTTGCGATGTTCAAGCTCGACGTTGTTGTGTTTGTTATTACCGATGTCGGGCTGAGCACCTGGGACGTACGTTATTGTCGTTGTTCGTGCGCCACGGGCGTCCGGCTGTTGTTTTTCTTGATCTATATATTGCAGTGGTCGTGCCACCATTTGTTTTCTTCTTTTTAATCAGTGTTTTATAGTTTTTTATGAAAGTTCCCTGCGTTCTGAAGAAGCTTGGTGTTACCGAAATTGCCGCATAACGGGGCATCTCTTGTGTGGGATGGTAACAACTGGTGCATTGGCCTCGTCTCAATGGCGTATAGGGTCTCTAAAAAGGCCGAGAAATGCGCTTAGACCATAGTCGCGACAGGGGCAAAAGGCGCTCGGCGTCGGCATTAAGCGATCTCACCCTAGACGGCGGGCGTTCTTCTTGCGTGGAATTCCCAGGCGCTGGCGACGCTCCCACAGGCACTTGCGGCTGATGCCCAGCTTCTGGGCAAGCTCGGTTTCACTCATCTGCGTCTGATGCTCGAGCACGAAATGCTGGAAATAGTCTTCCAGGGAAAGGTCGTCGTCGAGCACGTCCTCCTCCTCGGGGGCGGCGGAGGATTCGGGAGATGCAGAGACCGGCTCCTGTCTTCGTTCCATTGGGAGGCCGAGGTCGTCGGGGTGGATAAGGTGGCCCTCGGCGAGAATGACGCCGCGCTCCAGAGCGTTTTCCAGCTCGCGCACATTGCCAGGCCAGGCGTAACCGAGGATGTCGCGGCGTGCGGCACGCGATAAGCGCAATCCCGGTCGTGCATGACGGGTACAAGCACGCTCAAGCAGAACCTGGGCAATGGAGAGAATATCGTCATCGCGTTCGCGAAGCGGTGGCAGCTCGATCTGCATGACATTGAGTCGATAGTAGAGATCGAGCCTGAATTCGCCGCTGCGCGACAGCGAGTGCAAGTCACGGTGCGTCGCCGCGATCAGGCGCACATCGACGTAACGCGTCTCCACCGAGCCGATACGCCGGATCTCGCCTTCCTGAAGCACCCGTAACAGGCGGGCCTGAGCGTCCAGAGGCAACTCGCCGATCTCGTCGAGGAAGAGCGTGCCGCCATCGGCGGCCTCGACCAGGCCGGTGCGTGCGCTGTTGGCGCCTGTGAAGGCGCCCTTTTCGTGGCCGAAGAGTTCGGATTCGATCAGGGTTTCGGGAATCGCGGCGCAGTTGACGCAGATCAGCGGTGCCTTGGCGCGGCGGCTCTGGCGATGCAGAGCGCGCGCGACCAGTTCCTTTCCGGTGCCCGTCTCCCCCTGTACGAGCACGGTGACGTCGGCGGGTGCCGTCTTGCGGATACGTTCGTAGACACGCTGAATGGCGACGCACTCGCCGATCATGCCACGGGGAACGCCGCTAGGGGCGGCGGTTTCCTTGGGCGCCGGGTGTGACAGCACGCGTGACACGGTCGCCAGGACGTCATCGTCATCGACGGGTCTGGCGACACAATCGACGGCGCCTTCCTTGAGCGCGACCACGGCCTTGCGCAGGCTGGCGTGGTCGGTCATGACCAATATCGGTGTCGGGGCGCTCAGCGCGAGCATCTGCGTGCCATCTTCTCCTGCCAAGCGCAGATCGCAGATCACCAGGTCGAAGGTCTGCGGCGCCAGCGCCTGGGCCGCGTCGAGCGATGCGGCAGTCGCGACGCGGTACGCCTGACGCTCGAGCAGATCCTTCAGGGTCTGGCGCGGCGTGTCTTCGTTTTCGACGATCAGGATTCGGCTCATGGGCCTCATGGTCGCGTGAATGCATGGGGAGTGGTCGAGCGCCGGCTCATGCGACGATCAGTTGGCCTGTATCCTGACGCCTGCCGGCTGGGCGAATCAAGCCAAGGGGTGTGCGACCATGGCATGACAAGAGCACTGTCGAGGCATCGGATGCACGTGCGGGGGCGGGCTTTCAGTGCTCATTCGCTGTCATGTGACGCAGGTGTTCGGGACGCCAGGCCGTGATTGCTGCGTCGAGCTGATCGGCTACGCAGGCGTGTGCCATTTCGCGTGGCGGTTGCTGACCGAGTCGCTGCAAGGCGTGGTGCAGGGTGTGGCGTATGCCGGCTTCATTGGTCGGCAGCGCTGGGGCAAGATTCTGCTTGGAGAGCTTCTGGCCGTTGTCACCGAGCACCAGAGGAAGGTGCAAATAGCGCGGTACCGGGAATGCCAATGCATCCTGCAATTGACGCTGCCAGGGAGTGTTGTCGAGCAGGTCGGCGCCGCGCACCACGTCGGACACGCCTTGATCGGCGTCATCGACGATCACCGCGAGCTGATAGGCCCAGAGGTCATCCTTGCGCTTGAGGACCACGTCGCCCAACTCGGCGGGGTCGAAGCGTTGATGACCCAGGCGCCGGTCTTCCCATTCGACGGGGCGCAGGCCAAGATCGCTACGTAGTCGCCAGGCCAGGGGGCGCTCGGGACTCAGCGGTCCGTGCCGGCACCAGCCGGGATAGGTGGCATACTCGCGCCATTCCTTGCGCGAACAGCTGCACGGGTAGGCAAACCCCCGCTCAACGAGACGCTCGAGCGCTGCCTGGTAGTGCGCGTGACGCTCGCTCTGGTAGTGCACGCTGCCATCCCAGGTCAGGCCGAAGGCCTCCAACTGTTGGACAATGGTATCGGCGGTGCCTGCAGGGCAGCGTGGCGGATCGATATCCTCGATACGCACGAGCCAACGCCCCTGGGCGTGGCGTGCGTCGAGAAAGCTCGCCAGGGCCGTGATCAGGGAGCCCAGATGGAGGGGCCCCGAAGGTGTCGGTGCGAAACGACCGATATACGACATGACTGGCGTGACCTGCGCAATGACAAACGGGCACCCGAAGGTGCCCGTCGATAGAGTGTTCAGGGACGGTATCAGCCGCCGAGTTGCTTTTCCTTGAGCTCCGCCAGCGTCTTGCAGTCGACGCAGAGCGTGGCGGTGGGGCGAGCCTCGAGGCGGCGAATGCCGATCTCGACGCCGCAGGCTTCACAGAAGCCATAGTCGTCCTCATCGATATTTTCGATGGTCTCGTTGATTTTCTTGAGCAGCTTGCGCTCACGGTCACGGGTGCGCAACTCCAGGTTGAAGCCTTCTTCCTGGGTGGCCCGGTCGGCCGGATCGGCGAAGTTGTTGGCCTCTTCCTGCAGGTGGCGCACCGTGCGATCCACCTCTTCCATGAGCTCCTGTTTCCAGATGAGCAGGATTTGGCGGAAGTGCGCGAGCTGCTGCTCGTTCATGTATTCTTCACCCGGCGCCGGCTCGTACGGGGTGAATTTTTTCGGCGCTTCCGATTTGATTTCCGCTACTGGCATGGGACTGCCTCATTACGCAAGTGACTTGGGCCGATGCCTGGCCAGGGTAGGGCTTGGGCGCCCGCCCGAAGCCCTGCTTATTTAGCGGAAAAGTGCAGGCTTTGCAACCACCCTAGGCGATAAAATGACGCATTCGGATCTCGGTCAAGACGCTGGAGCGCGCGCGTTACGCCGCCACGCGGCCGCTCTTATGAAAATGTGATTTTTTGTCCCACGCGGTGATGCGTTAGCGACCCAAGAGGGGAAGATGTGGAATACACGCAACTGACGCCCGGTATTCTGGTGCGTCGTTACAAGCGCTTTCTGGCCGATGTGCGATTGGCGTCGGGCGAGGAGGTGATCGCGCATTGCCCTAATACTGGCTCCATGCGAGGCGTCAACGTCCCCGGGTGTCGCGTCTGGCTCTCGCCGAGTCGTAACCCCGCGCGTAAGCTGGCCTGGACCTGGGAATGGATCGAGCTGCCCATGCCCGGCGCGGCACCGGCCTTGGTCTCGGTGCACACCGGGCGCGCCAACGCGTGGGTCGAGGAAGCCCTGAGCACTGGGCGTATCGCCGAGCTGGCGGGGTATACAACGCTCAAGCGGGAGGCGAAGGTCGAAGGCGCACGGCTCGATTTTCGCCTCGCCGAGGCACGGCAAACGATCCATGTCGAGGTCAAGCAGGTGACGCTGCGTGAAGACGACGGCCATGGCTATTTCCCCGACTCGGTCAGCGAACGTGGTCGGCGGCATCTGGAGAGCCTGGCGGCGCGGGTCGCGATGGGCGAGCGCGCGGTACTGCTGTTTTGCGTGGCACATACCGGGATCGACACTGTGGCACCGGCCGGGCACCTCGACCCTGTCTATGCCGAAACGCTGCGTCGCGTCGCCGCCCAGGGAGTTGAGGTGCTGGCGTATGGCGTCAGCGTCATCCATGACACAGCCGGAGTACCTTGCCAGGCGATGTTGACCCGGCGGCTGCCGGTGGATCTCGAGCGGCAGCCGCCGAGCGTCTGAGTCAGCGTGAGGCGCGGGTGACGCGGAAGATTGCCGTCTCCCCGCACAGGTTGGGCCACAGCCGCGAGCTCCAATGCGGCTCGTGGTCGCCGTTGCCGACGCGTTGATCGACGATGGTCAGGCCCTTGTCACGGCATAGCTGGCCGAAGTCGCGAAACGTCGATAGGTGGATGTTGGGCGTGTCGTACCAAGCATGGGGGAGCGACTTGGACACCGGCATACGGCCCTGAAAGCCGAGATACAGGCGGTGGCGCCAGTAGGCGAAGTTGGGGAAGGCGATGATGCATTCGCGGCCTACGCGCAGCATTTCGTCGAGGGTGCGGTCCGGGCGCTGCAGAGCCTGAAGTGCTTGCGTCATGATTACCAGGTCATAGGCGTCATTCTCGACGTTGCTCAGGCCGTCATCGATGTCATGCTCGATGACGCTGACACCACGTTCGATGCAGGCGGTGATGCCGTCGGGGTCGATCTCCAGCCCATAGCCGACGACCTGCTTGTCACGCGCCAGGGCGGCCAGCAGTGCGCCGTCGCCGCAGCCCAGGTCGAGCACGCGTGCGCCTTGCGGGACCCAGTCGTGGATCAATTTGAGATCGGCGCGCATCAGGTCGTCTCCTCGAGCTGCAGGTCGCGGGCAGCGCGACGCATGAATCCGCCGAACACTGCCTCGTAACGCGGGTGCGGCAGCAAAAATGCATCGTGGCCATGCGGCGAGTCGATGCTGGCGTAGCTGACGGTCTTGTCGGCGCGCATCAGGGCGTCGACCAGCTCCCGTGAACGCGGCGGTGCGAAGCGCCAGTCGGTGGTGAAGCTGACCACCAGGAACGGGCATTGCGCCGGTGCCAGCGCCGCCGCCAGATCGCCTCCGTGCAGGGCGGCCGGGTCGAAGTAATCCAGCGCCTTGGTCATCAGCAAATACGTATTGGCATCGAAGCTGGTGGAAAACGTATCCCCCTGATGGCGCAGGTACGATTCGACCTGGAACTCCACGTCATAGCCGAAGTTGAGCTGATCGGTACGCAGATCGCGGCCGAACTTGGCCCCCATCGAGTGTTCGGACAGATAGGTAATATGGCCGATCATGCGGGCCAGCCTGAGTCCGCGTTTGGGCACCGTACCGTGCTCCTCATACCAACCGTCATGGAAGTCGGGATCCGAACGAATTGCCTGGCGGGCGACCTCGTTGAAGGCGATGTTCTGCGCCGAGAGGCGTGGCGTGGCGGCGATGACCACGGCGTTGGCGATGCGCTCGGGGTATGCCATCGTCCATTGCAACACCTGCATGCCGCCGAGGCTGCCGCCGACCACGGCGGCGAAGCGTTCGATGCCCAGCCGGTCCGCCAGGCGTGCCTGGCTATGCACCCAGTCGGCCACCGTCAGGACCGGGAATTCGGGTCCCCAGGCGCGCTGGGTCTCGGGGTTGGTCGATGCAGGGCCAGTACTGCCGTGGCAGCCGCCGAGGTTGTTGATCGACACGACGAAGAAGCGCTCGGTGTCGATTGCCTTGCCGGGACCGATATACGCGTCCCACCAGCCGGGCTTGCGATCTTCCATATCATGGAAGCCGGCGGCGTGGTGATGGCCGGAAAGCGCATGGCAGATCAGCACCGCGTTATTGCGTTCGGCGTTGAGCGTGCCATACGTCTCGTAGATCAGAGTATAGTCGGACAGCGTCTTGCCGCCGGCCAGTGCCAGCGGGGTATCGAAGTGCGCCGTTTGCGGCGTAACCAGACCGACCGAGTCGGGAGGTAGCGTATCGGGCATCGTGTGTATCGGTTTCCGTGTCCAGCGTGGGGCGCGCGACGGCGCCAGGGTCGTGAATGTTCAGAAGCCTACCAGCATGCCAGGCAATCCCGCCGCACGGGCGAGGGCGCCGACGACGAGGCTATCGACCAGATTGATGGCGATGAACACCACGATGGGCGACAAGTCGATCATGCCCAGCGGGGGGATGACCTTGCGCACTGGGGCCATAATCGGTTCGACCACTTGGTGGACGAGAATGGCGCCGGGATGGCTGGCCTGTGGCGCGACCCAACTGAGAATGATCATTATGATCAGGGCAAAGAAGTAGATGTCGAGAATGGCGCTCAATACCCCGGCCAGTGATGCCACCAGCACGCCCTGAATCGGCGGCATGCCGATGCCGGCAAGCTTGAGCAGTACGAAGATGGTGATGGCCTTGATCAGCAAGCCCGCGACCAGCGAGGCGGGATCGAAACGTCCACGCGGGCGGAAAATGCGTTGTAACGGCGCGACCACTGGACGCGTGGCCTTGATCACCGCCTGGCTGACGGGGTTGTAGTAGTCGGCGCGCGAAAACTGCAGCAGAAAGCGCAGCATCAAGACGAACAGATACACATTGATTAGTGTGTTGACCAGCATCAAGCCGGCGCTTCCTATTTGGCTGCCCATGGGGCTCCTCCGTGTCGAATGGGTGAAGGGGGATTCAGTCGCGGCTCAGTTCGTCGGCCAGCTCACGGGCGCGTGTCGCGCAAGCTTGCGTGGCGTTTTCGAACAGCATACGCAGGCCGTCGTCCTCGAAGCTATTGATGGCGCGTTCGGTGGTGCCGTTGGGCGAGGTCACGCGGCGGCGCAACTCAGCTGGCTCGAATTCGCTTCCGCGGGCCATGCTGGCGGCGCCGTAAGCGGTTTGCAGGGCCAGACGGCGGGCACTGTCGGCGGGCAAACCGAGCTTCTTGCCGGCGTCCTCGAGTGCTTCCATGATCAAGAAGAAATACGCCGGTCCGCTACCCGACACGGCCGTGACGGCCTCGAGAAGCGTCTCGTCGGCGACCCACTCCACGAGCCCTACGGCTTCCAGCAGCGAGGTGGTCAGTTGCCTCTGCTCCTCGCTGACGCGGGCGTTAGCGTAAAGCCCCGAGGCACCCTGGCCGACCAGGCTGGGGGTATTGGGCATGCAGCGGATCATGGCGAGCTCGCCGCCGAGCCAATTCTCCAGCGTCTCGGCACTCAAACCGGCGGCCACGGAGACGATTAGCGGGCGTTGGCGCTGCACGCTATCGCGCAATTCGTTGCAGACCTCACGCATGACCTGCGGCTTGACGGCCAGGACCACGACATCCGCTTGTTCGACGGCCGCGTTATTGTCGGAGGTGGTGTGGACGCCATAGCGCGACGCGAGCGCGTCGAGTGTCTGGGTGCTGCGCGCGGTGGCGGTGATGGCTTCGGCGGGATGGCCGCCTTCGATCATGCCGCCGAAAATGGCGCTGGCCATGTTCCCGGCGCCGATGAATGTGACGTGGCTTGTCATGGGGTCTCCTGTAGTGTCGCGGCGAAACAGTGGCGTTGAGACAAGACGATCAGGCGCGCGGCGCGCGCTGCCCGAAAATGGCCGTGCCCAGACGGACCAGGGTGGCGCCTTCGAGGGTGGCGGACTCGAGATCGCCGCTCATGCCCATCGAGAGTGTATCCAGGGGCGCCTGGGGATGTCGCTGGCGGAGTGTTTCGAGCAAGGCGCGCAGCTCGGCGAAGGGTCGCCGTTGGGCTGCCGGGTCGTCGCTCGGTGCGGGCAGTGTCATCAAGCCGCGTAGTCGCAGGCGTGGCAGTGCCACCACGGCGTCGGCCAGTGCTGGCAAGGCCTCGGGCACCACGCCGGATTTGCTGGTTTCGCCGCTGACGTTGACCTGCAGGCAAACATTCAGCGGTTCCAGCGCCGTCGGGCGTTGTGCGTCGAGGCGTGTGGCGATGCGTGCGCGGTCGATGGTATGCACCCATTGGAAGTGCTCGGCCACCGCGCGGGTCTTGTTGGATTGCAAAGGACCGATGAAATGCCAGACGATACCCTCGAGATCGTCCAGCGAGGCCTGCTTGTCGAGCGCTTCCTGAAGATAGTTCTCGCCGAATGCGCGTTGCCCCGCAGCGAAGGCCTGGCGCACGCTGGCTGTGGGTTGCGTCTTGCTCACGGCCAACAGGCAGGCGTCCTCGCCGTCACGCCCCGCGCTCGCCAGGGCGCGGGTCAAACGCTGGCGAGCGCGTTCGAGGGATTCGGCGATGGTGACATCTGGCATACTGAGAAACCCTGTCCGCGAGCGAGAGAAATGCATGGATATTATCGAATTGCTGGCGTTCTCGGCAAAACAGAAGGCGTCCGATCTGCATCTGTCTGCCGGTTTGCCGCCAATGATTCGCGTCGACGGCGACATCCGCCGGCTCAACGTGCCGCCGATCGAGGATCGTGACGTTCACAAGTTGATCTACGCGATCATGAACGATCAGCAGCGCCGCGACTACGAAGAGACGCTCGAGCATGATTTCTCGTTCGAGGTGCCGGGCGTGGCGCGCTTTCGCGTCAACGTCTTCCATCAAGGGCGCGGCGCGGGCGCCGTCTTTCGCACCATTCCCAGCGAGGTGCTGACCCTCGATGACCTGGACCTGGGAGATGTATTTCGACGCCTGGCCTCGCTGCCGCGTGGGCTGGTGCTGGTGACGGGGCCGACCGGGTCGGGCAAGAGCACGACCTTGGCGGCGATGATCGACTACGTCAACGAAAACTATTATCAGCATGTGCTGACCATCGAAGACCCGGTGGAGTTCGTGCATCGCAGCAAGCGCAGTCTCGTCAATCAGCGCGAGTTGCATCGCGATACGCGCAGCTTCGCTACGGCGTTGCGCTCGGCACTGCGCGAGGACCCCGACGTGATTCTGGTCGGTGAGCTACGCGACCTGGAAACCATCCGCCTGGCGCTGACCGCTGCCGAAACCGGCCATCTGGTATTTGGCACCCTGCACACCACGTCGGCAGCCAAGACCGTGGACCGCATCATCGATGTGTTCCCGGGCGACGAGAAAAGCATGGTGCGTTCGATGTTGTCCGAGTCGCTGCAGGGGGTCATTTCTCAGGTATTGCTCAAGCGTGAAGGCGGCGGGCGTATGGCGGCGCACGAGATCCTGGTGGCCAGCGCGGCGGTGCGTAACCTGATTCGCGAGAACAAACTGGCGCAGATGTATTCCTCGATCCAGACTGGTGGCAGCCTGGGTATGCAGACGCTGGATGCGGCGCTTTCGCGCCTGGTGGCGCAGGGTGTCGTCTCGCGCGCCGAGGCACAGGCCAAGGCGAAGGATGGACGCGTACTGGGCGTGTAAGCTGGGCATGATCGACAGTCGCGAAGGAGAGCGCGAGATGACGCCATACGAGTGGCTGACGCAACTGCTGGACATCATGCTCGACAAGCAAGCCTCCGACCTGCTGGTGTCCACCGGGGCGCCGCCGAGTCTCAAGATCAATGGCGAGCTGGTCACGCTGGGCGCACAGGCGATGTCGGTGTCACAGGTGCGTGAGTTGGTCTCGGCGGCGCTGCCGCAGGGCGTGGGAGAACGTTTCGAGGCTGAACGCGAGGCCAATTTTGCACTTAGTCTGTCGGGCAAGGGGCGTTTTCGCGTCAGTGCCTTCTACCAGCGCAGCCAGATGGCGATGGTCGTGCGCCGAATCGCCTACGACATTCCCGATCTGGCGAGCCTGGCGTTGCCGGATGTCTTGAGCGAGCTGGTCAATCGCAAACGCGGTCTAGTGTTCATCGTCGGTGGCACGGGTAGCGGCAAGTCGACCACGCTGGCGTCGATGATTCAGCACCGCAATCAGACGACCGGCGGACATGTCATCAGTATTGAAGATCCCATCGAGTACATTCATCCCCATGGCCGGGCGATCATCAATCAGCGCGAGGTGGGCATCGATACCGAGTCCTTCGAGGTGGCGCTCAAGAATGCACTGCGTCAGGCGCCCGATGTAATCATGATCGGCGAGGTGCGCTCGCGCGAGATCATGGAGCAGGCGTTGACGTTCGCCGAGACCGGTCATCTGTGCCTGGCGACGCTGCATGCCAACAACGCCAATCAGGCGCTGGAACGGATACAACATTTCTTCCCGAGCGAGCGCCACGAACAGGTATGGATGGATCTGTCGCTCAATTTACAGGCCATCGTCGCCCAGCGTCTGCTGCCGCGCGAAGATGGCGAGGGGCGCTGCGCGGCGGTCGAGGTGATGCTGCGTTCGCCGTTGGTCAGCGATCTGATCCGCAAGGGGGCGATTCACGACCTCAAGGAGATCATGCAACGCTCTCACGATCAGGGTATGCAGACCTTCGATCAGGCGCTATATGCGCTCTATCGGCAAGGGCGCATCAGCGAAAAGATGGCATTGGTGCATGCCGACTCGGCCAACGACCTGCGGTTGTGTATCGATTATGGCGATGCCGATAGTTCGCAACTTGCGCGGGCCAGCGATGCCGCCGAGCGCTTCACCCTTCAAGGTGACGATGAGTGAGCCTTCATGGCGCATAGAGACCGCCCAACACACGGGGGGCACGCGCCCCGGTAACCTCGGGAAGGTTGCCGGAGCGCCCTGCGAGGCGCTGATGAGCAAGCCAGGCGAAGGCGCCGGCTTCCAGCCAGTCCGCTGACCAGCCGAAACGCTCACAGGGCGTCAGCGGAATATCCGGCACGTGCCGACGTAGGCGCGCCAGCAGGTCTACGTTGTGGGCGCCGCCTCCGCAGGGAATGAGCGCATCGTAACACGTATCCAAACGTTCGCTGTCTTGGGTGATGGCCATGGCAATGCTGGCGGCGGTCAGCTCAGCGAGCGTCGCCTGGACGTCTCGGGGCGCCTCGTCACCCGTGAGGTGAGTTGTCAGCCAGTCGAGATGAAAATGCTCGCGTCCAGTGCTCTTGGGCGGGGGGCGCCGGAAGTAAGGGTCATCGAGGAGGCGTGAGAGCAAGGCCGCGTCGACGTGGCCGCTGGCGGCCCAAGCACCATCGGCGTCGTAGGCGTGGCCCAGATGGCGCTGACACCAGGCGTCCATCAGCATGTTGGCGGGGCCGGTGTCGAAACCGAGTACAGGGGCAGAGTCGCCGCTCGGAGGAAGACGCGTGAGGTTGGCGATGCCTCCGAGGTTTAGGATCAAGCGCGTATGCTCGGCAGAGGTGAATAGCGCGGCATGAAAGGCCGGCGCGAGCGGCGCGGCTTGTCCGCCGGCGGCCATGTCGCGGCGCCTAAAATCGCCGACCACTGCGCAGCCGGTCAGCTCAGCAAGTAGGCTGGGGTTGTCGAGCTGGTAGGTGTGCGGCGGAACCCCCTCGGGGGCGTGTTCGATGGTTTGCCCGTGGCTGCCGATGGCAGCGATGTCGTCAGGCGAGGTGCCGGTCTCCGTGAGCAGGCGGTTGACTGCCTCGGCTTGGTACTCGCAGAACGCGGTTTCGAGTCGGGCCAGTTCGCTGAAAGAGGTCTCGCGGGCGAGACATAAGGCCAGCAAATCCTCTCGCAGCGCGGCGGGAAAGGTCACTCCAGTAGCACCTAGCCACTCGGGGCGGTCGTCGCCGCAATGCACCAGGGCGGCGTCGATGCTGTCCAGACTGGTGCCGGACATCAGGCCGATATAAAGGGGCATGTTCCTCTCCATGTGTCGGGGCGCTCAACCGCGTCGATGAGTCATGCTAACATCCCCCCATTATTGCCCAAGCCACCCCATTTGCGGAGAAAGGATACGATGACCGACGTTGCCGATGCGCTGGCGCTGCTCAAGCGTGGCACCCATGAAATCCTGCTGGAAGACGAGTTGGTAAAAAAGCTCGAATCCGGGCGTAAGCTGCGTATCAAGGCGGGGTTCGATCCTACCGCACCGGACCTTCATCTGGGGCATAGCGTGTTGTTGACCAAGATGCGTCAGTTTCAGGAGCTCGGCCACCAGGTCGTCTTCCTGATCGGCGACTTTACGGGGCGTATCGGTGACCCCACTGGGAAGAGCGTGACCCGCAAGCCGCTGACCGAGGAAGAGGTCAAGACCAATGCGGAGACCTATAAAGAGCAGGTGTTCCAGATCCTCGATCCGGCACTCACGGAAGTGCGCTTCAACGCCGAGTGGATGAGCCAGCTTTCCGCGGCTGACATGATTGAGTTGGCAGCGCAGTCTACCGTGGCACGCATGCTGGAGCGTGACGATTTCGAGAAGCGTTATACGGCCAACCAGTCGATTTCGATTCACGAGTTCCTGTACCCCCTGGTGCAGGGCTACGACTCGGTGGCGCTTGAAGCCGATATCGAGTTGGGCGGCACCGATCAGAAGTTCAACCTGCTGATGGGGCGCGAGATCCAGAAGCATTTCGGTCAAGCGTCGCAGGTGGTCATGACCATGCCACTGCTGGAAGGGCTTGACGGTGTCCAGAAGATGTCCAAGTCGCTGGGCAACTATGTGGGCGTCGACGATACGCCGGGAGTGATGTTCAACAAGCTGGTGTCGATGCCCGATAGCCTGATGTGGCGTTACTTCGAACTGCTGTCGCTCAAGTCCAATGAAGACATCGAAGTGATTCGTCAGTCGATCGAGTCCGGGGCCAATCCGCGTGATATCAAGATGGAGCTGGCGCGCGAATTGATCGGGCGTTATCACGGTGATGAAGCGGCCGCCAATGCGCACAAGTCGGCGGGCAACCAACTGGCGGAAGGTGAGCTTCCGGAGGACTTGCCGGAGGTTGAGGTGGTCTTCGAAGGCGAGCAGGCTCCGGTTGCTGCAGTACTCAACCGCTCGGGCTTGGTCAACAACAGTGCCCAGGCCAAGGACATGCTGGGCAATGGTCGCGTCAAGGTCGATGGCGACGTTGTGGCACGTGATCATATGCTTGCCACCGGACAAAGCTATGTTATCCAGGCGGGTAAGAAGCGTTACGCGCGGGTGACGTTAGGGTAGAGACGAGCGATAGGTTTCATCGGTGTAAAAACCCCTTGCGTTCGCGTCGGCGGATCCGTAAAGTACGCATCCGCTGCCGGCGACGGGCTTCGTGGCCGGCGGTGAAAGGGTGGCGCAAGTGGCTGACTTGCTTGAGAAATTCAAGCCTTCGGGTGGCTTCTCGCTTGACAGTAACGCCGATTTCGGTAGAATGCGCCGCATCTCGAAAGGCCTCAGGCAACGCCGCGATTTGAAGCGTTGCCAAGCATTGTCTCGCCGGCTTCGGCCTTGACAATCACGGCGCTTTCGGTAGAATACGCCTTCCTCGTTAGGCGCTTCGGCAACAA
>NZ_JARANY010000070.1 GCF_029889885.1 Chromohalobacter sp. 296-RDG
TTCAGTCCCTACCTGGCGGCACTACTCATGTCGCCAGTCATGTCGCCGGCCGCCGCGTCCGCCGCCGTCCCTTCCGTCGCAGTCGATATCCCACCGGTCTATTCGCTGGTCAATCGCGTGATGGGAGACCTGGGCTCCCCGAACCTGCTGATCCAGCAGGGCGCGTCTCCCCACCGTTACGATATGCGTCCATCCGAGGCCGAAGCGCTCGAGAACGCCGATGCCGTGTTCTGGATCGGCGAAGACCTGACCCCGTGGCTGACACATTCCATGAACACCTTGGGCGACGATGCTCTTAGTGTCGAGCTCATGGACTTGCCCGAAACGCAGACACTCGAGTACCGCCAGGAGGTCACCTTCGAAGCGCATCATCATGGTCATGACGACCACGATCATGAGCATAACCACGACCACGACCACGACCACGACCACGACCACGACCATCAGCATGATCACGCTCACGACGGATTGAATCCCCATGTCTGGCTCGACCCCGAAAATGCACAGGCCTGGCTGGACGTCATCGCCGACGACCTCGCCCGGCTGGACCCAACGCATGCGGATACTTACCGGAACAACGCTCACCTTGGCAAAGAAGCGTTGGCAACGCTGACAAGCTCACTGCAGCAACAACTCGCCGATGCCGGCGATGTTCGCTTCATCGTGTTCCACGATGCCTACCAGTATTTCGAAAACCGCTTCGATGTTCATGCAGCCGGGGCCATCTCTTTAGGCGATGCGCGTAAACCCAGCCCATCGCGGATCGAGAAACTCCACACTCTCGTTGAGAAGCACGACATCGACTGCGTGTTCAGCGAGCCTCAATACAATCCGGAACTGGTGAAAAGCGTATTCGGCGATACCGGCGTGAACACCTCCATCGTGGTCGATCCGCTGGGTACCGACCTCACGCTGGGAGACGAGCTTTACCCGCAATTGATGCACAAGCTTGCCGATGCCGTCTCGCAGTGTGCGAGCGATGCCTGATGGAAGCGCACGACCACCCATGCCGCCGCATTTTACCTGGCGCCCTTAAAAGATATGTTATAACGTATTGACCGATTTTTCATTGAACTCAATCCGATTCACGCAAGGAGATCACGATGCGTCACGCATTCGCTCATGCCGCTCTCGCACTCGGCCTGCTATCGCTGGCGAGCGTTCCGCTTGCCGTCGCACAGCAGGACGACCACGATCAACATGAGCATGAGCACGACCATAGCCACGATCATGCGCACGATCATTCCCATGATCATCATCACGACAGCGACATCTACGCTGGCTACTTCGATGACAGCCAGGTAGAAGATCGCCAACTATCGGACTGGGAGGGCGACTGGCAGTCGGTGTATCCCTATCTCCAGGACGGCACGCTGGATGACGTCTTCGCCCACAAGGCTGCGCACAGCGATGACAAGACGGCTGCCGACTACAAGCAGTACTACACGACCGGCTATCGCACGGATGTCGACCGCATCGTGATCGAGGGTGACCAAGTCTCATTCTACGACGACGGCGACGAGCGCACAGGGGAATACACCTACGACGGTTATGAAATCCTCAATTACGAGGCCGGCAATCGCGGCGTGCGCTATATCTTCGAGCGCGACGGTGGCAGTGCCGACGCACCTCGCTACATCCAGTTCAGCGATCACGCCATCTATCCCACGGATGCCGACCACTATCATCTGTACTGGGGCGATGATCGCGCCGCCCTGCTGGACGAAGTCACGAACTGGCCGACCTACTACCCCTCCCATCTGGACGGTGACGCCATCGCGCGGGAAATGATGGCACATTAATAACGCGTTTCGAGCATGACGGGCATGGCATACTTCAGTCTATCGACATATACCCGCGTCGACGGACTGGAGCGTGCCATGGCGTTATCTCATGC
This sequence comes from Chromohalobacter sp. 296-RDG, assembly GCF_029889885.1. Classification (GTDB taxonomy): domain Bacteria; phylum Pseudomonadota; class Gammaproteobacteria; order Pseudomonadales; family Halomonadaceae; genus Chromohalobacter. Next base: position 1,898 of record NZ_JARANY010000070.1, read on the forward strand.
CTTTCGCGCCGCTTTGATGCCAGGCTCGTCGCTTCAGAGACGCCTGCATTCAAGACAAGCTTTCCTCGTAGGGAAAGCCAGATAATAGCTCCGTGCCTCTATCCGTGATCAACACTTGCTGTTCGAGCTTGACTCCTTCACGCCCGTCCTCTTCGCCAATGAAGCTTTCGACACAAAGCGTCATGCCCGGTACGAGCTCTCCATCGTAACCGGCTTGTTCGAAATCAGCCTCATGATAGAGGTAGGGAAACTCGCCCGTCATGCCCACACCGTGAGCCGAGACGTAATAGCGGTTGGCGAAATACCGCGACGGTATATGCCAAGCGTCCCGCGCATAATCTCTAAAGCTCATGCCCGGACGTAGTATCGCAATATTGTGCGCCACCTGTTCCATGGCCGTTCGATAAAGATCGCGCTGATGTGGCATGGGAGTATCCGGTCCCGCATGAAAGGTGCGCGAAAAATCAGCGTAATACCCGAAGCAGCCGACGACATCGGTGTCGAGTGCCACGAGCTCATTAGAGGCGATGCGTTTGGCGCTGGTTTCCTGGAACCAAGGATTGATACGCTTCCCCGAATTCAACAACCGAGTCTCGAAATACTCACCACCTCCAGCAATGACGGCTTGGTGCAGAACCGACCAGAGCTGGTTGTCGGTCAATCCAGGTCGCAAAGCAGAACGCAGTGCCGCGACGCCGATCTCAGTACAGGCCAGAGAGGCTTTCATGCACTTAATTTCTTCCGGCGTCTTGACGGAACGCGCCCGCTCGACCGCCCCTTGTGCATCCGTCAGCAGGATGCCTTGAGCTTGGAGGCCATCGACGATGCCCGGTGCCAGTCGCTCGACCCCCACACGCGGCCCCTGGCCTATCAATTCGATAATCAGCGCCCCCATTTCGCGCGCCCACTGCCGCTCCGCTCGAGGCAACCCATCAGCAGTGGAGACGAAGCTGGTATTGGACGAGCTGCGCACCTCATCCAGTGTCGTCAGTTCCCTGGCAAGATGCTCGGCGCCAGCCATTTCGAACAGGATCGCCCGCTCTTGGGTCATTAACAGATACCGAGCAGCCCCATTTCGAGACGCAAATACTTGCATGTTGCGTGCTCCACAGGCATAGCGCACATTGACCGGATCATTGAGCACCAAGGCGCCCAAGTCAGCTCGCCGCATCTGCTCTCTGACCCTATGCATGCGGCCTTCTGCAAGGGCTACCTCGTCGACCTCCGCCCACGACACGCCGAGATCGATCTGTCTAATACCCGCCAAATCGCTCCGCTGTGCATGCCAATCCAGTTCCATGGTTAGTCATCCAGCCCGTCGGCGCGAACGTTCTTTTCGGCATCCAAGTGCGCTTGTAGAACGCGCCCATGGACTTGCTGCGTCCGATCAACACGCCCTATGAAGCCTGGCTCTTTGGCGTATCCAAAGATAGCGGTATGACGCTCTCCCTTGCCGTGGACAACGCGATGCATCGAGAAGCGTCCCTTGAATATCTGCAGATCGCCAAGCGCAAGTGTCAGACTGTGAACTTTATCTCGCTTGCCATCGAGCACATCACGCACGTCATCGTAATGCTCATTGCCTGGCTCACGCAGGCCGGGACAATACTCGAATTCGCCACCGCTTTCAGGCTGGCGCGTCAGCAAGCTGACGATGAACTCGTTAGTGTCGTAGTGCCAAGGCAGCGATGATCCCTCGGGCATGATGTTGGCCACAACGCCTGCCAGCGGATCATCGAACGTGTAAAGCTCGGATTCCGCTAGACAGTCGGTGATAAAACGCTGAAAGGCGGGATGACGGTATAGCCCGAGACAGATGCCATGCTCAGGAAACCAATCCATGGCGACGAAGGCATTCTCGAATGGTGCGAAACGTCGACGCGGATGATCTTCCGATAATGAAGGCTCATCCTTGTTGAAATAAGGCGTGATTTGGCCATTAGAGAAGTGACCTTTATCAGCAATGGCAGCCACCTCATCCTCTAGCTGCCGGCGATACTCGGGACGAATGAAACCATCAATGCGCGCACATCCCTTGCCGTCCAACGCCTTGCGGACTTCTTCGAGACGCTGTTGATAAAGCGCACTGTCAGGCTGATGGATCGGCCATGTCTCAAGATCAACGCACGCAATATCGTATTGGTCAGCTTCTTGTGGCAGCGCTTTGGACGCGTTCATGACTTATCTCCTTAAGGGGTATGAATCACATTTTCTTATGTTAAACTCATAAAGACGCCTTAGAAAATGGATTTTAAATAAATAAACATAAGGTAACCTTATATAATGCTAGAACAGACACACTGGACACTCTTGTCGGCTTTGAAAGATCATGGCTCGATTACGCTTGCGGCAGCGGCACTCAACATCACACAGTCCGCTGCCAGCCAACGCCTAGGTGAAGCCGAGCGAAGGCTTGGCGTGCAACTGGCCATCAAGCGTGGCCGGACGCTGGTATTGACAGAAGCCGGTGGCACGATTGCCAACGCGGCAAGGACCGCCACCCCTCTTCTACAAACAGCAGAATCTAATGCCATCTGGCAAGGCAAGCGCAACGCCAATCGTGTCCGTGTCGCCTGGTCCCATTTCAATCCTCCGGGTCTTGCCTCGTTTCTGCTCAGGATTAGTCGCACCATATCGCTCGACATGGATCTTGAGTTCATCAGGATTCCCAGTGACCGTTCCACCACCCCACTCAACAGCGACATCGCAGACCTGATGCTCGGGCCAGGTCCGGTTGATGGTCCTAATATAAATAGTGAAGTCATCTTCCATGACCGTTTAGTCGCTGTCGTAGGAGGAAGCTCTCCCTTGGCCGAGCACCGTAAAGTTTCACCTGAAAATTTCAGAAATCTCAATTTTTTAACGTATGGATTACGGCCAGAGCCTGGCTGGGAATACGACCAGTTTTTCGATCGGGGAAAACGCTTTCCAACCAAGCTTTCACGCGTCGAGTCTACGGAGCTTATTTGCCATATGTTATCGGATGGCGAAGGAATTTCGATATTACCTTCTTGCTGCGTCACGCTATCCTCGCGCGCGCAAGACCTCGTAATGCTTGAGCTAGAATCTACTTCTATCGCATTCGATTGGAGCGTAAGCTTCCTCCAAAGCAGCGAAGCAGAAAACAATCTAGCTTGCAAAGTGGCAAAAAAACTATCAGAAACGAGCCATTAACCACACTCCAAATCACATCCAGCTCAGAAACCCACAAGGAGAAGCATGCAAAAATCACTTCACACATTAACTGCAGTCGCATTGGCACTCGCAACAACAGGTGTGCAGGCTGAAGACAAAAATATCACTATCGGCACTAATAGCTGGGCTGAAAACATAGCAGTTTCAAACCTATGGAAACTGATATTAGAAGAAAAAGGCTATAACGTAGAGCTAACCAATATGAGCAGAAGCGCACTTTACGCGGGAATAGCGAATGGCGGTGTCGATCTGTCATTGGAGATATGGCTACCTCATAGTGACAAAAACTACCTCGAGCCTTATAAAAATAAGATAGATGTCCATGAAGCCTGGTATGACAAGACGAGCCTTGGCTTGGTCGTCCCTGAATATGTCGACATCAATACAATCCCGCAGCTCGCAAAAAATGCCCATGAATTTGAGTACCGTGGCCAGCCTACGATACTCGGTATTGATGCAGGCTCGGCCTTATCGACAATGACCGATAAAGCCATTGAGGCTTACGACTTGCCTCTCACACAAGCCAGCAGCTCTGAAGCCGCAATGTTATCGATGCTCGACAGCGCGACAGAGAGAGAAGAACCTATCGCAGTGACACTGTGGAAACCGCACTGGACGTTCTCTAAATATTCACTCAAATACTTAGAAGATCCCAAAAACATATACGGGGATGGCGATACAATATACTGGTTTTCGCGGGACAGTTTTTCTGAAGATGCTCCGTGGCTCACGCGTGTATTCAATGCATGGCACATGAGCGATAAAAGCCTCAGCGAGCTTCTGGCAGATGTCAAATCGGCAGGCAGCCCTGTTGCTGGCGCCAAGCAGTGGATGAATGAGAACGAAGCAAAAATCGAGAAGTGGCTATCTGCCGATGATACGAAATAATCAAGCTATCAAGCACCCGGTTGGCTATGGGCAATAATCTTCATGTTAGCCTACCTTGATGCTGGCATCTTTGAGCAGAATACCCTGCAAGCCAAGCCGCCAGACGCTCGCCAGCACACGAACGAAAGTTGAAGAATTAACAGGAAGCAACGCTTCCTGCATTTTAGCTGCCATGAAAAATACCTTCTTTTTTCACTTCTTAACGTGTGAGTTGATCGCGAATATCCATGGGGTCGAAGTGAGCCCGCTTCTCGACGATCAGGCCGTCCTTTATGGTCAACATCATCATCAACGAGAATCGAACACGCCGCCCGGTTGGCGTAACTCCCTGATGCTCGCCGCTGTGCGTGCCTTCGAAGACCATGTAGGTCATCACCTTGTCGTCATATGCCAGCATCTCGCGAATGGGCATCTGCCAATCACTAAAGGCATCGAAATTCTTCTTCTCCGAGGCAATCAACCCTTCGACCCCCGGGTGAGCCGTATCGATCTGGTGGTAAAAGTTGAATTCCGGATGGCAATACCGATCGAGAGAACCGAAATCGCCACGGTTGATAGCATCGTAAAAATTGCGCACGACCGTCTCGTTAGCTTCAGTACTCATATAAGACTCTTCTCGATTAAAAGGTATAGCTCTGATCATCGGCCGGAATCAGCAATCGGTCGGTCATGCCTTGCTCTTCGGAAAACGCCTGCAGTTCAGCTCGGGTCAGCACCGAATGGTTCACCGTTTCCAAGTGGCTGGCGATCAGGGTCGCTTTCGGCGCGGCATCGTAGACGCGCTTCGTATCTTCGGTGCCCATGATGATCGAGCCCAGCCCGGGTACCTGTGCATCACCCGCATTGAGCACGATGACATCTGGCTGATAATGATCAAGGTTGGCAACAACATGGTCATTCCAGACAGTATCGCCCGCCACATACAGGTTTTTCTCCTCAGGATGACGGAAGACCATGCCGCACACCTGCCCGAGGATCTCCGGAATGGCCGCCAGCGCCTCGTTACTGCCATGCTGGCCGGGTGTCTTGATGATTGTGACATCATTGAATCGCGTATCATCCGCGAGCAGCCGCACATCGGTGAATCCCTGCTCGCGAAACAGTGCAGCGTCCTCATCATGCTGGGCGTACAGCGGCATGTCCTTTGGCACGAGTCGAATAGCAGCCTCATCCCAGTGGTCGTCGTGGGTATGCGTTACGATCACGGCATCGACATCGAGAATTTCCGACATCGGGGTTACCAGCTCGACGCGCGGATTGCGAATGTGATCATTCACCGTGCCTTCGAAACCGGGGTAGGCATCCTTCTCGCCCAGATAGGGATCGATCAGGAAACGGCTACCGCCGAACTCGACGCGCAGGGTGGCATTACGTACTTGCTTGATCTTCATGATGCTCTCCTTTTAGTCATATCTCCGACGCCTTCTTCGCGGCGCCACGAAGCTTGATTCAGGATCAATCCAGCAGGGCCAGTACCAGCGCCAGTCCCTCGTCAACGCGTAAGCGTTCGATTCCGGACCGCGTCAACACTTGCAGTCCCGGAAACGCCACGACCATCAACTTTGCCAGATCGGCCGGCGGGCATTTTGCCGTCACCGAGCCATCGGCTTGCCCTCGGTCAATGGCATGCGCCAAGGCCTGCTCGATCGCTTGAAAATCGCTTTCGATGCGGCAGCGAATCTCTGTGTCATGTGGCGCCAGCTCGACCGCCTGATTGATGCTCATGCAGCCACTGCCCTGCTCCGGGCTGCGTACATCCTCGACGATCATGCGGAAGAAGGCTTCGATGCCGGGCCGTGCCGGTGTCACGTCCAGCATCCGGCTCATGTCGAGCTGACGATCAGTGCGATACTTATCGAAGGCCTTCAGCATTAGGTCATGCTTGCTGCCGAACGTGGCATAGAGACTGCTCTTGCTCAGCCCCGTCGCTTGCAAGAGGTCGCTCAGCGACGTCGCTTCGTAGCCCTTGCGCCAGAACACATGCATCGCACAGTGCAGCGCTTCTTGTGTATCAAAGGCTTGTGGTCGTGCCATGACTCTCGACTCATGAATCCAGAATGTTAATCACTATAAACCATTTAGGACCGATAGGTACAAAACTAATAAGACAACTCTCTCCAAGCGCAGTGCACGCCCGAGAACGTAGCCAACCTCGAGCACTATTCCGAGGCATTCTGCGACGCCTCTCTGAACCCTTAACTAGACAAACACGCCACCGAGATGCGCGAGATCGTTGGAGCAGTATGTGCGAGGCGGCTACCACCCGCGCAGGCGCTTCGCGTCATGCCTGGCGAACAATAAAAAGCCGCCCTTCATGAAAGGACGGCTTCACTTGCATTGATCGTTTTCTTTTAACGAGTCAAGTGCAAGAAGTGCAGGTGCTTCTCGTACTGGTCGAGAATATCGCCAATGAGCTGAGAGCGGTTATACCCCACCACGTTGTATTGCTGACCGCCCTCGCGGAGGAAGACTTCGGCGCGGTAATGGCCGCGTTTATTCGACTGGGTATTATGCCGCAGGCTATTCATCGTAAACGATGGCGTCGCGTAGGCTCGTGCACGTACGCCATAGATGAAATCGCTCTCATCGCCGTGGTTCACACGTAGATAGCAGCGGTCTTCTTCCTGGGTGACCGTGACATCGAGCGACTGTTTCTCGAATTCCCCAGCAACTTCACGCATGGCGGGCTCCACGCTTTCATTGAGAAAGGTAAAGACTTGCTGCTGGCGCGGTGATGACACCAGAGTCTGCAAGCGATCCTGCCACTGATAACCGCCAGCCCCGACGCGAGAGACGTTTCCCGGGGTATTGGTAGCGTGCTGCATACTATCGCGCTTCAGCGCCTCAATGCGTAGCGACTTGAAGAGTCCGAAACCAACCAGTATCAGAATCGGTGCAAATGGGAGCGCTGATGCCAGAGACGCGGCCTGCAGGGCCGAGAGAACATTTTCGCCACCCGCCAGGATGAGCGCCGCAGCGACAAGTCCTTCGGAAACGGCCCAGAAGATACGTTGCCAGACCGGTGATTCATCCCCGTCCTTGGAGGTCAGGGTATCGATGACCATCGAACCGGAATCCGACGAGGTAACGAAGAAAGTAATGACCAGCAGCGTGGCAATGACTGACGAGATACTTGCCAGCGGCAAAGCATCCAGGAAGTGAAAAAGCGACGTGGAGCTATCGGCGAATACTCGATCGACGAGATTAGGCATCGTGCCATTCATGATGCCGTTCAGGGCTGTATCACCGAAGACCGTCAACCACAAGAAGGTCACACCAACCGGCACAAACAAGACACCCAGCACGAACTCTCTGATAGTGCGTCCGCGCGAAACCCGTGCCACGAACATGCCCACGAACGGAGACCAGGCAATAAACCAGGCCCAATAGAAGAGCGTCCATGATCCAAGAAAAGAGTTCGTTTCTTCATTGCCTGTATAAGCATAGATATTGAACGTCATATCTACCATCGAGGACAGATAGGTACCGATGTTCTGTGCCAAGGATTGGAAGATAAATAGCGTCGGCCCAACGATAATGACGAAGACCAGCAGTAAGACTGCCAACCTCAGGTTCCATTCGGAGAGCCGGCGAATGCCACCATCCAACCCCATGATGACAGACAGCGTCGCCATGGCGGTCACCAGGACGACCAAAATCAACTGAACGGTCGTACTGGAAGGAATACCAAACAGATAACTCAATCCGGAGTTGATCTGCAAGACGCCCAGTCCCAGTGATGTCGCGATGCCAAACATCGTGCCGAACACAGCGAAAATATCCACGGCGTTACCGATCGGTCCATAGATACGCTTACCGATCAAGGGATAAAGCGCCGAGCTGATACGTAGTGGCAAGCCATGGCGAAAGCTGAAATATGCCAATGCCAAGGCAACGATGGCGTAGACGCCCCACACATGAAGCCCCCAATGGAAAAAGGTAAAGAGCATCGCATCACGTGCCGCACTAGCGGTTTCGGCCGTCCCCTCTGGGGGATTGGCAAAATGAAACACCGGCTCAGCCACGCCGTAGAAAATAAGTCCTATACCCATGCCCGCCGAGAAAAGCATGGCAAACCATGAGAGATAACTGAAATCGGGTTCGCTATGATCGGGTCCCAGCTTGAACGTGCCATAACGGCTCAGCGCCAAGATCAGTGACAGAATGAGATAAATTCCCATGGCCAGCAGATAGAACCAACCAAAGGTGTCGATAATCCAGTCTTGCAGGGAACCGAACAAGTTCCCCGCCGTTTCCGGCACGGCAATGGTAAAAACCACGAAGACGAATATCAGTATCGCGGATGGATAAAAAACGGGTGGATTCAGCCCTGCGACGGACCGCTCGCTTAGACTAGCTTTCGATTTCATTGCACACTCAAATATTATCCAATTCTAGAAAAAAAGATCCCCTACGGGCAATACCACATAGTGGACGACGGCTTACGAAACTTTCATTCAAAAGTGCTCAGGATCGTATCGTTTCAAGGAGCCGTTTGATTTTATTCTTGCTCCACACAAAGATCCCGAGAGGTGGCATTGCTGGCATATAAATCACTCTCAAGGCTTGTTCATGCTTTTCTTTATCGCCAGGTGAGCCATCTTCCCAAACACCTTTTTCGTACTTCTCACCGCTACACATCCATTCTCCTTATCTAATTTTCATCCAGAACCTAACGCTTCCTCACTCTTGCTTTTCAACTGCGTAATCGCCGCGCTTCCCAGTACGCCGATGAAGGCAATGACCAGCGGCACGCTAAAGGCGGCGCGTCCCACTAGGATCAGAAACAAGGAAGAAATGATAGGTACGAAATAGGTCAACACTCCC
>NZ_JARANY010000071.1 GCF_029889885.1 Chromohalobacter sp. 296-RDG
GCTGCGACGATGGATATCCCGAACGCGAGGAGAGGAGAGGTGCGCCGTGCAAGCATCAATACGAACATGATCGATGCCAGACACAGCATGGCCCCCAGCCACTCGCTTGCCAGGATGTAAAAAACGATGGCCAGGGCGGGAAGCAGGGACAGCAACGTGTCGCGCAGTTGCTCACGTTCCATGCGCCAGGTCATGCCGTTTCCGATGCCCTTGAGTGCCCTGACATGTCCGATCGCGAGTATCAGGCCGCCAATCATGAACCCTCCCCCGATGAGGGAGGGAAACAGTGACGGCCCATACTGCAGGCTGGGCATGGTGGGGAACCCTTGGGCCACGACATAGACGATGGCGCCTGCCGCCATGAACGCTAGGCCAAGCAGGAAATCTCTCATCGTGGCCCCCGGATTACTCGGCCAGACCGACTTGTTCGACGATCTTGCCGAAGCGTTCGTCCATGTCCTTCATCAGTTGGCCGAAGTCCTCGGCATTGCGCCACTCGGTGCCGAAGCCTTGCTTGGCCATGAAGTCCTGGTAGGTATCGCTGTTGTAGGCATCCTCCAGCGCGTCCTCCAACGTCGCGACGATTTCGGGGTCCATGCCTTTGGGACCTGCGATACCACGCCACTCACCGATCTGATAGTCGCTGCCGATGGCCTCCTGGAGCGTGGGCACGTCGGGGAAACTATCGAGGCGTTCGGGTGCCATGATCCCCAGGCTGGCGGCGCGTCCTGACTCGATCATCGAACGGCCTTCGGGCACTGAGCTTGGCACGATGTCGATGCCGCCGGCGGCGAGTTCGGTCATGGCGGGGGCCGCGCCTTGACTGGGGATCCAACTGACGCGGTCGGGCTCCATGCCTTGATCCATCAGGAAGCCGGCGAAAGCGAGGTGCCAGACACCGCCCTGGCCGGTGCCGGATGCGTTATAGGTGCCCTTGGGCTGCTCTGCTACGGTTTTTACCAGGTCTTCGAGATCGTCGAAGGGGCCGTCGGTAGCTACCTGAACGCCGGCGTAATCGTAATTGATCTGCGCGATAGGGGTATAATCGCGGTAGGTCAGGTCGGTGAGGCCTTGCCAGTGCATCATGTTGATCTCGCCGGTCACCAGGCCCAGCGTATATCCGTCGGGATTGGCCCTGGCAATGGCGTTATGACCTACTACGCCGCTTCCACCGGTACGGTTGACGACGTTGACCGTCCCGCCCAGCTCTTCTTCCATCGCCTTGGCGATGGTGCGCGCGGTGGCATCGGTACCGCCGCCGGCGGCCCACGGTACGATGAGGGTGATGGGTTTTTCCGGGTAGTCGGCGAGAGCCGGTCCGGCGATGGCGGTGAGCAGGACAGCGATGCTGGTGAGTCCGACTTTATTGTGCAGTTTGAGCATGATCGATCCTTGTTGTTGGCGTGTCATGAAGTGTTGTCGTGCCTAGAATGCGTCTTTCAAGTTAGTTCTTAATGTACATTGTGCTCAATATTCATTTATCTAGACTTTGGTCTAGAGCGTGGGTTGAATCTCCTCTTTTTTCAGTTGGTTAAAGTTTTTTAGAAGCGATCTTCATAATGCTTCCAAAAGCATGCGCTGAAAATCGTCGTGCGTCGGGACACGCGGGTTAGTGGCGGTGGAATGGTCCTCCAGTGCCCATTGGGCGACCGGGTCCAGGCGTTCTCGAGTGACGCCCATATCGCTGAGTCGCATGGGGAGGCGCAGATCTATGTTGAGTTGAGTGAAGGCCTCGATGATATCCGTGCCGGGGGCCAGTCCCATCGCATCGCGCAGCCGGGCGAACTTGTCGCCGCAATGGTCCTGGTTGAAGCGCAGCACGATGGGCATCAGCAAGGCATTGAGCGTGCCGTGGTGGAGCTTGAGGTCGTGAAAGCCGCCCAGTGCGTGGGAAAGAGAGTGCACCGCGCCGAGGCCTTTCTGGAATGCCAAGGCACCTTGCGTAGCGGCCATCAGCATCTCGCTGCGCGCTTCTCGGTCACTGCCATCGTTGACGGCGGTACGGATATGTCGCGTGGCGCGTTGCAGGCCGTCGAGGGCGATGGCGTCGGCGGGTGGGTTGAAGCGCGGGCTGAGAAACGTTTCGACGCAATGCGCGATGGCGTCCATGCCGGTGGCGGCGGTCAAGTGCGCCGGCAGCGAGAGGGTCAGCAATGGATCGCAGATCGCCACGTCGGGGATCAGATACGGCGATAGGAAACCGAGCTTGCGTTCATCGCGCATGCTGATCAGCGCGGCGCGCCCCACCTCGCTTCCCGTGCCGGCTGTGGTGGGAATGGCCACTGACGGCAGCACTTGGCTGCCGATACGGGCTGCACCGCCCTCAATCACCGCGTATTGCCGCAGTGGCGCGGAATGGCTGGCCAGCAGGGCGACGCCTTTGGCCAGGTCGATGCTTGACCCACCGCCCAGCGCGACGATGCCGTCGCAGGCATGCTCGTGGAAACAGGCCACGGCGTCTTCGATGGCGACTTCGGTGGGGTTGGCGGGCGTGCCGTCGTAGACCGGGGCCGGGCGTGTACCGCCGATGGCCTCCTGGACGCGTGTTACCAGGCCGCTGGCGGTGAGCCCGGCATCGGTCACGATCAAGGGCGCGGCGACACCGAGCTGCACCAATTCGTTGGCCAGATCGTCCAGGGCATCGTTGCCGAAGCGTATCTTGGTGAGGTAGTTGATGGTCGCACTCATATCGCTCTCCTTATGTGCCTTGGCGGCCAAGGCGGTGATTGTTGTTCAAAGTGGTGCAACGCGTGATGTTGTCTTATCACTCAGGCTATGGCCGCATTGAAATCACAATCCAATCGAAGTTTATGGCATTGTGATTCGTTCTGGTTATCAGGAAGGGCAATCATGACGGCGGGCAAGCTTTCACATTCACATCTGTGTGCCTGGCTGCGTTTTAAGCATCTGATGTTGCTGACCACCTTGGCCGAGAGCCGCAATATGCATGCCACGGCGCGGATCATGCATCTGAGCCAGCCGGCGGCGAGCAAGATGCTGCGCGATCTGGAGACGTATTTCGGTTTCGCGCTTTTCGAGCGTTTGCCGCGGGCCATGCAGCCTACCGAGCTGGGCGAGCAGGTCATTCGCCATGCGTGGATTCTGCTCAATGACATGGAACGCCTGGTGGATGACATCAATGACCTCCGTGATGGGGGCTATGGCCAGCTGCTGATCGGCGCCATCGCCGCTGCCGCGCCGGAAATCCTGCCGGCGGCGATCGCGCGGCTCAAACGTGATCGGCCGCGTCTCTCGGTGAGTCTGCAGGAGCAGACCAGCGATCGCTTGTTGCTCGAGCTCGAGCACAAGCGTCTGGATGTGGTTATCGGGCGCTTGACGCATGTCAGTCAGCACAATGTATTCGACTTCGAGCCGCTACTGGATGAGCCGCTGCGGATCGTGGTGCGCCGCGATCATCCGTTAACGCACCTTGACCACGCCCCGGGCCTGGACGAACTGAGCCAATGGCCATGGATACTGCATCCGTTGTCGAGTCCCATGCGTGGCGTATTCGAGTCGGCCCTGGCGGAGGAGGGCATCGCCACGCCTGCCAACGTGGTCGAAACCACATCGATTCAGGCAACCCTGCAATTGCTGCAGTCTTCGGACATGCTGGCGGTGTTGCCGCGCTCGGTGATGCGGCGGCCGCTGGCGGGCGGACAATACGTCGTGCTCGAACGCGTGATCGGCAAGCCGCTGGACTACTACGGCATCATCACACGGCGTCAGGAGCCACACTCCGCTGCCGCCGACGAGTTGATCGCTCATCTGCGGCAATTGGCCAGCGAGGCACTCGTGCCGATGGGCTTTTCAGACGCTACCAGTACTTAAGTCTAATGCCCGGGCATGCGACGATCTGAAATCCTTGAACGACAATCTGTGTGATGTATGACAGCGCGTGCATGGCACGTTCTAGCGTTCAAGGAGATCACGATGTTCGATGAATTGCAGGGTAAGCGGGTGCTGGTCACGGGGGCGAGCACAGGAATCGGGGCCGCCGTTGCTCAGCGTTTCGGTGCGCTCGGCGCGCATGTCGTCGTTCACTACAACGCCAGCGAAGCCCCGGCTCGCGAAGTGGCCGAGGCGATCGAACGCGACGGCGGCAAGGCGTTCACGCTGCAACAGGACGTCAGCACCGCCGAAGGGGCGGTCGCGGTGGTCGACCGGGCCGTCGCGCAACTAGGCGGTCTGGATATTTTGATCAATAATGCCGGCGACATGCTGGGGCGTGTACCGGCGGCCGATATCGAGACCGAGCATTACGCTCGGGTCATGGATCTCAATGTCCGTTCGGTGACGCTGGCGACGCGCGCGGCTATCGCGCATTTCCGGCGGCAGGGCGAGGGCGGCAAGATCATCAACACCACCTCGGTGGCGGCACGCAATGGCGGTGGCCCCGGTTCATCGCTGTATGCCTCGGCCAAGGCGTTCGTGAGTTCTTTCACACGAGGCATGGCCAAGGAACTCGCTGCGGACAACATTCGCGTCAACGCCGTCGCGCCGGGAGTTATAGCCACACCTTTCCACGACCGACACAGCAGCGACGCTCAGATCGAGGCCATGCGCGCCGGTATTCCCATGGGACGGCTCGGTACGCCCGAGGAATGCGTGGGAGCGTTCCTGTTCCTGGCGACCGATGCCTTGAGCGGTTATGTCACCGGCCAGATCGTTGAGGTCAATGGTGGGCAATTGATGCCCTGATCCAATGCGTCGAGACATTGGCATCGGCCTACGCCGTGCCTGAACCGTGAGGCCATCGCTGGTATCCTTGTCGTTATTCTTCTTTGAAAGACAACGGGATTCCATGGCCTCGCTTTCCTTGTTCCTTTCCATATTGATTTCTGCGGTGGCGCTGACAGCCGCCTTTACTATGCTGCTCTATCGCTGGGTGGGACGGCGTGCCTCGTCTTCTGACAAGGCACGCGGGAAGTCACGCAGCAAGTCACACGGCAAGAGCGCGCCCAAACGTGCCAATGCCACCTCACGCAAAGATTCCTCTCGGGCCCGTGCCAAGACGCAAAAGCAGTCCCCCTCTCGGCCCAGACTATCGTTCCCACGCTTGCCGACATGGCTGCGCGCCAGCCTGCCGTTGGGGATGATGCTGACACTGATCGCGGCCGTGGGGCAGTTGGCGTTGCAGGGCATGCACAATGCGCATCAGATGGCTGCGAACGATCCGCGCTTGCCGTCGCTGGAAAACGTGCTCGACGGTCTTTCGTTGCTCGCACTGGTGCTCTTGTTGGTGGGTATTCTCGCTTGGCTTGCGCCTCGTCAATGAAGCGCGGGATATGGATCGGCGCGTCTCAAGCGCCATGTTATAGTGCGCGCCATCACATGAGAGACTGCTAACCCCATGAATATTCTGATTACGGGCATGGCCGGGTTCATCGGTCATGCCGTGGCCAAGCGCCTGGCGGCCGGTGGCCACACCATCGTTGGCATCGACAATCTCAACGATTACTACGATGTGATGCTCAAGCAGGCGCGCCTCGACGATCTGGCGGGGCTGCCCAATGTGCGTTTCGAGCATATGGACCTCGCCGACCAGGCGGCCATGCAAGCGCTCTTTGCCGGTGAGCGCTTCGACCGCGTCATCCATCTTGCCGCGCAGGCCGGGGTGCGTTACTCGCTGGACAACCCGCATGTCTACGCGCAGTCCAATCTCGTCGGCCACCTCAATGTGCTGGAAGGCTGCCGTCACCAGCAGGTGCCGCATCTGATCTATGCCTCGTCGAGCTCGGTATACGGGCAGAATGCGCATGTGCCGTTCTCGACCGCCGACGCCGTGGACCACCCCATCAGCCTCTACGCCGCGACCAAGAAGTCCAATGAGCTGATGACGCATAGCTACGCCCATTTGTACGGCATCCCTTCCACGGGGCTTCGCTTCTTCACCGTCTATGGCCCGTGGGGACGCCCCGACATGGCAATGTTCAAGTTCACCCGGGCGATTCTTGCCGGCGAGCCGCTGCCGATCTTCAACCACGGCGAGCTGTCGCGGGATTTCACCTATATCGACGATATCGTCGAGGGCGTGGTACGCATTCAGGATGTCATCCCCCAGGGCGATCCCCAGCGGCAAGCGACGGCGCCGGATCAAAGTAACGCGCCGTTCGCACTCTATAATATTGGCCACGGGAGCCCGGTGGCATTGATGGATTTCGTGCGCGCTCTGGAGCGCGTGACCGGTCGCACCGCGCAATGCGACTATCAGCCCATGCAGCCGGGTGACGTGCCGCGTACCTGGGCGGATACCGAGGCGCTTTTCGAAGCGGTCGATTACCGCCCGGCGGTCGGCGTCGAGGAAGGCGTGGCACGCTTCGTCGACTGGTATCGCGCGTTCTATCACGTTTGATACCCACTCGGGCTTGACCGCCCACGCTTTTTCGATGACATGACGTAAAGGACGACACACGATGAAAATCAGCATCTTCGGCACAGGGTACGTGGGTCTGGTCACCGGAACCTGCCTGGCGGATGTGGGGCACGAGGTCATGTGCATGGACGTCGACGCCGATAAGGTCGCGCGCCTCGAACGCGGCGAGATTCCCATTTACGAGCCAGGGCTCGACGCCATGGTGCGTCGTAATGTCGAGGAAGGGCGCCTGCGTTTCACTACCGATGCAGTGTTCGCCGTCGATTTCGCGCCGCTGCAGTTCATTGCCGTCGGTACGCCGCCCGACGAAGACGGTAGTGCCGATCTGCAATACGTCCTCGCCGTGGCGCGCAGCATCGGCCAGCACATGGGCGACGATAAAGTCGTCGTCGACAAGTCGACCGTGCCAGTGGGGACAGCGGACAAGGTGCGCAGTGCCGTACAAGGCGAGCTCGATGCCCGGGGCGCTTCGCTGACCGTCGATGTCTGCTCCAATCCCGAGTTCCTCAAGGAAGGCGCTGCCATCGAGGACTTTACCCACGGCGCGCGGATTATTGTCGGCACCGATGCCGAACGTGTGCGCGACATCATGCGCGAGTGCTACGGTCCTTATAATCGTCACCATGAAAAGTTGATGTTCATGGATATCCGTAGCGCTGAGCTGACCAAGTACGCCGCCAACGCCATGCTGGCCACCAAGATCAGCTTCATGAACGAGGTTGCCAATCTCGCCGAGCGCCTGGGGGCGGATATCGAGCAGATTCGACATGGTATCGGCAGCGATCCGCGCATCGGCTATCACTTCATTTACCCTGGCTGCGGTTATGGCGGTTCGTGCTTCCCCAAGGACGTACAGGCGCTGGCGCGCACCGCTGGCGAGATCGGGTATCGCGCCGAGCTGCTCGAGGCCGTGGAAGGCGTCAACCAGCGCCAGAAAGCCTCGCTTTTCGCCAAGCTTTCCCAGGCCTTCGATGGCGATCTGAGTGGCAAGACGATTGGCGTGTGGGGGCTGGCCTTCAAGCCGAATACCGACGATATGCGCGAAGCGCCCAGTCGTGCTTTGATGGAAGCGTTATGGGCTGCGGGGGCACGCGTGCAAGCTTTCGATCCGGAAGCCATGGGCGAGTGCCGCCGGATTTACGGCCAGCGCGACGATCTGGCACTGGTTGAGAATCGCGAGCAAGCCGTGGAAGGTGCTGACGCCTTGGTGATCTGCACCGAGTGGAAGGCCTTTCGTAGCATCGACTTCGCCTGGCTCAAGCAGACGCTGCGCATGCCGGTGGTCATCGATGGGCGCAATCTATTCGACCCGCAGGTGGTCAAGCGTGCGGGCTTGATGTACTTCGCCGTGGGCCGGGGGGATTCTCTCCAGTCGGCGTGAATCGGCCCAGTGGAATATACGAGTCAGTTGGATATGCAAACGGCGTCTCGAGAGGCGCCGTTTTGCGTCGGAGCGTTTCAACGCATCATCCAAGGTGTGATCAGCGCGCCACCGATCAGCAAGAGCACGAACAGCGTCAAGGCCAGCAAGAAGGGTTTCATGCCCAGGACGCGCAGTTTCTCCAGGCGCGTTTCGAAGCCCAGTGCCGCCATGGCCATCGCCAGTGCGATCTGGCCTACCATTATCAGTCCATCGTGCAGTGGCGTCGGCAGGGCGATTACGCTATTGAACACGACCATGGCCAGGAAGCCGAACGCGAACCAAGGGATCACCAGTGCGGGACGTGCCGCGCTGTCATCGACCTCTTGAGTGTTGCGGCGTAGCCACCATTGACCGACGATCAGCAAAAAGGGGATCAGCAGCATCACCCGCACCAGCTTGACGATCACGGCGTTGGCCAAGGCGTGGGGCCCTACGGCATCGCCGGCGGCGACCACCTGGGCCACCTCATGCACGGTGGCGCCGATGTAGATGCCGAACAAACCCTCGTCCATGCCGGTGAGAGGATAGAGCAATGGATACACCAGCATTGCCAGCGAGCCGAACAGCACGACGGTGGCCACGGCCATCGAGGTGGCGGCCGGCTTCGAGCGGATCGTGGTCTCGGTTGCCAGCACTGCGGCGGCACCACAGATAGCGCTGCCGGCACTGGTCAGCAACGCTGTTTCGGCATCCAGCTTGAATATCCGTGTACCCAGCCAATAGCCGGTGACCAGCACCGTGGCGATGATCAGCGTATCCAGCACGATCACCTTGGGACCGAGGCCGAGGATCTGTTGCAGGGTCAGCGAAAGGCCGAACAACACGATGCCGCTGCGCAACAGCCAGCGGGTCGCGAACTGGAGTCCGCGGCTTGCCTCGGGGATGCGCCCGCTGGCAGGCAGGTTGCCGACCACGAGACCCAGCAGCAGCGAGAAGACCAGTGGACTGATGCCGCTTTCGCGGATGCCGGGCAGGTGAGCCAGGGTGAAGCCCCCCAGGGTTAGACCGGCGCAAAGTATCAATCCCTGCCACATGAGACATTCTCCGATGATAGGCGATAGCGCCATGGATGTGTCTCTTTAGGCTAAACAGGAATAAACTTATGTGTTATGTGGTAATAACGAAATGACAGTTAAGTAAAATCGATATGTCGACCCATGTGACGTTTCGCCAACTCCAAGTATTCGTTGCCGTGATTCGTGGCGGTGCGGTCAATGCGGCCGCGCGTCAACTGCGTCTCTCCCAGTCGGCGACCAGCCAAGCGCTGGCCGATCTGGAACGTCAGCTCGGCGTGGCGCTCTTCGAACGGCTGGGGCGGCGTCTCGAGCTCAACGATGCCGGTCGCCGATTGCTCCCATACGCCGAGAAAGTGCTCAACGGGCTCGATGAGCTGGTCGATGCAGCACGAGAGCCCGACGGCGAACTGCGGGGTACGCTGCACGTGGCGGCTAGCGCGACGATCGGCACCTATCTTTTGCCGATGCTGGCCGGGCGTTTCAGCGAAGCTCATCCAGAGACGGACCTCCAGTTGCGACTACGTAATACGCAAGGCGTGATTGACGATTTGCTGCAATACGATGCCGACCTCGGCCTGGTGGAAGGGCAGTGTACGGAACCGCGTCTGTCCAGCGAGTTCTGGTGTCGCGACGAAATGGTCATTGTCTGTGCCCCGGAGCAGCGCTACGCCGCCCAGTCGCGGCTGACGCCAGAGGAGCTACAAGCCGCCGAGTGGATTCTGCGCGAGCGCGGTTCGGGGTCTCGTGCGATCTTCGAAGCGGCGATTCGGCCTCACGTATCGCGTCTGAAAGTACGCATGGAGCTCGCTCAGCATGAGGCCATCAAGCAGGCGGTGCAGTCCGGTCTTGGCCTCGGCTGTCTGTCACGGCTCAGCGTAGCCGGAGAACTCGAACGCGGCGAACTCGTCGCACTGGAGACCCCGCTGCACCTGGTTCGGGACTTCTCGTTATTGTGGCATCCCGAGCGCTACCGCAGTCCGCTCTGGCAAGCCTTCAAGGT
>NZ_JARANY010000072.1 GCF_029889885.1 Chromohalobacter sp. 296-RDG
CAGAGAAACGATGTTAAGGCGAGTACATCACTCGACGTGTAGACGCGAGATCAGTGCCTCGCGCTGGCGCAGGGCGAGCACCGCGTCGTGCCCCATCTCGCGGGCCACGCGAGACAGCAACAACTCGACGAGCATGAACAGGCTACTCATGGGGTTGAAGAAGAAAGCGCCCTCGGCCGGCGCAAGCAATGTGGACACGGCCAACGTCGCCAGCTGCGAGCTGGAATGATTCGTCAACGCCAGCAGCGAGGCGCCCTGTTCCACCGCCAGCCGGCAGTAGTCGGTGCTCATCCGCGACTCGGGCCGAAAGGCGATGCCGATCACCAGGTCATCTTCGCTCAGCCGCAATGCCTGCTCGACGCTGACGCCAGCGTGCCCCGAAACCAGGTGCACGCCATCGCGCAGATAATCCAGGTAATACGCCAGGTAATGCGCGGCTCCGAAGCTGGCCCGCAGGCCGATGACGTGTATACGCCGCGCCCGCTGGATGCTAGACGCTGCCGCAGCCAGTTGCGTTGTATCCAGCGCCTCCACGGTGGCCGAGAGATTTTGCATCTCTTGCTGCCAGAGCGCGCGGTCGTCGGCCAGCGCGTCGCCCTCGGCCCGGGGCGTCTCACCGAAGTCCAGCAGGCGCTGGGCACGCGTGGAATAGAAGGCGCTATCGCTAAGATCCTCACGAAACAGCGCCTGCAGCGCCTTGAACCCCTCCAGGCCGAGGGCATGCGCCAGCCGTGTCAGGCGCGAAGGGTTCACGCCGTGGTGCTGCGCCAACTGCGAGATACTCGACAGGCTCACAGCCTCGGGCTGGGCCAATAGGGCCTCGAGTAATGTAAGCCCCTTGGCGGAAAGCTTCAGATCGGTGGCATCGCCGCGTCGAGCACGCAGCGCCAGCAGTTGCAGATCGGCGTAGCGACGAGGTGGCCAGTCGGCATTGTCGGCGGGCATGGCAGGCTCCTGGGGCGATGCTGCCTCCAGAGTAGATGCCGACCCTCGAATTTGCAAATTAATTTGCAAAAAAGAAAATAAATTATCTTATGGCTGCCAATACTTCGACCCCAAGCATCAACGCCAGCACATCAACTGGCGCAGGTGCGCGTCACGCGCCTGTCCCGCCGCCACCGGCGTCAGCCATACCTCGGTGCCCGGCTGGCATTGCGCCAATCGCGCGCAGGCCAGCGGCGTCAGCGCGCCGAGGCGCGGATAGCCACCGATGGTCTGGCGATCGTTGAGCAAAATGATGGGCTGACCATCGGTGGGCACCTGGACGGCGCCCAGCGGAATTCCCTCGGAGACCATCCCCTCCCCCAGGTAACGCAGTTCGGGACCAGTCAGGCGCACCCCCATACGATCGGCACGCTGATCGATGGTCCAAGCGGTATTAAAGGCTTCGAATACGCTGGCACCGCTGAAATCGGCGATCTGCGCGCCGCCTACTAGCGCCAACGTCACACGCTCTCCATCTCCAGGTAACGTGCCCACGCCCGAGGGCAGCGTGCGTTCGCGTCCCGCATCGTCCCCCGCCCATGTCAGGCAATCGCCTTCATTCAGCACGCGCCCCTGACCATCGAGCCCGCCCAGGCTTTCGCGCATCGTGCTGGCCACGCTGCCCAGCACCGGTGTGGCATCGAGTCCCCCCGGAAAGGCTAGATAGGCGCGCAGACCGGCCCGAGGACTCTCGAGCGCCAGCCGCTGCCCGGCAGCGATAGTGAAACGGCTGCCTGGCGCCACCGGCTCATCGTCGAGGGTCGCGCCCAGGTCAGCCCCCGTCAGGGCCAGAGTCGTCGAGACCTCGGCGTACAGGATCAAGCCGCCCAGGGTAATTTCCACGCTGGGGGCTTGCGGCGCGTTACCCAGCAGCCAATTGGCCCATCCCAACGACACCCAGTCGGCGGCACCGCCCTGAGTCACGCCGAGATGGCGTACCCCGAAGCGTCCACCATCTTGTAACAACGTCAGCGGCCCCGCGCGTTCGACGATCAATCCCTTCATGTCTGAGCCTCCGTGGGGGTGTCGCCGCGCTCAGCCAGCGGCGTCGGATCGCCACCGCGTTCGATGAACGCCTCGCGGGAAATTGCCTCGAAACGCACCTTGTCGCCGGGGCGCAACAGGCTGTAGCCCTCCCGATCGTGCCCAAACAGCGCCACGGGCGTGCGCCCAAGAATGTTCCAGCCGCCAGGCGAGAGCGTGGGATAGACCGCCGTCTGGCGTTCGGCGATGGCCACGCTGCCGGCGGCGACTTTCTGGCGTGGCGTCTTCAGGCGCGGCGTGGCCAGCTCATCGTCGAGACGGCCCATGAAGGCGTAACCGGGCGCGAAGCCCAGCGCGAAGACGCTGTAATCCCGCGCGCAGTGCCGCGCGACCACGTCCTCGTGACTAACGCCAAGACGCTCGGCGATGCGCTCGAGTTCCGGGCCGACACTGACGTCGTACCACACCGGAATCACATGCCGCTGACCTTCGCCACTCGTCGCCGGCGTCAGGCCCTGCAGCGCCTCGCTTACCCAGGCACGAGCGGACTGCAGATCAAGACGTTGGATATCGTAGTGCACCAGCAGTGTGGTGTAGGACGGCACCAGGTCGATCAGTGCCTCGCCGAAGGTCTCGCGCAGAGCGCGGTCAGCGGCCAGCATCCACGGCATGTTCTCTTCGTCGATGTTGTCGAAGAGGCGCACGATGAGACTGTCCATACCCACCGTTTCGATACTTGGGTCGCTCACCGGCTCACTCCCGTGCCAGGCCATCGAAAGCGTCACGAATGGCGCGCACGGCAGCCACCGACTCGGCATTATCACCGTGGACGCAGAGCGTATCGGTGGCCAGACGCAGCATGCTGCCGTCGTTGGCGGTCAGCGCCTCGCCCTTGGCAAGCCCCACCGCCTGCGCCACGATGGTCTCGCGGTCATGATGCACGGCGCCCGGCTCGCGTCGCGAGACCAGCCGTCCCTGAGGGTCGTAGGCGCGGTCGGCGAAGCTCTCGAACCATAGCGTGACGCCCATTTCCTCGGCCAGCGCACGCATCGGCGCCGGATCCGCGGTGGCCATGGCCAGCAGCGGCAAACTGCGATCATAGGCCAGCATCGCGCGCATGGCGCCACGCATCAGTTCGGGGTCGCGGGCCATGTCGTTGTACAACGCCCCGTGCGGCTTGACGTAGCTCACGGTCGTGCCCTCGGCGCGGCACATGCCCTCCAGCGCGCCGATCTGATACAGCATCATGTCCTCGACTTCGCGCGGCGAACACGCCAACGAGCGACGCCCGAAGCCTTGTAGATCGGGATAGGCGGGATGCGCACCGACACACACGCCGTGCTGCACGGCCAACGCCACGGTACGTCGCATGATGTCGGGGTCGGAGGCATGAAAACCACAGGCGATATTGGCGCAATCGACATAGGGCATGACCTCGTCGTCGAGGCCCATTTTCCAGTTGCCGAAGCTCTCTCCCATGTCGCAGTTGAGAAGCGGAAGGGACATGAACGTGACCTCTTTTATTGTCGTCGGCTTTCACGAATGCAGGATTTCACTCTAAGAAAGCCCACGTGGCCCGGTCCAATCGTTTTTCGTGATGCGTGATATCGGCGCAGCCTTTCATCGCCTCGACGTCAAGGGAAACCAGTTGACGGCGACTAGTGGACGGCTAAAGAATCGCCTTTCGCATATCCCAATCACAACAGATCCAAGGAGGCCTTCATGGCTGTCAGCGATCCTTTCCATCTCGCCGTTCAGGTCCGCGATATAGACGAAGCCCGGCGTTTCTACGGCGACTTCCTGGGCTGCCCCGAAGGCCGCTCATCGGAGAGCTGGGTCGATTTCGATCTCTTCGGCCACCAGTTCGTCTGTCATCTCAACCCCGCACTGAAGGACACCGCCGTCGCCAGTCACAAGAATCCGGTGGACGGCCATGGCGTGCCAGTGCCGCATTTCGGCGTGGTGCTGGAAATGTCCGCCTGGCAGGCCCTGGCCGACAAGCTACGCGCCCATGACATGGCCTTCGAGGTCGAACCCTACGTGCGTTTCAAGGGCGAACCCGGCGAGCAGGCCACCATGTTCTTCTACGATCCTTCCGGCAACGCCCTGGAGTTCAAGGCCTTCAAGAACCGCGAGGCACAACTGTTCAAGAAAGCGTAACACGGTGCGGTTCTTAACTTCGCCGCTCGGCCATCCGGGCGGCGGCACTCGCAGGATTAACGATGTTCGATTTCAAAGAACTCGAGGCCTTTGTCTGGGTGGTGCGCCTGGGCTCGTTTCGCAAGGGCGCAACCAAACTGTATCTGACCCAGCCGTCGATCTCGGACCGTATCACCCGGCTGGAAGAGAGCGTCGGCGACTCGCTGCTCGACCGCTCGGCGCGCCCGGTCCAGCCGACGCTTCGCGGCCGCGAGTTCTTCACCCATGCCGAGCGCCTGCTCGACGGACGCAACGAGGCCATGCGCCTGTTTCAAGACGAGGAGTCGTTTTCCGGTACGCTGCGCCTGGGCGTCATCGAGACCATCGCCAGCAGTTGGTGTCCGACCTTCATGCGCCGGCTGGCCGAGCGCTATCCACAACTGACCATCGAACTGACGGTCGACATGTCCCCGCTTCTACACCAGCGACTGGCCGAAAACGACCTCGACATGCTGTTCGCAATGGATGGCACTGTCCCCGGGGTGTCCGCCATTCAAAAACCATTGTGTACCTTCGAGATGGGCATGTTCGCGGCCCCTGAACTCGCCGCCACACTACGCCACAGCGACATGAAAACCTTTGCCGACACGGCGTTCATCTCTTTCAGCAAGCAGGCACGACCGTACAGTGAGCTGGTGGCCTACCTTACCGCACTGGGCATCGACACCCCGCGGATTCACCGTACGAGCACCTTGATGACCATCATGCGCATGAGTATCGAGGGCGTCGGTATCGGCGTGTTACCGGTCGCTACGGTACGCGAGGCCGTGGACGCAGGCAGCCTGGAGCGCCTGCCACTGGAAGAGCCCTTGCCACCGATGATCTACGACACCATCTGGCGCCGCTCAAATTATCCGAGCTTCTGCGCCAGCGTGGCACGCCTGGCCAAGCAGTGCGCCGCCGATTACGCCCAGGATCACGGAAAGCTTTCATCACCGGCCACTATGAAAGGCTACGTCGATACTTGACATCAGAATTAACGATTTGACGCCAACGTATCGCCACTTGAAGAATGAATTCGTCTTCCAAGTTCAATAACAATGAGGAATTGAACATGCGTACGATGCACTCTTTCGCCTGGCTGGCGGCAATCGGCTCGCTCGGCATTGCCAGCAGCGCCATGGCCGCGCAATGGAACCTCGCCACGCCCTACGGCGATGCCAGCTTTCATACCCAGAACACCAAACAATTTGCCGAGGACGTCGCCGATGCTACCGACGGCGAACTGGATATCAATGTGCATAGCGGCGGCTCGTTGATCGCGCACTCCGAGATCAAGCCTTCCGTGCGGCGCGGCACCGTACAGGCGGGCGAAGTGTTCCTGTCGTCGCTCTCCAACGAATCGCCGATCTACGAAGTGGACACCTTGCCGGGACTGGCCGGTAGCTACGAAGACGCCTACGACCTTTGGCAAGCCTCCAAGCCGATCATCACCCAGATGTTCGCCGATGAAGGCCTGATGCCGCTTTATGCCGTGCCATGGCCAGCACAGGGCATCTATACCAACTTCGAACTGACCGATGCCTCACAGTTCGAGGGGCTGCGCGTGCGTGCTCCTAACATCAACACGCAGCGCTTCGTCGAGAACCTGGGTGGCTTGCCCACCGAAACCGAAGAGGCCGATATTCCCACCGCGTTCAGCACCGGGCGCGTTGACGCCATGATTACGTCGGTCTCCACCGGCAAGTCGATGTCCGCCTGGGACTATGTCTCGCATTACAGCGACGCCAACCTGTGGTTGCCCAAGAACATCGTGTTCGTCAATAAGCGCGCCTTCGACCAACTCGATGACAAGACACAGCAAGCCGTGCTGGATGCCGCCGCCGAGGCCGAACGGCGTGGCTGGCAGGCCAGTCGCGAGGACAGTGCCGAGAGCGCCAAGGCCTTGAAGGAACACGACATCACGATTTCCAAGCCCAGCGGCCAGTTGGCCAAGGATCTCGAGGCCGCCGGCGACTCGCTGTTCGAAGACTGGCGAGAACGTGCCGGCGATCAGGCCAAGACACTGATCGAGCGCTACCGCAAGCGCCAGGCCAACGACTGACGCGTCACATCCGACCCAAGACGACACCTGACTCTTCGTGATCGCCATAATGCATGGCGGTCGCGAACGGGACGTGACGTCTTTGCCCCCGATCCGTGAGTGACCGACATGACCTACCGACTCGACAAACTCTATCGCCTCGGCGCTTGGGGCGCCGCGGCCTGCATGCTGGCAATCTGTGCCATCGTCACCGTTCAAGTGCTACTGCGCTGCCTGGATGCGCTGCTGGTCTTGGTGGGCAACGCGCGCCTGGGGCTCGAAATTCCCGGCGTCTCGGAAATGGCCGCTTATCTGCTGGTGGGCGCCACTTTTCTAAGCATGGCCTATACCTTTACGCACCACGCGCATATCCGAGTGACGTTGGTCATTTCACGCCTGCCGCCGCGTGCTCGCGTATGGGTCGAGACGCTCTGTCTGCTGGTGGCACTAGCGCTTAGTGTACTGCTCACCTGGGAACTGGTGGGCCTGGTGCGTGAAAGCCTCGAATACAACGATGTCTCCTCGGGATTGCTCGCCATTCCACTATGGATACCGCAAAGCGTGCTCGTCGTCGGCATCGCATTGATGTGCGTGGCGCTCCTCGAAACCTTGTTGGGTACCCTGCGCACGGCTTTAACAGCCCCTGCTGCCTATGTGGCACCCGAGCCACAGGACGGTGAATCATGATCCACCATACGCGAGAGGATGCCTCGTCATGCTGACCCTCAGTCTCGTCACGATCCTCGCCCTGGCGCTGTTGCTCGGCGGCGGCGTATGGATCGCCTTTGCCCTGCTGGGAACTGGCTGGATCGCCCTGACGTTCTTCGGCAGTTTCGAGCCCGGCCCCATTCTGGCGTCCGACTTCTGGGGCGCCAGCTACGGCTGGGACTTGACCGCTCTGCCAATGTTCGTATGGATGGGCGAGATCCTGTTTCGGTCGGGCCTTGCGGACAACATGTTTCGTGCCCTGGCGCCCTGGCTCAACCGCCTGCCGGGACGCTTGCTGCATTCCAATATCATTGGTAGCGGCCTGTTCGCTGCCGTATGCGGCTCCTCGGCCGCAACCTGCGCCACGGTCGGCAAGATGACGTTGCCCGAGCTGGAACGCCGCGGCTACGACGGCAACCTTGCCGTCGGCACGCTGGCCAGCGCCTCGACGCTGGGCCTGCTAATTCCACCCTCGATCATGATGATCGTCTACGGCGTGGTGACCGAGCAATCCATCTCGCGGCTGTTCATCGCCGGCATTCTGCCAGGCTTGCTGCTGCTGGGGCTGTTCATGGCCTACCTTATCGGCTGGTCGTTGCTGGTCGGCAACCGCCAAGGGCGTGCCGGCGAAGGTGCGACTCACATGCCGCTC
This sequence comes from Chromohalobacter sp. 296-RDG, assembly GCF_029889885.1. Classification (GTDB taxonomy): domain Bacteria; phylum Pseudomonadota; class Gammaproteobacteria; order Pseudomonadales; family Halomonadaceae; genus Chromohalobacter. Next base: position 7,551 of record NZ_JARANY010000072.1, read on the forward strand.
GGAGAAAAGATTCGCAATAGCGCCCAGTTGATCCCACTGCTGGCGCTCATTGGAGGTATCCTGGGCAGTATCTACGGCGGGCTCGCCTCGCCGACCGAAGCCGCCGCCGTGGGCGTGGTGCTGTCGATGCTGATCGCACGAGGCAACGGTCATTTCAACAAGACCATCTTCCTCGACTCGCTCTTCGCGGCACTGCGCACGGCGTGCATGATCGCCTTGATCATCGCCGGCGCCTCGTTTCTTTCCTCGGCGCTGAGTTTCACGCAACTGCCGATGGAACTGGCCAACCACATCGCCGATATGGGCCTCTCTCCCACCATGCTGCTGGCGGTGCTAACGCTCTTCTTACTCGTGCTGGGCTGCTTTCTCGATGGTATTTCGCTGATCCTGCTGGTCACGTCGATCATCATGCCGTTGATCGAAAGCGCGGGGATCGACCTGATCTGGTTCGGTATCTATCTGGTCATCGTGGTGGAAATGTCGCAGATCACGCCGCCGGTCGGCTTCAACCTGTTCGTGATTCAGGGCCTTACCGGCAAGGACATCATCACCATTACCCGCGCGACCCTGCCGTTCTTCCTGCTGATGATTCTCGCCGTGGTGCTGTTGAATCTGTTCCCCGAGATCGTGTTGTATCTACCGCAGGCGATGAACTGACCAACACTCTCTTCGGCTACCACGCCAACGGCCGCTGGAGTATTCCAGCGGCCGTTGGCGTTCGGGTCAAAATAGCCTGCCAGACTTACACAGCTTTGACGTTCGGCACGGGCGCGGCGGCGTCCTTGGCCAGGGGGTTGCGCAGCGGCAAGGCAAATGGCTTAGCGTCGATCTCGAACACATCTCCCGGCTGGGCACTGATGCCGTCGCTGAAGCTTAGTGTCGCAGTGCCGAAGAAGTGCACATGAACGTCACCCGGACGGCAGAACTGGGCATACTTGAAATGATGTGCCTCGAGATTGGCGAGGCTGTGGCACATGTTGTCCTCGCCGGAGATGAACGGTTTCTCCCATAGCACGCCACCGTCACGCCGGATACGCGAGGTACCCTGTACGTCGCGGGGCAATTCGTCGACGAGGAGCGTCGGTCCGAAGGAACAGGCGCGCAGTTTGGAATGCGCCAGATACAGGTAATTTTCGCGCTCGGTGACATGATCCGAGAACTCGTTGCCCAGCGCGTAGCCGATGCGACGCGGCGCACCGTCGTTGTCGATCAGGTACAGGCCGGCGACCTCCGGCTCCTCGCCGCCATCCAGCGCGAAATGCGGCATGTTCAGCGCCTCGCCCGGGGCCATGACGACGCCGCCGTCACCCTTGTAGAACCACTCAGGCTGCACGCCGAAATCGCCCGCCGCGGGTTTGCCACCTTCCACCCCTTTGCGGAACATCTTCATCGAGTCGGTAAGCGGCTGCTCGCTCTTGTCCGCCTCGTTCATCTGGCGGTGCATCTTGTCGCGCCCCTCGGCACTGCCGAGATGCGTCAGGCCGGTACCAGTCACCAACAAGTGTGCCGGATCGGGATGATCGAGCGGCGCCAGCAGTTGCCCTTTATCGGACAGCGCCACAGCATCGACGCGTGCGTCTCCCGGCCACTCATCGATCAGCGCGGCCAACCCGACACCACGCTCGAGTGCGATATGCGCCAGTGTCAGCACGCTTTCCGCGCCTTCCAGACGGCGAGCCTGCGTAGGGTCATCGTCGATCGCCAGGACCATGCGATCTCCACTGTCGAGTCTGGCTTGTGCGAGTTGCATGTATTGGGCTCTCCTGAAGGCCGAGTCAATGGCATGGCGGGCTCAGTCGTGATAGACCACGCTGCGCCCGCCATCGATAGTAATACAGCTTGCGTTGAAAAAAGAATCACCCCTTGGCGCGCCGGGTCTGTTTCCAGCGGTCGAACATCACCGCCAGCAGCAGGATCGCCCCACGTACCAGATATTGATAGAAGGTGGGCACGTTGAGGAGCCCCATGGCGTTCTGCACGCAGCCCATGATCAAAACGCCGACCAGCACGCCGGTGATCGAGGCGACACCGCCGGACAGCGAGACGCCACCCAACACACAGGCGGAAATCACTGCCAGCTCCAGTCCCATCGAGGTATTGGGATCGCCCAAGCCCATGCGCGAAGCCAGCAGTACCCCGGCGATGCCAGCGACGACGCCCTGCAGGGCGAATACGGTAATCTTCAGACGCCGGACATTGACCCCAGCCAAGCTCGCCGCCTCGGCATTACCACCGGTCGCCAGGGTGTTGCGCCCGAAC
>NZ_JARANY010000073.1 GCF_029889885.1 Chromohalobacter sp. 296-RDG
CAGTGAAGTCGTGGCTCACTCCATGAAGACGCGGATTACGTCTTGGCCCATCGGCAATGTTAACCTATCGAGCTCATGTGCCCTTTCATTCATCGGCACCGCGCATTCCGCGAGGAGCCCCCGTGCAGCCATTGCCGCCTCCCCATCCAAACACTGCCGAGGATCGTCCACGGCGGGTCGGCGTTGAGATCGAATTCGCCGGCCTCATGCCCGATACCGCGGCGCGGCTGGTCGCCGACTGCTTCGGTGGCGATATCGTGCGACAAAGCCCCCATCGCATGCGTGTCGAGGGCACGCCCTGGGGCAAGTTCACCATCGAGCTGGACAGCAAATACGTCCATCCCGACGCAGCGGTCATGAAAGCCAACGGAATGGTACCCGGTCAGGCCCCGTCGGTGGGGCGCGAATGGCGCGTGGAGTTCCATCAACGCTCGCGCGAGTGGCTCGGCGAGATGGTCGCCGGCCTGGTGCCCACCGAGATCGTCTCGCCACCGGTTCCATGGTCGGAACTGGGCGAATTCGACCGGCTCTTCGAAGCCCTGCGGCGGCATGGCGCAGAAGGCACCGATGCCAGCGTCTTCTATGGTTTCGGGCTGCATCTCAATCCCGAAGTCCCCGCCACCGATACGCCGAGCGTCCTCGCGCATCTGCAAGCCTATATCATCCTCGCCGCCTGGCTACGCGATCAGATCCAGGTCGACATCACCCGCGAGATATTGCCGCATACCAATCCCTTCCCCAAGGCCTATGCCTTGAAGGTGCTCGATCCCGATTACGCGCCGACGCAGGCACAATTGATCAGCGATTATCTGCGCGACAACCCAACCCGTAACCGTGAACTCGACATGTGCCCCTTGTTCGCCCATCTCGCGCCCGAGGCCGCGCATCCCTTGCTCCAGGAAAACCTGGTCAAACCGCGCCCTACTTTTCACTTTCGCCTGCCCAATGCCCAGCTCGACACGCTCGACTGGGGCAGCGTCACGGAATGGAACCGCTGGGTAACGGTCGAGCGCCTGGCCGCCGACCCGCACAGCTTGCGCACGCAGATGCAGGCTTATCGCGCCCATCACACGCAATCGACGATGGGGCAATGGCGGGATAAACTGAAACGCTGGGTCGAGAAATGAGTTCACGACCGCTGATCGGCATCACCACCTCGGATAACAAAAGTTTCATGGCGTGGGCATGCGACCGGCTTGCCGTATGGCGTGCCGGCGGTCAACCGGTGCGGCTATCGCCCTCGCGCGAGATTCCCGACGGGCTGGCGGGCTTGATGATCGGCGGTGGCGACGACATCGGCGCTCAGCTCTATGGCGGAGAAATGCGACTCGACGTACGCGTCGACCCGACGCGGGACCAGTTGGAGCTCACGCTGCTCGAGCGCTTTCTGCCCCAGCAGTTGCCCGTACTGGGCATCTGTCGAGGCGCGCAGATCATCAACGTACACTGCGGCGGCACCCTGATCGGCGATATCTATACCACCTACGACCATGTGCGCCGACAGCGAACTGTGCTGCCTCGCAAGCAGGTCGACATCGCCATCGGGAGCCGCTTGCATACCCTGCTCGACGTCTCGCGCTGTCGCGTCAATAGCCTTCATCACCAGGCAGTGGATCGGCTCGGCGAAACCCTTCACGTGGTGGCGCGCGACCGTGACGGCCTGATTCAGGCCATCGAGGCTGCCGAATACCCCTATCTGATCGGCGTACAGTGGCATCCAGAATTCCTCATTTTCAATCGCCCCCAGCAGCGCCTGATTCGTGGCCTCGTCGACGCCGCGCGCACGCATTGATCTCTTTACACGCGATGACCTTCCCACACGAAGACGCCCCGCATGATGGCGGGGCGTCTTCGTACGGCGTTCGTTCACTACTACTCAACGACTCATGAGGCCATGACGGCCAGCCGCCGACCGCGCGGCGCACGCATCAAATAGAGTCCGATGACGATGCCCAACCCGCCCAGCGCGGCGACGTAGACCGCCGGAAACATGGGATGCACGGCCATCAGTATCGACACTACGATCGGCGTGAAACCGCCAAAGATCGCATAGGCGACATTGTACGAGAACGACAGCCCCGTGAAGCGCACCATGGCCGGGAACGACTTGACGGCAACCGTCGGCACCACGCCGACGATCCCCACGGCAAAGCCACATAGTATGTAAAGCGGCGTCAGCCACTCGGGATGCGTGCCGACAGTGATCATCATCGCCCAATAGCTGATCGCCAGCAGCACCCCCCACAACGCGATGGTAGGCCCACTGCCGATACGATCAGCGCTCCAGCCCGAAGCCAGGCAACCGACCACTACACCGAGAATGGCGTAGACATTGGCCAACGAGGCATCCAGCGCGTAACGGGTCTCGAGCAGGCTCGGTGTCATCAGGATCACTACCACGATGGCGGCGGTCAGAATCCAGGTGACGGCCATCGACAGCACGACGCTCGGCAAGTGGTTGCGCAAGATACTCTTGACCGGTAGCTCCTCGGCCAGCGCCTTCTTCTCCTGCATCTCGGCGAACACCGGCGTCTCATGCAACCAGCGGCGCAGGTACACAGCCACCAACCCGAACACGCCACCGATCAGAAACGGAATTCGCCAGGCATACGCAGCTAACTCCGCGTCGCTGTAGGTGGTCTTGATGAACGCCGACATTAGCGAGCCGATGAGAATCCCCGACACCAGGCCTGCAGAAAGCGTGCCGCAGGCGAAGCCCACGTGACGACGCTTGACGTGCTCGGTGACGAACACCCAGGCGCCGGGCACTTCACCGCCCACCGCGGCGCCTTGCAGGATGCGCAGCGTCACCAGCAGCAACGGTGCCGCATAGCCCAAGGTATCGTAAGTCGGCATCACGCCGATCAACAGCGTGGGTAACGCCATCAGGAAGATCGACAGGGTGAACATCTTCTTGCGCCCCAGCAGGTCGCCGAAGTGCGCCATGATGATGCCGCCCAACGGGCGTGCCAAATAGCCGGCGGCGAAGATCCCGAAGGTCTGGATCTGGCGTAGCCATTCGGGCATCTCGGGGGGAAAGAACAACTGCCCCACCACCGTCGCGAAATACACGAAGATGATGAAATCGTAAAACTCCAGTGCACCGCCCAAGGCGGACAGCGACAGCACCTTGACGTCGCGGCGATTCAGCGGGCGCGACGAGGCCGCATCGATCTCTTGCGAAGTAGCCATGATGAATGAGGTCTTCCGTCGAATGATCGTTGATCGTGTTATATGAACATCAGTCCAGCGTCGCGATACCCAAGTAGGGCGGGAGGTACCGACCGACGAGCGTGTAGGAGGCTAACAGATTCGCGGAAAGACTGCATCGACGACGTTGTCAAGCACCAACGACGCCAAGGGAGGAATGCCTATAAAAGGGCCGGCGCAAGGCCGGCCCCGAAGAAGCGATGCCGATCAGCTTTCGAGCGTAGCATCCAGCGTGATCTCGGCATTCAGCACGCGCGAGATCGGGCAACCTTCCTTGGCCTTGTTGGCCGATTCATCGAAGTCCGACTGGTCGATGCCCGGTACCTTGGCGCGGGTAACGAGGTGCACCTTGGTGATCTTGAAGCCGCTGTCGTCCTGATCCAGCGTCACGGTTGCTTCGGTACGTACATCGTCGGGGTCGTGTCCAGCTTCCCCCAGAATCATCGACAGCGCCATCGAATAGCAACTGGCATGGGATGCTGCGATCAATTCCTCAGGGTTGGTCCCTGGCTCGCCTTCGAAGCGCGTGTTGAAACCATAGGGATTGTCCTTGAGCGCACCGCTCTGAGTGGAGACCGTCCCATTGCCGCGCTTGAGACTGCCTTGCCAATGGGCGGAACCGGTTTTCTCGATACTCATTCGTGCCTCCTTTCGTGAGTGGGCGTCATGCCCCTACACCATAGTCCATATGGGTGATGTCGTGGACTTCAAGGGGCCAGTGATTAGTCTCTCGCCCGCACGCGACGACACGCCGACCACTGCTCGGCCAGAGCAGCGCTACCCATTTCACGCAAGGCGGCGACATTATCCTCGGGGATCGACCCCGGCGCGGGATGATTCGCCACGGCGGCCTCGACACTGCGCTCGCGCAGAAGATGCCACATCGGCCAGGGCGAGCGATTGGTATAATTGGCGGGATCGTCGGCCGCGCTGCCCTCGACGTCAGTGTTCTCCAAGACATCGTTCTCAAAGGCGTCGTTCTCAAAGACGTCGTTCTCAAAGACATAGTCGGGATGAAAGCTCGCCAACTGGTAAATCCCCGCATAACCCTCCGCCTCGAGCAGTGACTCAGCGACCCCCAGCAGATCCAGATAATCGTCGAAGTCGGCCAGCCCTTCCGGCAGGATCATCAGCGTGGTCTCGATCGCCGGCTCGGCGTCCAGCCGATGACACTCCTCGATCAAGGCATGCAGAAGATGTTCGGGGTTAGCACCATCCGCCACGACATAACGCAGGCTGTCACGGCGCACCTCGCGACCGGCGAAAGGGCAGACGTCATGCGCCACGACGAAGTTCGCTACCCAGGCGCGGGTCATGGCGATGACATCGGCATCCAGGGGACGCTCGGACATGTGAATCGATCCTGAAACGAGAAAGGGCTGTCAGTATAACGGACTTGTCGTGCTCTCCGTGTCGGCGCACCCTGAAGGCATCCGCATTCATCCATACTATTTCCTCACGCTAGAGAGGCAGTCACATGGCCACGCCTTTTTCTTCCGACACAACACACGCCCCCGAAACACCTGGCGTCACCCTCGCCGCTACCGCCCGGGAATCCGCCGTCACGCTTCCCGCCATCGGCCAGGGAAGCTGGCATATGGGCGAGAACCGCGCCCCGCGTCGCGATGAAGTCCACGCCCTGCAATACGGTCTCGACCTGGGCATGACGCTGATAGACACCGCCGAGATGTACGCCGACGGCGGCGCCGAGGAAATCGTCGGCGAGGCCCTGCGCGGGCGGCGCGACGAGGCCTTCGTGGTCTCCAAGGTCTATCCGTGGAATGCCGGCCGTCACGACGCCGTCGCCGCCTGCGAGCGCAGTCTGAAGCGCTTGGGCACCGATCATCTGGACCTATATCTACTGCACTGGCCCGGCAACGTGCCCTTGGAAGAAACGCTGGAAGCGTTCGAGCATCTGCAGGCCCAGGGCAAGATTCGACGCTACGGCGTCTCCAACTTCGACCTCGATGATATGCACGCCCTGCATGCCGTGCCCGGTGGCGACGCCTGCACTGTCAACCAGGTGCTCTATCATCTCGGCTCGCGCGGCATCGAACACAGCTTGCTGCCCTGGCAGCGCCAACACGGCCTGCCGACCATGGCCTACTGCCCCTTGGCCCAGGGCGGGCAAGAGCTCGACCACCCCGAGGTCCGCGCCATCGCCGACGAGCTCGGCGTCAGCCCCGCTCAGGTACTGCTGGCCTGGGCGACTCGCCCCGCGCCCGCCGGTCAAAGCGACGTCATCGCCATCCCCAAGGCCGTGCAGCCCGCCCACGTCGAAGCCAATGCCGCCGCCATGCAGCTCACGCTGGACAATGCCAGCATCGCGCGGTTGAACGCCGCTTTTCCAGCACCGACGGAACCCGTTACGCTTGATATCGTCTGAAAGTTCGAAGCACTCTGTCTTTCATCGCTTTGGAAGGAGTCCTTATGATAGGCGCAGTATCTCGTACGCAGCCCTCGCAATCGCATTGGCTTCCGGCCTTCGGCCTGGCATTGGGAACGGCTCTGGCCAGCACCCCAATGGCCGTGGCGGCACAGGAAGCCGATACTTCGGAGGAAAGCAATCAAGAGACACCGCACTACGGCGCCGAACTCGAAGGCTTCGACTATCCCTACCCGGTGGAGCGCTTTCGCTTCACGTCCCAACGCCAAGACCTGCAGATGGCCTACCTGGACGTTCCCGCAGAAGACCCCAACGGCCAAACCGTGGTGCTCATGCACGGCAAGAATTTCTGCGCCGCCACCTGGCAGGACTCCATCGAACGTCTGAACGATGCCGGATATCGCGTCATTGCGCCGGACCAGATCGGCTTCTGTAAATCGAGCAAGCCCGAGGCGTATCAGTTCAGCTTCCATCAGTTAGCTGCCAACACCCACGCACTGCTGGAAAATCTAGACGTGGACGATGTCACCGTCATGGGTCACTCCATGGGCGGCATGCTGGCAAGTCGCTACGCGTTGATGTACCCCGACGATACCGAGCAACTGGTACTGGTCAACCCGATCGGGCTAGAAGACTGGAAAGCGATGGGCGTGCCCTATCAATCCATCGACGAGACCTATGCCGCCGAAAAACAGAAGACGGCCGAGGCGATTCGTCAGTACCAGAAATCGACCTACTACGTAGGCGAATGGGAGCCACGCTACGACCGTTGGGTCAATATGCTGGCAGGCATGTATGCCGGCGACGGTGGCGACCGGGTTGCCTGGAACCAGACACTGACGTCCGACATGGTCTTCACCCAGCCCGTGATCCATGAATTCGACAAGATCCAAGTACCGACACTGCTATTGATCGGCGAGCAAGACAACACCGCCATCGGCAAGGGCCGCGCCTCCGACGCGCTCCAGAAGAAACTAGGCGACTATGAAGTGCTCGGCGAACGAGCTGCCGACCGGATTCCCGACGCCGAGTTGGTCGAATTTCCCGATCTCGGTCATTCGCCACACATTCAACAGCCAGAGCGCTTTCACAAAGCCCTTTTCAACGGCCTCGAACGTCTCAACGACACCGACACTTCTACCTAAAGCGATAGCTGCCCGGGCGTCGCGGTCGTACCATGCCGCGACGCCAGCCGATCCGCCAGCCGCGTCGGCTCGGGCAGCTTGGTCTTGCCCAGGCAAGCGTTCGTCCACTCCAGCGCCGTGGCCAGATCCAGCCGGTGTCCCAGTGAGACGATCACCGGCTTGACGTTCTCGCGCGAACGCAGCATCGCGCCGATAATGACGCGTCCCTCAGCATCGATCTCGACGTCAGCGGGGTCCTCGGCGCGGCGGCGGTCGGTGAGCGGCGTCCATTCACCGCGCGTGGCCGGTACATCGCCGTGACGACCGCAAAGCACCTTCTTCGCCACACCGATCGTCGGCAGATCGAGCCACAAGCCCAGGTGCGAGGCCACGCCGAGACGCCGTGGATGGGCAATCCCCTGGCCATCGACCATGACCAGGTCGGGACGCTCCGTCAGCCGCGCAAAGGCGGCCAGGGCGGCGGGAATCTCGCGAAACGACAATAGCCCCGGAATATACGGCATGCGTGTCGGCTCGCGGTGTACCACCGACTCGCGCAGCGTCAACGACGGCCATTCGAGCACCACGACCGCCGCTCGCGTCGTCTCGCCGCCATCCTCGAAGCCGATATCCACGCCAGCGATGCAGGTCACCGCATCTGGCTTTCCCTGCCTGATAACGCGCGGCGCCAGGCGACGCTGCAGTGCCACGGCCTCCTCGGGGGTCAGCGTCCAGGCATGCAGGTCTTCATGATGTGTCATACCGCCTCCTTGTCCTTGTTCCTTCCTTCCCTCCTTGCCACTGGCCCCATTGGGCCACCCTCCTGCAACCGGTAAACTGAAGGACCGGTATAGGAGATCTGCGTGAAACTCATCCACACAGCGGACTGGCATCTCGGTCAGACCTTCCACGGGCAAGAGCGCCACACCGAGCAACGCGCGTTCCTCGACTGGCTGTTGGCGACCCTCGAAACGCGACGCCCGGACGCCCTGCTCATCGCAGGCGATATCTTCGATGTCGTCAATCCATCGTTGCGCGCCCAGGAGATGCTCTACGACTTCATCGTCGAGGCGCATCAGCGTTTGCCGCAACTGACGATCGTCATGATCGCCGGCAACCACGACAGCGGCAACCGTATCGAATTGCCCGCGCCGCTGATGCAGCGCCTCAATACCCACGCCCTGGGCCGGGTGAGTTGGCTCGACGACGGACGACTCGACGCCGAGCGCCTGCTGGTACCGTTGACAGATGCCGACGGCGAGATTCGCGCCTGGTGCCTGGCGCTACCCTTCCTGCGTCCCGCCGAGGTCACCGGCGGTTCAGCGCCGAGCGGCGACGAGACCGACGACGCCTCACGCAATACCTATGTCGCGGGCATTACGCACGTTCACCAACAGCTCATCGACGCAGCGCGCGAACATCGCACGCCCGGTCAGGCCCTCATTGCCATGAGTCATGCTCACTTGCATGGTGCCGCCGTCTCCGAGGCCAGCGAGCGGCCCATCGTCATCGGCGGCGAGGAATCGATTCCGGCCTCATTGTTCCCCGCCGATATCGCCTATGTCGCGCTGGGTCACCTGCATCGTGCCCAACAAGTCGGCGAGGAGAGAATTCGTTACAGCGGCAGTCCATTGCCGCTGGATTTCAGCGAGGTGACCTATCCCCATCAGGTCGTCGACGTCACGCTCGACGGCGAAGCCTTGCGCGATGTCGAGAGCCTGGCGGTCCCGCGTCCGGTGGCCATGCATCGCCTCGGCCCGGCACCACTCGACGACGTGCTCGCCGAGCTGGAGGCCCTGGCGGATACGCCCGAGCTAGCGACAGATCAGACGCGGGATCTCCCTAGAGAACGCTGGCCCTGGCTGGAGATACGCGTCGAACTAGACGCCCCGATGCCCGATTTACGCGCCCGAGTAGACGCAGCGCTCGACGGCAAACAACTGCGACTGCTGCGTCTGGAGCGTCGCCTACCAAGGGTTGCCGCCGAGGACGCGCCCGCTCGCATCGACCTGGCAGCGCTCGGTCCGCGCAAGCTGTTCGAGCGTACCTGGCAAGCGCGCTGGGGCGAGCCACCCGCCGACGACGTGCTCGCCGACTTCGACCGGCTACGTCAGGACGTGCTCGACGATGAGGAGACATCGACATGAAGATCCTCGCCCTGCGCCTGGCCAACCTGGCCTCGATTCCCGGCCCGCTGGAACTCGACTTCACCGCCGCGCCGCTCGCGGGGGCCGGCCTGTTCGCCATCACCGGCCCCACCGGCGCCGGCAAGAGCACGCTGCTCGATGCCTTGTGTCTGGCACTCTACGGCAGCACGCCCCGGTTGCGCCAGGCGCCCGGTCAGAATGCCCCGCTGCCCGACGTGGGCGACGCCAC
>NZ_JARANY010000074.1 GCF_029889885.1 Chromohalobacter sp. 296-RDG
GTGCTACTGGGGAACACGGCCTTGCCCCGCTCGGCATGGTGACTCTGTCTCGGCACACGACCTAGGAAGCTAGGGACTGCCCCATGCTGACCACCAGGCCGTCGGTGCAGACATCGCGAAACGCGACGTCGTGGCCGAAGCACATCACCACGGTGGAGCCGAGCTTGAAGCGGCCCATTTCCTGACCCTTCTCGATCACGATGGGCTCGTCGAAACGCGTCGTCTGGACACGCCCGCTGAGCGGGGTGACCTGACCCGCCCAGACCGTTTCGATGACGGCGACGATCATCGCGCCGACCAGCACCATCGCCAACGGGCCGTGTTCGGTGTCGAACAGGCAGACCAGGCGCTCGTTGCGGGCGAAGAGCCCCGGCACGTGGTTGGCGGTAGCCTGGTTCACCGAGAACAGCCGCCCCGGCACGTAGATCATTTCCCGCAGGGTGCCTGTCACCGGCATGTGCACGCGGTGATAGTCGCGCGGCGATAGATAGACCGTGGCGAAGTGGCCGTCCCGAAAGGGTGCGGCGCGATGCGTATCGCCCCCCAGCAGGGCGGTTAGTGAATAGGTATGCCCCTTGGCCTGGACGAGGGTGCCGTTGTCGATGGCACCGAACTGCGACAGCGTGCCATCGGCGGGGGAGACGATGCCCTCGCCGATGGGTCGTGCATCCGCGCGCAATGCACGAGTGAAGAAGTCGTTGAAACAGGCGTAGGCCTCGGGATCGCTGTCCACGGCCTGGCTCATGTCGACGTCGAAGGTACGAATGAAACGCTGAATGAGCAGGTCCTTGAGCCACGGCGTACGGCTCTCGGCAAGCTTGCCCGCCCCACGCGAGATCAGGTGGTGGGGCAGGGGGTGTTGAATTCTGGCGAAGAGTTCGTCGCGGTCCACGGGCGTATCCACGGCAACGGAAGAGGACCCGCCACCTTAGTCGCAGCGGTGCAGAGGTGCAATAGAAAGGCGGCGGCGAGCTGACGTAAGCCAGCATACCCAAGCCTCCCGCAAAAGCTTACTGCAAAGGGCTTTCTTTTCTGAGCCTCATTGTTTGCCTTCCCCTATGCTGCATCCTCGACTTTAGGTGGTTACTGACCGCCAACCCACCTCCTGCATGAAGACATCATGATGCTCCGGGTAGGTTGTATGGCGATAAAAATACTTAAATTCAATAACTTATAATAAGAAAAGATGGGCGTGAAAATTTGGGGTTGATTAGGGAGCAGTATAGTATTAATGTTTTATGAAACGATTCGATTCGTTTCATAATAAATGCAGCAGTGCTTTTGATTCGTGAAGGTGAGAATGGGGGCTGGTGCAACGCGCGGCGGTAGCGTGGCTTGAGAGCTTTGAACATGCGGAACAAATCTAATATCCATCTATGAACCATCATTGAGGCCATGCATGAAGACACTGGCACCCACCTTCTCCGATAGGGAGGCCCGAATCGAGAGCTCCAAGACTTCTGGCGCACGGATAAAAGCCGACAAGCTGAGAAGCCGGGGGGTCGATGTCATAAATTTTGCGAGCGGTGAGCTAGATTACATGCCGCCCAGTAGCCTTTTATCCTCAGTTGAGCGTATCAATTACAGAGACAGTCACCGTTATGTCGATACAGCGGGGCTACAGGAGCTCAGAAGTTTCGTCTCAGCGAATATCGCATCGTTTGATGAGATTACATATTCGGCTGAGGAAGTTATTATAACAACAGGGGCAAAGCACGGTTTGTTCTTGTCAGTCATGACATTGATCAATGATGGTGACGAAGTTTTGCTTCCACAGCCGAGCTGGGGAACTTTCAAGGCTCAAATAATGTTGGCTGGCGGAAAGCCTATGGTAGTCGAATCTGAGGGGGAAAGATTCAACCCTACTGCCGTTGAGTTTGAGAAGTGTATTGGCCAGAATACGAAGCTGATAGTCCTGAATAGCCCATGTAACCCAACCGGCGAGATATACAGCGAACACCAGCTCCGTGACATTGCCAAGCTCGCGAAGGAGCGGGGGTTATGGATATTGTTCGATGAGTCATACCGAAACCTCATTCGACCAGGCTGTGCATTCATCCATCCTGCGGCCGCTTTTCCAGGGATTCGTGACCAAGTGGTCACTGTCGGGTCGTTTTCTAAAAGCCTTGCCATTACAGGTTGGCGAGTCGGCTATGCATACGGTGGACAGGAGGTGATTCGGCGGTTGAAGAAACTCCAGAGTCACACTGCCTCAAACGCCAATAGCCTAGCCCAGTATGCCATATCCGACATCACTCAGAATGAGGTTGTCAGGTTCAATACCAAGGTAAATGCCGAGCTTGACGAAAGGTGTCACAAAATTCAGAACAGTCTGAAAGGCCAAGACCTGATCAGCTACTCGGAGCCGTGCGGTGCTTTCTACTTCTTCCTCGACTTCCGTAAGATAGTGGGAAAGAGGATGTACGGCATAGAGGTGGATTCGACAGATAGGTTAGCGGAAATTTTGATTGAGCATGCCCATGTTGCGCTGACTCCGGGAAGTGCATTTGGTAAAGAGGGCTTCATGCGACTTTCCTATGCCATAGATCGCGAGTCCATTCAGATAGGAATGACTAACCTTGTCGAGGCGCTGAATCATGTCGAATAATGATGGGTTGATTCTATATTTTGGTGCAGCTTACCTACCTGAGTTCTATGAAAGTGCGGTAATCCATGGCAGGCGGCTGGGGCTGTTGCTAAACACTGAGGGCGCGCACGACCTGAAGCCTGAGACATTTGAGTTCATTCATGAGATGAAATTCTCCGATGGCGTAGATGCTATTTGCCAGACAGTAAAGGAGTTGGAGCGAAAGCACTCGATTGCAACGATCATTAATGTGGATGAAGCAACTGTTAAGCTGTGGGCCCAAGTATGCAAGCGCCTTGGTTACAGAGGGATGAACGTTGGATCCGCAGCGGTTCTGCGGAATAAGTACCTCATGAAACAAAGCTTTGTAAAGAATCTAGGGGAAGAGTTCGTAACACGGTGCGCACGAATTGAGCATGAGGATGATGTAGTCGACTTCTACGGGAAAGCTTCTGGAAATATCGTAATAAAGCCTAGCAGTCTGTGGGGGAGCTTCTTTGTTGTAAAGTGCTCAAGCCTAAGCGAGGCCGTATCCAACTACAATAGGGTGAAGGACGAGATATTTGACTTTTGTGAGAGCCAGAAACATGAAGATGTCTACCCTGAGATTCTCGCCGAAGAATATATAGAGGGTACCAACCACTCTGTGGAGTGCTTGGTATTGAATGGTGAGGTCTGGTCGACACCAGTTATGGATGTCATGACAGGCGTGGATATTGGTGAAGACAATTTCCACCATTTCGCTAGGACAACGATGTCCTGTTTATCTAATGAGCAGAAGTTGTCGCTTCAACGAATTGCGAGGAGAGCTGTTACTGCCCTTGAGGTTGATGTGGGGGCAACACACGTTGAGTTTATATTTGGCCCTGATGGGCCGAAGATTGTCGAGATCGGTGGGCGACCAGGTGTCAACAGGACAGCTCTCCTTGCGAAAGCTCATGGGATTGACCTGTTGCAGGGATATATCGATGTACTTGAAGGACGAAAGCCCAACCTTAATCCAACAATCGATGGAGCAGCTGCTGTTGTCACACCTTACCCGAAGACGTCTGGTGTATTGAAGAGTTTCAATAGGTTGGAAGAGTTAAAAATGCTCAGTAGCGTTGACCTTGTGTCAGTACAAGGCGCTGTCGGAGATCATGTGCAAACGAGGCAAGAGGGAGGTTGGCCACTCGTAAGAATAGATATAAAATCAGAAAATCGACACACTTTCAAAGAAGACTTTAATCGGCTCACAGAGATATCACAAGAACTTTATTATGTAGAGTCATGATTAACGTGTAATACGCAAACAAGAAGGGGGCGAAATGTACCCGCAATGCATTCGAGAAATGATGTCATTCCGTGACCTGCTAAGTATGAAACTTGCAGAAGGAGATGTGGCAAGAGTTGTTGGAACACCTAATGCACTGAGTGCTGTTTTGGCAGAAGGTGCTGGCTTTGATGCAGTGTGGGCATCTAGCTTTGAAATATCAGCCTCACGATCGCTGCCCGATGCAAGCGTGCTCACCATGACAGAGTATCTTGCTGCAGCACAAGATGTTCAGAAGGCAGTCAATATTCCTGTCATAGCTGATGTTGATACCGGATATGGTGGGAATTTGAATGTGGCGCACATGGTGCGTGAATACGAGAATGCAGGTATCACTGCCGTCGCAATTGAAGATAAGATTTTCCCAAAAACCAACAGCTTTTATGGCAGCAAACATTCTCTACTTGACATTGATGAGTTCTGCTCGAAAATTCGTGTTGCCAAAAATACACAGCGTGATGAGACCTTCTTTGTAGTCGCACGGACTGAGGCGTTTATCAATGGCCTGGGTCTTGACGTTGCATTAGAACGTTGTAATGCTTATATTGATGCTGGTGCAGATGCCGTGTTGGTCCATTCCAAGCAAACTAGCAATCAGGAAATCATTGATTTTATTGGGCGTTGGGAGGGGAGAGCGCCTGTGATCATTGTTCCGACAACCTACCCCGACTGGCATGTAGACGATATGGCCAAGTTAGGCATTGCTACTGTCATCTATGCAAATCAAGGGTTGAGAGCCACTGTGTCTGCGCTCAGTGATACATATAGCCGCATTTTGGAAGAGGGTAAGACGACTGCAATTGAAGATAAGATTGTGCCCGTGCAGCGTATCTTCGAGCTTCAGCACTTAAAGGAATGGAAGCAACTTGAACAGACCTAGGGCTAAAGGTAGGAGCCACTGTTGCAACATTTGGCGCAGAATAAAAAACTCCCAATTTGTATATGGTGGCTTTTTCTAGGCACCTTGCTCAATCGGCTGGGCACACTTGTTCCTGCATTCCTTACTCTCTATCTACAGCTACAGAAAGATGCAGACACTACTGTTGTTGGTCTGCTTACTGGAACGTGGGGAGCAGGGGCAACATTTGGCGCATTGGTAGGTGGCGTTGTCTCTGATCGCTTTGGGCCAAGAGGGGCCATCGCATCAGCGCAAGTGATAACATTGCTATCCTGCATTGGGCTTTTCCTGAGTAGCGATGTAGTTTCCCTTGTACCTATCATATTCTTTTTAGGATGTGCTTCGAGCTTTGCCCGACCGGCTGCCGGGGTAGTTATCTCCAACGAGCTCCCGTCAGCGAAGCACATTAGAGCCTTTGGCATCGTTTACTGGGCTTCCAATATCGGCTCTGCATTTTCCTTCATTATTAGTGGCATGCTTGTGGAATTATCACCAGAGTTCCTTCTTCTGTTTAATTCCTGCACTGCTTTTCTCTATCTTCTTATTTCAACGCGTCTTCCTCGAATTGATTCAGTGGCTGAAAAGAGGTCATCATATGGTCAGGTAGTCCTAAAAACCTTTTCTCCCTTTCTTAACCCAAAGGTATTGGCCTTTCTATCACTCGTTCTTGTGCTGTCACTGATCTACTTGCAGAAGCAGTCGACCTTACCCCTGGACATGACCGAGAAGGGAATATCTCCCACGGCATTTGGTGTCGTGCTATCACTGAATGGAATACTGATCATTCTATTCCAGCCGCTGGTGACATCTCTATTTCAGAATGTGGATGAGAAGTATTGCTTTTCTTTAGCAGCCTTACTGCTGGGATGTGGATTTGGTCTCAATGCCATCTCAACCACTACCGTGTCGTTTGCATTGTCGCTCACGGTATGGACGGCAGGAGAGATACTCCTTATCCCCCAGGTATCATCATTCCTCCTCAAGATTGCGTCCGAAGGCGAGAATGGCACTTACCAGGGAGCCTTCTATTTTGTTTGGAGTCTTGGTTTGGCCCTTGGCGCGCCCGTCGGGCTGGCAGTATTCCATGCCTTTGGGGGAGGTGTGGTGTGGGGTGCATGTCTTGTTGCAGGTATATTAGTTTCAGTGCTATTTATGCTTTCATTGCACAAAATTAGAGGCAGGGAAGCCGAAAGTGGCCATCTGTCATGAGAAGAGCGCGATGGAGGAACGTTTGGATAGCCATCGTTTGTCCTGTCCCTCTCGATGACTCCTGTGGCGCTTGGGAGTAGACCACTTCACATATACAGAGCAGTATTTCTTCGTGGTGTCGAATAATCGCCAAGGTAGTCGATCAGCAGGTTAACTAAGACCATTTTATGGTGTTCACAGGACGCTGTAAGCGTGCCATCCCTCTGGGCAGGGAGTGCCCTGCCATAAGCTGATCATCGCTTCGCTTGCAGGAAATAGTGGCGCGGGAAGGTCTGAGGGCGAAAACCACGCCCAGCGGGTGAAGACATTCGGTTCGGTCACTTGCGGTTCGGCGAGGTTATCGTCGAGAGAAATCCGCGCCGCGCCGGTGATCGCCGTGTGGCGAGCGGTCAGTTGTTGCAGGAGTGCGAGGATGGCGACCGGCCGTTGCGTGATAATACCGGTTTCTTCGTGAAGTTCGCGCAGGGCGGCGGTCTCGAATGTTTCACCGGGTTCGACGTGGCCGCCCGGCAAACACCAGCTGGGTGTTTCACCGGTCTTGATCCGGTAGCCGAGCAGAAGACTGCCATCGGCACGAGTGACGATGACACCGACGCCGACTCTTGAAGAAACAGGCGAAGACATTCAGGAATATTCCTCAAGTGTTTCCAGCACGGAGCTGGCTGCGTAGTGGCCACTGATGAAGGCCGCCACGATACCACGGAATAGGCCGCAGGCGTCGCCGACGACCCAGGTGGGGCGACCGGGGATGCGCAACGTGCCATCGACTTCCGGGTACCAGCCGATCCCTTCCAGGGTCGGGCCGATCAGTATTGTCTCGTCATGCTTGATTGCCGGAAAGCTGTGAATGAGTTGCCTCAAGCCCTGGAGCATGGCCTCGGCCACGTCTCTCCCGTAAATCGCGTCCATCGTCGAGGTGGCGTATTCTTGGCCTTCGAACCACGCCATGAGCGGGATTTCGTAGTAGGCGCCGTGCTCACGTAAGGCGGTTCCGATTGTTTCGATGGTTCGCCTTGCCAAGGCTTCATCGAGGATGCGCGTGTTGAAGCCGACATTGGATCGCTGCGATGGTGGCCCATCAGAATGTCCGGAAACCGTCCACAACCCTTGTGTCTGGGTGAGCACGGTCCGACCGTTGCGACAGGCACAAAAGGTACGCCATTCGATGGCGTCGGACGCGGCGCGCAGTGTCAGCTTGGGATCCAGGTTGGAGAGAGGCTGAAAGAATGCCAGTTCGCTGGGTTGTTCGATGCGAAACCCGACTTCCAACCGGCGGAAGGTTTTCTTGATGTCATCATCGAGCTCGAAAGCGCCAAAACGTCCGGTTGCCCAGATCAACGTTTGGGTAATGATTTCGTAATACTGTCGAGTGTTTTGCAGTCCCAGATGGTGTCGTTTCGTCGATGCGTCATATCGATAACTTGTCAGGCGAGTCCTGGAGGCGATGTCGGCGTCGAGCCCGCTCACCAGGCCGAACACCATCTCCAAGCGCGCTTCTAGTGAAAGATAGTTGGAAGGGTAGCTCTTGAGCACCCAGTCGCCGACACCCGGGGTATAGGCATTGGCATCGCTCGGGAAGGGTGGGGTATCCAGGCCATACGCGTTGAGTAGGCTGCAGGTCCACGTATAGGCGTCATGCAACGCCTCACGCCTGGGTAGGTGCCACAGGTGGGTCGCGGAAGGGAAGAACGAGAACTTCCCATCCGAATACAGCCCGGCACCACCATGCCCCTGTGTCAGTTCGGCCTCTGCCGTCTTGTCTCGCTCGGTGATTGCGCGGCCCTGGTCGATGATAATGATCCGGTGCCCTCGACGGGAGAGTCTTTGCGCAGCGGCCAAGCCTGCCGGGCCGGCGCCGATGATGGCAACATCGTAGTTCTGCATGATAAAGGATCTCGGCTAGCTAGGCGGCGTCATGATCCCCGCAAAGACGTGTAATGGTCGTTGCAAAGCATGTCGTGGTATCGTTGGGCAGCCAACATAAGGATCGATACGAATCGTTTCGTATTATGAAGTAACCCTAATCTTCTTGAGTGGTTTTTGGCAAGGGTGTCAGCAATGTCTTCTGTTTCATCTCCGCGACCGGGGCGGCCGCGTAGTGCTTCTGCAGCTCCCAAGGCCATGCGGGCCGCCTTGGATCTGGCGCTCGAAGGGGGGATCCAGCATGCCACCGTCGAGCGCGTTTCCACCGTATCGGGGGTGGCCAAGTCGACTCTCTATCGGCGTTGGCCGAATGCCCCGGCGATCGTCATGGATGCCTTCTTCGAGGAGGTGGGGCCGTTGATCGCCTATGACGCGCAGTTGCCCATCGTCGAGAGCTTCTGCCAGAGCGTCGGGGCATTGGTGGAGGCCCTGAAAGGGCCGCGTGGGCAGTTGTTGCGGGAGTTGCTGGGGACCGCACAGGCCGAACCCGACCTGCGCGAGGCGTTCGTGGAACGCTGGATCGCGCCCAGGCGCCGCATGGGACAAGAGGCCATCGAGGCGGCCATCGCGCGAGGCGAACTGCGGCCGGAAGTCGACCCTGAGCTGACTCTGGACCTCATTTACGGTGCGGTTTACTACCACCTGACGGTGTCGTTCAGCGACATCGACCAGCGCTATATCGCCGCGTTGGTGGATAGGGTTCTAGGCCCCTATCTGACTGCCCGAGCATGATATCTGTCGGCTACTTTTCTATCGGTGTATCGTCGCGGTTGCCCCATTCCTGCCAGGAGCCGGGGTAGGCGCGCATCTTCTCGAAGCCTAAAGCCTTGCCCACCAGCCAGGTGAAGCCGCTTCGATGGTGGCTCTGGCAGTGGGTGACGATCTCTTTATCCGGTGTCAGGCCTTTCGCTTCGAGCTCGGCGATGAGTTCGGCGTAATCGCGCAGGCGCAGGTGGCGTTCGGGATCCATGGCG
>NZ_JARANY010000075.1 GCF_029889885.1 Chromohalobacter sp. 296-RDG
CGAAGCCGAATACCCGCGCCGCCGCGTCGTTCCACGCCAGCACGTCCCAACGCAGATTCAGTACGTAGCTAGGGCGTGTCGTCAGGTCGTCCATCAGGCGCTTCACCAGAGGCGGCACCTGACACCAGGTCTTGCCCGGCTCGACGCGCGTGCTGGCCGCCATCGCCAGCCTGGGCATGTATACCTTTATCGCGCCGCTGATCGGCGCCCACGGCGAGCGCTCGGTGACGCCCTATCTGTGGGTGTGGGGCGTGGGTGGGGTGCTCGGCAGCTTCTTGATCGGCACTCTGGCCGACCGCTTCTCAGGCCCCAGGCTCACCTTCGCCATCATGCTGCTATTAGGTATCGCGTTGATCACCCTGCCACTGCTGCTTGGCATCAGCCCTTGGCTGGCGCTGATCCCGATTGCGCTGTGGGGCGCCGTGGGCTGGGCACTGCAGGTGCCCCAGAACAACGAGTTGATGAAAGCCCGCGAATCCCAGGGCGACGGCAATCTTGCGGTGGCCTTGAACGAATCCGCGCTATATCTCGGCAGTGCTTTCGGCGCCTCGCTCGGTGGGCTCGCCCTGGCGCTGCAGATGCCTGTCGACCTGCTCTCCATCGTCGCCGGGCTCGTGGCGCTATCGGGCATGGGCGTACAGGCATGGCTGCTGACGCAGGACCATGCAGAGCCTCGCCGCCTTTACCGGCGCTGACTACCAGTCACCGGGTGCGTTGGACTACGTCAACTTCCTCCGGGCAACTCAGCTGTGTACCAACGATGTGCAGCAAATAGCTTTCGCCTTCGAGCGTGCCGTCTTCAATGTCATTTTCAATAACCGGGACGATCATCCGCCTACCTGATGTCGCCTACGGGCCTATGGCAGCTGGCGTATGAGCTTTGGAGCATTCGACGTGAATATTGGCTGCTGCCCTTCCCTGGCGTGGAGCGATATGATTGAGATAGGGAAGATTGAGCATGCTCGTAACACTGCGATGTAAACGCATCATTACCGCTAACAACATCAAATCATGTGGCGAGAACCGCTCTGCTGAGTAACCTCACTCAACCAATGTCGGCCAACCTGATTCAGCACCTACCGCTTAGGCCAAAAATAATGCCAGGAAGCGCTGTTGCGATGGTCACCATCCCCTTAAGGTTTCGCTGTTTTTTTGGCGAGCGGCCCAAAGCCAGGGTATCGCTAGGCGTGATGACCACCCTACCCGCCATCTGGTTAACCGCGGACGGGGGTAAGCCAAGCAAAGCGCGGATGAGTAGCGGCACCAAAACGAGCCAGCTATTTGGTTTAAGCGCAAGCTTTGGGTTTGCCATGCAGCTTCACGTTCTTGGCCAGGTGCCCAACCACGTTGCTTTTTAGGCATCGCACTCCGTATGTTAAGCGGCGCCGTATGTTGTCTGCCCTTTTATCAATACGCAGGCTCGGCACGAAAGCGCTTTCCACTATTGGCAACTGCAGCGGGAGGTATCAGTGCATGGGGGCTAACGCTATATGCGTTAGCGGGGGCGAAGGCCAGCTTGCCATCATCAGCATCGTGATTGTATCGATGTACCCACTGATACCGGTCGTGTGTGGCTCGCTGCTGAGCAGGGAAAAGATGATTGTCACCAATATGATAGGTATACGCCTGCTCTGTTTTCTGGTCACTTTAGGGTATATAAGAATCAGTTCGGAAAGCGTAGATTGGGCAAATTCTTTAAACTCTAACCACCCTAGCAGCGCCTCAAATTTAACTCGTTGCGACGGCATGATGTGGAAGATCTTATTAAGCCAGTGACGCTAATCCATGGAAAGTGCGCATCAAACACCTAAAACGAAAAAATCTTGCGTGAAAGGCCTTAAAAAATAGTCATTTTTGATAGTGAATTATAGGAAAATAAAGCCCGAGCGAGCTAATTTTTCCAAACAGGTGCGGGTTAAAAATGAACACTACGATTGGAGTCACATTGAATGTGATAGCATCTTTCTTATTTGCATCCATGTTTGCCTACACTTCTCTTCTTACCAATCTTAATGGGGAAGAAATTTTTGGGTGGCGTATGCTTTTAACATTCCCTTGTTTGACTGTATTTATCATAACAAGGGGATACTGGGGGCAAATTGTGACGATATGTCAAAGGCTCACTCAGAGCATAATGTTTGTTGTAACAAGGATTTTTTCAGCAGCAATGTTGAGCTTCCAACTCTGGCTATTCGTTTGGGCCCCTGGAAACGGTCATGGCCTATCAGTATCCCTTGGCTATTTTATAATGCCGTTAACAATGGTTCTTATAGGAAAAATAGCTTTTCAAGATAGAATGACGGGGTATCAGAAAGTAGCATGCTTTTCCGCGTTGCTTGGCATACTTTATCAAATAGGGTTTTCTGAAAATATTGCCTGGCCGACCTTGGCTGTAGGGTTGGGATATCCAGTGTATTTCTGGCTAAGAAGAAAAACAGACACGAACAACATTGGGGGCTTGTGGGTGGACATGGTTTTGAGCTTACCAATAAGTATAATCTTTATTTATTCTGGCGGAGAAATAACATCAGACATCTTGGGTAATATAGATACATTGTGGCTAGTAATAGGACTTGGAGTATTGAGTGCCTCTGCCCTCACATTTCAAGCTTTATCAGGCCCTCACCTTAACTTGACACTTTTTGGACTACTAGTATATGTAGAGCCAGCTTTACTTTTAGTAGTCGCCTTAATACTTGGGGAAGAAATCAAAGCTTCAGAATGGCCTACCTACTTGGCAATATGGTTTTCCGTATTTCTTCTTATAGTAGAAGGCGTCACTAGCCTTGGCATTAACAATAAGTTTAGAAGAAGAAAAAACATGCACATCTAAATATTAAAACCCTACTCTAAGCCTTAGTGCCAGTGAGTCAAAATTTTCATTAATTCACTGACAGCGCGATATTCCGGTATTGGTGATTTACTAATATTGGATTTCTATGAATTGTAGTCAAGAAATTGTTCGTGTCTCAACTAAAAATTTTACCAGCCTCTCAGATACTCTCCCCCCCGATTTGATTAACAAATTAATGGGGCACGCCGGCGTCACTTTGCGAAGATCCCTTGAGTTGGATACAGCTAAACG
Organism: Chromohalobacter sp. 296-RDG; assembly: GCF_029889885.1. Taxonomy (GTDB): domain Bacteria; phylum Pseudomonadota; class Gammaproteobacteria; order Pseudomonadales; family Halomonadaceae; genus Chromohalobacter. Next base: position 3,086 of record NZ_JARANY010000075.1, read on the forward strand.
TATTTTCGAGAAAACGCAGGCTTGAGGCACGAACAAACGCCTCACCCTTATTTGCGTATTACCTAAAACTCTTAAACTTCGACGAAGTAGTATGGAAAATACCTGACACACCAGACAGTGAAGAACTTTTAAACGAGCGCCAAATGCCTCCGGAGAGGCGCGCTACCTACAAGTGCGAATGGTGTGCCAACATGATCAGCTACCTGATCAAAAAACAGTGTTTGGCAGTATCTCAACTAGCGAAGTTATGTTAACGACGATTTTTTCAATAGACCTGCAACAGAAGCCAGTGAAATGGCCAAATCTCCCACGAGGTTAGAAGCACCAAGGGCAAAAGCATAAGGTGCTGACGCATATGACCGATCCGCTGCGCTTTCATACTACTGACGACACTATGGAACTCTATAGTAACCGCTGAGAATAAAGCTGTGTTCTCTATAAATGAACCAATCGCCTCTGGGCGACCAGCTGACATTGCGTAGTCGCACACCGGCCATAGTTCTCTGGGGGGCATTGATTACCAATAAATTGGTACATTTTCAGCTGGCACGAATGCCTTGTAGCTTGGAGAAAAATCACTCAAACCATTTGAACTTTCGTTAATCTGCATATTTTATTATAAAGAATATATCTATGTTGCCATAGCGTATCGCCGAGACGTGTTCCCGAGGAAATGAGCTTGATGTTAAAGATGTCACCTGCTTTTTACTATTTGGCCGACGAAGAAGGTCGCACCCATGTGTTTTAAGGGCACAACCAGAAAACATTAAGATAGAGAATAGCCAGATCGCATCATGCCCTAAGCATGATTTTTTAATATTAATAGAATAAGTCACTTAAAGGAATTTTTAGACTTGGCAATGGAACTGCAAGGTCGTGTTTTGTGCTTTTTAATGGAAGAAGCACACCCGATAAAGCTGCAGCAACGATGTCTTCAGGGCTGAAAATTTCTCCAGACTCCCACCCACTAAGAAGAACTCTTGGGTCACCATAGCTAAGCTTTACTACTGGTACTTTTTTTACGTTTAACTTCAAAGCGACAGCAGTACGATGGTGGCCGTCCATGATAGCCAGCGAATTTTGATCAACCAAGATAGGAGTAGTCCAAACTCCCATTTTCTTCACTCTGTCTATCAGTTTTTCTACTCTTAACGTGTCGTGACGTTCAGTTGGCAAAAGAGTCCCAGGCGGTTCGTATTCGACTGAGTAGTCCAAGTGGGAAATATTCTCTTCCCCGACAATTTTGTGCGGCAATTTTAAAGAATCGCTGTGCATTCTACTAACTCCTAAACTGTAAACTTATCAACCTGCAAACCTTGGCTCCAACCCAGAAACTCGATACTTAAAAATTTAAACTCATAGAACACCACCTTTCTTTTTGAAAGCCATATTAATCTAGGCATAAATTCGAGCATCACCTTGCTTTAAAAAAATCTTATTATGCCCCTAACTATTCTCAAGAAATCTTTCATAAAGACTTTCAAAATATTCGAATAGCATTTACTGAAAACCGTACTGGCTAAGAAAATTGAATAAATATCACAAACGCTTCATATCTGGCAAAAAGCCTTCAACGTCTACAGTAGATGCATCATCATATTTGTATTTATATATTTGATAAGCTAGGGCTAAATCTAAAACTCCCAAGCCAAAAGGTGAGATAACAATTGGCTTGCTAGTGTCGTCTTCGAAGCTACCGTCTAACACATCAGCTATTACAGCGTTTATGAAACCCCTATTACCTAGCTTTTGCTCAGTTAGATGGCAAGAAGTCTGCGCTTTCAAGCAATGATCAATATCATCTACCACATTGACCGAGTTTTCTATAATTACCGGGGACAGATCTCGTAGTGAGATATTAAGAATCACCTGCCGCTTGAGGTCTATATCGCTCATATCAATATATGGATTTTCAGAAGTTGTTGTCAATATCACTAAGTCAGAGTCAAAGGCTTCTTTCAGAGTGGAAGCAATTGTGCATTTATCAAATTGATTATTCCTCTCTACGAAGCTTCCGACATATTGTTCATTAATGTCATAAATAATCAATTTTTTTATATCTATACCAAGCGCCACTACATAATTAATTGTCTTTTGACCCAACACTCCACAGCCTACCAGGGTCACTGTATTAATTTCCCTTCCTCGTGTACTCAATGCACCCACAGTCATTGCACCAGATGCAGCCGTTCGATGTGCGCTTATTTGAGAAGCTTCTAGTAAAGCTAATGGGTAGCCTGTTTGATAATCGTTCAGGACCATAGTGGCAGAGGCACGCTGAAGATTTTTTTCGATGTTACCAGGATAGCTGGCAATCCATTTAATGCCTAAAATCTGAGCCTTCGGATCGTTGATAGAAGCTGGGAGTGCTATAATTCTATTCTTATCATTATCCGGAAATTTCAAAAAATAACTATCTGGATTGTTTGTGGAGCCATTTTTATGCATCAAACAAGTTTCTCCAACCACCTTTAGTACAGATTCAGTGTCCTGATCAAGATAATTGGAAATTTCAACTCCTTTGATTACCTTAAACATTATTTATAACTCCACTTGGTAAGTTTTGGGTTCATTGCTGCTAAGTTTCACGTTGCGCCATTCACTCCCAAATTTTTCATCGCACCACTCATCATTGTACATAGTGTCTATATACTTACTCCCTAAATCTGGCGAGATGGCTACCAACACTTCGTCTGTTGCATTAGCATCCTCATACATGCCAGCGAGCACAGTACAAGTAGAGGCACCAAGTAATAGCCCGTACTTTTTTGCGATGTACCTAGAGACAGCAACAGTATGACTTTCCTTAACACTAATCAGGCGATTGAAACTTTCTTTTTGGAAAAAGATTGGTGGTACACTAGCGCCCAGCCCGGGAAGATATCTTGGACTGGCATTTCCTCCAAAAGTTACTGAGCCAACAGAGTCGACTGCTATTAGATCTATTCCAGGAAAGTATTTTTTAAAGTAATCAGATACGCCCATAGCAGTGCCAGTAGTGCCTGCACCGACATAAATTTTACGCACGTCTGAGCAATTAATATTTATTTGATGAGCTGTTTCTGAAAAGTGTATAGCAGGGTTCGCCTCACATTCATACTGGTTGAGCCATATGATATTATTGTCATGTACAAGTCGTTCTCTAATGAATTCTTTCCTGGTTCCGAGATAACCACCAGATTCATCTTTAGTATTCACGACCACTACACTTGCACCCATTGCCTTCATAATAGCAATGTTAGTTGCATTGGTATTAGGATCAACGATGCAAATGAACTCGTACCCCCGGCTAGCCGCTATCATACTCAGCGCAACGCCTAGATTGCCAGAACTCGACTCTATAAACCTTTTACTTTTCTTTAGTCCACAATTCTCTTCCGCGTAATTTAAAAGTGCTTTAGCAGTACGAAGCTTAATAGAGTCAGCAAAATTCATGCCTTCTAGCTTCAACGTCACATCAAACCGCTCAAAGCAATTTCTTAGAATTATGAAATCATTTGCTCGAACCGAATCTTCAACTGCTTCCATGATATTACTCATCTCGAACGCCTTTACGTAAATTTTCCGGGAATCAAGTTTTCTCATGACGCTTGAGGAGAAATCATGACTCGTAAGACTTTAGTCTTATATAAGATAAAGCCTGCAATGCCCTACACTTACGTCGAGCTTAAACTGACATTAGGCTCAATTTAACTCTCGCCTGTGTCGCTTTTGCAGTTATATTATGGCAAAAGATTCTGATTAGAAATTGCTTTTACACAAGAAAAAGATATAGAATTTTGCGAATTCAGGTACTTTTTCGATAAGAGTCTTCGTTTTATGAATGCTAAAGATGCGGCACTACTAAACCTGCTACAGAATGATGCAAGCTTAACTCTCGAACGCTTGGCGGACGCAGTATCACTTTCAGTGCCTGCAGTTCAACGTCGCATCAAGCGTTTGCGTGACAGTGGAGTAATAAAGGGCAATGTCATCATTGTAGATCCGGCTGCCGTTAATATGAGCATGACCTTTATTGTCATTGTCGAACTCGAAAGGGATCGATCTGAACAGATAGAGGCATTCCGGCGTAAAGCTATGAAGGAGCCATTGGTTCAACAGTGCTACTATGTCACAGGCGAAGGTGATTTTGTAATTATTAGCATTGCCAGGAATATGGAGGACTTTGAAGCCATGACACATAGGCTTTTATTCGAAGACAGTAACGTGCGCGGTTTTAAAACCTCTATATCCATGGGAAAACCTTACAAAACGCTTTACGTTCCAATAGAAGAATCTTAACTTAATGTTCCCGAAGCGTAATGCTTTGGCTACCTCAGAAATCATAAACATGAATCGCAGACCACGTAGATGATGTTCTTGTTTTCAACTTCTTAATTGATAGCTCCTATATCACTCAGCGTAAGCGCCTTTAAATTAACTTTTTGATCCTATGAGAGTCGCACCGACGTCGGCATGGTACAAACTACAAGAATAAAAAGTCCGGCAATGCCGCCCTGTACCCTGGTTTCTGCACACCCTACGCCGTTAATGTGGGGTGTGCTCGGGGTGCCACGTAGTCCAGAGACTGATATGGCCGTTCTTCGTTGTAATACCGGATCCAGCGACTGATCACGACCCTGGCTTGGCCCAGCGACTCGAAGCGATGGAGCCAGATGCACTCCTCCTTCAAAAAGCGGAAAGCGCTCGACAAGCCCGTTCTGTTCCGGTGTATACGGAGTCGTGAACGCCTGCGTGAGGCCATAGGCCTTCACCGTGACGGTGTGGTGACGACTGCTGAAAACGAGCCCGTTATCTGATCGCAAGGACAACGGCTGCTGAACACGTCCCAGCGCCCCCAGCCGATAGATCCGTCCTTCCTCCAGCGCCACCTCAGCGGTCTTGCTGCTGCCATTGTCCGATAATCGCCAACCGAAGATCTCTCGTGTGCAACAGTCGATGATGCCCGCCAAGCTGGCTCGCCGATCCTTACAGCACCACACATGAATCAGATCCATGGCCCAGCGCTCATCGGGTCGTGAAGTAATCGACGGCAAGCTTCTGGCGCGAGGTCGGAAGCCTTGCGGTCGCTTGCGCACCTGCCAGCCTTTGAGCTGCAGGATGCGCTGGATTGGCTTCCGGTTCTCACCCAGCACACACGCCAGCCGGCGATAGCCGTAGCTGGGAAAACGTTCCAGCGTCAGCTTCACCCGGACCGTCAGATCCGTATTCACGACACGCTGCCGCGCCTTGGGCCGGTCATACAGACTTCGCCGGGGAAAACCCAACCAGCGGCAAAGTTTGGCAAGTGATACCACCTGGCCTTCCTGGGCCATTTCCGCCTTCAGCGACCTTACGAGTTCTCGTCCTCGTCGAGCAGGCGACGCCACTTTTAAAGCGCGTAGATCTGCCGTTGGGCCTCGCCCAGCGCCTCCTTGGTTTCCCGCAGGTCGGAC
>NZ_JARANY010000076.1 GCF_029889885.1 Chromohalobacter sp. 296-RDG
TGTCTGGTTGCCGGCGGGCAAGCGCCACCGGGTGCGAATGAACGGCGTCAGTACCCGCAGCCTGTATATCGAACCCGTTGCGGCGCCACGCCATTCCCCCAGTTGCGAAGTACTGGTCGTGTCGCCGCTGCTGCATCATCTGCTGCTGGCCTCCGCCAACATGCCCGCGCTCTATGACGAGAGCGGTCGCGATGGTGCCCTCGCTCAACTCCTGCTGCATGAGCTACAAATGGCGCCGTCGCTGCCGCTGTTTGCTCCTCTGCCCCACGATCCCCAACTGGCCAGCCTGTGTAAGGAGTTTCTCGGCCAGCCTCATATCCGTAGCCTGCCCGAAGACTGGGCCCGACAACTGCATCGCAGCCAGCGCACCTTCAATCGCCTGTTTCGTCAGCAGACCGGCATGTCATTCGGCGAATGGCGCCAGCAGGCCTGCCTGATGGCCGCCGTTCCCAGACTGCTATCGGGAAGCTCCGTTACCCGAATCGCGCTGGAACTCGGCTACGACAGCCCCGGTGCTTTCTCCAGCATGTTTCGCAAGGTGCTTGGTCAATCCCCGACCGTCTTCGTCCGTGCGGCAATCCGTCAGGAGGAGCCGCCCAACCATTGCTGATGCAGGATTAAAGACGGGAACCAGATGATCGCGGACATGCGGAATCTAACGAGAGCCGAACTATCCGAGATTTCCAGATAGTGGGCATTGCTTCAGTCCCTGAAACCGCAATAGCGTCTGACGACGACTCGCCGACGTGATGCCATAGCAGCTCATCGATCCAGCAGCAGATCGCCTTCGATGGGTATGAGAAGCACCGGCCCTGGAAGGCGGCGCCGGTTTCAACACATGATACGCACTTCTCGGCTCGCACCTATTGGGAATGCACTTTCCTGGAGGGGGTGAGGTACAGCACACCCACGACCACCACCACGGCCGTCTTCGCCGTCGTACGCCCAGCGGCGGCACTTACATTATCCAGTGATGCTGCGAACAACTTCGCCAATGCGGCGATGTCATCCAGTAGTCCTATCAAGCCGCCGATCATGGAAGCCGCCTGCATCAATAAAAGGTAAAGATAGTAAAGCACACGACGGCTATCCCCCGAGAATCATACGCAGGACGTGTCCGGGTCACCGGATTGAGACGGGAGGATTCACTCGGAGGCCGCTTGCGCTCATCAGGCGCTGCGGCGGCCTGCAAGGCCAAAAAAGCAAAACCCCGGCTCGTTAACCGCCTTGCATCGGTTGGTATCCAACCTTCAGAGGCAGCTCACGAGCCGGGGTCAGCGTGGCAGCGGCGTGGTATTCATGGTCTGACGGGTGTCTGGAATACCCAACGATTTACGACGAACCGAACCAGTACTTCACGGGGCCAAGCATCCACCTTCAGCATACTATAGGTCAGCTAACGGCCAAGAGCAGACATTAAGCCAGAGTAGATATAATGCAGAGCGCACCGGCGCACGTTAGTGCGTCCGATGTGGTGCAACTTGTTAATCCGCTTCCAAGGCTCCTCCTTGGTTATCAGCTTCGGCGATCAAGTCCTCCCACGGCCATTTGACTGTGGCAAACCGTCGATACAGCAAGAGCTGGCGATCTACGACACTAACCTGCTCCGTTCCATCATTGTAGGTCAGAATAAGACCTCTACCGTCTTCGTCTACTTGAAGCTCAGGGATTTTTTCAAGAATTGCTTTAAGGTTTCCCAACTGAATCCGCGGCTGGCGTGCATGAGCTCTGGCATGTATTGCCTTAGCATCTAGGCCGGTTAGGAGCTCTTCGTCAGAAGCTTCAATAATAGTAGCCATTGCGTAGGCATATATCCCAGTCGAATTCTTCCTTTCGCGGATGCCTTTCGATATACGTCGAAGAAACTGCTGATACGCAGGATTTAACTGCTCACAGTACTCCATTGCCGCCGCTTCTACAGTTTCTTCTCTTGCTACGGACTGAACTTCCATGGCACTTTCCTCAATGCCAGCCTCATCAAGTGTTAAGAGGGTAAGTTTTTGCAAAACACCCGCATTAGAGTATGCAATCTCCACTAATTTTTCCTGAGTTTTTGACTCAAATCTTATATTCAATATCTCGGAGCCTTTGTTAATAATTTTTTTCAATTCTTCTGACGACCACGCAATTGAAAGTTCAGAAACACGGCCTGTAAGATCATTGTTTAAGTGGAGCAAAAGGTTTGTTTCTGTCCAAACTCCGATAATGATTACAAAACACCCATAATCCCATAATGTTTTAAGGTCATACGCGAATCTAGTTCGCTCTTCAGTTGAAAGATAATGGAAGTCTTCTATGATGAGGCGACGCCCTGACTCCTTGATAAGATCTGCGATGTACTTGAGGTCATCTATATCGTGACCAATCGGCTGCTTTTCCGATATCTCTTCGCGCTTACCTTCGGTTTTGAATTGGAGGCCAACTCTAGCTAATAAAGATGAACCTCCGTCAGCCGATGCACTTAAAGAACCCTTTAAAGAACGGCTCCTTGACTCGTTGAGAACGAGGTTAATCCCCAATTGCGATAAGGCGTCTACATATATATCCAAAAACGATTTGTTTAATCTACACTGGACTACGATTGGATCCCCTATGACTTTTTGTCGAAGCCAAGATTTGCCGCTCTTAGATGGGCCGCGAATTGCTACATGGTTGGATCTCCGCAATTCGCGAGACAACTTCGAGTCTAAGTCCCCACGATCAACGTATGAGGCTTCCCGCACGTCGGGGGATATGCCAAATACTTCCTGTGTTTCCATGCTTTTCTCTCCTGATTAACGCTTGCAGCACGCGCGCTCACGGAATGGAGCCGTAGGCGCAATGTGATGGGTGTCGCCGTGCCTGCACTTGTTATGCGAGACCATCGGCAGCCCGATAGTCTGGAAGAACTGCCCAATTATCCTCAAATTCGTCAACGTCCTTGATGTTCAGAACCGCCTGCGGAGAGGCGCCGCCTCCAGGACGGCAATAGTCGTGCTTTTCCATAAAGGCCGTGTACCGAGCGACGATCTTCTCTTGAATATCGCGTTCAGTGCAAATAAAAAATCTGGCTCCGCTTATCCCCGAATCGCTCAACCGCACCAAAATCCAGACCAAGCTCGGATGCTTAAGTGGTTTCAATGTACCAATTGTTTGACGGTTATGTTCATCGACACTGTGGTTGCACCATTTATCGATTGAGGACTGGACCAACGCACCCTTGGTGCTCGCTTTGACCTGAATCGGAAACGATTTTAGGGATTCGGAATGCACAGCCGTCACATCGAATCCGGGCACGTTTCCAGAATAAGGAGAAGCGTAATAACCCAGCGTACCCAACACTGCCGATACTAGGTGCTCTCCGACCTGCCCAGTTAGTTTATTCGATATCCCTGATGCCATACGCTCAACTTGCCCCTAGCGCATAACGCCTCAATAACCGGCGCGCTTTAGCGCGTCCGGCGCCGTAGGCGCGTGTTGATTAACTTATTACGTTTTTTGGTCCCACCCCACCACTTGATCGTTGTCTAGATTGATACGAAGACCATATCTGTTAAACCCTTGATGGTTGTACTTCCACACTTCTTTTTTCTTAGTTTTAAGTAATTTCTGGTCTATATCATGGGGCTTTCCTAAAGAGTCAAGCAATTGCTCCCCTGTTTGCCCTTGCCAGAACGTTCTATTCATCAAGGCGTCGACTAGATTCTCATCTCCGTACTTTCGCATCAAAGCTTCACGACGTTTTTTTGTCTGCGCTAGCTGGTAGAAAACGTATAGAGCTATAGCCGCAATAACAACAACCGTTAGAGGAATCCACCCAACAGATTCCCCCATCTGCGCGATCCAATAGATGGGAAATCCAATTACTGCGAGCCAGAAAACACCCTTCGTTTCTGTTTTAGTGATTCGTTTTGCCATCTACTCTCCTTTCGATGAAACGTAACGATAAGCTGAGGCACGCCGCCCCGAGCGTCCGATTACAGGCAGCAGCATGTGCCGGCGTCGCCTCGAGCATGTTGTTATGCATTCACAGGCCATGAACCTCCGCCATGAAACGGCGCATGAGGGGGGCTTGGGCCGGCAGCTTCCAGTAATTTTCGATCGCGCGGTCGAGGATTTCGATGCTAGCTTCTTTCGGCCCGGTTAGGGTTTCACCCTGCACGTAGTGTTTGAGGCCGTTCCGGAAATACGTAGCCATCTCCGAGAAATGCTTTGCGGGCCACTCTTCCCCGGAACCCCGTTTTCCGACCTCGACGCATCCTTCAACAAACTCCGCGTGTGTACTCTTTTAGCCTTGCTTCTCCAGGAGTTTCCCCAATATTTCCTCGGCTGCTCCCGCCAAGGTAATGCTGCAAATTAGATCGTTATCGTCAAGGAAAAACTCCAAGGCGCGTTTCAGTTGCCGAGTCGCAATATCCAGCTTCGAGACATCTACGGCCGCTCTCTCCGTCATACACCCTTGGGCGCCTCTAAAACCCCGACCTCTGGTAGAATACATGCACATTCAGATTAATGTCGATTTGTTCCATGCAGCCCAGCTTCTTTGACCAAGACACCGTCCACACCAAACTTGATCGCCTCAAGGATCCTCTGGTGACGATCAACGAGATCGTGGACTGGGACGGGTTCCGGGAGACGCTGGAACGCATCCGCCCACAGACCGATACGCGCCAGGGCGGCCGGCCGCCGCTGGACGCGGTCCTGATGGTCAAGATGATCTTCCTGCGCCACTACTACGACCTGTCCCTGAAGCAGGCCGAGTACCAGGTGTTGGACCGCCTCTCCTTCCGGCGCTTTCTCGGCCTGAATCTGAAAGACCCCATTCCGGACACCAACACCGTCTGGGTGTACGAAGAGCGGCTGATTGAACACGACCTGATCCACCCCCTGTTCCGGGACCTGATGGCGCAGATCGAAGCCGCCAGCTATCTGCGCCGAGGAGGCCAGATCATCGATGCCACCCTCATTGAAGCGCCGCTCCGCCGGAACGAGCCATCCGGCCATGACGACGATCAGGGCGGCCAGGGTCGCAGTGACGCCCAGCGTCAACAAGCCAACCGCAACGCCCACTGGACCCGCAAGCACGGTCAGTCCTACTTCAGTTACAAGGATTACCTGGGCGTCGACAGCAAACACAAGCTGATCCGGACCTTCGAGGTCACCCCGTCCAACCGGTACGATAGCCACCTGCTGGCGGACCTGCTCGACCCGGACAACAGCAACGGCGAAGTCTGGGCGCCGCAGCGCCGAAAACGAAGCCATGCTGGAGCGGCGCAGCTATACCAGCCGGATCACGCGGCCCAAGCCCCGCAGCAGGCCCCAGACAAAGCCGACCGAGCGGGCCAACCGCAAGAAGGCCAAGGTGCGAGCCCGGGTCGAACATGTCTTTGGCGGCGTCAAGCAGGGCGCACCACGACAGTTGGTGCGAAGCGTCGGACTGGGCCGGGCAACGCTGCGGATCGGCATGAGGAACCTGGGCTACAACATCCAGCGATTCGGCTTCTTGCTGACGCATATGATGCCGGTGCATCGCACGGCTTAGCGGTGCGATCGATGCGACGGGTGGTGAGAAAGCCCCCACTCGACGGGGAAGAAGAGGCACTACGACCATCGGGTTGGCAAAAAAGGCGGCCGATTATTGGCCAGAGCTGATAACGGCCGTTCAATCGGACCATAATTGGTCTAAAGAGCGGTTCTTAGATCCGCCCCTTTCCTTGCACCTACTGCATAACCCTCAAGGTCAATGGCGCTTGAAAACGCTTCGATTTGCTTCGGCAGATCGCAGGTCTTCAAATGCCCAGTGTAGCTAAGCCTTATGTGCGGTTCGCGCAGATACGCTCGACGGCCCGCTCATGTGAACGCACGATCCATGACCAAATCCATTTCCAACAGACCACCGGTGCGATCCCGACAACTACCGTGGCCAAGATGCTAACCGCCGTGAGTCGCGCGCTTGCGCCTGATCCCAGCGTCGTAAGAAGGTAATATCCAGCAAAGACGCTTGCCACAGCAACGCCTATTAGCAAGATCACAAGTGCTCCATGCAAAACATACGACCAGCGAGTCGCACTCCGGCGTCTATCGGCCGCCTGTGCAGCCCTAATTGAGTTCAATTCATCGACTGCCGCCCGTCCATCCGCGGCCTGTTTTTCCAGGCGACTTCGTTCTCGCAGGTGATTCTCATAATCGTTGTGGTCAAGAAAGCTGAGCGCCGTCTCAAGGGCAGCAGGACCTAGGGCCTCTGGTGAGGTTGAGTGAGATCGAAGCTCATTAAAAAGATATTGCGTCTGATCTTTTGTGGTTGTTCCTGAGTCAAAATCACTCTTTATTCTGTCGAATTTCTCCGAGACCGAATTCTTAATCTGCGCAGACAGAACAACTTGGGCTTTTGCAAGAACGTTCAAGGATTGTGGATGTGCCACCCCCTGTGACAAGCTCTTGTGTAGTTTGAACCATAACCGATTCGTGATGAAATCGAGGTCGGTGGCGTATGTTACGCCTCCATTTTCGCCCCTAACAGACGAATGAAATGCCAGAAAGCTCGCAATGTAACTACCCGAAACAAGAATAAATCCGATCTCTTCAAAGGGCTTTTTATTTTGACCTCTCCGAAGCGTGTTAATTTTGGTGAACATGCGGAGAGTACTCAAACACTTAGCCTCGAAATACTCCCGCCCCTTTCCTTCAAGGTCGCTCTGTACGTCCGCCAGCATATCGGCGCTTTCTACATTATATTCCGCGTCCGTCACCTCTAGACTAGATTCTGCTGGATAAATACCACGCGATTGCAAGTCCGAGTAGAAACGTGCCTTTTTTTCCAGCACGTCGCTTTTCGAGCCACAACCGTCTAGGATGGATAACATTGCCGGCTTCGAAGGATCTAGGGTTGCCCGTCCCTCAATAACGTGTTCTGCCGCTTTAAAGAATCGCTCCGCCTCATCGGAAGACTCTGAAAAATAGCGCAAACTGATTAAGCGCCTGCCACTCGACCGAACATCGCTTGCTAGGCGTGAAAAGTCGCTGAACAGCTGTTGGTACAGCGTGCCGTTCAATCCCACGGCATTGAATAGATGCTCAGTATCTAGAAAAACGACCAGCTTCGACTTCCAGCTCCCAATTGCATTGACGTCTGGCGTATGCCTGACTCCGTCATATAAAACGAATCCTTCTCGAACGGCATTTAGCTGATCGGTGAACCCTGGTTCGTCCTGGTTTGCAATAATGAACGCACTTACACTGTCGGAGAAGCGGGTATTTAGGTCTTTATCAAATAGATAGTCGCAGAAGCATCTTGAAAGTAGCGCTCTCTGCTCATCGTCTAATCGGCCTTCGATGGACTCAACGTAACTGGTTAACTTCGCAATTATTTCTTCTTGATACTTCCGAAGTGTCTCCAGTTCATCGACCAAAGACTGAGATGGACTCAGTTGCGACTGGGATGTGGAATAGACACCCTTGTGAAACGAAACGACTGAGTCTCTTTTATATAGGCGCTTGTGTAACGTTGTACGTACGACTGCTTCAGGAAGGTCTAAATCAAATTCTTCCTTAAGTAGCTGAGCGGCCTCAGTAGCGTTAACCGCCCATTTCTGCGAGAAGAGCAATGCCGCTTTGAGGAACTCACCGATCACGTCGTACACATCTTTATCGCTGTCGTACAGTTCTCGAAATAGTACGACTGACGCGAGTAGCGTCCTCTCAGTCATTTACGCTCTCTCCCATGGGCTCTGTGTTGTACTGCGGCGCATAACAGGTATTAGACAGCGCGCTCGTTTATTGCATTGAACGCACACGCGCGTTCAACAATGTTATCGCGCATGGTGATGAAATCGCTCGTGATTAAGTATAGCTCGGCAACATAACACCAATAACCGTGCTTGCTGCATAACACTCTTAAACGCACATGCGGCTTTCCTCGAACCATTCGCTTTGGCTCGAAAACGGACTCCCACCTTATCCGCACAGCTTCAAACACCATTGTTTACTTACCATCTGACACGCCCCTGGCCTCGTGATCACCCAATGCAATACGCACCCAGCCACACTATCGGCCGGGGATATCATCCTTTCCCTGTGATCCGCTACGCGTTGCTCTCCTTGTACTTCCTATCGGCCGCTAGCCTTGGCTTTAACCCAACTTAGCCTTGCTCGGTAACATTTTGCAATGGGACTTATCGGTAGGTTCGGGAAGTCGGCAAATCGGGGCGATGCTGAACCGTCACGACGGTTACTCGGCTATTCCTCGCCTTCGCCAGTCGCCCAGCGGGCGAAGGCTTCGGCCTGAGGGTCCGTCTCCTGCACGGCATAGACCACCAGGCGCAGGTGCCGGCCTTCGTCGACGATCAGGCTGGTGTGCTCGAAGCCGATCTTGCCTAGCCCATCGAGCTCGAGCGCGCGTACACCTTGGCAAGGCGCGTCCACGTCGTGACGGTGCCACCACTGACGAAAATCGGAAGAATGCGCGGTGAGTTCCTTCATCAGGTTGCCG
>NZ_JARANY010000077.1 GCF_029889885.1 Chromohalobacter sp. 296-RDG
GGGCTTCCTCAAGCTCACGGGAGCTGTCGCCGACACGGCTCAGCGCAATGACGATGCGCTCCACCGGTACGCCGTGCTCGCTGACCAGGGTGTTGGCCAAGAGCACGGTGGGCTCCAGGTCGTCCAGGGATAGGCCGGCAGGCAACACTGCCAGGTGTGACTTCTGCCCGATCTCGGCGATCGCCCGGGTCGCATGCGGCGCGCCGTCCAACACCATGAGGTCATAGGCGTCAGCGATCCGGAGGGCCTGGCCCACGGTGCCGAACGTCTCGACGGCCACCACAGGCTCGATGCCGCGACTCAGACGGCGCTGAAGCCAGGTAAAGCTCGTGGACTGATTAATATCCAAGTCACCGATCTTCACGTTCCAATCGGCGGCGGCGTAGGTCGTGGCGATGGCCCGGGCCACGGTGGACTTGCCCACCCCGCCCTTTTGGCTCACCACACCGATGATGTAGCCCATGGCGCCTGCCCCCTTTGCGTTATTACGTCAATGCGTTAAAGCGTTACTATTGAAACCGGCTCCATGGTGAAAGAGGCGCCACCCAATAGGTTGCCCTTGTCAGTATAACGCAATAATAAAATAACGCTTTAACGCAAAAAAGAAAGCCACCTCGATGGGCGTTCGAATTGTTCAGGGGCATGGGTGGAAATCTGGCCAGACTAGTTCCGCGTGATGAAGCGGCTTGAAGGCTCTCCCCATATAATTAGATCCCTTCACGCCCCACCACCGGCGCCTCCTGCTAAATCCGGAGCTTCTCCATCTCAGCGGCTTCAGGCTCACACTCAGTCAGCAACTGCTGAGCTTGGGGAGGTTCACCGCCTTGGCCAGGCCCTCCCGCTCCAGGGAAGCATTCAGCGTCACCCGGCTGACCCCGAAGTGCTTGGCCACCTCGGTCTTGGTGATCTCGGGGTCGGCCAGCATCGCTACCGCCTTGTGCACGTCTGCGGCTGACATAACGGGACGGCGCCCTCCCTTGCGACCGCGGGCTCTGGCCGACACCAGGCCAGCCAGGGTCCGTTCCCGGATCAGACTGTGCTCGAACTCCGCCAGGGCACCAAAGATGTGGAACACCAGCTTGCCGCCGGCACTGGCGGTATCGATCGCCTCGGTAAGCGACCGAAAGCCCACGCTGCGGGCATCCAGCTCGTGGATCAGCTCCACTAGGTCCTTGAGCGAGCGGGCCAGGCGGTCGAGCTTCCACACCACCAGGGTATCGCCGTCGCGCAGGGTGCGCAGGCAGGCCTGCAGCTCAGGGCGCTCTCGCTTGGTGCCGGTAACACGCTCTTCGAAGACCTGCTCGCAGCCGGCTTTCTTGAGAGCATCACGCTGCAGCCGGGAGTTCTGGTCCTGGGTACTGACGCGGGCATAGCCGATGATCATGCGCCCTCCTTAGCATGTCGACCTGTACGAAAACAAACACTCGTTTATTTTACACCATGGCTTCAAAGCGATGGCCGTGCCAAGGTTTGGTATGAGTACCCGTCTAGGGGGGATGGCTATGACGGACAAGGACACGGCCGCCACGGGACTACAGGCAGCCACCACGATCTTGGGAAAGTGGGGTGCCAGCAGTGAGCAGGGCACAGCAATCCTGCGTGTCTCCCTTGACACCTATGCGCGTGCCAGGCGCCATGATCCAGAATGGCAGCTCAACCTGGATGAAGACCAGCTCACTCGGATCAGCTACGTGCTGAACATTCATGCAGCTCTTCGCGTGATATTCGACAATCCCAAGAACCTCTATGGCTTCATGGCCATGGCCAACCACAACGAAGGCTTCAATGGCCGGTCACCGCTGGAAGTCATCGCCTACGGCGACATTGTTTCACTGCGCGAGACATGGCTACGCGTGAACATGGAACGTCCAGTGATCGTGGGTGATGAAGGAAGGTTCAATCTTTGACTGCCGTGCAGTCGGGGCGGCGATGGTGGCTCAATCACGAAAGCTTCTTTGGCATACCAGGAAAGCACGGTGTCCATGGACACATTTTTCGACTTCCACACCATCATCTGGCTCGGATCAGGTGTAAATCTCATGTTCTATCCTGGCTATCAGATCCAGCACCTGCTGAGGATCTTCTTGCATGACATTGATGGGAGCCCCATTGCCTCATGTTTGATAACGCTCCCCCGTAGCCGTTCATGCGGCGTATCGCGTCGATTCGTCATCACAGCCTCCATCGGGCAACCGAGAAACGGGCCTTTTCTATACATAGAAAGGTTTACGCGATTTCTTTACGGGAAACCAGCCCCGCAGAGCGCCTTGGGGGGGCTGGTCGCCTGACGTAAAGAAAACGACCGATTGGCAGCGCATCCGGGCGCTCCGCGAGTGAAAGCACCCAGCTGACGCGATTTCGCGACCTCAACTCTCAGCTCTCGAGACCGGAACCAGTTCAACCGCATACAGATAACCCGGCTGCGGCGGGCTTCACACAGCCAGCAAGTCGAGGTAATCTAGCCCCGTAACTGTCGCACAGTGACCGGGGATGCCGACCCCGAAAACAACACGGTCCTTTCAGTCCTGTCCTCGGGCAGCGGGGTAGCTGGCCTCGAAATCCAGAACAGCATTCTCGGCTTCGGCCCTTCAATCTTTGGCCTCGTGCCCTCCTCGCCTCGCCCCCTAGGGGCCTGCGGATGATGCAATACCATCGCTCGCGCTTCGCCTGCGACGGCTCTGCGCCCAATATAGGACCGTCTGAAGCGGCTCATACCGGCGCATAACCTCCCCTCTTCGCCCCGTGCGGATGAACCACCACGGCTACCGCCGTGTATTGCTGTGCCTGCGTGCCCAGCCTTCTCTCTCCTCCGTCTGCCGGCCTCCGGCGTCGGACTCACCAGCCGGCCACGGCTGTACCTCGACGGTGTTGCGCGCGTTGCCGCCGCATGTACCTGGGCGCTTCGTGCCCCGGTGCGTCATCGGCAACTCACCGCCAACGCCGGGCGCGATTGCGCCTCATCATGCCGCCCAACGCATGCGATGCCGTCCCACCCGCGTCTCCTCGCTCCGAGGAGACGCGGGAGCCCACTGGCCAGCTAGCCGCTCAACCACGCGGCTTTCATCCAAGCTCTCGCCGGACAAAAACCGACGAAACGCCTGCCACGGCGCAACGCCGTACCTGAAACGTGACAGCGATCCTAGGCGGCTCTCCTCGCAGGGAACCGGGCTTCACGCCTCAGCCGGAGCCGGTGGCGTAATGCCGCCACCAGCATGCGCAGCCCCGCGCCATAGCACCTGTAGGGGTCGTGTCACATCACTACAGCGATACCAGTCCGCAGTTGGGAAACGTCTGCGACACCAAAACGCCGCCTCCACGGTCTGCGCTTACCGTCACGAGCGCGCATCACTTACCGCATAGAACGGGGCATGGGGGCCCACCAACTACCGAAACAGGAGCGAAGCATGGCCAAAGGCACAAACTTCGGATTAAAGACCCGCGACCTGGCCAAGGCGGGTCGGTTCGCTGTCAACGAGATGGCCAGGGCAGGAACCATGGCATACGCCAGTGCTGCAACCTTAGGGCAGCGCTGGCAGGCGTTCGCCGCCTACGCCAAGGAGGCAGGCGTGAAGCGCCTAGAGGGCATCACAGGACAGCTCGTGGCGTCCTACGCACAGTCCATCGCTGCACGCGTGGCAGGCGGAGAGCTCTCCGCCGCGTATGGGCAAAACCTCGTGAGTGCCGTCAATTCGGTGATGACGCTCGCCACCCAAGGGGCATGGGAGTCCGTGAGCCCCACCAAGGACGGCGGCATCGCCGCACGTGTGAACGTGCGTACGGAGATCCCGGACGGCCTCGACAGGGCAGGCGTGACGGCAGCGGCGGAGGCGCTGCGCAGCCAGAAAAACGCCAACGGCGCCACCGTGGTGGAATTGGCCCGTGATTTCGGACTACGGGCCAAGGAAGCCTCACTCCTGGACGCACGCCAGGTGCTCCAGGAAGCCAGCGAACGAGGCCGCGTGACGATCAGTGCGGGTACCAAGGGTGGGCGCACGCGAGAAGTACCCATCACGCACCCTCGTCAGCTGGAGACGCTAGCCAAAGCCGCCGCCGTCCAGGAGCAAGCACGAAGCCTGATCCCCGCGAATCAGACCTGGGCGCAATGGGAGGAAACCAGTCTCAGGCAGACTCGGGAAACACTTCAGGAACACAGTATCAGCCGGATTCACGAACTCCGAGCCGCCTACGCCGTGGAACGCTATCAGGCGGAAACCGGCCACCTCCCTCGGATGATGAATGGCAAAGCCAGCCGGACAGAAGATCGGGCCGCGCGGTTAGTCGTGGCACGTGAGTTGGGGCATTCACGCATCGCCATCACAGTATCCTACCTGGGGACGATGCGATGATTCCGGGAAACATCCACCATGCCCTCCGGCAGTACGCAGCAAAGGGAAACAAGGCAGCAAGGCGCCGGCAGTTGAAACGGGTGGAAAGGTTCGTGGCTTGGTGTGGCTGCGATCCTCGACAAACGGGACGCGGCCACGTGCATCGTTACTTCTCAGCCAAGGGCTTTGCACCCACCACGGCGCGTGACCATTGGTACGCCATCCGCTTGCTGTGGCAAGTGATGGGGCGGTATGGCGACCCGCCGAAGCCACCACATATGCCCTAAAGATGGTAAGCCGGCACCTATTGTGCATACGCGCAATGTTGTGCTTTCCACCATCAATGGCGGTTTCGGTGATTCGCGCCTCGGCCGATCACATATGCGAGGGAGCCCAGGGAATCAGGATTATGGCGCTTATCGTGATCAAACACAGACGGCTCATCCAGCGAAACGGTGGCAGATACTACCTGGCTCAGATATCCACACAGCGCCCGTCACAGAGGTCCTCGAGGCATTTCGCGACCAAGACTCCCACCCCTCACCCAAACTCTCGGGGCAGCAATCGGTGACGGATTCTACCTAGCTTCCGCCATCCATAATTTGTGAGCACAAACTCCCAGCCTAGTCCCGCAAAGCCTGGGGTGGCGAGGTCCAAGCCTTTTTCGCGACCAAAGCCCCCCACCCACGTCTCTGTCGCGTTAGCACAGAGACGCCATCATCGATGGCGTTCTCAGCCTAAGTGAAACTGGCACTATGGCAACAAAGGGTTTTTCCTTGCTCTAAGAGAACACCAATATGACAACTTCCAATGCTGTTGCCATTCTCCTTCCACTCGGCATCCTATTCACCGCCCTGCTGCTGTTCGGTGGAGGGCTCGCCTGGGCCCGCTACCGCGACCGTCAAGAATGCCATAATCGCGAACAACAAACTCAAACGGTTCTGGAACAGATCGAGCCCTGGGCCGGCTCCCGGGCAGCTTCTTGGGCTTGGTATCAAACCTATCCGATCTCCGCCCTAGGCGGGCTAACAGCCGAGCAACTAGTTTCCCAGGGCCGTACCTGTGAAGTTCTAGCCTATCTGGAGCACATCCGCGAAGGCGGTTACTCTTGATCCCAAATGCCTCAGAGGCTCCGCCACTAGAAATACGGACACGGTTGGGTACACCCAAATTAAGCATCAGCTAGCATCCTCTGTACATGACTTAAGCTTGTGCCCATTTCCTTAGCGATATTGCGCATGCTCAAGCCCTTTGTACGCAACGCCCAGGCCACTTCACGGCGGTGTTGCACCATGGAATCGTAAACCGCACGCTCCTGAACACCAGCCGCGCGGCGCACCTGACGCTTACGCTCGGCATCACGACGCCGCGCCTCGCCCTTGCTTACGATTGTGCGCAGCTCGTGCTGCTCGTCGTCTGTGACCGCAAAGCGCTCGATTAGCGTTGCGTTGCGGGGCGTGTACAGTGGGGGCACCTTGCGACCACCGAAGTCCACCACCTCGCCCTGAAAGTAGGCCTTGGTCTTATGGTATACCGTGCTCAGCTCCGACTTATCGTAGCTCCACCCAGGGGCCAGCGATGCGGCTAGTGCCTGGGCCTCCTTCCAGAAGCTCGCCGGTGTCACCGCATGGGACAGAGCCATAAAGTTCAGGCTCCAGAATAAGAACAGCATGCGCTGCCCCTTAAGCGGTTCGGGACCTCCCTGGTAAGCGGTACGCATTTCCGCTAGGGTGCGCAGGTCCTCAAGGCGGTGCCAGGCCAGCTCCTGGTAGTTGATGCGTTTCAGACCATGGCGTCCGCCCTTCACTACCGTCAGCGACGGTTTCGCGTGCCAGCGGGGCAGTTGGCTGGTTTTTCCCGCTATACGCTGCTTGCGTTCCTCTGCCAGCTGTTCCCTGGCTAAGGGAGCCACCTCGTCAAAGATCACGTCGAAGGGATAACGGATCGGCATGCCATCACCACCATCCGTGACCCAGATGACCTCGCAGCGCTGCCCGGTCTTGGTGTTGACGGTGTGCTCGAGCCGCAGGACACGCGAGGCATCACGAGCCTGAGGATCAGACCCGATCTGCTGGAAGCGCTCTCCCAACTGCTTCTGAGCGAAGTTCCAGCGGGGCAGCGCGGCTCTAGGCAGAGGGCTCGTGAGGATCCATTTCAAGTGTACGCCGCGGCCGCTGTAGACAATCAGCGAGGGGGGCGGTATGCCTTCATCCTTGCAGACCATCAGCACTGCGCGACGCCACTCCTCAGGCGGCATGTGGTGTCGTGAAACGGGATCCAAATCGCAGAATAGCAGTGGCAGGCTGTACAGGTTAACCGCCCGCCGGTTAGGGCGCATGAACTGAGCTTGAGACAGGTAGCAGTCCCTATCGCGGGGAGCTGCCTGGATTACCTTGTCGAGAAAGGCAACGCGGAAGGACTGCTGTCGCATGTCACCGCCTTTCTGGCGGGCGAGCAATGCGATGTACGCAGCCTCTGATACCCCGTGGTAGAACGATGGCTCAGTAATAAGAGAAAGCTGGTGTGGAGGTTTCATGCTCGTCCCCTGCCCATGCAGCGCAGGCGACGTAGACCAGCTTTATTTTGAACGATGTCCCGCAGCACTTGGCAGACGGGTTCAGAGTGGGTCATAATTTCCTCACACAGTATGTAGCGCCCTCACCCCGTTCATCCGCCAAGAGTCCCGGAGTGGGGGCGTTGTCTTTTCCGCCTATCGACGATCCCTCAATTCGTACGTCCCATCCTACCAGCCGTCCACTCTTTTGATTTAAAAGAATTTCTTTAAATCGTCGTACGGTATTCTTTTATTTTTCAGTAACCTATGGCCCCATAAGGTAGCATCAGGCTACCTCTAGGCGCAGATCCTTCCCACAGGCTTCCAGGTAGCGCCGCACGGTGCTGATAGATGGGGAGTGCTTGCCAGACGCCAGTGCTCGCTCCATACGGGCAATAGCGGGCGCCTTGGTGCCCATCCGATCGGCCACATCAGCCTGTGTCAGCCCGGCTTCACGGCGTGCCTGTAGCAGCATGTCCAGCAGGGCGAACTCTTCACGGTTGACCCGCTCGTACTCCTTGCGAACCTCGCGGTTCTCCAGAGCCTTCGCTTTCAGTTGCTCATGAGTCAGCATCCCTCACCTCCTTCAGCCGCTTCTCGGCCAGTGTCTTGTGCCGCTTCGGCGTCTTCTGATCTTTCTTCACAAAGCAGTGGAGTATCACGATCCGTTGCTCGATGCGGGTACAGAAGAACACCCGGGCGATGCCCTCGGCGCCTTTCAGCCGCAGCTCGAACAACCCCTTGCCGAATGCCTTGGTGTGCGGCTCTCCTAGATTCGGCCCGGCATCGACCATGCGGTCGGTCAGGCTGATGTACCTGGCCAGCAGCGTCGGCGGCAGCTTAAGGACCTCTTGCTGGAGATCCTCATTGTAGTACTCGATAGCATAGGGCATAGACAAATAAATAACAAATTTGTTAACTTAAAACAGCTCGATAAGTCCCTTCTCCTCTTTATGCCCCTCCTTTTCGCTCCATGTACTCGTTCACCGCCGTCTCGAACACCTCAACCATGCTCATGTCGTGCGCCACAGCGAAGGCCTTCAAGCGGCGGCGCAACTCGGGGCTCACCCTGAAGTTACAAGGCACGGTGGTGCCGGCCTCGGGCTTACTGGTGTGGTTGCCCACCACGTGGGAGGTTTGCGTCGGCTGCGGGGGAAGCCCCTTGCTGCCGGGTTTCTTGCTGGGTGCGGCCATGTCGTCGACTCCTTGCGTTAATGCATCATTGCGTTAATTAGTTACAGATTCTAGGTGGTTGATGATGGCTTGAATCAGCCGGTCCGCCTGCTCGCGCGGCCCCTTGTAGGGAGTCTCCACCACGGACAGGCCGCTGTCCTGTGCACGGCGCAGCGCGGTCTTCTCCGGTATCTGCGAGTCGAGCACGTGATACGGGGTCGCCTTCAGGTAAGCGTGGGCTTCCTCAAGCTCACGGGAGCTGTCGCCGACACGGCTCAGCGCAATGACGATGCGCTCCACCGGTACGCCGTGCTCGCTGACCAGGGTGTTGGCCAAGAGCACGGTGG
>NZ_JARANY010000078.1 GCF_029889885.1 Chromohalobacter sp. 296-RDG
CGGCAGGTCTGAGGCCATCTACAACGCACTCTATGTGATCACCCGCGGCAGCCTCAAGAAGGAGTTTATCGCCTGCTTGCGGTAGAGCTACGGCAAGCGCCGGTCACGCAAGCGTGGCAAGAATCGACGCCAGCAGATTCCCGATCTGGTCAGTGTCCACATGTGCCCGCCTGTGATCGAAGACCGCCTGATGCCTGGCCTTGGGAGAGCGATCTCATCATCGGTGCCAACAATCGCTCCGCCGTCGGTATGCTGGTGGAGCGCACCACGCGTGTGGTGATCTTAGCGAAAGTGGATGGCACCACGGCACGGCGGCGGCCGTTGGCTCCAGCGACAAGCTCAATGAGGTGCTACAGGCCCTGCGCCTGTCCATGACCTACGACCAAGGCAAAGAGATGGTGAAGCATGTCGAGGTCACGCAGAAAACCGGTACGGTAATCTACTTCGCTGGCCCGAATAGCCCATGGCAGAGAGGCTCCAAGCGGATGGCCGCCCCCTCAACACCAACGGGCTTTTGCGGCAATACCTGCCGAAGGGCACGGATCTCTCTTTCTACAGCCAGGGAGAACTCGACAAGATCGCCGACTCACTGAACACACGACCGCGCAAGACACTGGTCTGGCGCACACCGCTGGAAGTTTATGCGGAGGTGCTCAAGAAATCGGCTGCAGGCCCGAGCACTCATCAATAGCGTTGCGCTTGGAAGTTGAGCCCCCCCCCCAGTTGCATAACACGGATAGACGTTCCAACAGTATTTGCCGAGAGGACCACTTTGAGCTGGTAGCCGCCCCACCCGACAAGCATAGCGTGGCAGCTTCACAGAGGACCGCCTCCTAGCCATACGTGGCGGCCATGCCACGCATCGCCTCAAGCGCCCCGTCCAGATCGAGCATACGTGCGGCGAACTCGCTACATAGCAGTTCTTCCGGCAAATATTCATCGTATTTCTCTACCTGCTTGTTCTCAGCTAAGCCAGCCAACTCGTCCACCGAGGCCGGCGGCGAATCAAGTATCGATGCGAAGAGTGGCGGGAGTTCCTCGCTGCGGCAATTCTGTACCGAAACGGCCAAGCCTTCACGCTCCGCCATCAGCCCCCGCTGACGCAGTAGCAAGGCCAGCGTGTTGAGCACTAGGTCGCTTTCCCATGGGAGAATCAGCACCTGGCCCCCTTCCTGGAGAAGGCACGTCCGATCAAGCGCCATCTCCCGGAAGAAGTTGCCGCCCTGCCCAAACAATCGCTGGGCGCCGCGATTAAGAAAGCCCGGCGCCTCTCCTTCCATGTAAAGCTGGCGCATCCGCTGGCGCACCTCACGCCGGACCATGCCGGCGGCACCGCCAAACAGGGGCGGCACACCTCCACTTGATGGCTTGAGAGTAATCACCTTGCGATCATCATCAATATCGACAATCACCCAGCGTCGACCGGCGAACACCAGCATGCCACCGGTTTCGAGCGGGCTATCGATCGGCAACATGCCGATCATCTTGCCGGCGTGGAACAGGGAAAACTCTTCGGGCGCACTGAACGCTGCATAAAAATCGTGGTGGTTGACGATACGTTCGCCCACGGCCCCATGCAGCAGAAGTCCGCTGTCAGTCTGAACAAGCAAGTCTTCCTGGCCCATCGCCCTGAGTAAGGCCGTGAACTGATCCTTCCGCAGATGCCGAAAAGGCCCCGTTTTTACCAGAGTGCGCCACAGGTCGGCTGCGGTCGCCCCGCCATACTGGGCAATCAGGCTGAGTATCTGCTGAATGAGTGTCGATAGATGCAGATAGCCGGTACAGGGAGGTTCACACCAGCCCTCGACGAGAAGCTGCACCATCGCCGTGGCCTGATACACTCCCGACCGCAGTTGGTCCAAATAAGGGGTCTGCGGTGTCAGGTTGGATTCGGTGACATACATTCGCAGTATTGCCGGCTCCCCACGACGCCCCGAGCGCCCCAGACGCTGACGCAAACTGGCAACTTCATGGGGTGGCCCGATCTGGGCGATGCTGGTCACGCTGCCAATGTCCACGCCCAGCTCGAGTGTCGAGGTACATACCGCTGTCATGGGGCGCTTGTCACTTTTCAGGCTCTGCTCGACATGATGTCGCAGATCTTTGGACAGCGAGCCATGATGCACGAAGAATTCTTCCGGCAGTCGCCGATCCTCACTCTTGCGACGCAGCAGCTCAGCGAATAGCTCCACCTGACGCTTGCTGTTGGCAAAGATCAGGTTCGACTGGCCCCGCAAGGTATCGAACAGATGATCCCGGATGACCAGGTCATCACCATGGGTGACATCCTCGATCGGCACCTCACGGCCCTGGCGTGCCAGCGCGTCAGCTTCCTTACGTCCTAGCCTGGGAGGTACTTTCTCGTAGCCTCGCAACTGGACCTGCAGTTCCTGATGATCGCTACGTGAATCGATAGGAATCACGGCCTGCCCGCCGCCCGGTCTGAGCTCCTCGGCCGCTAGACTCAGGTCGCCAAGGGTCGCGCTCAGTCCGATACGCGGGATGCGTCGCCCCAAAGCAACCTCTAGCCGGGCCAATTGGGATTGCAGCTGGATACCGCGCTCGGTACTGATGAACGCATGCCATTCATCGATGATGACCTGACGCAGCCCCGCGAACAGGCGAGAGATCTCGGTGCCGGTGCGTGAGAACATGGCCTCAAGGGATTCCGGGGTAATCAGCAGGACACCGCCCGGCATCTTCCGGAAGCGTTTCTTGTACGTCCCCGAAATATCACCATGCCAGGGGGTAAGCGCAACGTCAGTGCCTTCAACCAGCAATTCGAGGCGCTGGTGCTGGTCGTTGATCAGTGCCTTGAGGGGGGCTACATACAAAATCAGGGGCATCGGCGAAGGGCCGGCATCCATCGCCTGCAGTAGGCCGGTCAACGCAGGCATAAACGCCGCCTCGGTCTTGCCGGAGGCGGTGGCCGCACTCAAAAGAACATCCTGGCGACCGTCCAGCACTGGCACGATGGCTTTTTCCTGGAGATCGCGTAGCTGCGTCCAGCCCTGACGCCAGATCCAGCGCTGAATTCGTCGATCGAGCCGAAAAAAGCCGCTGGAGTTGGCACTAGTCATGCCTCGGCCCCCCAATCTTTAGGGAGGTTAGTTCATCATCACCGTCATCCTCCCGGGGAGCATGCGCCGGTGCCGATGCATCATTCACTGACGGCGCTGCGGCTGGCACGGGCGGCTCTTCTGGTGCGTCAGGAATCTGGTCGGCTGACTCGGGGGCCACCTGTATTTTGTCGATAAGACTATCCCAGCGAACCTCGGGATTTTGCTCGAGCAATGACAGAAACTGAGTGAATTCCTTCACCGAGTTGCGGGGTGTCTTGAAGTAGGCGTCTCCGATCTGACGATGGCAGTGATCCAGGAAGGCCTCGAGCCCTTCATCAGGCAGTAGCTCCTCCCCCGACTCGCCCCGGGCAAACACCTTACGAACATTCACCAGTAGCAAGTAAAGGTCTTCCTGGGTCAGGTTGGTCAGTCGAATAACCGGCCCCGAGAGATCGACCAACCCTTCCCGGGCAAAGCGGTTCTCGACCAAACGTGACTGCAACGCCTCGTAGCTGTACAGGCCGCGTCGGGGATCCATAAGAAACTCCGGCGTCCCGCTAAAGACGACCCCGAGGCCGTCGGCGCTGCCCTGCAGCGCGTCATTGACAATGCCCAGTATCTGCTCGTAGTTGGCATTGCGCGCCTGGCTATTGGAGAGCTTGTAGAGATTGACCAATTCATCGAGTGTCACCAGAAGCCCACCGAAACCGGCCAGCCGAACGAAGCGCGCCATGAGCTTGAGACTTTGATAGACGTTCGAGTCATCGACGATGGTACGCACTCCCAACGCCGTGCGCGCCTCGGTCCGGGTACTGTACTCCCCACGCAGCCAGCGGATGGCAGCCTGCTGCAGCTCAGTGTCGTCGGTATCGTGCCCACGCCAGTACGCCTTGATAACCGAGGCGAAGTCATACCCACCATGCATTTCCATCAGACTATCGAGTCCAGCCTGAATGGCTGCCTCCGGTGAGACGCCGCTCTGTTCGGCGTGCTGCAGCGCCTGGGTGACGAAACGCTCGGTCACGCTGGCCAGCGCCCCGCCCTCGGGCTTGGCGCGGGTTGCCATGTTGCGCATCAGCTCGGCGTATAGTGCCCGAGCCTGCCCACCGGTCGCATGGATGCGCCGATCCGGCGTCAGGTCAGCCGAAACGGTCACGAGCTTCTTCTCGCGAGCGATCGAGCCGACCAGGTTGAGAAAAAAGGTCTTCCCTGAACCATATTCGCCAATGATGAACCGCACGGCTGAGCCGCCGTCGGCCAGGGTATCGATGTCAGAGATCAACGCCTTGATCTCAGCCGCCCGCCCGACCTGGATGTGCTGTTGGCCAACGCGCGGTACCACGCCGGCGCGTAGCGAACTCAGAATGGCATTTCTTTCGCGATCGCGTAGTCGGCTCACTCTTTCATCTCCTCAAGTATTTCACTATCCACGACCAGCACGGCCCCTTCCTCCTCAAGGACCGGTGCATCCGTCAGTTCGAAGGCCGCTTCATTGATTGTGTCGATGGCACCAGCCAACAGGAGGTGTAACTCGCCGGCAAGGGTTTCCGCCTCGCTCACGGCTAGCCCCTGCTCGTGAGTGGCGACGGCTTCCAATAACGCCATGTGGGCCGTATTCAACCCACCCGGACCGGCATCAGTCTGGTCGGGGCGACTTGTGTCAACAGTGCCCTGCGACGGTGACGCCGGCAACGGTCGAGGGTCATCCGGGACCTGATCCGAGACGCCAGCAGCCATCTCGTCCTCGGGTGTAAAAATGTCATTCAGCACCCCGGTCACTTGGTCACTCTCTTCGCGCTTGCTTTGGAGAATGGC
The DNA here is from genome assembly GCF_029889885.1 of Chromohalobacter sp. 296-RDG. GTDB lineage: Bacteria > Pseudomonadota > Gammaproteobacteria > Pseudomonadales > Halomonadaceae > Chromohalobacter. The sequence continues at coordinate 4,878 of NZ_JARANY010000078.1, forward strand.
GGGGTCCAGCCTCTGCCGCCCCGTGCGCTGCGTATCAGGTACTTTACCTGTGGGTTGTGAGTCACGACTGTCGTGCGACGGCACGGCTGGCGAGTCGGGGGTAAAGATGCTGTTCAGCTCGCCGGCTATCTTCTGAGTTTCGGTGCGTTTCTGGCGGATAGTGTCCTGATTCAGGGGTTGCCGGGGCATTCCAGCTTGCGCGGCGTCCGGCTCGGGCGCCGGGATGGAAAAGCCTGTGGCCGCCTCGCTGGCCTGACGGACGACGGTCGGTTCGGCCATGGCCGAGTGAATGCGGGAGTAAAGGGTCTCAGGATCATGTCCCAGCAGACTGGCGGTGCGGCGCAATTTCTTGATCTCGTCCGTATCCACCACACCATCGGCACTCGCCAGACGTACCAGTAACTGCTCGAGCTGAGTGCGCTGGCTGGCATCCATGGCATCTACGCGTTTACGCATGCCGGCGAGGGTCGATTTGCGTTCGAGCTCCCACCGAAAATACGCTTGGAGGTGCTGTCGCTCGAGTTCGCTCAGTTGAGAAACTTGGTCCAGATAGTCAGTGAGGATGTCATAGTGCAGCTCGGTCAGGGTGTCGCTCTGGCCGTACAGGACAAAACCGGCCAGGCGCATTACCGTCGCGGCGTGGGAGAACTCGGGCGAGACAGGTAGTTGGCTGGTGCTCTGAATTTCAAACGTTACATAGTCGTTATCTTGATGAGGCAAGATACCGGTATAACGATAATCGGGCTCGAAGCCAATACCCGCCTGTTCAAGAAAACCTGCCAAAGAAGCCATGCTCTTAGCGGTTGGCTTGGCTGTACTTCCAAGGTTTATGCCTGCGGCCAACTCGGTGAAAGGGACCCTGGCAACGTCTTGCGCTTGCAAGCGTGCCTTGAGCCGGGCTTCCAAGTTGATCACTTCCTCGGTTTTACGCTCGCCTGCCAGACTCGATGGCAACAGAGCCAACGCCTCTATGCTATCCCAACGTGACGGATGCTTGCCGACGAACCGGCTGAAGGCATCCAGCTCATCACATGAGCGATCGACTAGCTCAGCCAAAAGTCGTGTCGGCTTCTTCAGTCCGGTGATGTTGGGCAATTGAGTCTGCACCGGGGCGGGCGATATCGACGGGCTGGCCGGGTGATACGACAGGGTAATCAACGTCTTGTTGGGTTTGACCACTATCCCCTCACCGTGGCGCTCCCGATACCTGCGTGTGAATAGCGCCTTGAACTCGTCAGGGCACCGCTCGGCCGCTGTACGTAGTCGGAACTGGGGATCCTGGATTACCCAGGCATAGGCCCAGTCAGCCGGGATGGGCTGATGACTCGCGGAGAAGATACCGAGATCGACAAGCAGCTGGCTCGGCAATCCATTCTGCCTTTCCCGGGTTATCGGGGTGGTATACGGCGTGTCGAACGAGCTTTCCGCCATAGCCAGATAATCCAGCAGACGCGAGGCGTACCCCTTCAAGCTATTGCTGTGGCTGTACACAGACAATAGCCGCTGGATCTCGCCGATGAGGTCTTCATACTCCTCCGAGGACACCTCGCCTGCCGGGTTATCTACTAGCAGACGTCGCTCCAGGCCGTAGAAGTACAGGAAAACGAATCCCATAGGGACGCTTGGGTCATCACGGTCTGAGGCCAGAAAGTGCAGATAGCCCGCTCTGCCTTCAGGGCTGATGCGGTGATACTGCGGCCAGTAGCCAAGCGTATCTTCGTGATTGGCGGGATTCTTCAGGTTGACCGGTAGGTCAGGGTTGATCAGAGAAGGTTCGAGGCTGTACGCCTCACCTGAGGGGAGTTTACGGCCGACCAATAGGCGTCCTCCCGGGATGGTGACGCCATGTATCGTTGTTGTCTGCCCTGCAGGGATCCAGCATTCCTGCGATGTAACCTTGGGGTCGGGTGCCAGATCAACTCCATGGGGACTCCCGTACCGCACTTCGACGTGGATACCGTACTCCCCCAGCGGGTCATCCGATGAATTATTCCGACGAGAAACGGTATGATCCTGCTGGGTGGAAATCCCAGCTCGCTCAGGCCTCTGGGGCTGGGAGCGCTTTCGCTTGCTCCTTTTGCCCACCAGCCAAACCACGCCGACCAGTAGTATCACCCATATGAATTCTTCCACCTGATTCCCCTTGCGTACTGCATTGTTTTAATAGCCGCTATCTTGCGCCTTGATCGACGACCTTGGTGGCGGACAACGCTAGTTTCTATCGTATCAGGTCTTACGTTGCTTAGGCGTAAGCCAAAAGCCCCATAGAGGCAGCTCCCGACGTGGTGCGAGTAAACAGACGGAGTAACGAACCACTGAGTTCCTCCCCTCAGGCGCCACGCAACAAACCGCTGCTGCGAATGTTGACTATCCACCCTGTGTCGGTTCCTCGAATAAGAGTGAACTCTTCCACTTTCGAGCATCCTCTAATCTTAATGTTACTTACTATATCCCAGCTTGTTCATGAGGCCGTCCTGAAAAATGACGAGAGGTCCTCTTGAATCATGTCCTGATAGGAACACCTTGATTCTACAAGAAAAAACCACTCGCCATGGGTGAGAGCCTATCCACCTATGTGTGTCCAGTCGCCGCCGGCCGGGCACATTCGAAGCCAAGGACTTCGAGGTCGAGATAATCGACGTACAGGTCGATGACGCGGATGAGCTGATCGTCGGGAATCAGTTCATCGAGAGACGGTGGTAACAGATCGAGCTATTCGCGAGAATCACCCATGATGTAGCTTGCCAGGATCAAAAGCTGCCGGTCAGGAATGCCTGAAGGCAATCTGCCAGCGATCCAGGCGCACATTGAAAAACGCGGCGTCGAAAGGTGACGCTCAGATCGAACGGGGTGTCGAAAAGATCGCGCCCGGTTAGACTGGCGATCCCCGGGGCTCAAGGCGAGCACCCGCCACCAGAGGAGATGAACGATGGATATGCAGACCGCAAGTGTGACGCTGACGTGTGCTGACAACACCGATGAAGAGTGCAAGAGGTATAAAAGCTTTGACTTGAGACTACTGGGGCTAACCGACGACCAGATCAGAGACATCATTGACTCGAATGGTCGGACTCGGGTTGCCCTCACCCCCCAACAAGTCGAAGCCAACGACGACACTCTAACAGACTATGAGAAGAAGCAGCCCCTTGAGGAGGGGCTGTTGCTGGTCGACATCGATGTCGAGTATACCTGCGGGGCATGCGGCGCCAGCTATTAAGTCCGACATCAAGGCTGGGCGTTGTTTTTGAATATGCGACGTCAACTACTTTGAACGCCCAGCACGCTGGCTTGGTGTAAGCGTAACGCGAGGGATCGCCAGCCAATCAGGAGACGGCCTCATCCCGAAGCAACTTGAAGTAAAGTGATAGCTTGCACCCTGCGGCCATGGCCATGTCGATAAGCGTCTCGAGTGGGATCTGCGAGATCTTATTGCCCAAAAGATTGACCACGTTAACCTTCGACGCCCCCATTCGTCGCGTCACCTCGGCGACCGATCATCCGTCCTGGGTTGCTAGACCAAGC
>NZ_JARANY010000079.1 GCF_029889885.1 Chromohalobacter sp. 296-RDG
CGACGGCGGGCCAATGGAGCCCAAACAGAGAGGAAGGAACATCACGGCCATGATCGGCCAGCAAAACCTGAGCCAGTCACAGAATGACCTGTCCACTTCCATGGAGCGTCTGTCCTCGGGGTTGAAGATCAACAGCGCCGCCGACGACGCCGCCGGCCAGGCCATCGCCAACCGCATGAGCAGCCAGATCAACGGCCTCAGCCAAGCGCAGAGCAACGCCAACGACGGCATCTCCGTCGCCCAAACCACTGAGGGCGCTCTCAACCAGGTCAACGACAACCTGCAGCGCGTACGTGAACTGACCGTTCAGGCCGAAAACGGCACCAACAGCCAAGAAGACCTGGATTCCATCCAAGACGAAATCAATCAGCGCCTAGGCGAAATCGACCGCATCTCCGAAGAAACCAGCTTCAACGGTGTCGACGTTCTCGCTAAAGATCAGGAAATGTCCATCCAAGTCGGCTCCGAAGATGGCCAGACCATCACCATGAACCTGCAAGAAGTCAATTCCGAATCGCTGCAACTCGGTGATTTCAATGTTAATGGCCCGACACTGGCCACAGGCGGCGCGCGGAGCGTCGCAGAAGGCGAAACCGTCACTGTTGATGGTCAAGACTTCACTGCGGTGAGTAGCAGTGCCTCAACGACTGCTGGTGCCACCGAAATCTCCACAGGCGCAATCGCTATGGCATCTAACCTTAGCGATACACCAGTTGATAATGGAGGCACTAACACCATCGTCAGCGATGCCGATGGCAATGCCTACGTCAAAAATGAGAATGGCGGAGACACTAATTACTACGCGGCTGAATTAACTGCAGAAACTGGCACCGGCAATACCGCAGCATCCGTTAGCTACACTGTGGCCGAAGATGCAGAAGCGGTTAATATCACTGATGATCCGACTGAAGTCAGCACACCCAATCCTCTCGGTGCACTTGATGATGCGATCGGCCAAGTCGATAGCCAGCGCTCCGAACTGGGTGCCTTGCAGAACCGCTTCGACTCGGCGATTACCAATCTGAACACCACCGAAACGAACCTTACCTCCGCTCGTTCGCGCATCGAAGATGCCGACTATGCGGACGAAGTCTCCAACATGACCAAGAACCAGATCCTGCAACAGGCCGGTACCTCCGTTCTGTCCCAGGCTAACCAGCTGCCGCAGAACGCCCTGTCACTGCTGGGGTAACCACCAGCCTTCAGCAACAAGTTCCGCAGTAAAAACGAAGCGGGCCCGAATGGGCCCGCTTTTTTGGTTCATCTTTCTTCTCTTCTCAACCTATCCACCGCAAAAGCCGTAAAAGTCCACTCCCTATCGGGCTTTTCCGCCCTTTGACATCGTCGCAGCACTTTATAGTGGTGATATCGATCACCATCACCATGCGATCCCTATGTCCAAAAAACGCAATCGCCGTCACGCAAGCACGAACGACAAGATCACCTTAGCTCAGGCTCGCAAGCAGACACAGCGTGCCCCCTCGGATCCTGATGCCTGGCTAGCACTAGGGCGCCTATTGGTCGAGCAGAAAGACTGGCAGAACGCCAGAGAAGCCCTCGAACAGTCGCAAAGTTTACGACCAGACAACGTCGATCAAAAAGCATGGCTCGGGCATGTCGCCTATCACCAGAACCGGCCACAAGACGCATTTACCTATTTGCACAATGCGTTGTCACAAAACCCGATACTCACCCTCGGGCTTGTGACACTCGCCAGGCTGCATATTGATCGCAGCGAATTTCAGCAAGGCCTGGAATATGCACAAAAGGCCTATGCAGCATCGCCCCAGCACATTCCCGCCATTGACACACTCGCCAGTACCCTTAGCGGACTATACCGCTACGAAGAAGCCTTTGACCTTTACCGTCATCTTACGAAGCTGGTACCAAAAGATTTCTCATCCTGGAATAATGCCGGCAATATGCTGCGGGACCTGGGGCGTCTCAATGACTCTTACACCTATTATGAGCAGGCAAACAAAGTAGGCCAGCACCCTATTCCCTACTCCAATCACCTGACGGCTCTTCACTATGATCCAAGAGTGTCTCGGGAAGAGCTCATGGCATTTGCCAAATCTTGGGAAGAACGCTTCGCGCCCGCCAGTCATCTTGTGCCACCACGGCCAGAGCGCCCTAATGCAGCGGCCGAGCAAAAATTACGCCTAGGACTGCTATCGGATGGCTTTCGCAAGCACCCCGTAGGCAAGATGATCACCCGATGTCTGGAGCAACTTTCCAAGGGCCAATTCGAGCTTTATTGCTATACCACAAGTGATGCAGTGGATGCTGTCACAAAGCGGATTCAGCGTTGTGCGCAGCATTGGCAACCGATTCGCCACCTTGGCGATGAGGAATTTGCACAGCAGATTCGTGACGACGAAATCGATATTCTTATCGACCTTTCAGGGCATAACACGGGCTCGAGAATGCGCGCGGTTGCCATGCAGCCGGCGCCATTGATCGTCAAATGGGTCGGCGGCTTGATCAACACCACGGGTGTGCAAGCCATCGACTACCTGATCAGCGATCACGTCGAGACGCCGGGAGGCGAAGATGAGTACTACACCGAGGAGCTCATTCGCATGCCGGATGACTATATCGTTTTCAACCCACCCGAAAAGCTGCCTGCATTGAGTGCGCCACCGGCGCAGCATAATGGTTACATCACCCTAGCGTGCTTCAACAATCCCACCAAACTCAATGATGTCGCGCTCAAGCAGTGGGCAAGCATTATGCATGAGTTGCCTAATTCTCGGTTGTTGCTCAAGGGGCGTCCCTACACGAGCGAGAGCTTCTGCGAACGCCTGTATGCCACACTTGAAGCTGAGGGCATCGACCGTGAGCGGTTAGTTATCGAAGGCCCCGGTAACAACCATGAGATGCTGGAGGCCTACAATCGCGCGGATATCTCACTTGATCCCTGGCCCTATTCGGGCGGCTTGACGACGTGCGAATCGTTCATCATGGGTGTGCCTGTGGTCACACTCCCTGGCCCGACTTTCGCCGGCCGCCACAGCGCGACTCACCTCGTTCATGCCGGCATGCCAGAGTTGGTGGTCAACAGCTGGGAAGAATACCGCGAACGCGTGATCGAACTCGCCAGTGACCTGGAAAGCCTCGGCACCATTCGCCAGCACCTGCGCGACATATTGCTGCAATCTCCGGTATGCGACGGCCCACGCTTCGCTCGGCATTTCACGAATGCCATGCGCGCCATCTGGCAGCGTTACTGCGACGACAAGACCCCTGCCGCCCTCACTTTCAATAAAGATGGCGAGGCTCGGTTCGAAGATGAAGACACCCCGGTGGAGATCCACTACGCAGAAGCGTCAGAAGAAGATGCCGAATTTCAATGGCAATTCGAAGGCAAACTCATCGCGGTGGATAATGGTGGTCAACTACTAAACAACGAGGTCATCCGCCAATTACTACAACGTGACGCCCTCGAACTTATCGCCTTCGACCCCAGCAGCCAAGCGCTGGACACCTCGCTCAAGCAGCACAAGGGCGTGCATTACTACCCCAGCGCCACACTCGGTGACGGCCAGCCGGGTCAACTGCATGCATGCCTCGACCCCAAGCTGAGCGCCAGCCTGGCACCACTGGGTGACGAGTACCAGCCCGAGGCCATCCGTACCGGCAGCCAAGTACTCACCCGGCTACCGCTGAACACCATCAAACTCGACAGCATCGACGGCCTCCCCGCCATCGACTGGCTGGTATTGGACGACCTCAACGACGCCACCGCGATTCTCGACAACGGCACCCAAGCGCTGAAAGACACCCTCTTGCTCCAGGTAAAGGTCGCGTTTCAACCCACGCACGAACGCCAACCCAACCTCGCGGAACTGCAACACTGGGCCAGCCGCAACGGCTTTCGCTTCTACCGGCTACACGAACCGCAACACCGCAGCCACCTGCCTGAAGACGTACCGGAAGCCCAGCGCCAAGCTACCGAACTGGCAAGTGTTGATGTACTCCTTCTGCCTAATGATGCTCGGAAAGGGTTACTTAGCGATAACCAAAAAACAAAATTAGCTTTTATTTTACATAGCGCCTATGGAATAAAAGACGTAGCATACAACATGCTAGCCCAGATAGAGGCAAATACTGCAGGCTCGTACTTGCAGCATGCAATTGAACATAAAGCCACCGATACGGATTCGACAGAATTAGAGAAAGATTCCTCCCATAACCATTCAAAACCAATCACACAAAATAATAAAAGGAAAATATTCCAAATTGGATTCAACAAATGTGCCACAACATCATTCTGGAAACTTTTTGAAAAAAGCAAAATACCAAGCATGCATTGGGAAGGTGGTTCTATTGCTGAACAATTTTTCGAACGAATGCATCGCAACGAAGACCCTTTCATGGACTTTAAAAATATAATCGGCTTTACCGACATGAACAAGGTTACTGAAAAGTATATACTTGAACCTTACAAAGAATATGAATATATATATCATCACTACCCAGACGCGTATTACATACTTAACACAAGAAGCATGGAAAAATGGCTCAGAAGTAGAATGAACCATCGTGCTCTTGCTGAACGCTATATGTCAGCCCTAGATCTCACTGAGACAGAACTCTTAGCGTACTGGAAAAAAGAGTGGATCGAACATCACAACAATACTAAAAGATTTTTCGAAGACAAAGGTGCGAATTTTATTGTCTATGACATTGAAAAAGATACCCCGGAAAAAATTGCAAATTTCCTAAAAAATGATTACAAAATAGATACCAGCCAATTTGGTCAGCACAACCAAACTACACAAGATGTTGAGATACCGAGCTCTCCATATATGTCCAAAAAAGAACAAGAAGCTTTTTCAAGATGCTTGAAAAATACAACTAATTATTTCGAGTTTGGCTCTGGTGGCTCTACTGTGTGGGCAACACAAGAAGGCCTCACTGTTTATGGGGTAGAGAGTGATAGAAACTGGGTGCGCGCTTTAAAAGAAAAAACTGGGAAAAACTGTCAAGTCGAAGCTGTAGATATTGGCCCAAATAAAGAATGGGGGTTTCCAGCTTCACTGGAGAATTCAGACAAGTTTCCGCAATATAGCCAAGCTATCTTTGACCACCAAAAGCCTTTCGACTTTATACTGGTTGATGGCCGCTTTCGTGTGGCTTGCACACTATCAGCAATACAACACACTCTCACATATTCACCCACGCCAGCAGAGACTAGAATATTCATACACGATTTCTGGAACAGAAAAAATTACCACGAAATACTGGACTTTCTGGACTTGGTCGAAAAAGAAGAAACGGCCGGCGTTTTCAAAATAAAGAAAAACGTAGATCCTGAAAAGGTGGAGGCTTTATGGGAACAGTACTGCAAAACCCCTCAATAAAGTCACAAGCACCTAAGCATAAATTTTAATCAAAACCACAACATCAACTGCTCATATCGCGAACACCTCAACGGGCACCGGACGTGCCTGTTGTGGTTCACGGGGCTCAGCGGTTCTGGAAAATCCACCATCGCCGGTCTGGTGGAGGAAAAGCTGCATGCCATGGGCAAGCGCACCTACCTGCTCGATGGTGACAATGTGCGCCATGGCTTGAATGGGGATTTGGGGTTCTCCGACGCAGACAGAGTCCAGAACATCCGCCGTATTGGCGAGCTGTCACGGCTGTTCGTCGATGCGGGGATCATCACTCTGGCCGCATTCATCTCTCCTTTTCGTGCCGACCGGAACAACGTGCGTGAGCTGATGGGAGAAGGTGACTTCATTGAGGTTTTCATCGACACGCCGCTCGCCACCTGCGAACAGCGCGATCCCAAGGGACTGTATCATCGAGCACGCAACGGTGAGATCAAGCACTTCACCGGCATCGACTCGCCCTACGAGCCGCCTGAAACGCCTGAGCTACGTATCGTGAATGACGGCCTCCAACCACACGAAGCAGCAGACCAGGTCATCCGCTATCTACAAGCTAACGGCTACCTTGGGCAGTAAAACCCTCAGGCATGCTATGAGACGAGCCCGACAAGCCACCGTGTTTCACGGCTCGTTTCATTACCCAAATTTTTATCGCTACTCCCTAAAGCTCCTTTCGTTCATGCCGATCTCACAGGAGATACAACCAATGCTTTCTCCATGCCCAGGGACTCGACATGGCCGTTATCAACTCTAACCTGCTCTCTCTCACTGCCCGCCAGCACCAGGGGCGCGCCAATAGCGAGTTGGGCACGACGCTTGAGCGACTGTCCTCGGGGTTGAAGGTCAATAGCGCAGCGGATGATGCGGCCGGCCAGGCCATCGGTAACCGCATGGCGGCGCAGGAAGCAGGCCAACACCAGGCGGCGCGCAACGCCAACGACGGCATTTCCATGATCCAGACGGCCGAGGGAGCGTTGGATGAAGTCAATGATCGGCTCCAGCGTATCCGTGAGCTATCCGTCCAGGGGCTGAATGGCACGATCACAGCCGATGACGCCGATGCCATCCAGGCGGAGATCAACCAGAACCTGAAAGAAATCGACCGCTTGAACGAGCAGACCGAATTCAATGGGATGTCACTACTCAATGGCGATGCCGGCGCGGTCGATCTCCAGGTAGGTGCCGATGACGGCCAAGAGCTTTCGGTCGATTTGGGCTCGCCAGGATTTAGCGTTGATGAGCTAGGCTTGGAAGATTTTACTATCTATGGACTTGAGGGTGAGATAACGCCCCGCAAGACACTCCAAGGTACCGCTCGGGATATCGTGCTCAAACCAGATACAGATGCCGAAGTGTCGACTGATTTGTCTATGTACGTCAATGGCACCGAGCAAAATAACGACGCCGTGGACTATGTCTCTAGCTCTGGAGATCTTTCAGGCCGTTATATAAAAAGGGAGGAAGACGGCTCACCGAAATATTATTACTATAATAGCGAGACCGCTGTTCATCACACCGACACCAATCATAATGACGTCACAATAAGTGCTAACTCCCCTGCATTCTCTGAAGTCATAACATTAGAAATGCCTGATTCGTCACGGCAGACGTTCGAGCTTAACGATGGCACCAGTGTACCATCAGCCGACTCACCTGAACTCGTTTCATCTGACGGCAAGCATTTCATCAAGAGCCAAGAAGATGGCAACACTGTCTACCGTGAATCTGACATTGAGCTTACAGATACCGGAGCATCCTCAAGTATCACGGCGACGGCAAAAAATAATACCGTCTACACGGATGTCACAATGACTGACGTTCAAGATGATGACACTATCACCGTTGACGAAAGCGGTACTGAAACCGACCGCCCTTACGGCGATTATTCGATGGTCGAATTTAAAGACAATACTGGCTCGAAATTTTCAGATGGCACCCAGGCTCTCGTAACCCATGATGGTAATTATTATATAAAGCAAGATGACGGCACTAGCACCGAATACCTGAAGGCAGAGCTTTCCTCGGCAGATGGAGATACGCTATCTGTTGACGCCACTGAATCAACAGGGCTTACTCAGGCTGGGTTTACTACACCTAGCGCTGTCGATGAAATCACATTTGACAGTACGGATATCGACTTTAGCCCGGCAGATACGGACGATTCGAATGGCCGCCTTTTGAAAGATGAAATTCATGATAGTGGTTATTATATTGAACGTGATTCTGGTAGCGGATATGAGTATACGAAGGCACAGATTTCAATTACAGCAAGCGATACCGATACTGTAACAACCACTACTGATACCACTTCTGGAAGCATACCTCGTACATTTGACACTATCGAAAAGATAAACGGCACGTCCGACATCACACTTGACGAATCGAACGTAGAAGTCAATTACACTGCTCGTGATGAGGATGGCAATCCACGTACATATAATGACGTACTACGTCAGGACGAAGATGGCCGCTATTATATGCGACTCTCGGACGACGTTGATTCCGATGAAAGCTTCGTCAAAGGCACGCTAGTAGATAACCTGAAGAGTGCGAACACACTCGTTCAAACCTCCGAAGGAAGTAGCGAAGTTCTGGTTTATTTCGACTTCGATTTTTCCGCCTCCACGGATGCTGACCTGATTCAAGCCGATACAGGCGATAAACGCACCGTCGTCAACATCAATGCGGATGATGATGAGATCCGTATCAAGCAACCCAACGACCCACTCGCAACGCTGGATGAAGCGATTGAACGTGTCGACGACAAGCGCAGCATGCTAGGCGCCATGCATAATCGGCTTGATAGCGTCATCGATGGACTCTCCACCGCTGAAATGAATACCGTCGCAGCACGCTCGCGCATTATGGATGCCGACTATGCCGACGAAAGCTCAAAACTGATGAAGCAGCAAGTCATCCAACAAGCATCTCAATCCATGCTAGCGCAGGCCAACCAAGTGCCGCAGACGGTCTTATCGCTATTGCCATCT
>NZ_JARANY010000008.1 GCF_029889885.1 Chromohalobacter sp. 296-RDG
TCCTCGAGATAGACGGCCGTCATCACGCCCACCGGAAAGCATACCGCCATGGTGACCAGCATGGTCATTACCGTCCCGATAGCCGCCGAGGCAATCCCCGCCATCTCCGGCATCTTGGAATCACCGGTGGTAAAGAAGGTGGCATTGAACTTCAGGGCCGCACGCCCCTCTTCGACCAAGGCCTGGAGTGTTTCCTTGTCGGCGGGACGCAATCGGTCTTCATTGCCCTTGAGATACTGATCGACACGACTATCGGCGATGACCCACTGAGTCTGCGTCGTGCCCATCAACGCCGGATTGTTTTCCATCTTCTGCGGCAAGGGCCGGAAAAACCCGCGCGAGATCAGTGGGCGCACATCTTCGTCGACGGCGGCCAACGGTAACTTCCGGGACTGCTCGTCGTAGCTGACCTCGACCTGTATCTGCGCTTGCTGGAAAGCGGGCCATCCGCGCGCCACCATGTCGGAAATGAAGACCACCAGAAAAGCCGCCGACAGTATCAAGGCGCCCATGGTCATCCATTTCATGCGCGCCGAACGCCGATGGCGTTTCTTGAGCTGCGCGGAAATTTCTTCGAACGATTGGCTCATGCTCTCGACCTATCGGATTACAGGTTGTTGACGCGATACTTCTCGCGGAAGCGGCGAATCATGAAGACCGATACCACATTCAGCGTCAGCGTCACGATGAACAGCACCAGTCCCAGGGCAAAGGCCGAGAGTGTCTGTGCGCTTTCGAATTCCTGATCGCCGGTCAGTGCCGCCACGATACTCACCGTCACGGTCGTCATATCTTCCAGGGGGTTGGCGGTCAGGTTGGGACGCATGCCAGCCGCCATGACCACGATCATGGTTTCTCCCAGGGCCCGCGAAACGGCCAGCAGCGATGCCGAGATGATGCCCGGCGCGGCGGCGGGTACCACCACGTTGCGTACCATTTCACTCTTGGTGATCCCTAGCGCCAAGGCGCCTTCGCGCAGGCTATTGGGCACCGAGTTGATGACATCGTCGGAAAGCGAGGAAATGAACGGAATGATCATGATGCCCATCACCAGCCCCGGCGCCAGCGCATTGGAATAGGAGGCATCCAGCCCGAACAATCCGGCGATATCCACCACCAACGGGGCCACGGTCAAGGCCGCGAACACGCCATAGACAACGGTGGGGATCCCCGCCAGCACTTCGATGACCGGCTTGGCCGCCTTGCGAACGCGCATGGGTGCAAACTCGACCATGTAAACGGCTGCGCCCAGGCCAAACGGAATCGCCACCAACATGGCGATCAAGGTAATCATGAATGTCCCGGCAAAGAGCGGAATCGACCCAAACTGAGCGGCACTGCCACCCTCGTCGCCCCGCCCAGCGGCGGATAGGAAACTTGCCCCTGGATTCCAAGTCGTACCGGTTACGAAGTCCCAGAAGCTGTGCATCTGGAAGAAGCGTAGCGCCTCGCTGATGATCGACAGCAAAATGCCCAGCGTCGTGAGAATCGAGATCATCGCTGCGGCGGCCAACAGCTTACGAATCACTCCTTCAATAGCGCGCCGGGCATGAAAATCGGAGCGCACCTGATTCAATCCCATGACCAGGCCAATCAAGGCAATGACCAGGCTCGCCGCCAACAGATAAGACGTGGGGATCTCCGCCCCCATCAGTAATAGGGCGAAGGCCCCCAAGGCGCTGACCAGAAGCGCCGGCCCGGCGGTAACGAGTACCGCAAACCAGGCATATTGATCCGGCTGTGCGTGCATCAACGTACCCGCCGCGCGTACACGCGAGGCTTTCGCCCGGCTCAGGATAAAGGCCACTCCGCCGAGTCCCACGAGGACTGCACCAAACAGCAGGAAGACGATATTCGTCGACATATCGGTCTCTCAGACAAATGTTGCTCCCTTGGGAGCCACTACCCCCTAGGGCCCATCAAGCAAATGAGCCGGCAGCGAGAGCTGCCGGCCACTTCATAGGTCCGCGGACGGCCTTACTGCAGGTCGCTGAGCTCGAGGCTCTCGCGATTTTCGACATCGCTGCGCGCCTGCTCACGCGCATCCTTGGGCAAAGAGATGAGCCCTAGTCCCTTGAGATAACCCATCGGGCTAATCATCTGCTCGCTCATGAACAAGTCGACGTAGGGATACAAGGCCGGCACGTTGTCGGCATGCTGATTCTTGACATAGAAGAAAAGTGAGCGTGACACCGGATACTCACCGGAGCTGATGGCTTCAGGCTTGGGCGACACACCGTCGATGCTCGCGGCCGTCAGGGAGTCGGCATTTTCTTCAAGGAAGGAGTAGCCGAAGATACCGAACGAGGTCGTGTTCTCCTGGAGACGCTGAACGATGAGGTTGTCGTTCTCGCCAGCGTCGACATAGGGACCGTCCTGACGGATATCAGTATAGCCCTCACCGCCGTATGCTTCCATGTCCTCGGAAGCGGCTTCCATCACCAACTCTTCGAAGGCATCACGCGTTCCGGAGGTGGTCGGCGGGCCGTATACCATGATCTCGCGGTCCGGCAGCGAGGAGTCGATATCGCTCCACTTGGTGTAGGGGTTGTCGACCAGCTCTCCGTCCTGGGGCACCTTGGCGGCCAGTGCCAGGAAGAGCTGCTCGCGGGTGAAATTGACCGGCTCATTGGCGTTGGACTCGGCGAACGCAATGCCGTCATAGCCGATTCTAGCCTCGGTGATATCGGTCACGCCGTTTTCCTGGCAACGCTCGAACTCGGAAGGCTTCATGCGGCGCGAGGCGTTGGTGATATCCGGCGTGTCCAGTCCGACCCCGTTGCAGAACAAGCGCAAGCCGCCACCTGAGCCCGTGGACTCGATAACGGGCGTTGGATAATCGGTGGTCGCGCCGAACTCCTCGACGACATAGCTAGCGAACGGATAGACGGTGCTGGAACCGACGATACGTAGCTGTTCGCGTTCCTGCGCTTGAGCGACACCCGCGACGCTCATCACGGCAGCGGTCAGTGCAGTGCTCTTCAAGACACGGCTCTTGAGGATACGGTTCATGCGGGTAACTCCTGTCGATGAGAGTGTTCAACCTTCGCGACACCTAAGATGCCCAATGAAGATGACAGCTTCATGACAGGAGTGAACGCATTTTTCCCTAACGACTGGCGACTGCTTCTTCGCTTGCGCTCCCGCGTAGCGCTCGACCGGCCAGCAAGCGCACACCAATATTGCCCAGCAACGAGGCACCGAGCATCGTCAACACCGTCGGCCAGGCACTGGCGATTTCGAAGGCCCCCACCAGCATGCCGGCGAACGCACCACTGGAAAATTGCAGGCATCCTTGTAGAGCCGTCGCCGTGGCACTCATCTTGGGGAAATGATCGAGCATCGACGACATGGCGTTCGGCGCGATCAGCCCCTGCATCCCGACGAAAATGACCATCAACGGCGCCACGTTGTAGATCGAATCCAACCCCGAGAGGATCAACGCTACCAGGGCCACGCCAGCACACAGTTGGATGCCCAATCCAACGACGAGGTTCTGCTGCGGGGTACGCTTCTTCAGCAGATGAATGTTGAGCCGATTGGAAGACGCCATGACCAGGATGTTAGCCCCGAACACAAAGGGATAGACCGCCGCCGATAATCCGTAATGCTCCATGTACAGATAAGGCGAGCCGGTGATGAATGCGAACATGCCCGCGAATGACATCGACACCGCACAGATATACCCCATCGCCTCGCGATGACGAATCACGTTGGCATAGTTGCCCAGCACCTGGCGTGGCGACGGCGCATCGGGATCGCGCCCGTGGGTCTCAGGAAGCTTGGTGCCAAGAAAAAACAACAGGAATGCCGCGTACAAGGCCAGAAACAGGAAAATCGACTGCCAATTGAAGATACCCAGCAGCACACTCCCCACCGTGGGCGCCACGAGCGGCGCCAGCATCAGGATCATCGCCATGGTCGACATCACCTTGGCGGCCTCGCGCCCACTGAAACAGTCACGCACGATGGCCGCCGAGTTGACCACACAGGCGCCACCCCCCAGTGCCTGGATGAACCGCAATCCCCACAGTGTCTCCAGGGACGAGACCTGCATGATCCCCAGGCTGGCGAGCAAGAACACCACCAGGCCGGTCAACAGCACCGGGCGCCGGCCCAAGCGATCCGATAGCGGCCCACACAACAGTTGTCCGATGGCGAACCCGAACAGGAACACGCTCAGCGACAGCTCGGTATGGTGAACGCTGGCGTTCACCGCCTCGGCAAGCGTGGGCATGGCAGGCAAGTAGGCATCGATGGCAAAAGGCGCTAAAGCGGTGTTGGCCGCCACCAGGAAGGCCAATCGCCGCGCATTGATTTGAGTCACGACATCTCCCGAAAAACATACGTCGACGCACCGATGCCCTGAAGGCTCGGCACTCGATCATGAAGAAGGCTAAAGGCTAGTACGTTCATCATAGCCGATAACTGTTGCGCTGGGGACCGAGTACAGACCGTGTGTCCATAAACCGCAACAATCCCGCGCCATCATGGCAGTCACCTTGCAGCGCTCGACAAATTTTTCACGAACCTGCATGCCTTCAATCTCACAAAACGACAGGGACTGCTCACCATGCGCGTTTCTTTGCTCCGCCGTTTACCGCCCTTGACGATCCGCTCCATCAGCATGCTGGTGCTGGGCGCATTCAGCATGATAGTGGTGGCCGTCGGTTTGCTGGGAGGGTATGCGCTAAATGTCGGCCAACAAGCCTTCGACACGCTCGACCATCTCAACGCCGAACGCACCACCGTTCTCGATGAAGTCTATGTGGATACACTACGTGCCCAGTTGGCCATGAATCGTGCCGCCTCGCTGATCGAACGGCCGTCGTTCGATTCTCCGGGGCCGGTCCTCGACGAAGCCGAAACCTTGATGAACCAAGCAAGCGATGCCTTCGAGCGCCTCGACCCCGCATCTTCCTCGCCCGAGCTCGAGGCGTTGGGTCAACGCTTCCACTCGCTGTTCAATACCGGAATGTCCCTACAATTGATGCAGCTTCAGGAGGCCAACGAACGACTTTCAAACGGTGACAACGCGGCACGCGATCTCAGCGGCTATCGCTCCGGCCAGTCGCGTCTACACGATATGAATGCCGCCTTCATGGAGAGTGCCGATGCCTTCAAGGCCACTAGCCAGCAGCAAGGCACGGCCCTGGTCGACGACTTCGGCGTCATGGCTAACACGCTACGGCTATTGATCGGTGCAGCCATTGTCACCTCGCTGATCGCTATCGCGCTTGTCATGTGGGGCATTACACGCCGCGTGGTGGCACCACTCAACGGGCTGATCGAACATTTCGAGCGCATTGCCGAAGGGCGTCTGGATAGCCCGGTCACTGCCCGTGGACAACGCGACGTTCGCCGCCTGTTCGAAGCGCTCGATGGTATGCGCCAGCGCCTCGCCGCCAACGTCGGCGAGGTGCGTACCCGCAGCCAGACAATTCACCGCGATACCCAGCGCATTGCCGAAGACAGCCAGACCTTGTCCGCGCGAACCGAGCGGCAAGCCGCCGCTCTGGAAGAGACCGCCGCCAGCATGACACAACTGACAGCTACCGTGGGGCGCAACACCGAACACGCCGAGCAAGCCGTTACCCTGGCCGCCACGGCCTCGCACTCGGCCGAACGCGGTCAGACAGCGGTTTCACACGTCACCACCACGATGGACAACATCTACACCGATTCGCGTCAGGTCGAGGATATCGTCGCCATGATCGACTCGCTGGCTTTCCAGACCAACCTCCTGGCGTTAAATGCATCGGTCGAAGCGGCACGCGCCGGGCAACACGGCAGAGGATTTTCGGTCGTCGCCAATGAGGTCAGGCGCCTTGCCAGTCAAAGCGCCGATGCCGCACGCGAGATTCGCACGCTCACCGACAACGCCCGACGCAATGTTGAAATCGGGCGCCAGCGCGTCGCGGAAACCGGCGCCACCATCGGCGAGCTCGTCGCGTCCGTCGAACAGACGGCACAGCTCATGCGCGACATTGCCGACGCCAGCCAGGAGCAACATCAGGGCATTGAACAAATCGACCGCGCCATCGAGCAATTGGAACAACTTACCCAGGACAATGCCCACATGGCCAGTCAAGCCACGCATGCTGCCACGACGCTAGGGAAGGAAACGACCCGGCTTGAAGCCTCGGTACGCGAATTCGTGCTCGAGGATACCGACGTCAGGCCCACCGCCTCGTCATCGCACGACATCTCGCCGGCCCCTCGGGACAGCACCGCCTCCACAGCGACTCAGCCCCCGGCACTCACCACCGCCGTATGACGCAAGGCACATGTCTCGAGTAAATGACCCGAGGCTTTCAGCGGTGCGCCTTGGAACAATCCTCGTCGGATTTCTGCTCTTCGAGCAGGTCGACCAGCGGCTGGAACTCGTCACGGTTATGATCGCTCATGCGCATGAGGATGCGGTGTGCTTCGAGGATGCGTTGCTGCAGGTCATGCTTGTCGGCATTCACTTGGGGAAGCTCATCGAGACTCGCTGGCTCGGTGAGCGGTGCCTCTAGCAAGGTGAAGTAGCGTGAAAACCCCATGACGTCGAGCATGCGGCGCACATCGGGATGCTCAGCGACGATGGTCGGCGGCTGCTCGAGACGCCCCTGGACAGCCATCGCCACTTTGGCCAGAAAGCCCAGCGCCGAGGAATCGACATTGGTCGCCTCACGCAGGTCGATCATCACCGCGACAAGGCCCGGACTCTCGGCCACGCGCTGCGCCTGCTGATCGAGCGTCGCGCATAACGTCAGACGCACGTCACCACTGAGCTTGAGCACGAACACACCGGCGTCGAACGCCGCCTGAATACGCCCTTCATGCATGGTCGAATCCACTCAAAGTCATCATGGTGAGATCATCCGGCAATTCATCGCCCAGCACGAATCCGTCTTTCAACGCGTCCACCGAGTCACAAGCCGCAATCCGGTGTTTCAGTGCCTCGAGACGCTGATCGAGGTTATCGCCGCCCAGGCACTCCAGGATGCCATCGGAGCAAAGCCAAAGGCGGAATCGTTCTGGCAATGTACAACCATAGGTGGGGAACTCGACATGGGGAAACAAGCCCACCGGCGGCCCCGCGCCCTCGAGCACGCTGACGTCGCGATCCACTTGCAAAAAGGGCATCGGCATCTGCGCGCCGAGCGAATAGTGGAGATAGCGTTGCTCATGGTCAAGCACCCCGGCAAACACCGTGGCATGTTTGCCGATCCCCGTCTCCAACAGCTCGCGGTTGAGCTCCGTCAGGCAGCGTGCGGGGAAGGTCTCAGCCTCCTGCAACCGCCACTGAGTCAGCCAACGATTGCTGAGATACTTGAGCAGCACGGTTACAAAAGCCGACGACGCCCCGTGCCCCGAGACATCGACGAAATAAAAGAAACTGTAGCGCGCATCGCAACGCTGAAAGTCCAGAAAGTCGCCCGACAGATAAAGCGACGGCGCTAGCCAGTAATCGGCCCTCACCCCATGCAGCGTTATCGGGCTGGCAGGCAGCAGCTTACGCTGGATCTGCCAACCGGCCTGCTGGTCGAGCCGTAACATAGCCAAATGAGTTTCCAGGCTTTCATTGAGCTCAGCCAGGCGTTGGCGGTCGCGTGCGTGCTCCTGGGCCAACCGATGATGTTCGATGGAGCGCTCGATCAAGCGACGCAAGATATCGCCATGGCATTCCGGCTCAACCAGATAGTCGACCAAACCGGCGTCCACGGCCTGCAGCAGGTCGCTGTCGAGGCGTGTCTCGCTGATAACGATGGTCGGCCAGCGTGCGGCCAACATGGTCCAGTCATCCCGTGCCACCGCTCGCACATGGGCGACTACCAAGGCCACGTCCTCGGGTAACGCGTCTACCGACGTCGTCGTCAATACGGCAAACTGCCCACTTCCAATGAGACGCGCCAGCGCATCTCGCGATGCGCCGGGCGTGTCGAGCAGACCGATCAGAGTACGTGCGTTGGCCATGCGAGGGCCTCGGGATCAATCGGCGAAGGCGTCTTCGTCGTATTCGAAATCGTCGCCGAAGTCACCACTGGCGAAGGGGTCTTCTCCCGTTTCACCGTCGTTGACCTCATAGCGCCGGTTCTGGAGATACGCATCACGAATGAAGCTGTAACGATCGCCGCTAATCAACTCTTCGCGGTCGAGAAGTCCCGCTCGGGTATCGATGAGATCGACGAAGCGCAAACCATAGCGCACCGAATCTTCTTCGACATAGGTTACCGGGTCGGTATACCAATCCACGGGTAATCCCGAGGCATGGCGCAACGTGCGTCCGCCCAGCACCGGCAAGACCACGTAAGGGCCTTCGCCGACGCCCCAGGTGGCCAACGTCTGGCCGAAATCTTCTTCGCGTTCGGCAAGGCCCATGCGTGATGCCGGGTCGAGAATGCCGCCGATCCCCAGGATGGAATTGATCACGAAACGCCCGGACGCCAAGCCGGCGTTGGCCCACTTCCACTGCAATACGCTGTTGACCGTGGTGCCGATCTCTCCCAAGTTGCTGAAGAAATTGCCAACCCCCGACTGAACCGGCTCGGGGGTTACATAGTCATACCCTTGAGCGACGGGCTTTAACGCATAACGATCCAGTGTATCGTTGAAAGCGAACACCTTACGGTTATACCCCTCCCAGGGGTCGTCGGGATTAGCGTCCGTCTGGCCCTGCGTCGCGCAGCCGCTTACCGCCGCCGCCATGCATGCCACGGCCAGCCACTTGGTCATTTTCATCAAGCCTTTACCTTCTGCAATAATATACTGCCCGCACTGTAGCCCGCTCCGAACGAACAGACCACCCCAACATCCCCCACGGCCAGATTGTCGCGATGCAGATGCAAGGCGATGATCGAACCAGCGGAACTGGTGTTGGCATAGCGATCGAGAATCACCGGCGCCTCGCTTTCATCGGGGTCGCGCCCCAACACGCGCCGTGCGATCACATCGTTCATATGTCGATTGGCCTGATGCAGCCACAACCGCTTGAGATCACGGGGTGCCACATTCTGCGCTTCGAGGTGTGCGCCAATCAATTCGGTCACCAGCGGACACACCTCCTTGAAGACTCGACGACCATCCTGCACGAATAACTTGTCGGCGACGAACGCCGGCTCGGCGTCGACTCTGTGCTCCGTCACCCGGTCGAGAAAGCCGAAATTGTTGCGAATCGCGTTCGAGAAACGCGTCACCAGGCGCGTGCTCATGATCTCGAAGCGCTCCTCCGCTTGCGCCACATCGTCGGCCTCCAGCAGGACCGCAGTGCACGCATCACCGAAGATGAAGTGACTATCGCGGTCACGGAAGTTGAGATGCGCCGAGCAGATCTCAGGGCTCACCACCAACACACGCCTGGCACTGCCGGCACGGATTGCATTGTTGGCCACATCGATGGCGAACGTCGCGCTGGAGCACGCCACGTTCATGTCAAAGGCGTGCCCATCAGCGCCCAATGCTGCCTGTACCTCCACGGCAATGGCCGGATACGCGCGCTGCAGGTTGGAACACGCTACAATCACCATATCCAGCTCGCTGGGCGCAACCTCGGCATTGGACAGCGCCTGGTGCGCCGCTGCCACCCCCATTTCGGCCTGCACGGAGAGCTCGTCATTAGCGCGTGGCGACAATTGTGGGCGCATGCGGTCGGGATCGAGGATCCCCGCCGCTTCGACCACGTAGCGACTCTGAATCCCCGACGCCTTGACGATGAACTCGCTGCTCGAATGTTCGAGTGGCTCACGGTGTCCGTCGCGAATCGCCTCATGATGGCGCGCGTTTTCACGGTCCACCCAGGCATTGAACGAGGCCACTAACGTCGCGTTGTCGATGGCATTGGGGGGTGTGTAAAGCCCCGTTCCGGTGATGGCCGCGTGCGTCATGAGCGTGCTCCCAGGTGCGTTTGACGTGTAGACGTTAGGGGCGCGGTGTCACTGCTGACGTCCCGTCAGCTCCGCCCAGCGACGTTCGAGGCGCTTGACCGAGACCGGCGCCAGAGTGCCGAGCTGCTGGGCGAACAACGACACCCGCAATTCTTCAAGCCACCAGCCGAACTCAACGAACTGCGGATTGCGGCGTCCCTCGCGCTGATCGGCATCGCGCCGCGCGTGCAAGCGCTCCTCGAATTCGTGTACCTGATGCATGGCCGCCTGATCGCGATTGCGTTCACGCGGTGCCTTCTCGAGCCGGATCAGCGCCGCCTGCATATAGCGCGGATACTGCTCGAGCCAGGCCTCGGCATCGCTGATGAAACCGGGATGTACCAGGCGGCTCATCTGGGCTTTCAAATCACTATAGACCAGAGCCAGGGACAAATTGAGGTTACCCTTGAGTGCCTTGGTCACCTCGAGATGCCCTTCCAGGGCCTTCTGGAGGGTCGCGACCAGGGATTCGGCATGCGCGACGAGGTCGCCGCGCGTAGCCTCGATGCGCGACTCCAGGACCTGACGATCGCGCGGCAATGGATCCACGGCGACGACTTGCAGGAAGACCGCTTCGATCAGGTCATCGACGAGTTGTTGCTTGCTGCCCACCTTGGCGAACAGCAACGCACAGCGATCCACACCCTCGAGCTCGCGGGCAAGATAGCGCACCTGCTCGGGCAAGCGCAGCATTGCCGCGCGCTTGATACCATGACGGTGCACCGCGTACGCCTTGTCTGGATGATCGAACGATTCGATGGCCAGGCTATCACCCTGATCGACCAGCGCCGGATAGGCCTCGACGCGAATGCCCGCCTGCTGAGTGGAACGCGATTCGGGAATCGCCTGTTCCGGTAGTTCCGCCAAGGCCTCGGCCGTCGGCCCGCTCGCCGCCAGTGCCTTGGCGCCTTGACTCGCCGCCTCGTCGAAACGCTGCTTGAGAGCGCCCAGGTCGCGTCCTTCGCCAAGTATCTTGCCATCGTGATCGACCACGCGCAGATTCATGACCAGATGCGCCTCGAGGGCCTCGGTGTGCCAGTCATCGGGGCCCAGGCGCACGCCGGTACGCCGGCGCAGGAACTCACCCAGCGCCTCGGTCAGCGGACGCTCATCGGGCACCAGCGTTGCCAGGGCGGCATCCACCCAATCGGGAATCGGCACCACCTGGCGGCGAATCGCCTTGGGTAGCGTCTTGAGCAACGCGATGCACTTCTCGCGCAACATTCCCGGCACCAGCCATTCGAGGCGTCCTTCGGGGAGTTGCGAGAGCATCGCCGCCGGCACCGTCAGAGTCACGCCATCATCGGGCTGCCTGGGCGCGAAATGATAGCTGAGCGGGTAACGCACGCCATTGTGCACCAGCACATCGGGATAGGCCTCTTGCGTGATCTCTTCAGCGTCACGCGCCATCAGCGTATCGCGGTCGAGCTTGAGCACCTCGGGGGCCTCATGCTCGGCTTTCTTGCGCCAGCGCTCGAAGCTGCGAGTGCCGGCGACGTCCGCCGGCAAGCGCGCATCGTAGAAGGCGAACAGCGTCTCCTCGTCGACCAGGATATCGCGCTTGCGGACGCGATCCTCGAGCTCCTCGACGTCGTCGATCAAGGCACGATTGTGCTGGAAGAAATCAGCCTGGCTGCGATATTCACCCTCCACCAGAGCGCGGCGGATGAAGAGTTCGCGCGCTTCCGCCGGCGCCACCTTGGCGTAGTCGATGCGCCGCCCGGTGACGATGGGCAGGCCGAACAAGGTGACCTGCTCGAAAGCCACGACCTGGCCACGCTTCATTTCCCAATGCGGTTCGCTGTGGCTGCGCTTGATCAGATGCTCGGCCATGGGCTCGACCCAGTCCGGTTGGATGCGCGCCACATCACGCGCATACAGCCGCGAGGTTTCTACCAACTCGCCGGCCATGACCCACTTGGGCGTCTTCTTGGCCAGCCCCGAGCCGGGATGAATCATGAACTTGCGATTGCGTGCGCCCAGATACTCGCGATTTTCCTGCAGCGTCCCCAGGTGCGAAAGCAGCCCAGAGAGCAGCGCCTTGTGCAGGCGTTCACCGTCGACACGAGGATGCGCCGTCGCGGGGGCATCTTCCTTGGGCGGCAGCACCGCGCTGGAAGATTCGAGCCCCATGTCACGGGTCAATTGCTTGAGCTGGCGAAAAGTATCGTGCCACTCGCGCAAGCGCAGATAACTCAGATAGTTGTCACGACACCAGCGCCGTAGCTGGTTGCCGGACAAGGTCTCGCGCGCATGCTCGACGCCATGCCAGAGGTTCAGCCAGGCCGTGAAGTCGGATTCGGGGTCCTGCCACTGGCGATGTTGCTGATCGGCGGCCTGACGCTTGTCGGCCGGGCGGTCACGCGGGTCCTGGGCGGCCAGTGCACTGACCACGATCAAGGTTTCGCGCAGGCTGCCATGCTCGGCGCCGGCCAGCACCAT
Organism: Chromohalobacter sp. 296-RDG; assembly: GCF_029889885.1. GTDB lineage: Bacteria > Pseudomonadota > Gammaproteobacteria > Pseudomonadales > Halomonadaceae > Chromohalobacter. The sequence goes on from NZ_JARANY010000008.1 coordinate 12,351, forward strand.
GCGCGCCAGGCGTGGGTCGATGGGCAAACGGGCCAGGCGCCGCCCCAGCTCACTCAGACGATTCCCGGCATTCACCGCCCCCAGCTCATAGAGCAGGCGATAACCGTCCTTGACGAAGCGCGAGTCCGGCACATCGACGAAGGGAAACGCTTCGATGTCGCCAAGCTTGAGTGCCAGCATCGACAGGATCACCGAGGCCAGATTGGTGCGCTGGATCTCGGGTTCGGTATAGGTCGGCCGCGCCAGGAAATCTTCCTCGCTGTAAAGGCGAATACACACACCCTCGCTGATGCGCCCACAACGCCCCTTGCGCTGATCGGCACTCGCCTGGCTGACGGGCTCGATGGGCAGCCGCTGGACCTTGGCGCGGTAGCTGTAACGACTCATGCGCACCAGGCCAGGGTCGATGACATAACGAATGCCCGGCACGGTCAGCGAGGTTTCGGCGACGTTGGTGGCCAACACGATGCGGCGCCCGGTGTGCGACTGAAACACGCGATTCTGCTCGGCGTTGGAGAGTCGCGCATAGAGCGGCAGGATCTCGGTGCCCCGAAGATCGGCACGCCGCAGGGTATCCGCCGTCTCGCGGATCTCGCGCTCACCGGGCAGAAAGATCAGCACATCGCGCGGTCCGCTGAACCAGCCTCGCTCGCGCTCGATGGCCTCGACCTCTTCCACCGCATGCAGGATGCCTTCCTGCAGGGAGCGGTCTTCCTCGTCGTCGGCATCACGGACCAGCGGCCGATAGAACACATCCACCGGGTAGGTGCGCCCCGAGACCTCGATCACCGGTGCCGGCTTGCCTTCACGTCCAAAATGTTGACTGAAACGTTCGACGTCGATGGTCGCCGAGGTAATGATGATCTTGAGGTCCGGGCGCCGTTCGGTGAGACGCTTGAGATAACCGAGCAGAAAGTCGATGTTGAGACTGCGCTCATGAGCCTCGTCGATGATGATCGCCTCGTAGCGCTCGAGATCCGGGTCGTTCTGCGTCTCGGCAAGCAGGATGCCATCGGTCATCAGCTTGACCAGCGTGCGCTCATCAGTCTGGTCGGTAAAACGCACCTGGTAGCCGACTTGCGCCCCCAGTGGCACTTCCAGTTCTTCGGCGAGACGCGTGGCAACGGTACGCGCCGCCAGACGCCGTGGCTGCGTATGGCCGATCAGGCCACGCCGCCCCAGCCCCAACTCGAGACACAGTTTGGGCAGTTGGGTGGTCTTGCCCGAGCCAGTTTCTCCGGCCACCACGACAATCTGGTGTTCGTCGAGCGCCGCCAGCAGGTCATCACGGCGCTCGACCACGGGCAGCTCTTCGGGATAACGCAGGGTCAGCGGCTGGGCACGCCGCGCCGCCAAGGCCTCGCGCGAGCGCGCCAGACGGGCTTCGATCTCGCGCAGCGAACGGTCGATGGGTTTGCCACCCCGCGCGCGTCCTACCAGCTTGTCGAGACGCCGCCCCTGATCGCGGGCGTCGCGCAGCAGGCAGTCGTCGAGTTGCGCGCGCAGGTGCGCCAGTTGATCGTGGGCATCGCTCGTCGGTGTCGTGCTCAAGGGCGCCTCATGAAATCAGCAAAACGGCTCGTCTCCACAGGAAGACGAGCCGTCAATTGTAACGCCAAGCCCGACCTCACGCCTATGTTGCCCCGTCACCTGGCGCCGATTCTTTGCTGTCCTGGCTATCGCGTAGCTCGCGACGTAATACCTTGCCGACATTGGTCTTGGGCAGTTCATCGCGAAATTCGATGAGCTTGGGCACCTTGTAGGCGGAAAGTTCCTGCTTGCACCAGGCGCGCAACGTCTCGGCATCCAATGCCTCATCGCGGCTCACCACGAAGAGCTTGATCGCCTCGCCGGAGGCATCGTCGGGCACGCCGATGGCAGCGACCTCGATCACATCCTCGTGCGTGGCCACCACGTCCTCGATTTCGTTGGGATAGACGTTGAAGCCGGAGACGATGATCATGTCCTTCTTGCGGTCGACGATACGCACGTAGTCGTCTTCCTGAATCACGGCGATATCACCGGTGCGGATCCAGCTCTCGGCGTCCAGCGTCCTGGCGGTATCCTCGGGGCGATTCCAATACCCTTTCATCACCTGCGGGCCCTGCACGCACAACTCGCCAGGGTCGCCCCGCGCAACCTCTTCGCCTTCGGGGCCGATCACCTTGATCGAGGTGCCCGGCACCGGCTTGCCGATAGTGCCCAGTTGAATACCGTCCGGCGGATTGACGCATACGATGGGCGAGGTCTCGGTCATCCCGTAACCTTCCAGGATCGCGCAGCCCGTCACCTCTTCCCAACGTTTCGCGGCGGCCTTGGTCAGCGCCATGCCACCGGAGATAGTCAGCTTGAGACGCGAGAAATCCAGGGCGCGGAAGTCTTCACGCTGGCAGAGCGCATTGAATAACGTATTGAGCCCCACGAAACCGGTGTAATCGGTCTTGCGCAGCGTCTTGATGAAGCCGTCGATATCGCGCGGATTGGGAATCAGCACGGTATGATTGCCGGTGATCATGGTGAACAGGCAATTCACCGTAAAGGTGTAGATATGATAAACGGGCAACGGCGCGATGATCGTCTCGCGCCCTTCCTCGATCAGCCCGGCGATCATCTGTCGCGTCTGCAGCATGTTGGCGATCAGGTTGCGATGCGTGAGCATGGTGCCCTTGGCCACGCCGGTAGTACCACCGGTGTACTGCAACACGGCCACATCGTCGGTCTGGCATATGGCGGCGTCACTCGATTGCCCTCGCCCGCGTGTCAGAGCATCGCGAAAGCGCGTCGCCTCGGGCAATGTGTAGCGCGGCACCATCTTCTTGACGTGCTTGACCACGGCATTGATCAGCGTGCGCTTGGGAAAGTCATGCATGTCGCCGAGCTCGGTCACCAACACGTGACGAATCGCCGTGCGCGGCAGTATTCGCTCGAGCTTGTCGGCCATGTTGGCGAGAATCAGGATTGCCTTGACGTCGGCATCCTGAAATTGATGTGCCATCTCACGCTCGGTATACAGCGGGTTGGTATTGACCACCACCAGCCCAGCGCGTATGGCGCCGAAGATCGCCACAGGAAACTGCAGCACATTGGGCAACTGGATAGCGATGCGATCCCCCTGGACGAGATCGGTTTCCTCGCTGAGCCAGGCGGCGAAATCCCGCGAGAGGCGCTCGAGCTCCGCATAGCTCAGCGTTTGCCCCATGCAGGTAAATGCCGGCTTGTCGGCGAAGCGCCCGCAGGTGTGGACGAACACCTCGTTGACCGAGGCGAACTCCTCCATTCCTTCGAGAGGCGGACCGGAAACGACCGGCGAGGTGGCGTGGCTCATCATATATCTCCGCTGACCGAATCGACTTCAGAGGATGCCGATATTTATTATTGAATCTCGCGCCTGGGTGATGCTGAAAAAATACAGGCTCTCCGCAAGATAGCGCGACACAAGCGACTACACCAGCCGGCTCGGCGCACATGATGAAACATTGTTCGATAATCTGTCGGACAACATCCTTGGTGGATCCGTTTCCGTTATACCAGGTCAGCATGAATTAAAACACTCGATTGAAACTAACGTTCAATAGCGATCATCGACACATATCCATAAAAACGGTTCACGAGGGCCGGAAGACAAAAAGCCCCGGCACCATGCCGAGGCTCTGAATCTTGTCGATGGTCATAACTGCGGTTCGTGCCGCTGACGATGACGACGCCGGCGGGAACGCCGACCCAGCCTCCACAAGAGTGCCAGCGCCAATAATAGCGCGGCGAACACCGCCCAGGTCGTGGGACGCTTGGCGTAGGGTTCGACATGCGGTCGCAGCGCCTGCCACTCGTCACCGGCCTTATCCCATAACGCGCCGGCCAGGGTGATCAAATTGCCCTCTTCGCGCGCATCGCTTTCATCCTCTTGAATGGTGGCAGCATCGTCGTCCGGCAACGCTTCGGCCCGCGGCCCATCGCCATCGACATCGGCCCCGGAGACGCCGATACGCGCCTCGGGATTGAGGCGTAACGCAGGCAAGGCAATGGACCAGGTGCGATCATCGAGTGTCACCGACACATCAAGATCCAGCGGCACCGATTGCTGGGGATCGACCTCCGGCAGCGCTACCTGCCATGTCCGCTTGCCATCGGGCACCACGTCGAGCGTTTCGCCCAAAAGGTCCGCCGATATCTGCGTGTTGTCGACGTTCAGGCGCGGATGCTGCGCTTCCAGGGTGACTTGCGTGGCGTCGTCGTTCAGCGTCGCGGTCACGGGGGTGACGACATTGACGCCCTGCACGCGCTCGCGCTGCCATGAATCGCTATCGGCGTTAAGCACCAAGCGAGCATTGCCTGTCTCCTCGGGCGCCGCCAGCGTACCCGTGAAGTGCCCATCGCCACCCGCTTTCAAGGACGTGGAGGCCAGCGTTTCGTCATCGAGCCCGCGCAACTCTCCCCGAAGGCGCACGTCTTCCGGCAACATATCGCCCTCGAGGGTCTCACCCTCACGGGATAGCCAGACATCGAGCGGTACATCGAAGCCCAGATACAAGGTCGGTGGCAGAGTATCACTGCGCAATTGCAGCGGCGACTCGATGCTCACGCGGCTATCGCGTCCCACCGACCCTTCGATATGCCACTCGCCCACCTGCGGTTCGGGCACGCGGATCAGGTCATAACGCGGGTTGCTCTGCCAGAGCATGTCATCGGGATGATCGTCTCGTGTATAACGCGCACCGTCGGGACCGACCAGAGCGATCTCGGGAGCGTCCTCGTCGTGAAACAGCAGCGCATTGAAGCCCTCGACCTCGTCATCGACATCGAAGCTTCCCTTTTCAAGCGGCAACTGGTCGCTGGGCACGATGCGCTCGAGCACATCGAGAAACGCCCGCAGCAATGCTTCAGGCGTTTCGGCCACCGCCGCCAAGCCACCTGTCGTCTGGGATATCCGCTCGAGCAGCTCGCGATCCACGTTATGCGAGAGCGCAATGGTATGCACCACCACATCGCGCGAGGCAAGCTCAGGCGCCAGCGAGGCCAGCAATGTCTCGCGCGACGCCGTATCGCGGGTGCGTTTTTCCTCGCCACTCCCCGGCAGATCGACCATGCCGTCGGTCAACAGCATCACATGGCGCTTGCCCCCCGGCGCATCGGTGGCATCACGCAGCACCCCTTCGATATCCGTGAACTGCTGATAGTCGACCAGTTGCGGTGCCAGCGACCGAGCACGCTGCCGCCATTGGGCGTCGACCTTTCCGTCGGGCAAGGGATTGCGCACCTGAGAGCCGAATGTCCACACCGAACCACGCGCCTGCGAAGGCAACAAGGTCGCCGCCAATTGCAGGGCAGAGGCTCTCAGGTTGCCGGGATCGTTGGCTTTCATGCTCCCCGAGACGTCGAAAATCATGCGGACATCCGGCGTCCGGGATGCGGTGGAATCCTGTGCCCAGACCAGGGGCGGGAGCCCCCCAACAATGCACAACAACAGCAACGTGAACAGCGCTCGCATGACCCTTCCTTCTTTTGTAATGCGGATATCAGAGCGTTTCAGTTGAGCACCGGCTCGCGACGCTGAGCGGCATCGTTCCGCGAATCTTCGGAGGACGACTTACGCTGCTTGCCACCACCGCGGGGGGCGTCGTTATCACCACCGCTATTGCGACGCCGGCGCCATATCCACATCAGCGCACCTAGCACGCCGCCTATCGCCATGCCGACCAACAACAGCGGCGTGGCCACGGCAAGCTGGCCACCATCGCCCTGCAAGACGCCCACCGCCGTGACGACGATGGCCGGCGCGAGGCCGGAATAATGCTCACCGTCCTCCAGCAAGGGCGAGGTAAATGGCGCCACCGCCCATAACATCCCCGCAACCGCACCCGTGACGATCCAACGCGGTAAATTGGGCAAAAAGCGCACCCCGAGGTAGCCGGTGACCAGCACCAGAAGCGATAATACAAAGTAACTAAGCCACAACTGTGGCAAGGAATCGGAAATCAGCATCGCGTCCTCTCGCGTTCGATCTTTCTTCGACATGGTACACCGCTGCACATGAAAGCACAGCCGCACATCCCTGCGCTTCACGACGCGACCCAACTCTCGCCGGTCGCACGCTTCAAACGCAAGGACGATCCTCACTGGCATTGGCTGGAGAATCGCGACGACCCCGAGGTGGAGAGCTTTCTCGAGCAGGCCAACCAAGAGTCCACCGCCTGCTTTACGCCCCTCGAGCCGCTCGTCGAGACGCTCTACGCCGGCCACCTGGCGCGTCGTGAACTGGCCGTCGATGGTCTGCGCACACCGCTCGATCACCATACCTACTGGAGCGAAACCGCCCACGACGCCGACTATCCGATATGGTGGCGCCATCCCAACCACGACGCATCACGGCGTGAATGCGTGCTTGATGTCCAGGCCCGCGCCCTGCATCACGACTTCATGGAAGTCGCCGACATGGCCATCGCACCCGATGAAGACTGGCTGGCGTGGACCGAGGACACCAACGGCGACGAGAATTTCGATCTTTTCCTGCGCGTCCTGCCCGACGGCGAGCCCCGGTGTCTGCTGACCGATATCGGCCCGGAGCTATGTTGCGCCGAGGACAACCGCAGCCTGCTGTTCACGCGTTACGACGACACGCAGCGCCCGGACAGCATCTGGCGGCTGGATATCGAAAGCGTGGAAAGCGCGTGCCTGTTTCGTGAAACGGACGCCGAGTTCTGGGTAGGGCTGAGCAAAACCCGTTCACGCGCCTGGCTGGTGCTGGAAACCGCCTCCAAGGACACCTCGGAGTGCCATCTGATTCCAGCGGCAGCACCCGATACGCCGCCGCGCTGCGTACGCGAACGCGTCAAAGGCGTCGAATACGGCCTCGAACATCGCCCCGGGCACTTTTACATCCTGCATAACCAGGACGCGCCGCATTTCCGGCTCGATATCGCGGACGAGTCCACGCCGGGTGACTGGACACCGCTGCTCGACCACCAGGAGCATCTGACGCTGGAAGGCGTCGATGCCTTTGCCTGGGGGCTGGTCATCACCGAACGCGATCACCGCGAGGCTCAGGTGCATCTCAGCATAGTCGCGCTCGACACGGATACGCCGATCAAGCATCGCCTGCCGCTGCCCGAAGCGCCCTGCAGCCTGATACTGGGCGATACACCCAACTTCGACACTCGCCGCCTGCGTCTACACGAGGAATCGTTCACACTGCCGCCGCGCTGGATCGAGCACGACCTCGATACCGACGCGCGGCGCCTGCTCAAGGCCCAGCCCGTGCACGGCGACCTTGCTCCCGAGCAATTGGTATGCCGCCGCCTGTGGGCCGAAGCCCACGACGGCGAACGCATCCCGGTCTCCGTCGTGGCACGGGGCGATCTTATCGAGCAAGGTCCGATGCCTACGCTGTTATACGGCTATGGCGCCTATGGCGACGTACTCGACCCGTGGTTTTCCATAGCCCGGCTCGAACTGCTGTCGCGGGGCGTGGCATTCGCTGTCGCCCATGTACGTGGCGGCGGCGACCGGGGCGAACCTTGGTATCTCGCCGGCAAGCTGGCGCACAAGGAAAACAGCTTCCGCGATTTCCTGGCCGCACGGCACGCGCTGGTCGAACACGGCATCGCGGATGGCGAACGTATCGCCGCCTATGGCGCCAGCGCCGGTGGGCTGCTGGTGGGCGCCAGTCTCAATCTCGAACCGGATGCCTTTTGCGCCGCCGTGCTCGATGTGCCATTCGTCGATGTGCTGCGCACCATGAAAAACCCCGATCTGCCGTTGACGACCGCAGAATACAGCGAATGGGGCAACCCCAATGAGCCGGAAGCGAAACGTCACATTCGCGACTACTCGCCTCTCGACAACCTCGTCGCGCAACCCTATCCCATGTTGTTTCTGCAAGGCAGTTGGCATGACTCGCGTGTGCCCTACTGGGAACCGGCCAAGCTTTACGCGCGCCTGACAGAACTCGCGGCCCAACTGCCCGCCGCCGAGCGCCGCCCCATCCTCCTGCGCACCGACATGGCCGCCGGGCATGGCGGTGCCTCGGGTCGCTTCAAGGCCTGGCACGACAACGCCCGTCAGGATGCCTTCCTGCTTTGGGCCCTGGGCCTCGCCGACAACGAAATGCTTGCTAACCGAGCGGACTGACACCGCATAATGAAGAAGGCCCCTACCGGGGCCTTCTTCATATCAGTCACCTCACCATGCCACCGAAAACGTCATTGGCACGGAATGATGTCGATGATGTGCTCCTCGAGGTCGTCGTCCGCCACTTCGCATTCGCTCACCGCGAAGTGGCGCACGCTCTTCTGCTGGCGATGCATGCGCCGTGAATCGCCCGCGATCAGCGGATGCCAGGCCGCGAGCTTGCGCCCCTCGGCCAATCGACGATAGGCACACGACGCCGGAAGCCAATGAAACGCCGCCAGGTTATCGCGGGTCAGCTTGGTGCATCCCGGCACGTGCTCGAAGCGGTTCTCGTAATCGCTGCAACGACAGGTATCGATATCCAGCAACTGGCAGGCCACGTTGAGCGTGGCGACATCGCCGCTCTCGTCGTCTTCGAGCTTGAGCAGGCAACACTTCCCGCAGCCGTCGCAGAGCGCTTCCCACTCTTCATCGTCGAGCTCTTGGAGGGAAAAGCGCTCCCAGAAACGTTCACGCATGGGTCAGTACCGTGCCTCGGTGGGCGCCTTGTATAGATCCAGCATGTAATCCTCGCGTGCCGGCGGCATCTGCAGATAAAAGCCTTGTGTCTCGATGGCGGCCAGTACGTCCCCCGGCTTGGCCCGCGCCAGCGGCTTGTCTTCACCGAGCAGCATCACAAGCACCGATACCGGTTTACCGAACCGCTCAAGCAGGGCTTCGGGCACATCCGTCAGCCCGCGTGCGCGATCCACGTATAAATACATCTCGTCGCGACGCGGGCTCTTGAAGATTTCACAGAGTCGTTTGGGCATCGTCTTCACCTTTCAGTGATCGGCCAGTGCCTGGGTGAACGCCTCGGCCAGCAAGTGGCCACGCCAGCCCTGGGGTAATGACAGCGGCACACCGTCCAGATCCGCCATCACCAGGGCTTCGAGATCGCGGCGATTGGCCAACACCTCAGGAGCGATGTCCAGGCGTTCCGCCTCGCGGTTGACGACAGTCTTGAGCGCCTTGAGCCGCGTCTTGAACGCCGATGAATGCGGTGGTGGAAGCGATGCCGGTAATGCCTCGTCATCTAGGTGAACGGCGGCTTGCACCATCGCCAGCAAGGTATCGCCGTCATGTTTGATCAGCTTGGGCCTGACGCCTTCGATGGTCGAGAGCTGATGGCGGTTGTGCGGCATCTCCACCGCGATCGCGAACAGCACCTTATCACTCGCCAGCCAGCCCCGTGGCAGATCGCGGTGTCGCACCTCGCCTTCTCGCCAACACGTGAGCGCCTGATAAAGCGCCAACTGACGCGGCTCGAGCCGCCACAACTGACGATGACGACGATACCACTGTTCATCGGCATCGCGGTTGCGACGATGCGCTTCGCACAGGCGCGCGCACTCTTCTTCCAGCCAGGCCAAACGTCCCTGCTGTACCAGCGCGTCGCGCTGCACCTGCCAGACAAGCGGCAGATAGACCACGTCCAGCGCGGCATAGCGTAGCTGTGAGTCGGACAACGGACGCCGCAGCCAGTCCGAGCGCGTTTCCTCCTTGGGCAACACGTCACCGGTCCACTGCTCGACCAAGCGTTGATAGCCCAGCGATGCCTGGGTACTCAGCAGGCTTTGCGCCACCTGCGTATCGACGATTGGCGCGACGGCGACATCCGCCCAGCTCTCCAGTACTTCGAGGTCTTCGCCGCTGGCATGCAGCAACTTGAGCGGTCCATCCGCCCCAAGAAGCGATTGTAGAGCGCTATCGGCCGCCACGACTTGCGGATCGATCAGGAAGGCCTCATCGCCGCCGGCGTAGAGCTGCACCAGCGCCGCGATGGGAAAGAACGTCGACTCGCGATGAAACTCGGTATCCACCGCCAGCCAATCGGCGTCGGCCAGCGCCTCGCACGCCTCAGCCAGCGCGGTGGGCGTTTCCACCCAGCGAATCTCGAAACTCGGAGGCATCCCGTATCCTTGTTGACGATAATGAGGGTCAGCTCGACTCTTGCGCGAACGGCAAACGACCATTGAAGGCGCGACTCAACGTGCCACCATCCACGTATTCCAGCTCGCCTCCCATGGGCACGCCGTACGCCAGGCGTGACAGACGCACGCCGGTACCATGCAGTTGTTCGGCGATGTAGTGCGCAGTGGCCTCGCCTTCCACGGTGGGATTGGTGGCCAGAATCAATTCCTCGATGGCACCGTTCGCGAGCCGCTCATCGAGCTGATCGAGCCCAATGTCCTCGGGGCCGATGCCATCCAACGGCGACAAATGGCCGTGGAGCACGAAATAGTGGCCGCGATAGCCGCCGGCCTGCTCGATCGCCAGCATGTCGGCCGGCGATTCGACGACGCACAGCAGTCCTTCATCGCGCCGCGCATCCTGGCAAATGGTGCATAGCGGCGTCTCTGTCAACGTGCGGCAGCGCTGACAATAGCCTACCTGCTCCAGGGCCTCGCCCAATGAGGCGACAAGCCGACGGCCGCCATCGCGGTCACGTTCCAGCAGATGCAGAGCCATGCGCTGCGCGGTCTTGGGACCCACGCCCGGCAACACACGCAGCGTCTCCAGCAGTTGATCGACGAGAGGAGAGAACGCCATCGCTTAGAACGGCATCTTGAAGTCCGCCGGCAGGTTCATCCCTGCGGTGACTTCTTCCATACGCTCCTTGGATGTCGTCTCGACCTTGCGCACCGCATCGTTGACGGCAGCGGCCAGCAAATCCTCGAGCAGCTCCTTGTCTTCTTCCATCACCGAGGGGTCGACATTCACGTTACTCACGTCGTGACGACCGTTCATGGTGACCTTGATCATGCCGGCCCCGGCCTCGCCCGTGACTTCGGTCTCGGCGATTTCCTCCTGGACCTTCTGCATCTTTTCCTGCATTTCCTGGGCCTGTTTCATCATGTTGCCCATTCCACCTTTCATCATGTTCGTATCCTCAAGGAGTTCTAAAAAGTCAGAGCCGCCGACGACTTACGTATCGGAAGCGGCGCCATCGGTCGGCGCCACGCTGCGTTCCAGCAAGTGGGCGCCAAAATCGTGTTCTAGCATTTGAATGTGCGGGTCGCGGCGCAACGCTTCAACCGCTTGAGCATGACGCTCTTGTGCCAGCCGCTCACTTTGCGAACGCGGCGTATCCAGGTTCTCGGGCAGGGCCTCGACCGTGACATTCAAGCGCCGCTCGATGCCCTGATCAGCCAAGGCCTTGGTGAGACGCTCGACGTGCACATCGGCCAGCATCGCCCCCTGCGACGGATCCAGCCGCAGCGCCAGCGTTTCGCCGTCGTCGTGCTCGACGATGCAGTGCGCCGCCAGGTTGCGCGTCAGCCCACCCAGCGCCAGCGATTCGAAAACCGTCAGCCAACGCGCGTGGTCGAAAGCGCCCGTCTCGGGCATGGCGGCGACAGGCGCCGAGGGTTCGGGATCAGGCTCATCCGCCTCAGCGACGACATCCATCGCCGGGGGCTCCGGCACGGCGGCGGGTGGCTCGGAGGCGACAGGTCCCGGGGCGTCATCTAGCGCCCACGGCGGCGCATCGTCCACATCGGCAACGCCAGCGGCGTCCGCCTGGCGTTGCGCCTCGTCTTCAAGCGCGGCATCGGCAGATTCACCCGGCGCATCAGCCATGGGAGGTGGCGTCTCTTCCGCTACCGTAGGCGTTTCGACTTCCGGTACTTCAGTGTCAGGCAGCTCTGTTCCAAGCCCTTGTGTCTCAAGCCCTTCTGTCTCAAGCACCTCTCGCGAAACATCTTCACCGCTATCGTCCGCCGCAGGACTGCTATCGCCTGCTGCGGGCGCCTGGCTCTCGGGGGACGACGGTTCGCCAGGCGAAGGTGCGACGGCAGACGCCGGTTGGTTTGGCGTGGGCTCAGCCGTGGGAGCGCTCGGCGGCGCGGCGGATGGCGCTTCATTCTCGGCCGCGCCGCGAATCGGCAACGGTGTCTGCGGCGGCTTGGGTACGCCCTGGGGCCGGAACGCCAGCATGCGCAGCAGCGTCATCTCCAGCGCGGTACGCGGGTCCGGCGCGCTCTCCATGTCGCCACGCCCCTGCAAGGCGATCTGGTAGTAGAGCTGCACGTCCTCGGCGGTGAAGCGCGCAGCCAGCGGCAGCAGTGTGTCGCGGTCACCGTGGCCATTATCCAGCGCATCCGGCACCATCTGGGCGATGGTCAGGCGATGGAAGACGCTGGCCAGATCATCGAGGATGGCACCGAAATCCGGTCCTTGCTCGGCCAGGCTGGCGACTTCCTGCAAGACCCGCGCGGCATCGACCTCGGCCAGTGCTTCGGCCAGTGCCAACAGGTGACGATGATCGAGCGTACCCAGCATCGCGGCGACATCGGTATGACGCACCTCACCCTGCCCGAAAGCAATGGCTTGGTCGGTCAGACTCAAGGCGTCGCGCATCGAGCCCTCGGCGGCCTTACCCAGCAGCCACAGTGCCTGATCGTCGAAAGCCACCGACTCGGCCTCGAGAATATGCGTCAGATGCCCGACTACACGCTCCGGCGGCATGTTCTTGAGCGTGAGCTGCAGGCAGCGCGAGAGTACCGTCACCGGGAGCTTCTGCGGATCGGTCGTCGCCAGCAGAAACTTGACGTGAGGCGGCGGCTCCTCGAGCGTCTTGAGCAGCGCATTGAAACTGTGCGTGGAAAGCATGTGCACCTCATCGATGAGGTACACCTTGTAACGCCCCTGGGTCGGCGCGTATTGCACGTTGTCGAGCAGCTCGCGGGTATCCTCAACCTTGGTCCGCGAGGCGGCGTCGACCTCGATCAGGTCGACGAAACGGCCCTCGTCGATCTCGCGGCAAGTCTCGCATTCACCGCATGGTACCGATGTCACGCCCTGCCGGCAGTTCAGGCACTTGGCGAGAATCCGCGCCAGCGTCGTCTTGCCGACCCCGCGCGTGCCGGTAAACAGATAGGCATGATGCAGACGCCCCTGGTCGAGCGCATTGACCAATGCACGCGACACATGCTCCTGGCCGACCAGTTCGTGAAATGTGCGGGGGCGCCATTTGCGGGCCAGAACCTGGTAACTCATACCGTCGGGATGTCCTTGCAGATCGGGCCGATTCTCACCTGGCAGCACCAAGCACTCGACACAGAGGGGAAGATCGTTAAAACATCCATTCTAGCGGGTAGCGGGAACTTCGACGAGGGGCGAGTCGACATCGAGGTCGATCAAGAATACGGGGGACATAATGGAGGCGGCCCCATCAGCCACATCCCGGCACACGCAGCCACCACTACCGTTGCTCCCTTCCGGGCCTGGCGGGGTTCGCGGTTTAGCGTTGCGGGAGGACCGACAGGGCCACCACAGCAAAATCGGTTGACGAGTATGATGTCGCTACCGATACGTCCGGATGTAAGGAAAACGCCACGCGCTTTCAATGACTTGCCCCGAACGCCGCAGCACTATAACAGCGTGACCGCTGGTCGGCAAGGCATCAAATGATCCAGCGCCTGTCGTGCACTATGGACGAGAGTGGAAAAGCACGGCCTTCCCCGCGTTCAAGGAGAATGATCATGCTCCCGATACGGGACATTGGATCAACCGTCAACGACGTTCGCCCCCACCGGGATACCGGCGGGGGCGAGAGAAACGCACCGTACTGATCAGACGTCGGGGATCGAGTTAACCGACGTTCTCCTGCGCAGCACGCATGCGACGCCGCAGGACCGGTCCCACGACCACGGGCAACACCAACCCGATGATGGCCAGTGCCCACAGCGTGATCGACAGTCCGCTACCCCACAGCACGCTCCAGTCGCCATTGGAGACTGTTAGTGCATGGCCAAGGTTCTTTTCCATTTCCGGCCCCAACAGCAAGCCCAGAATAATGGGTACCAGCGGGATCTCCAGCTTGCGCAGGATGTAGCCGGCGACGCCGAAGGCCACCATGAAATACAGATCGAAAGCAGAGTTGCTGATCGAGTAGATACCCACGAACGCCACCATCGTCACGATCGGCAGCAAGTACTTGGGCGGCACCGAGAGCAGCTTGACGAACATCCCCACCAAAGGAATGTTCAGCAGCAACAGCAGGAAGTTACCCACCAACAAGGCAGCGATGACCCCCCAGACGATATCGGCATTCTGGGTAAACATCATCGGCCCGGGAGTGATGTTCATCGAGATCAACAGCGCCAGCAGCACCGCCGTTGTACCGCTTCCCGGTACGCCGAGCGTGAGCATGGGCACCAGGGCACCGGAGGACGCCCCGTTGTTGCCCGCCTCAGGCGCCGCGACACCGCGCGGATCGCCCTCGCCGAAATCTCCCTTTTTACCCAGAACCTTCTTCTCGAGGGTATAGCTGATGAAACTTCCCAGCGACGCGCCGGCGCCCGGTAGCACCCCGGAAATGAACCCCAGCACACCACCACGCAGCGTGGTGGGGAAGATCGAACCGATATCCTTCCAGGACAGCTTGAGCTTGTTGACCATCACTGAAGCGCCGCCACTGCCCGCACGCGCCTCGATGAAGAACAGCAGTTCGGAAATCGCGAACAAGCCGACGATGGCAATGATGAAGTCGACGCCCTCGTAGAGCTCCAGCACACCAAAGGTGTAGCGCTGGGTGCCGGTGTTGTCGATACCCACCGTGGCGATCATCAACCCAATGGCCGCCGCAAGAATCGTCTTGACGGGATTCTTGCCGGTAATTCCCCCCAGGGTGGCGAAGGCCAGCACGAACAGCGCGAAATACTCTGCGGGTCCAAACGTCAACGCGAACTTGGCCAGCAACGGCGCCAGCAGTATAAGACCGATCGTGGCGATCAAACTCCCCATGAAGGAAGCGATCGCCGAGATCGCCAGCGCCTCGGCGGCCTTGCCTTTCTGGGCCATCGGGTAACCGTCGAGACACGTCATCATGGCCGGCTCATCACCGGGAATATTGAGCAGTATCGACGAGATACGCCCGCCATACATGGCCCCGGCATAGACGGAGGTCAGCATGATCAGCGCGGTCTCCGGGGGTAGGCCCAGCGTGAAGGCCAGCGGGATCAGGATGGCCACGCCATTAGCGGGTCCCAATCCCGGCAAGGCCCCGATCAAAGTCCCCAGGAAGGCCCCGATCAAGGCAAACATCAGGTTGTGCGGCGCCAACGCGACACTAAACCCATCAATCAGATAGCCCAGGGTTTCCATCAACTTCCCTCCAGTACACTCAACACGCCCAGCGGCAGGGACAAATCAAGGCCGATCGTAAACAAAAAATACACCACAATTCCCGCAATCAGCCCCGTGATGTAGGCACGAATGGGCGCCGTCCCCATACGCCAGCACAGAGTGCCGACAGCCAGGGTCGTGGTGATAATGAAGCCCAGGGGCTGAAGCAACAGCACGTAGACGATCAATACCACCACGGCGATCAGCAGCTCCAGCCCCGTACGCATCGGTGGCCATGCTGATCCCGAATCGGGTTTGACGATCAGATACAGGCTACTTAGCGCGAGCACCACAGCCAGCAAGATCGGAAATGTCTCGGGCCCGATGGCCTCGCCTCCTCCGAAAGGTTCGGGAAACTGAGTGGCGCCCCAGCCGTACGCGACGGCCAGGACGAGCATCAGTAGACCGAAGACGCGGTCATTGCATTTCATTTAGACAGTCCGATTTCCTTGGAAAGCTCTTGGATATCCTGGATCTGCTTTTTCACGAACGCGTTGAACTCATCAGCACTCTTGTGGAACGGCATCAACCCGTTCTTCTTCATGAGCTCTTTCCATTCGTCGCTTGCGTAGACGGTGTCCATCGCATCGATCCAGTACTCACGGGCGTCATCGGAAATATCCGCCGGCATGTAGAAACCACGCCAGTTGGGACCCAGCGCATCGATGCCCTGCTCCTTGGCGGTCGGTATGTCGCTGAATTCGCCAGGCAGGCGCTCTTCCGAGAGCACGGCCAGGATGCGCAGATCACCGGATTCCATGAAGCCTTTCGCCTCGGAAATATCACCGGTAAACGCGTCCACGTGGCCACCGACCACCTGTGTCAGCGCCTCGCCCCCATTGTTGTACGAGAGGTAGGGGATCTTCGGCAGCTTGCCGACGTCGGCCGCTTTCGCCGCGATCAACACCTTGAGATGGTCCCAGCCACCCTTGGCACTACCACCGGCGAACTTCACCGCACGCGGATCGTCCTTGAGGGCATCCATCAGATCATTGAGGTTTTCGTACTCGGAATCCTTGCTTACCGCGATGACGCCATAATCGGCACCCAGCGCACCGATCCAGTTGACCATGTCAGCATCCATGCCCTGAAACTGGCCCTGCGCCAGGCGCGTGGTAGTGGCAGTGGAGGCGGCGACCAGCAACTGCTCGTCTCCGGCACGCTTGCTCACGGTGTGTGCATAGGCCACCCCACCACCGGCGCCGGCCATGTTGATGGTCTGCACACTGCTCGGCACGAGATCCAGATCCTCGAGTACATTGCCAATGCTGCGACAAGTGAAGTCCCAGCCGCCGCCCGGATCAGAAGGCGCGATGCACTCGACCTTGCCGGACGGTTCGAAAGCCATGGCCGTGCTGGCCCCCAGTGTCAGGGCGGCCGCCATGACGATTTTGAGCGGCGTCTTGAAAGACATTGTTGTTATCCCCTTTGAACGAGAATTGAAATGGGTTGCAGGCAACCTGACACTTACCTTACAGTTCTGTAAGGCAGAACAACGTTCCCTTGAGCAGAAAACTAGGCGTGTCACAAGCGAGCGTCAACGCTCACGCCGCCGTTCAAGACTAAAGTTGAATACCGCCATTGCGACACGCAAACACCTGGAGAGACCCGCCATGGCGCAAGACCGGGTAGAGGCTGTCGAGCGTGCGCTATCCGTCATGGAAGCCTTCGACACGCAGCATGAAAGCCTGACCTTGGCCGAGCTGGCCGAGGCAACCACACTTTATAAAAGCACGCTGTTACGCTTGCTCGGTTCGCTGGAGCGTTACGATTACGTGCAGCGCGATGCACGCGGGCGCTATCGTCTGGGGGCCACGCCGGCGCGCCTAGCCCGCCGACATGTGCCTTCGCGTCAGTTGGCCAGCCTGGTCATGCCGATTCTCGAACGTTTATGCCGCGACACCGGAGAAACCGCCGCGCTACTTTCATGTGAGGAAGGCCAGGTGGAGTGCCGTTTGAGCACCTTGCCGGACACGGATCTGCGCCATACGTTACACCCCGGCTATCGCTGGCAGTGGCAGGACGGCGACCCCTCTTTGGCCTTGCCAGGCGGGACGATGACTTGCCAAGCGGTCCCCGACACCGCGTACTGGCTGAGTCTTTCCGGCCCCAAAGGACGTTTGCCCGCTCGTGAGGCGAGGCGCGCCCTGCAAGAAGCCGCGACGCGACTGAGCCAACGCGCATTGCAGGACTATCCGTCATGACCCCCGAAACCACTGCTCCCCTGTTGCTGGTCGAGGACGATGCCCTGCTGGCCAGCACGTTGTACGACGCCCTGAGCCTGGCTGGCTACCGGGTCGACGCCCTCGAGGACGGCGACGCCACCTTCACGCGCCTGGGCTCCCCCGGGCATGGCTATGCATTGGTCCTGCTCGATCTCAATCTGCCGGGCCGCGGCGGCCTCGAGATACTCGAGGCCATGCGTCGCCATGATAGCGACACGCCGGTCTTGATCCTGACCGCACGCGGTGCCATCGAAGATCGCGTCAGGGGACTCGATCTGGGCGCCGACGACTATCTGGCCAAGCCCTTTGCGCTGGACGAACTGGAAGCCCGGGTGCGGGCCCTCTTGCGTCGTCGTCAGCATGACGACGGCACGCAGCTGCATGTCGGGGCGTTGCATTTCGATACCCTGACGCAACGCTTTACCCTTGATGATGTCACGCTCGAGCTGCCGCCTCGCGAGCAGCGCCTGCTGGTGTATCTTATGCGGCATGCTGGCGAACCGGTGGAAAAAGCCTATCTGCTCGAGCACGTCTTCGCCGAGGACGCGCTCGGTGACAATGCCATCGAGGTCTATATCCACCGCCTGCGGCGGCGTCTTGCCGACTCGTCACTGACGCTGCGCACCGTGAGGGGGCTGGGTTATCTATTGGAGAGCGAGGCGTGAGCCCATCAGTCAACTCGCCCAGCCTCTACCGGCGCCTGCTGATCTGGCTACTGGTGCCCATGCTGGCCCTAGGGACCTTGATGCTCGTTCAGTCCTACCTGGCCTCGCGCGATACCGCCGATCGGGCGTTCGATCGACTGCTCGAGTCGGCCTCGCTCTCCATCGCCGAGCAGGTCAAGCGCCAGCAGGGCCAACTGTGGATGGATTTGCCTCCGGCGGCCCTGAAAATGCTGGCCTCGAACGCCGAAGAGCGCGTTTTCTATGCCCTTTACGATGCCCATGACAACTTCATCAGCGGCAACGCCGAGCTGCCACGCATCGATAACGGGCAAGGCAGCATGCGCTTCACCAACATCCAGTGGCACGATATGGCGCTGCGCCTCGGCGTGCGGCGCTCACAACTCGAGGGATGGCGCGACCGTCAGCCTTTCGAGGTCCGCGTGGCGCATACCCGCGAAGGGCGCGAGGCCCTGACACAGACGCTTTTCCAGGGCAGCATGCTGCGTTTGATCGCCATGGCGATGTTGGCCATTGGCGTGGTGCTGCTCGGGGTACGCATGGCGTTGATGCCCCTGACCCGACTACGCCGGGCGATCCGCGCCCGCGATCCGCGCACCCTGGCACCGCTCGACCTGACGCTCCCCCGCGAGCTCGCCGAACTGCGCGAGACCCTCAACGACCTGTTGGCGCGCATGCGCCGCGTGCGCGCCAACCAGGAACGTTTCATCGGCGATGCCTCGCACCAATTGCGCACCCCGCTGGCAGGGCTTTCGGCACGCGCCGAGCTCGCCCTGCGTCAGGACGACCCACGCGCCTGGCACGATGCACTCGGCGTCATGCGCGGCAGTGCCGACAAGACCGCGCGCCTTGCATCACAACTGCTCTCCCTGACGCGCCTCAACAACCCCGAGTCGATGCCGGAAGCCCGCGATATCGATCTTTGCGACATCGCGCGGCAAGCCGTACGCGACGCCCTGACGAGCTGCCATCGCGCGGGCATCGACCTGGGCGTCGAGACGCCGTCACATGCGGTCATCCAGCACGCGGTCGAATGGCAGATCGCCGAGGCACTGGCCAACTTGATCGATAACGCCAGCCGCTATGGCGCATCACGCATTACGGTGCGCGTCGGCGAGAACCCGATGCGTCTAGAGGTCGAAGATGACGGTCCCGGCATCCCCGAGGCGCAACGCCTGCTGGTGCTGCGTCCCTTCCATCGCGGCATGGAAGGCAACCAAGGCTCGGGGCTTGGCCTGGCGATCGTCGACGGTATCGCCCGGGCCCATGCCGCCAGACTCACTCTGGTACCGGCACGCCCGAATGCCGAGCCACCAGGTTTGCGCGTGCGCTTGCATTTCACCGAGGAGTCAACACCATGACCGCGCCCTATCGTTCGCTCGCGCGCTGGGCCGCCGCCCTCGCCGGCATGATGCTATCGGCCATGGCGCTGGCCGATGGCGCCCATGTGCTGCGTTACACCGCCGACCATGAGGCCAACGCGCCGTCACTGGAAATTCACGGCGCTCTGGATAACGGTCTGATGGCCCCGCTGCTGGCCGATTTTCATGCACGCTATCCCGACATCGACCTCACCTACCGTAACCTGACCACGCTCACGTTATACCGGCGCTTCCTGTCGGAAGACGAGGCCTCTGCCGACGTAGTGATGTCCTCGGCGATGCCCTGGCAATACCAACTCGCCAACCGCGGTCATGCACAGGCACTGACCACGCCTGCAGCACGGCAGTGGCCTCAGGCGTCTCGCTGGCGCCACGAATTATTCGGCTTCACCTTCGAACCCGTGGTCATCGTCTATCGACGCGATGCCCTCGAGGGCGCCACGCCACCGGACAGCCACGAAGCCTTGCTGAGCTTGCTCACCCGCGAACGCCAGCGTCTCAAAGGTCGCGTGGTGACTTACGACCCCTGGCGCAGCGGCGCCGGCTATACTTATGCCACCGAAGACGCGTACATGTCACCGCGCTACTGGGAACTGGTAGCCGCCTTGGGCGGCGTGGAAGCAGAACTGGCCGATACCACCGGAGAAATGCTCGACGGCCTGGCCGAGGGACGCTACGCCGTCGGCTATAACTTGCTGGGTTCCTATGCACGCGATTTCGTGGCCGATCACCCGCAATTGGAAATGGTCATTCCCAGCGATTATGCCCTGGTGACACAGCGTCTGGTGCTGATTCCCAAGCGCGCGCCCCACCCCAAGACTGCCGAGCGCTTCGTCGATTATCTGCTCAGCCGTCAAGGTCAGCAGGTGATCCGCGACAAGACTCCGCTCGGGGCGGTACACACCGCACTCGAAGGCGAAGGCACTGCCCGTGACTTACGCAAGACCCTTGGCGATGCCATTCACCCGATCGCCATCGACCCCAGCCTGCTGGCCACGCTCGACACCCTCAAGCGCCATTCGCTGCTCGAGCGTTGGCAGCGCGAGTACACGCGACTCAGCGACAGCGGGCCGTGAACGCATGAACGTCGCCCAGCCTCGCGCTATACTGCACGTCGTTTTATCGACACTTTTTCAGCAACTCTTCCAGCGGTGTGGGCATGCAACGTCTCGACCAACTTCTCGTCGCCCAGGGCTGGGTACGCTCACGCACGCGGGCTCAGCGTCTGATCCGTCATGGGCGAGTCACACTGGTCTCGACGGACCCTCCGCGCACGCTGACCAAGCCCGGCGAGAAAGTCGCCGACGACAGCCGTTTCCAGCTCGCCGACGATCCGGAAGAGCGCTACGTCTCGCGCGCCGGACTCAAGCTGGAGGCCGTTCTCGACACACTGGGACTCCGCCTCGCAGGCATGACGGTACTCGACGTGGGACAATCCACCGGCGGGTTCACGGATTGCGCCTTGCGCTACGGCGCTGCGCGTGTGGTGGGTATCGAGGTCGGGCGCGAGCAGCTCGACGCGTCGCTGCGCGAGGATGAACGCGCCATCTGCCTGGAAGGCGTCAACGCCCGCGCGCTTCCCCAAGAGCGGCTCGCCGTCCTGGCACCGGAGGGACTGCACGTGGCGGTCATGGACGTTTCCTTCATCTCGCAGACCTTGATCCTGCCCGAGCTCGCCGCCGTGCTATCCTTTGGCGCGCACTTGGTCTCACTGGTCAAGCCGCAATTCGAGATCGGTCCACGCAAGGTCGACGCCCACGGCATCGTCCGCGATCCGGCTCTTTACGCGACGGTGGAAGCTCGCATCCGCGAGAGCTGCGCCGACACCGGTTTCGAGATTCGCCACTGGCAGGAAAGCCCGCTGCGCGGCGGCGATGGTAACCGCGAGTTCCTGCTGCATGCGATCAAGCGCACCTGACGGCCGCTCTCCCTCATTCATCGCTGCCAGCCGTGCCGTCTCCATCGGGGCTGCGACCGGTATCGACATCCTCGATGCCATCGCGGCGCGTCGGCCTTGAGGACGTTACTTCGCCGCCCAACGGGGCATTCTGCTGGGATTGCGAACTTACCCAAGCCTGCCGCCCCGAGGCATCGTGCAGCCAGACATCCATCTGATTGAACGCAATGCGGATGCCGTGTTCGTGGAACAAGGCATCGAGGCGTCGATTGATTTCATCGCTGGCATACAGGCGATCCATCAAATCGTTGACGAAGATCCGCAACTCGAAGCTGAACGCCGTCGCGCCATATTCAAGGCAGAATATCTGCGGCTCGGGCTCCCGCAGCACGCGTTGGTTTTCCTCGGCGGCCTGGCGCATCAGGCGGTGGACCTGTTCCAGGTCGGAGCCATGCGACACGCCATAGGTCAGCACCACCCGCGTGATGTTGTCGGAAAGCGACCAGTTGATCAGTTGATCGGTAACGAAGGTCTTGTTGGGGATGATGATTTCCTTGCGGTCGAAATCCGTCACCGTGGTGGCACGAATGCGAATACGGCTGACCGTACCGTGCAAGTTCCCCAGGGTGATGGTATCGCCGATACGTACTGGGCGTTCGAACAGGATGATCAGCCCCGAAATGAAGTTGGCGAAGATCTCCTGTAGCCCGAAGCCCAGCCCCACGCCCAGTGCGGCGACCAGCCATTGCAGCTTATCCCACGACACCCCGAGCGTTCCCAGCGACACCACGACCCCCGTCCCCACGATGGTGTAGGAAAGCAGCGAGGAAATAGCATAGGCACTGCCCTGCTTGAGGCTCAGGCGCGAGAGCACCATGACCTCCAAAAGCCCAGGCAGGTTGCGCGCCATCATCAAAGTCAGCGCGACCAGCACCAGCGCCGTGAGCACATCGGCCACGGCGATCGGGCTAGTGGTCATCGCCTCGCCCTGGCCGCTCTCAACCTGCCATACGGTGACGTTGTCGAGATAGGACAACACGCTCAGTAAGTCCGCCCACACCACGTATAGCAGCAGGGTAAAACCCAGAAACAGAATCAACTTGGACAGGCGCAGCGACTGCTGGTTGACCTGCTCCATATCCAGCGGCGGCTCTTCGACCACCTCGAGGCCGCTTTCGGTGTCCTCCTTGGCCTGCGCACGGCGACGCGCCACCGCGCGCCGATAGGCCAGGCGCCGCGCCGCAACCGCCAACCCGCGGACGACCGCAGCTTCGACGAGAATCCACAGCCCGAGAATATAGATCGAAGTGATGAATCGGCCGATCAAACTTAGCGCGGTGTACTCGAACCCCATGACAATCAGGCCAGCCAGTATCAAAGGCACGACCGATAACGCCAAGCCCAGCAGCAGACGGAAAAGCTTGAGACCAAAAAACGGTACATGAGCGAGGATCAGACGCACCAATACGACGGTCATCGCCACCAGTCCCAGCAGCAGCAACAGCAGCGACAACGGCCGCTCCGCCAGACGTCCATCGCTGTAGGGCGCGACGTTGCTGATCAGAATGACCGGAATCAGTGCGATGCCCAACCATAGCAACAGGCGCCGCAAGCGCAGCACGTACTGCGGTGACCAGTGAAAGTGGCGCGCAGCCACGCCATCGGCGACCAGCAGTCGTCGCGACCAGGCGATGACACCCCACGCCAGCGCCAGCTGCAGCAACGCATCGCCCAGCACCACGGCGAAGCCATGCCCGCCCAGATTGAGCGCCCCACCCACGGCCGCCAAGAACAAGGGGCCATGCGCGGCCAGCAACGCATTGAGCGCAATCGCGCGGGGCGTGTGCATCTGGGTGTCACGCTTGAGGCGCCCGATTTCCCCATGCAGCCGTAGCAGTGACGCCTTGAGGCGACGCCGCCATAACAACAACCCGCCGGAAAGCATCAACAGCGGCACCATGGCGAACGCCTCGCCATCGGGGCGCTGCTGCGCGGACACCAATGTCGAACGCCAGTCGCCGTCGGTCGTGCCCTGCCACAGCGTGCGCGGAAACTGCCGCAACCATGTCAAGTCCAGCGGGCGCCCGTTGGCCACCCAGAACAACTGCTCTTCGATGGTCGCGCGCAGCTCGTCACTGATCTTCAGCAACTGTTGCTGATTGAGCTGCTGGTTGATGGCAATCGTCAGCAGGTTGCCATATTCCTCATCGAGCTGGCCGAGCAACTCGCGGCGCGACTCGAACAACTTGGTCAACGCCTCACGCAACCCCGGGGCGTCGTCTATATCAGCATCGGCCAGGCTTTTATCGGCCAATTGCTGGGGGCGTCGCAAGGCGTCGTGTTGCTGCGACAGATCGAACTGACGTAGGCGCAGGTCGGCGATTTCATCCTGTAACCCGCTTTGTGCGTCCACTTCGGGCAACGACTCTCGCTGCTCGCGAAGGATTCGCGACAGCAGCAAGCTGCCGCGAATCGCATCGATCTGTTCGTTGAGCGTGCGCTGGACCTGGCGCACACGATCAAGCTGGGTTCGCGTTTCGATCCCCTCGCGCACCAGCTCGTTAGCGCGATCGGTCACCTCCAGCAATTCACCGCTCAGGTCGCGATTGACCTGCTGAACCTTGGTCAACACGGGGTGGGCAGCGATGGCCTCGGCATCTTCGCGGCCGACATCGGCGATAGCCTTCTCCGACTGCTCGCGCCGCTCCCGGTCCAACGCGGCCTGCAACGTCGACAATTGACTTTCCTGGAGCGCAATTCGCTTTTCCAGCACGTCGCGCTGCTGCATCGCCAACTCGCGCAGGCGGGTATTGTGCGAAAGCTCGCTCTGATGCCAGCGCGCGCGTCGCTCGGCCAATGCCTGCTCGACCCGATAGCGGTCGCGCTGGGCAAGTTCTGCCTCGCTTGATCCCTCGACGTCGCCCAGCTCGGCAAGTTGCGACTGACGCCTATCGGCACGTTCCCGAGCTTCGGCGATCGAGGTCTGGGCACGTTCGGGAAGAGTCTGGGCACTAATCAACTGAGCATTGACGTCCGCCAGACGGCTTTGCAGCGTCTCGAGCTCTCCCAAGGCATCGCCGGTACGCTCGCGCAACTCATCCAGCGACAAATCGCCAAGGTCGCTCTCACGCGGTGACGTCGACGACTCTTCCAGACGCTGCAGCTGTTGCGTCAAGGATTGCGATTCCTGAGAGGCGTTCTGCGCACGCTGCTCGAGCGCGTCGAGTTTATCGTCGACCGAGTCGAGTTCTTTCAGTGCCTCCAGCGTCGCGCGCGTATCGTCTATGGCCGCGCGCTGGTCGCTATCGGGCTGCTCAATGGACTGCAGCCGCTCCAGACGCGTCGTCAGCGCGTCGTGTTCAGGTAATGCCGACTGCGCCGAGGCGTCGCCAATCGCCCACAGCAGGCAAATCGAGACACATGCGATACAATGGATCACACGCCACTTGGCATGCGCTCGCCCAGGCCAGCATTGCCAAGCGAAGAAATGATGCCAGCGTCGACACGACATGCTCTGTCCTCGTTCTCATACGTTGCGCCGATTGTCGGTGCGTGACACGCACATGGCAATCTCGTGCGGATATTTGCGTTCGACTACCAGCGTGATAGAAACATTCACGCTGACCAATGCTAGCCATCGACAAGGTACTAAATGACATGGAGTCACCACGCCCCTGCTTGCCGATTCTCGTGTTGCTCACGCTCATGCTGTCCGCCTCTGCGCAGGCCGCCACAACCCTGAGCGATAGCGAACGCGAGGCCATTGAAGCACGCGTCCAATCCCTGGAAGCGGAGCTTCACGAGCTGCGCGAAACCTTGGCCGACGACGCCGCGACCACAGAGGCTGACGCCACCCCCGAAGAAAGCGCGGCTAAGAACGTGGAAGTCCGCGCCGACAAACGTCGCGAACTGGAACGCGAGTCGTCGCGCAATCCTCTGGCAGTGACCACGTATCGGCGCAACTACCTACTACCGTGGGCCTATAACGCCAATCCGGATCAAGCCCGCTTCCGCCAGGTCAGCGATGCGGCCAACGCCGATAATGCCGAGGTCAAGTATCAGCTGAGCTTCAAGGTCAACCTGGTCGAAGACCTGTTCGACGATAACGGCGATGTGTACTTCGCCTACACCCAGCGAAGCTGGTGGCAAGCCTACAATTCCGAAGCGTCGGCGCCATTTCGCGAAACCAATTACGAGCCCGAAATGTTCGTCAGCTTCGATAACGACATGAGCGCCCTAGGCTGGACTAACACTATCAATCGCATCGGTTTCGCTCACCAGTCCAACGGCCGCTCTGACCCGTTGTCGCGTAGCTGGAATCGTGTCTACGCCGATATGGTGTTCCAACGCGGCGAGTGGGCGGTGAGCGTCGCGCCCCACTGGCGAGTCCCCGAGAACGAGGAAGACGACGACAACCCCGACCTCCAGGATTACATCGGCTATGGCGACATCACCATGGTGCGCGCGTTCGGCGATCAGGAAGTTTCCCTGCTGATGCGTGGCAACCCCGGCAAGGACCATTACGGCGCCCAGTTGGATTACTCCTTCCCGCTATTCGGCAAGGTTCGCGGTTACGTTCAGTATTATCATGGCTATGGCGAAAGCCTGATCGACTACGACCACATCAATCGCCGTATAGGGCTCGGTTTCAGCATCAACACCTTCCTGGCCGGTATTCCTGGCCTAGAGTAACGATGCAGGCCAGGAAGCACTGTTGATACGGTGGCCTGGCCTGCTATGCTAAATATGCCATTAACCTGTCAAAGGAAGACACCATGACCATGCAGCCTACCGGCGGCCACCGCGAAAGCGAAGCTTCCACCGAGCAGCTCAAGGATGACCTGCGTCACCTATCACAGACCGTTGAAGAACTGGTCAAAGCGACAGCTGACGATTCTCGAGGACACATCACCGAGGCGCGCGAGCGAGCTCAACAGCGTCTGAGCGATACGCGCGCCAAGCTTGAGGCGCGCGGCGAAAAATTCTACGAAAGCGCACGCGACCAGATGGATTGCTGCGATCGTTACGTGCGTGACAACCCCTGGACCAGCATCGGCATCGGCGCTGGTGTCGGGGTCGTCATTGGCTTGCTCATCGGGCGTCGCTAATGGCAGATCGCCAGGGACCGGCGGAGCGCGTCATTACCTCGGCGCGGCGTCTGCTTTCCAATGTGATTGCCACGGGCGAGACGCGTTTGCGCCTCGCCGTGCTCGAGCTGGAAGCCGAACGCGATCGCATGCTCAGCCTACTGTTGCTGGCGGGCGCAGCGTTGATCACTTTCTCGTTCGCCATCGGCATGCTGCTTTTAATGCTGGTGGTCCTGTATTGGGAAGATCATCGCTTACTGGCAATTGGTGTGTGCGCGGGTGTGCTGTTCATCATCACCGCATGCTTTGCTTACGGTGCCAAGCGCATCGCCAAACGTCGGCGACTCATGCAATCCACCTTGAGTCATTTAGAACAAGACCGCCAAGCACTGGGGGCCTCTCGTGAATCGTCGTGAACGTGCTACGGAACTTGAATATCTCGAGACCCGCATCCTGCAGCAACGTCTCGATATGGGGCATGCACTGCATGACTGGCGCGATGCCACGGCACCCATCGATCACGGCTGGCAACACTTGATGCAGTGGCGTGCGCCTTTGCTCGGTGGCTTCGGTCTGCTCGCGGCGCAGGGCGTACGACGGCCAAGGTCCACACGCGCCTGGATGCGTCGCGGACTCTCGACCCTCTTGTTGGTCAATCGAGCGCGCGCCTTGTACCGCCTCGCACGCCGTTAGCCCGCGATTGTTATGAAGCCCCCGCCCGGGGGCTTTTTCATATTCAATGTGTCAGCCAGCGAGTCAGCTCGACATCGATATCCTCCTCGTCCGGCAACAGCCGTACACAGGGCACGCCCCACGTCGCCAACTGCCCACGCGTTTCATCGGCGAAGACGCCCAGCTCGTCCTCATGGCAATACACCACCGCCGTCACGCCATGACGTTCCACCAGTGACGGCACCTCACTGGGATAGTAGATGCGTACGCCCTCCACTTGCGTACCGTGATGCCAGGGGTAATCGTCGATCACCGCCAACGCCCTATAGCGTGTCGAACGTGCGAAATGCGTCAGCAATCGATAATGCGCGTATTCCAGCCCGCACACCACCACCGGTAAGCGCTCCCGCGTCGTTTTCTTGGCACGAAGCCACTGGCCTACGGCCTGCCAGAGCGCTTGCGATGCACGTCGCAGCATGGACGACTCCTCTACCTTGCTCATCGCTTGCTAGGCTATACTACATGGCCTGCCCGCAGGCCACGCCCGAGGCCCAAGCCCATTGAAAATTGAAGCCGCCCAACTGACCGGTGACATCCAGCGCCTCACCGATGAAACGCAGCGCCGGTAGCCCTTCCACGGCAAAGGTCTTGGAAGAAATCGCCTGTGTCTCGACGCCACCTAGCGTCACCTCGGCGGTCCGCCAGCCCTCGGTCCCTGCGGGTTTGAGCTGCCAGCGTTTCAGATCGTCCTCCAGGCGTGACACCTCACGATTGGAAAGCGCTCCCAGCGGCTGTTCCGTCATTCCTTGCCATTCGCACCAGGCCTGCGCCAGGCGCTTGGGAAGCCGCTCGCCCAGCCACGTGGACACATGCCGCTTGGGCACTTCGTGACGCATGGCGGTCAGCTCCCCGGCAACGTCAGTATCCGGCAGCAAGTCGATGGACAATGCCATGCCCGGTTGCCAATGGCTGGAAGCCTGCAGCATGGCCGGCCCCGAGACACCGCGATGCGTGAACAGCATGGGTTCACGATAGCGTCCTTCGCCGACCTCGACCGTCACCGGGCAGCTTATCCCCGCCAGCGACGCGGCTCTTTCCCGCCATTGCGAGGTCAATGTGAACGGCACCAACGCGGCACGCGTCTCGGTGACGCCCAAGCCAAACTGACGGGCGATGTCATAGCCGAAACCGGTGGCACCCATGGTGGGAATCGACAATCCGCCGGTGGCAATGACCACCGTACCGGCGTCGATGACGCCACTCGAGGTCTTGAGACGCATGCCTTCACCGCGTCGCTCGAGGGATGTGATACATGTCTTGAGGCGTACTTCCGCGCCTGCCCACTCGCATTCGGTGAGCAACATGGACACTATCGGCTTGGCCGAATCGGCACAGAAAAGCTGCCCCGGCGCCTTCTCGACATGCTCGATGCCGTGGCGCTCGACGAGCTCGACGAAATGGCCCGGCGTATAGCGCTTGAGTGCAGAGATGCAGAAATGCGGGTTGGCGGAGAAGAAATGCTCCGGCCCCGTCGCCAGATTGGTAAAATTGCAGCGCCCGCCCCCGGACATCAAGATCTTCTTGCCCGCCTTGTTGGCATGGTCGAGCACCAGCACACGCCGCCCCTCGTAACCGGCGGTCAGTGCGCACATCAGTCCCGCCGCGCCGGCACCGATCACCACTACATCATAGGTCTGTGCCATCGTCGCGTCTCATTGCTGGCAAAGGCGAACATTCTAAGCGTTAAGCGTCACAGCGACGAACCTGTATATTCTGTATGCTCGTCATCGTCACCGACAGCACAACAACGAGACACTATGCCCGTATTCTCTCTCCCAGCCGGGAGCGCACTCGGTCGGTATACCCTCGGGCTGGCGGCATTGAGCCTGCTGGCACTGACAGGCGCAAAGGCACAGGAAGACACCGACCGCACGCAGGTCATCGCCGTGAAGGCCTCCACCGCCAGGTGGAGCGACCCTCTGGAAGCACTGGGCACGCTGCGTGCCGACGAAAGCGTGACGCTTTCCGCGACCGTGACCGAGGCCGTGGCCGAAATCAATTTCGATGACGCCCAACGCGTCGCCGAGGGCGAGTTACTGATTCGCCTCGACGATAGTGCGGTACAGGCCGAACTGCGCGCCGCCCGCGCATTGCGTCAAGAACGCGAGAATGCCGTGCGGCGCGCCCGACAACTGCAGGACCGCAATGTCGGTACCCGCGCCGACTTTGAGGATGCCCGGGCTCAACTCGCCCAGGCCGACGCCCAGATCGACGAGATACAAACACGCCTCGCCGATCACCGCTTGCGCGCGCCGTTCGACGGCACCGTCGGCCAGCGCAATCTCAGCGTCGGTGCACTGGTCACACCCGGCACCGAGCTGGTCACGCTCGACAAGCTCGATTACATGAAGCTCGACTTCACTGTCCCCGCGACGGCGCTCGACATGCTCGCACCAGGGCTGCCGATCAGCGCCACCACGCCCAGCTATCCCACACGTACCTTTCATGGCGAAGTGACCAGCATCGGCACGCGTATCGACCCTGTCTCGCGCAGCGTCAGTGTACGCGCGCGCCTGCCCAATCCCGAGCGCACGCTGCGCCCCGGCATGCTGATGGTGGTCACGCTGGAACGCAATTCACGCCAGACACTGGTGGTGCCGGAGTCCGTCCTCGTGCCCAGCGGCGAGCGCCAATACGTCATGCGTATCATCCGTGATAAGGACAACCGCATCCAACGCCATCAGGTGGAGATCGGCAAACGCCACGTCGGTAGCGTCGAAATCCTCGACGGCCTCGCACCGGGCGACTGGGTCGTCAGCCACGGCACGAATAAGGTACGCGATGGCGATCACGTGGATGTCCTGGCGCTCGACGATGGCAGCCGCACGATCAGCGAGATTCTCAAGGCCGCGCGTGACGTCGAAGTACGCGGCGAGCAAGAACGTGACGGAGAAGATGGCTGATGCGTCTTTCCGATACCGCCATTCAGCGTCCGGTGCTGGCAACCGTCTTCGCCCTGTTGTTGATCGCCTTCGGCATCCTCGCGCTCGAACGCTTGCCGGTGCAGGAATACCCCGCCATCGACCCACCGGTGGTCAGCGTCGAAACGAACTATCCCGGCGCGTCGGCGAATATCGTGGAAACTCGCATCACCCAGGTGATCGAAGACCGCATCGCCGGTATCGAAGGCATCGATCTCATCGAGTCGACCAGCAGCGATGGCGAATCCGAGATCGACATCACCTTCAGCCTCGACCGTGATATCGAAGCGGCGGCCAACGACATTCGCGACCGGGTTTCCGGGGTCAGCGACAACCTGCCCGAGGAAGCCGATCCCCCCGAAGTGGAAAAGTCCGATAGCAGCGACGACGTCATCATGTGGCTGAGCCTCACGGCAGAAGGCTACTCGGTTCCCGAACTGACCGATTACGCTAATCGCTACCTGGTCGACCGCTTCTCCACGCAAACCGGCGTCTCGCGCGTGCGCGTCGGCGGCGGCAAGGAATACGCCATGCGCGTGTGGCTGAAGCGCAACGCGCTGGCCGCCCGCGACCTGACCGTCAGTGATGTGGAAGGCGCATTGCGCGCCGAAAACGTCGAACTCCCGGCGGGCTTTCTAGAGTCCGACTCACGCCAATTCACTCTGCGACTGCCGCGCAGCTTCGAGACCGCCAGCGACTTCCGCGACCTGGTCATCGACCAGGGCAATGACGGCTACCTCACGCGACTGAGCGACGTGGCACGTGTCGAAGTGGGCTCGGTGGAGGAACGTTCTCTGTTTCGCGGCAACGGCGTACCCATGGTCGGCCTGGGCGTCATGAAGCAATCCACCGCCAACATTCTCGAGGTCTCCCAAGGCATCAAGGCAGAGATGGAACGCCTGAAATCGACCCTGCCGGATGGCATGCAACTGCGCCTCAACTTCGATTCCTCGGTATTCGTCTCCGGCGCCCTGAAGGAAGTCGTCGCCACGCTGTTCATCGCCATGGGCCTGGTCGTCATCGTGATTTTCCTGTTTCTAGGCAATGTGCGGACCACACTGGTGCCCGCGGTCACCGTGCCGATCTCGATCATCGGTACCTTCATCGCCCTGAACGCCTTCGGCTTTACACTGAACCTGCTCACGCTGCTTGCCCTGGTGCTGGCCATAGGTTTGGTCGTCGACGACGCCATCGTGGTACTCGAAAACGTCCATCGCCGCATGCAGCTCTATGGTGAAACACCGTTGGTAGCCGCCTTTCATGGCACCCGCCAGATCGGCTTCGCGGTCATCGCTACCACCCTGGTGTTGATCGCGGTGTTCGTGCCGTTGAGCTTTCTGCGTGGCGACATCGGTCGATTGTTTTCCGAATTCGCGTTGACCCTGGCCGCCGCCGTGGCGATCTCCTGCCTGCTGGCGCTGTCGTTGGCCCCCATGATGTGCTCCAAGATCCTCGACCCGCGTATGCACGAAAGCCGCATCAGCCATGCCGTACATACCTTGCTCGACGCCACCCAGCGCCTCTATCGCTACGTACTCTTCACTTTGTTACGCGTGCGCTGGCTATGCCTGGTCGTGTTCGTCGCACTGCTCGGCGCCACGGCCTGGCTGTTCACCGAGCTACCCAACGAGTACACCCCGAAGGAAGATCGTGGCAATTTCTTCATCCTCGTCAACGGCCCCGAAGGCGCCACCTTCGACTACATGCAGGACTATATGGACGAGATAGAGGCGCGCCTGCTGCCACTGGTCGACGAAGGCGAGATCCGCAACATCTCGGTGCGCGCACCGCGCGGCTACGGCAATATCGAGAACTTCAACGACGGCATGGTAATTGTCAGTCTCGCTGATTGGGGTGAGCGGCGCTCGGCCTGGGACATCATGGCCGACGTGCGACAGCGACTCGCGGGCCTCCCCGGCGTCGAGGCCGCCCCGGTGATGCGACAAGGCTTCGGCGGGCGCATTCAGAAACCGGTGCAATTCGTGATCGGCGGCGGTACCTACGAATCGCTGGTCACCTGGCGCGACCGACTGTTCGAGCGCATCCGCGAGGATGATTCAGGACTCACCGCCGTGGAGAGCGACTACAAGGAAACCCAGCCCCAACTGCGCATCGAGATCGACTACCAGCGCGCCGCCGCCCTCGGCGTGACCGTCAATACCATCGGCCGCACCCTGCAAACGTTACTCGGTGGGCGCAGTGTGACCAGCTACGTGGATGACGGCGAGGAATACGACGTGATGCTCGAAGGCGAGCGCGACACACAGCGCAGTCCCAGCGCACTGGACAACATCCAGGTGCGCTCCGAACGCAGCGGCGAGTTGATTCCGCTGGCGAGTCTGGTCACTCTCAGCAACTATGCCGACGCCAGCGAGCTCAATCGCTTCAATCGCGTCCGCGCGATCACCCTGGAAGCCAATCTCGAGGACGGCACTTCCATGGGCGAGGCGCTGGGATATCTCAACGCCATCGCCGACGAGGAACTGCCCGCCGACGCCATGATCGACTACAAGGGCCCATCGCGGGACTATCAGGAATCCAGTGGCGCTACCGCCTTCCTGATGCTCATGGGTCTGCTGGTGGTCTTTCTGGTACTCGCAGCGCAGTTCGAGAGCTTCGTGCATCCGCTGGTCATCATGCTGACGGTGCCCCTGGCGATAAGCGGCGCTCTGCTCGGCCTGTGGCTGACCGGTCAGTCGCTGAATATCTACAGCCAGGTAGGCATGGTGATGCTGGTCGGGCTGGCCGCCAAGAATGGCATCCTCATTGTCGAGTTCGCCAATCAGCTCCGCGACGAAGGGCGCGCCTTCCGCGACGCCCTGATCGATGCCTCGGTGACGCGCCTACGCCCGATCCTGATGACCGCAGTGACTACCATGGCCGGCGCCGTGCCGTTGATTCTCGCCAGCGGCCCTGGCGCTGAAACACGCCTGGTCATCGGCACGGTCATCTTCAGTGGCGTGGCCGCTGCCACATTGTTCACGCTACTGGTGGTGCCCGTCGCCTACGATATCCTGGCCCGGCATACCGGCTCGCCCAGCGATGTCAGACGTCGTCTGACGCGCGAGATGGAAGGAGCGTCGTGATAAGAGGAACGTCGTGATAAAAAAGCGCCGCCGACAACATCGGCGGCATAACCAGCAGACAACGGTAAAATTCGGACGCGGCGGGTAAATAAAAACCCCGGCCGTCCTGGCCGGGAGTTTGCACGGCGTGTCCTTTGCCGCACTTTTATATTAGAGCCTGGGCAAAAATTTGCCTGTCAGATATTACTGACACGACTTGTGCGCTAAACGCACCGCGTGGGACGCCTCGTCATCAGGCGAATTCCTCAGTATCGATATCCGCCTGCTGCGCATCGCTGTAGCGTCCGCCACGCACTTGATCGGGCGTCATCATCGCGCCCAACTTTTCGAGCGAGGCAGCATCCAATCGCAACGTCTCCGCTGCCAGGTTCTCACGCATGTGCGCGACATTACGCGTGCCTGGAATGGGCACGATATCGCTCCCCTGCGCCTTTGCCCACGCCAGCGCCAACTGTCCTGGCGTTATCTCCAGCTCATCGGCCAGCGCAGTGAAATCCGCCAACAGACGCTGATTGTGCGGGTAGTACTCGTCACTGAAACGGGGCATGCCACGGCGCATGTCGTTTTCTTCCAGACGCGTCGGATCCGGCACTGCATCCGCCAGAAAGCCCCGGCCCAGCGGGCTGAACGCCACTAGCGTGGTACCCCGTTCGCGACATGCCTCGAGCAAGGCGATCTCGGGGTTACGCGTCCATAGCGAATATTCCGACTGCACCGCCGCCACCGGATACTCGGCATGAGCACGGCGCAGCGTCTCGGCAGAGATCTCAGACAGGCCCACCGCACGCAGCTTGCCCTCCTCGACCAACCGCCCCAATGCCCCGACACTCTCCTCGATGGGCACCTGGCGATCCATACGATGCAGGTAATAGAGATCCAGCCGGTCGGTTCGCAGGCGCTGCAAGCTCGCCTCGCACTGGCGACGCAGCGTCTCGGGGCGCCCATCGATCACCTTACGGCCCAGCGCCGGATCGATCGCCATGCCACACTTGCTAGCCAGCAGCACCTGATCGCGCCGCCCCTCGAGCGCCTTGCCCACCAGCGACTCATTCGCCGTCGCGCCATAAAGCGTCGCAGTATCGAAATGGCGATAGCCCATCTCGAATGCCGCCTGCAACGCCCGCACGCCCTCGGCATCCGGCACCGGCGTCCCGTAGCCATGGGACAGGTTCATGCAGCCAAGTCCGACGCTCGGCGACGCAACCTCTGCAAGAAGAGACAATACGTTCGGCATGGGAGAATCCTTGTAAAACGGGTAAAAGACTGAGTAGCAGCCTGGATGACAGACACACAGCTTAGCAATATAACGTCGGACAGGGCTTCGTTATTCTTCGAACTCAGGACGCAAAGCGCCGGACGACCCCACCTTCTGAAGCGCAGAACCTAAGAAAACTACTGGACTCAACCCCTCGGCAAAAGAAGCAGGATTTTCCCTCGAGAAGCCGCCCTCGAACACTTGCGAGGCTTTGGTCAAATAGTCATACAACGCCAATTCGCGTAAGGTGCTAATGGCTATCATGCTATTTAATTCTCGCAGACTCTCATTTCATCTTCACGAGGCGCTTCGTGACCGACCCTGCCACTTCGACATCTAACTCCGCCGAACAAACCACTTCTGCACGTGCAGTGCCAGCGCTATGGATGCTGGTACTCATCACGCTGGCCGGCACATTGGCCATGCATATCTTCGTGCCGTCGCTACCTGTCGCCGGTGAAGCCTTGCACGCTGACAACGCCCAGATGCAGTTGACGATCAGTCTCTACATTCTAGGGCTGGCGCTCGGCCAGCTCTTCTACGGGCCGCTTTCCGATGCGCTAGGTAGAAGACCCGCGCTGATGCTGGGCATGTTGATCTATAGCGTCGCTGGCATCATCGCCTGGCAGGCTCAGAGCGTCGAAACGCTGATAACGGCCCGGTTCTTTCAAGCATTCGGCGGATGCGCAGGCCTGGCTTTAGGGCGCGCCATGATCCGCGATACTGCCGCCCCGGACCGCGCCGTACAACGGCTAGCGGTGCTCAATCTGGTGGTGGCCATCGGCCCAGCGTTGGCGCCGCTGATCGGGAGCATGCTAACCATCACGCTGGGCTGGCGTAGTGTACTCCTGGCGCTGTGTCTGATGGGGATCGGTAACCTGCTATTCGTATGGCGATTGATGCCGGAAACTGCACAAGCTACAGGTCGCGTTAACCTGCCCGGTCTAGCCCATGAGTATCACACCTTGATTCGCTCTCCCGCTTTCATCGGCTATGCAATAGGAGGCGGCTGCGCCACCACGGCCATGTTTGCCTTTGTGGCCTCGGCGCCATTCATCTTCGTCGAACAACTGGGAAAGCCAGCGAGTCACGTGGCGTATTATCTCTCGCTGCTGATTCTGAGTATCTCGTTGGGCAATTTCATCACTAACCGCACCACTCATCGTGTCGGGCTGTCTCGACTGATGCTGTCGGCGAGCCTGCTGAGCCTGGCCGGAGGCATTTCGATGCTGGTCATAGTGTTCGCCGGCTGGGCATCCGTCATTACCCTCGAAGCTTCGATGCTACTTTTCACGCTGGGCGTGGGCATGACCGGACCGACGGCACTGACACTGGCCGTCAGCATCAACCCCAAGGTCGTGGGCTCGGCCGCTGGCCTCTACGGGTTTGCCCAGATGGGTATCGGTGCTCTGTGTACCGCGCTCGCCGGGCTGGGTGACAATCCGGCTCAGGCAGCGGCCATGGTGCTGGCCACAGCTGCCATTATCGGGCAGATAGCGCTGAGAGCCGCATTGCGTTTCGATCGCCAAGCAAAGAGTTGAGTCACGAACAGTGTAGGGAGACACAAGGGCTATTCATGGTATGAGAGCAGACCAGTGAAAAAACTTTAAAATCTCTATCACTCCTGTGAGTCAAGCCCTCCCCGGGCTTCTTCACCGTCACAGGAGATATGATATGCCCCACCCTACAGGCATTATCACTCACAGCACCGCATCAATCTCGAGACGGCAGGCAAGATGGCTACAGTGAATCCAAGGTTTGGTGGCAAAATCCCAGCGTTATGGAGCTTTTCGGTACTTGAATATCGACACTGTTTCGTGACTGCTGCTACAACGGGAGAGATTAAAAAAGGAACATGGACTGGAGATCGGTCTACTGGCTAACGCCTGTCCTGACACGCACCCGCCAACGACAAAAGTGATAGATCGAATGGATGCTCTAATATCGCTCGCTCCGCCCATCGCCGCCGTCGTGCTGGCCCTGCTTACCCGCCGGGTCAACATCTCGCTCTTCTTGAGCATTTTGCTGGGCGCCTGGATCGTCGCAGGCAACCCGATTGCCGCCGTCGGCCAGACGTTCGACTGGTTCGCGGAGGTGATGACCGATGAATGGAACGCGCGATTCCTCGTCCTTGTCTCCTTGCTCGGCGCTGGTGCTGCCTTCATGCATACCACCGGTGGTTCCCAGGCCTTGGCCAAGTGGCTTGCCGGCAAGGTTTCCTCCTCGAGAGGTTCTCTCCTTCTCACCTGGCTGCTGGGTGTCGTGATCTTTTTCAACGACTACGTCAATTCGGTCATCGTGGGGAATGCCTCGCGCGATCTGACGGCCAGGCACAACGTCTCGAGGGAAAAGCTGGCCTGGACCATCGACGCAACGTCCGCGCCGATGGCGACCCTAGGTCCCGTCTCCGACTGGATCGGTTACCAGGTCTCGCTCATCGCTGGCGCGTTCGCCGTGCTCAGCTTGACTAGCGAACAACCCTACTGGACCTTTCTGCAATCGATTCCCTGGAATTTTTACGCCCTGCTTTGCCTCGCCTCGGTGCCCATGATCCTCATCATGGGCGACTTTGGCCCCATGAAGCGCGCCGAGCATCGCGCGCAAAAAACCGGCGAACTCGTCGCCCCCGGCGACAACCCGCTATCTAGCGTCGAAGAAGACCTGGGGGATGTACCCGAAGGCCGGGGGCGCGTCTGGAATTTCTTGATCCCGCTTGTGGTACTCATCGGCGTCGCTTGCTGGGCACTCTGGTACACAGGCGGCGGCAGCGAAGGCAAGCCGCTGATGGAGGCGATCGCGGATACCGATGTCAGTGTCTCACTCAGTTGGGCCGCTTTCGCGATGGTCGTCGTCGGGATCGTCATGGCGCTGCTTCAGCGCCAATCGCTGGAGGCCTGCGAAAACACCTTGCTGGCTGGCTTCAAGACCATGCTGCCGGCACTGGTCATCATGGTGTTGGCCTGGTCGATCGGCACCGTCACCGGCGCGCTCGAAACCGGGGATCATGTCATAGCAGCAACGGAGAGCTGGCTATCGCCGACGCTATTGCCGATCCTCATTTTCGCCATCGCCATGGTAATATCCTTCTCGACCGGCAGTTCCTGGGGTGCCATGGCGATTCTGACGCCGATCGGTGTCCCCCTGGCATACAACATCGGCGACATGACGCTCGTGAGCATGGCGATCGGCGCCATCTTCTCCGGCTCGATCTTCGGCGATCACTGCTCTCCCATCTCGGACACGACCGTGATGGCCTCGATCTTCTCCGGCTCCGACCACGTTGCACACGTCAAGACCCAGATCCCCTATGCGCTCGTTCCGGCTTCCGTGAGCGCACTGCTCTACCTGGGGACGATCATCATCGCGTCTCCCTATATCTTGTTGGCTATAGGCCTGGTCCTCCAGGCCGTGGTCATCAAGTTCTTGGCCTCGAGACGCACCTAACGCGAGCGGGCCGCCCCTGGGCCGGCCCGCCAGGCAGGCATGACGTCGATATCAAGAGCCTGATAGACTCGATTATATCGTTGCGTGACACAGGCCATTGCGTGATGCTTTGGTCTATAAACCTGTACGTCGCGCTGTAAGGTATGGCGACGACCCACATCGCACCATCGATCCGTGAAAAGCGTTGCCGGCAAGGTGGGCGAGGCGCAATACCCTCCCGCTAATTTCCGCGCGCACACAAACACAACAAGACGCTTACGAGGAACACTTCCTTGATTCGAATCGACAACGTCTCCAAGGCGTTCGGCGGCCTGCAGGCCGTGCGGGGCGTTTCCTTCGAGGTGACGCAGGGCAGTATCACCGGGCTGATCGGCCCCAACGGGGCCGGCAAGAGTACTCTGTTCAATATCGTCGCCGGACTCTTTCCCCCTTCCAGCGGCCGCGTACTGCTCGACGGCCAGGACATCACCGGCCTGCCGCCGCACACGCTATTTCACCGTGGCGTGGTACGCACGTTTCAGATCCCCCATGAATTTTCGCGCATGACGGTGCGCGAAAATCTGATGGTGGTGCCGCCCGGCCAGAGCGGCGAGAACCTGTTCAAGACCTGGCTGCGCTGGGGCAAGGTCAAACAACAGGACAGTGAGGTGCTGGACCGCGTCGACGACGTACTCAAGTTTCTCGAGATCACCCACGTCGCCGACGAGCTGGCAGGCAATCTGTCGGGCGGTCAGAAGAAGCTTCTCGATCTGGGCCGCACGATGATGACCGACGCCAAGGTGGTACTTCTCGACGAACCCGGTGCCGGCGTCAACCGCACCCTGCTCGGCAAGATTCGCGAGGCGATCCTGCGCCTCAACCGCGAACGCGGCTACACCTTCTGCGTCATCGAGCACGACATGGATCTGATCTCGGCACTCTGCGAGCCGGTTCACGTGATGGCCAATGCCGAGCTTATCGCCTCCGGCTCGATGGAGGTGCTGCGCCAGGACGAGGAGGTCCGCGAAGCCTACCTCGGCGGCGGTGCCAGCGGCCGGATGGGCGAAACGACCAGCAAGCCTGCAACGGATCAAGGAGAGCCCTCATGAGCAGTCTGCTCGCAGCCAAGGGCCTCTACGGCGGCTATGGCAGTGCCGACATCCTCCAGGGCACCAATCTGCGCGTGGAGACCGACGAAATCGTGGTCATCGTCGGCCCCAACGGCGCCGGCAAGTCCACCGCCATGAAAGCGGTGTTCGGCCTGCTGCGCATCCGCGCAGGCGAAGTCCGCTACCGCGGCGAGACCATCACTAATGCCAAGCCCGAACAAATGGTACGCCGCGGTATCGCCTATGTCCCCCAGGAGAAGAACGTCTTTCCGTCGCTTACCGTGCGCGAGAATCTCGAGATGGGCGCCTACCTGATGAAAGGCGATCTGTCCAAACGTCTCGACAAGGTCTATACGCTGTTCCCCAAACTCGCCGAGCGGCGCCGCCAGCAAGCAGGGCTGATGTCCGGCGGCGAACGCCAGATGGTCGCCATGGGCCGCGCGCTGATGATCGACCCGCAGCTTTTGATGCTCGACGAACCCACCGCCGGCCTCTCGCCGCTGCTGATCGACGAGACCTTCGAACGCATCAAGGAGATCAATGCCCAGGGCATCGGTGTGCTGATGGTCGAACAGAATGCCAAACAGGCACTGTCCATCGCCAGCCGAGGCTACGTGCTGGCCACCGGTAGTAACCGCCACGAAGACACCGGTCCCAACCTGTTGGCCAACCCGGAAGTCGCCGAAATGTTCCTGGGAGGCTGAACCATGATCGATATCCTGCAACTGCTCGTCTACGGCCTGGTGCTGGGCAGTGTCCTGACCATGGGCGCGATCGGCGTGTCGATGATCTTCGGCATCCTGCGCTTCGCACATTTCGCGCATGGCGATTTCATGACCCTCGGCGCCTATCTGGGGCTGGCATTCATATCGGCGTTCGGGCTGAGTGCATGGTGGGCGCTGCCCGCGGCAATGGTCGGCATGGCCGTGGTCGCGGTATTCATCGACCAGGTGCTCTACCGGCGCATTCGCCGTACCCAGCCGGTCATCTTGCTGATCGCCTCGTTCGGCATGGCGTTGATCCTGCGCAGCCTGGTACAGCTGATCTGGGGGTCCGACAACCAGACCTACACCTCGGGCATCCAGTTTCCGTGGCAGCTCGACT
Organism: Chromohalobacter sp. 296-RDG; assembly: GCF_029889885.1. GTDB lineage: Bacteria > Pseudomonadota > Gammaproteobacteria > Pseudomonadales > Halomonadaceae > Chromohalobacter. Next base: position 52,549 of record NZ_JARANY010000008.1, read on the forward strand.
GGCTGGGCGGACTGCGGCTCAAGCCCGATCATCTGTGGATCATGCTGATCTCGCTGGGCCTGGTCGCCAGCGTGCATCTGTTCCTCACACGTACTCGGCTGGGCAAGGCAATGCGCGCGATGTCCGACAACATGGATCTGGCGCTGATTTCGGGCATCCCCGCCGAGCGCGTCATCGTGGTCACCTGGGTGATCGGCGGCGCACTGGCGGCTGCGGCCGGCGTGTTCCTGGGCATCGACACACGCCTGCACCCAATGATGGGCTGGACCACGCTACTACCGGTGTTCGCAGCGGCGATTCTCGGCGGCATCGGCCGACCCTACGGCGCCATCGCCGGCGGCATGATCATCGGTGTGTCGATGGAGATGTCGACGCTGCTGATTCCCGCCGCCTATAAACCCGCCGTGGCCTTCGCGATCATGGTCGGCATGTTGATCTTACGTCCACAGGGCATCTTCAAGGGGACCGTATGATGGAACTCACAAATATCGCCTCATACCTGACCTCGTTTCTGACCTTCGCTGGTGTCTACGCTGTACTTGCGCTGGGCCTCAACATGCAGTGGGGATTTACCGGCCAGTTCAATATCGGTATCGCCGGCTTCTTTGCAGTCGGCGCTTATACCAGCGCGATCCTCACCACGCCGTCGAGCCCCGCCTACCTAGGCGGCTTCGGCATGCCGTTTCTGGTCGGCCTGCTCGGCGCCATCATCGCCTCGACCGTGCTCGGCTTGATCGTCGGTCTTATCACCGCGCGGCTGCGTACCGACTACCTGGCCATCGCCTCGATCGGCATCGCCGAAATGGTTCGCCTGTTCGTCAAGAACGAGGATTGGCTAACCAACGGCGTACGCGGTATCGCCGGTATCGACCGACCTCTGGCCGGCACCGTACTGGACAGTGGGTTCGCCTATTTGGTGATCGTAGCGCTATTCGTCGCCGGGGTATATTTCCTGGTCGAGCGCGCCTACGCCTCGCCCTGGGGTCGTGTGCTACGCGCCATTCGCGAGAACGAGCCAGCCACCGCGGCGGCGGGTAAATCCATCGCCGGCTTCCGGTTGCAGGCGTTCGTTCTGGGTTCAGCGATCATGGGGCTGGGCGGCGGGCTCTATGCCCACTTCTTTGGCTTCTTGAGTCCTGAGGCGTTCATGCCGCTCTACGGCACCTTCCTGGTCTGGGTGATGCTGATCGCCGGCGGCAGCGGCAACAACCGCGGCGCGATCCTCGGTGCCATCGTAGTGTGGGGCGTATGGTCGGGTACTGACCTGCTGACCGGATTGCTACCCTCCGAGCACGCCACTCAGGCTGCGGCTCTGCGCGTCCTATTGATCGGAGTACTATTGCAGGTGATTCTGGTGCTGCGCCCCGAGGGTATCCTGCCCGAGAAGCCGCCCAAGTTGATCGCCAGAAAGCGCTGAATACCAGCGCGCCGGCGACGCGCTACCGGATTTTGCTCTGTAACGACTGCTCTGTAACGACAACGCCCGGCATAGGCCGGGCGTTGCATGAGTACTGCTGGAAAGACCGTCACGTCACCGACCGCTTAACGAGCGATCACATCTTGGGTTCGAAAATCCTGTTGGTAACCACTTCGCCATCTTTGAAGGTCCACTCGCCGAAGGTCCCCGGTACGTCGCCGTTGTCGTCGAAGTTGACCGAACCGGCAGCGCCCTCGTAATCGATCTCCTGGCCTTCCTCGAGCAAGTTGACGGCTTTCTCGAACTCACCCGGACCGACCTGCTCGCCCGGCGGATTGGCAACCGCGCGCAGCTGATCGCGAATCGCCACGCTGTCGGTGGAGCCAGCCGCCTGAGCCGCCAGCGACAACAGATAGAAGGCGTCGTAAGCGGTATCCAGATAAGGCTTGGGCGGTAGCGAGCCGTATTCGCTCTCGTAGGCGCTGTTGAAGTGCTGCGCCCCCGGCGAGTCGTCACGGGCCTGCGGCACCGTGCCCACCGAACCCTCGAGGTATTGCGCGCCCAGGTTGTCGACCAGCTCGGGAGCCTTCATGCCGTCGGTGAACACGAAGTTCTTGAAGAACCCGCCTTCCAACGACTGACGCAGGATGGTCTGGCCATTCTCCGGATAGCCGACCAGTACCAGCGCCTCCGCATCGTCGCTGGCCGCCTGCTGCAGTTCACCGCGATAGGCCGCCTGGCCCTGCTCGTAGGCTACCGTCGCAGAAACGGTACCGCCCGCTTTTTCGAAAGCGCCGGTGAAGGCATCGGCAAGCCCTTTGCCATAGTCGTTGTTGATATAGATGATGCTTACGTTGTCGTAGCCTTTCTCTTTAGTCACCTCAGAGAGCGCTACGCCCTGAAAGGCATCCGACGGCACGGTACGAAAGAGAAAGTCATCGTCGTCCAGCGAAGTGATCACCGGCGAGGTCGAGGCACTGCTGATCTGCGGTATCTGCTCGGTCTTGGAGACGCTTTGTGCCACAGGAATAGTGACACCGCTTGAAAGCGCGCCGAAGATCGCATCGACACCTTCGATATTAACCAGCTTCTGAGCCGCAGCGACACCTGGCTGCGGTGAGGTCTGGGTGTCGCCACTGCTGAGCGCAACATCTTCGCCGAGCACGCCGCCAGCGGCATTGATCTCCTTGGCGGCAAGTTGCGCTGCCTTGAGCGCGGGTTCGCCATAGCTTTGCAAATCGCCGGTCAGCGGCACCAGCACACCGATCTTGAGCGGTTCGGCAAAAGCGGAAATGCTGGTGGCCAAGGCCACGGCGGAAATGGCACCGATAAGCGGTTTCTTGACGGTCATTGCAGAGGACTCCTTTTGCAGACCTTGATTGTTCATTGTTCGGCGGGTATGACCCTGCATGTTGCTATCAACCCGACGTCCAGCATAAGCGGATCGCTGACATTAGACAAAGCACCGAGAAGAGAGAACATCGATGAGGAAATCCGAACCCAAAGATGAGAAAATGAAACATTATCGTTAATAAGAGCTTGCGCCATGTTGAGTGACTCACCCAGCCACTACGGCAGCATCACGCGATGCCTGCACTGGCTCATCGCGATTCTGGTCATCCTTCAACTGACCAGCGTGTTCTTCAATATCCTGTGGGAGGGGAACGTCTACAGTCAGGGTGTCGTGCAGTGGCATACGACCATTGGCGTCGGCATTCTCGCCTTGATGGCCATACGTACGCTATGGGCCATCTCGCAACTCAGGTACCGGCCAGAGCACCGTGGCGCACTGCAAAAGGCGGCGATATGGGGTCACGCGCTGATGTATCTGGTGCTGTTGCTAATGCCGCTGTCGGGTATGGCATCCACTTGGGGATCGGGCTACGGCATCTCTGTATTCGATACGGCGTATTGGACCGACGCCGATGTGCCCTGGGCCGCCGCATTCGGCCAAATCCATGTGCCTCTTTCCTGGTTCCTCTCCACGCTGGTGACCGGACATATCGTCATGGCGGGTTATCACCGGTTGATTAGGCGCGACGACACGCTACACCGGATGATCGGGCGCTAAACGTTCACGGTATCGTACCGTTCTATTCTCCCCTGACGGACCACCTCCCTGCCGATGCCAAATCAGCGGCCGTGCTTGGCCATCCAAATAAAAGCAAGGAAATAGCCAAAACGAGGCTCTTATTTGACTTTGGTCTTTTGGTAAGGGCAGGAAAAGTCGAGTAGTGTAAGATTGCTTATACACCAAAAACTAAACGCAGGGAGGCATCATGGACTTTAGCGAAAAGCTGTACGGCATTGCACGTCGTGGTGAGGAACAGGTCGAACACATCAAGAACGAGGAAGCGACCAAGACGGCTTTAGTGCTTCCCTTCATCAGCTCGCTTGGGTATGACCCCTTTGACACCCGAGAGGTAGTGCCAGAATTCACAGCAGATGTAGGCACCAAGAAGGGTGAAAAGGTAGATTACGCCATCCGCGCAGATGGCAACATTTCGATTCTCATGGAATGTAAGCCCTTAGGCACCAACCTCGCCAACGTTCAGTACAACCAACTCTACCGCTACTTTGCTTGCACGGATGCCAAATTCGCCATCTTGACGAACGGCTTTGAGTACCGTTTCTATTCTGATCTGGACTCCGAGAACAAGCTGGACACCCGCCCCTTTTTCACTTTCAACTTGGAAGACTTTAACGAACAGGATATCGACGAGCTTCAGAAATTCACCAAGCCCAATTTTGATGTTGATGCCATTCTGAGTACGGCCAACCGGCTCAAGTACACCAACCTTGCCAAACAGGCCATTGGTGAAGTTTTCCGAGACACCCCGGAAGAATTCGTCAAGTTCGTAGTGGGCAAGATCTACGAGGGCCGCCAGACACGGCAAGTGGTCGAAGAATTCACGCCGATAATCAAGGAAGCGGGCAAGCTCTATATCAAAGAGCAAGTCGCCCAACGACTACGTGGCGCTCTGGCCAGCAACGATACTGATGCGCCCCACCCTACCTCGACTCCCGAAAGTGCATCGCAAGAGCCCGAGCCTGATGATGATGGGATCATTACCACCCAAGAAGAGATCGACGCCTATAATATTGTTCGATCACTGCTCGCAGAACAGGTCGATGTCAGCCGTATCGCCATGCGCGATGCGAAGTCCTACTGCGCAGTGCTCCTCGACGACAACAACCGCAAGCCCATCTGCCGCTTTCACTTCAACGCGAAGTCCGTCAAACGGGTGGGCTTCTTCAGCGACAAACAAGAAAGCCGCATCGAGATAGACTCCGTCAGCGACCTCTTTCAGTACAAGGACCAACTGAAAAAGACTGTGAGCGAATATCTCGAATAAAAGGCCCATAGCCTTTCCAAAAGTCAGGCACAAAAAAGCCGCTGATGGCTCAGCGGCTTTTTAAATTCTGGCGGAGGGGGAGGGATTCGAACCCTCGAAGCCTTTCGACTTACACGCTTTCCAGGCGCGCTCCTTCGACCACTCGGACACCCCTCCGCAAATTGTCGTTCCGCCGAATGGCGTCGGCCTTGTCCGTCAGAACGGCGCACATACTATCGAGCTAAGTGCTGTTTTGCAAGCGATTTTCCGTCTCGGCGGGGAATCACTTGAGTACCGCGTAGCGGCCTTGAGCTTCCATGCAGAGGGTGTCACCACAGTAGACACGCTGTACGAGCTTGATCCGCCCTCGCCCCTTCTCGGTGAGCGCGGTATCAAGCCTGGCAATGCCGTCGGCTTCGAGGGGAAAGCACTGCATATAGTAGTCAGTCGTCACGGGGGCGAGAAATCGTTGCTGGCCTTCGGCGATCACCACGTCTTGCACCCTGCCCCGGGTACGTAGCCATAGTGTGGTCCAGCACCAGCCAAGCAAGGTGGTTTCGCCGGCAAGCGCGCCGCCGAAGCCGGTGCCTTTATCGTTGAGGTTGTCAGCCAGCGCTACCCGCCAACTGAGTGTTGAATCATTCCAGGCGGGCTGTTGGATGCCGTAATGCGCGACTTGGGGAATCGCCTCGCGCAACCAGGCGAAAAAAGTTTCGAGGTCTTCCCCGTCGCTTGCCTCAGGCAACGGCAAGCGGGGATGCATTACCCCCGGCTGACGCACTGTCTCGCTCACGACCAACGCTCGACGAACTCTTCGGGATCGCGCTCGGGCAGTGGCTTGTGGCGTCCACCCATCTGGCCGAGGTACAGAAAGCCGACCAGTTCGTCGTCATCGGCGAGACCGAGGCCTTCACGTACGGTGGGATCGAAGGCGTAGTGGCCGGTGCGCCACATGGCGCCCAGGCCTTGCGCCTGCGCGGCAAGCAGGATGCCATACGCCGCACAGCCTGCGGAAAGCACCTGTTCGATACGCGGCACCTTGGGGTGATCGGGCATGACCTTGGCGATCACCGCGATCAACAACGGCGCACGTTTGGGCTTCTTGCGCGCGGCGTCGAGATGTCCGTCGTCGATGTGCGGATTGAGACGCTGCTCGGCCTTGGCGTAAAGCTCGCCCAGCCGGTCGAGTCCTTCACCGGAGAATTCGATGAACCGCCAAGGCGTCAAGGTGTCATGGTCGGGCGCTCGCAAGGCGGCGCGATACAGTGCGTCCAGTTGATCGCGATCAGGGGCAGGCGCGGCCAGTTTTCCCATCGAGCTGCGCTCGTGCAGTAAGGTCATGGCATCCATGAGCATCTCCTTGGCCGTCTGAATAGGGTAATAATGTGCGGTCGAAGCCGCCTGTGTTCAATGCATGGCGTCGGGTTGCATGCTCACTGACGAGCCAGTCGGAGTGGCAAGGGCGGCCGCTCGCCGGGCGTACCCCGCCAGGGGCTGATATCCAGCCCACCGCGCCTCACGTAGCGCGCCATGACCAGCAGTCGTTCCGGGTTGGCCCGCGCCATCAGATCGACGAACAGGTGCTCGACGCAGTGCTCGTGAAAGTCCTGATGCTGTCGATAGGAGATCAAATACTTGAGCAAGGCCTGGCGCTCCAGCCTGGGGCCACGATACCGAATCAGCACGCTTCCCCAGTCGGGCTGGCCCGTCACCGGGCAGTTGGACTTGAGCAAATGCGAGTGCAGCGTTTCTTCGACGATCTCTTCGCCCGCTTCGATCAGATCAGGCGTCGGCGTGTAGTGCTCGATGCTCACGTCGAGATCGTCCAGGCACTCGCCGGGCAGCGCACGCGGGATCAGCGCCTCGTCTTCGACGCCGAACAAGGCCACCGAGACCGGCGCGCCCGCCGCCTGCGCCAGGTCACGCTCGAGCGTGTCGGCCACCGCCGCGCGACTGTCAAAACGTGTCTGGTTGAAGCTGTTGAGATACAGCTTCCAGGACTTCGATTCGATCAGCGAGGGCGAATCGGCGGGCAGTCGAAACCGGGCCACGGCGACATGCGGCTTGCCCTTTGCATCCAACCAGGACAGCTCGAAGGCGTGCCATTCATCCGCGCCCTCGAACGGCAGCGCGGCATCATCGAGCCCCAGCGGCGTACGATTAGCCTGCCGGGGAATCGGAAACAGAAAGCCGGCATCGTAGTGCTCGGGATACGCGGACTCACGCCCCAGCGGTGCATGCTCGAGAGTATCGGCGCATTCGCTCATGTCAGCTACGAATCCCCTTGCCGCGATCGAGCATCCATAGACCCGCCATGAAAAACACGACGATGAACACGGCGATGGCCACCAGCGCCCCGCCAACCGGAATGTCCGAGACACCGAGAATGCCGTAACGGAAGGCGTTCACCATGTACAGGATGGGGTTGATCATCGACACGCCTTGCCAGAAATTCGGCAGCATGTGGATCGAATAGAACACCCCGCCCAGATACGTCAGCGGCGTCAGCACGAAGATCGGCACGATCGATATGTCGTCGAACTTGTTTGCCACCAGCGCATTGATGAAGCCGCCGATGGAGAACAGCAACGCCGTCATGATCACCACGGCGATCGTCACTAGGGGATGGTGGATCGAGAGGTCGGTGAAGAACATTGACACCACGGTGACGATCAAGCCCACCGCTAGACCGCGCGAAGCCCCGCCGACCACGAAACCGGAGAGGATCACCCAGTTGGGCATCGGCGAGACCATCATCTCCTCGACACTGCGCTGGAACTTGTTGGAGAAGAAGCTCGAGGCCACGTTGGAATAGCTGTTGGTGATCACCGCCATCATGATCAGCCCGGGGACGATGTAATCGATGTAGTCGATATCGTCCATGGGCCCGATGCGCGAGCCGATCAGGTTGCCGAAGATGATGAAGTACATGGTCATGGTGATCGACGGCGGCAGCAGCGTCTGCGGCCAGATACGCATGTAGCGGCGCACTTCCTTGGTCACCAGCGTCCACAAGGCGATCCATGTCTGCCAGGCATTCATGAGCGCACCTCCACCTTGTCGGTGGATCGGCCGCTTTCGGCATTGGCATGTTCGACCATCGACACGAACATCTCCTCCAGACGGTTGGCACGGTTGCGCATCGAGACGATTTCGAAGCCCTGCGCGGAGAGTTGCGCGAAGGCGTCGTTGAGCCGCTGCCCACGCGCGACGGAAAGCGCCAGTTGCGTGGCATCGACACGCTCCACGCTGAAGCCTTCAAGCGTCGGCGCAGTCTCGACCGGATGCGCCAGATCGAGCAGGAAGGTCTCGGTATTGAGCTGGGCCAGCAGGTCACGCACGCTGGTGTTCTGGACGATATCGCCATGATTGATGATGGCGATGTTACGGCACAGGCTCTCGGCCTCTTCCAGATAGTGCGTGGTGAGGATGATGGTGGTGCCTTCACGATTGATGCGCTTCATGAATTCCCACATGCTGCGACGCAGCTCGATATCCACTCCGGCGGTCGGCTCATCGAGAATTAGCAGCCGAGGGCGATGAATCAACGCGCGCGCGATCATCAGACGGCGCTTCATGCCGCCAGAAAGCATGCGCGCGCTGCCCTTGCGCTTGTCCCACAGGCCAAGATCACGCAGCAACTGCTCGGCACGGGGCTTGGCCTCGCGCATCGGCATGCCGTAATAACCCGCCTGGGTCAGGACGATGTCCTCGACCTTCTCGAACTGATTGAAGTTGAATTCCTGCGGCACTACGCCGAGGTGATACTTGGCCTTGGCGAAGTCGCGGTCGATATCGATACCGAACACGCGCACGCTACCACCGGTCTTCTGCACCAGGGACGACACGACCCCTAGCGTGGAGGACTTGCCCGCCCCGTTAGGGCCAAGCAAGGCAAAAAAGTCGCCTTCGGCGACATCGAGATCGATGCCCTTGAGGGCATGGAAGCCATTACCGTAGACCTTGGTCAGCCCGCGGATGGACAGTGCTGGTTCTGCCATCTGGCGCACCCAAATTCTTGATATTCGAAAAAACCTTGCAAAGACAGCAGACAATGCGGGCACATCGAGAAAAATCAATGTCTCGAACGATGCACTGAGTGGCAAGGCAGATTATAAAAACACGAAGTGGTGTCCCATAGGGGGTTTGAACCCCTGTTACTGCCGTGAAAGGGCAGTGTCCTGGACCACTAGACGAATGGGACGTATCGAGATAGGAGGAGTGATGCTTGGCTACCAAAATTTGGAGCGGGAAAGGAGATTCGAACTCCCGACCCTCGCCTTGGCAAGGCGATGCTCTACCGCTGAGCTATTCCCGCATCACAAACACTACTGATGCTACAACCACAAGCTGGAAGTGGCGTCCCATAGGGGGTTTGAACCCCTGTTACTGCCGTGAAAGGGCAGTGTCCTGGACCACTAGACGAATGGGACGCATTTTGGAGCGGAAGGAGATTCGACTGGGCTGGCACACCAGCTCCCGACCCTCGCTTACCATTTAGCTACTACCAAAATTTGGAGCGGAAAAGGAGATTCGAACTCCCGACCCTCGCCTTGGCAAGGCGATGCTCTACCGCTGAGCTATTTCCGCATTTCCAGCCACACGAGGTGAGTTGGCGTCCCATAGGGGGTTCGAACCCCTGTTACTGCCGTGAAAGGGCAGTGTCCTAGGCCACTAGACGAATGGGACGTGTCATCACTCGCCTCGTCGAGGTGCGGCGTATATTACTGGGCACCCCCAAAGGTGTCAACCCTCTGTCATGACGCCCTTTTCTCATGGTCACTTTACCCCCATATTATTGACTAAGTAGCGCCCGCTGCCGACATGGCTCACACCGTCTTTCGCATCATTCAAGGGCCTTGGCATGGCGTATCACAGCACCCGCAACGCAGGAGGCGACAATGAGCGAGAAAACGCACAAAAGCGAGCAAGAGTGGCGGCAGCAGTTAACGTCCGAGCAGTATCGCGTGACGCGCGAGAAAGGCACCGAGCGTCCTTTCACCGGCGATCATCAGGTCTCATCCGTACAAGGCATTTATCACTGCATCTGTTGCGGCGCTCCACTCTTCGAGAATGAGCACAAGTTCGATTCCGGATGCGGCTGGCCGAGCTTCGACCGTCCGCTCGCGGATGCCGGCGTAGAAGAACACTTGGACACATCCCACGGCATGCGTCGCGTCGAGGTCACGTGCCGACGCTGCGACGCACACCTGGGGCATGTGTTCCCCGACGGCCCGCAGGAGACCACCGGGCAGCGTTATTGCATCAATTCGGTATCGCTCGACTTTCACCCCGGCGAGTAATTCATCTGGAGAGCCTTTTATCCAGGTCACCCTTCATCTGAAAAGAGATTCGTCACGGCCGCCGCTCTGCTAAGGGTCTTCGCTCTGCTACCATAAGCGGCCGTTTGTTCGAGCTGGAGTAAAGACGATGCTGGGTTGGTATCCCGGACACATGCACAAAGCCCGCCGTCAGATCACGGAGGCGCTACCGGAAATAGACGTGGTACTCGAAGTCCTCGATGCCCGCCTGCCCTACTCCAGCGCCAATCCCATGCTGGCCGAGTTGACCGAGCACAAACCGGTGCTCAAGGTGCTCTCGCGTGCCGATCTCGCCGACCCCGAGCAGACCGAGCGCTGGGTGGAACACTTCAACGCCCAGCCCGATATCCGCGCGCTGGCGGTGACCACGACCCAATCGCGTGAATTGAAGCGCATCTCCGCGCTGTGCCACGAGCTCGCCGGCCATGTGCGCACCGACCGCGACGTGCGGGTGATGGTGATGGGCATTCCCAATGTCGGCAAGTCAACGCTGATCAACGGCCTGGCCGGCAAGAAGCTCGCCAAGACCGGTAACGAACCGGCGGTCACCAAGCGCCAGCAAAAAATTCGCCTGGAGGGGGGCGTCGCGCTGATCGATACGCCTGGTGTTCTATGGCCGAAGATCGAGGATCAGGCCAGTGCCTATCGCCTGGCAGCCAGCGGCGCGATCCGCGATACCGCGATGGAGTACAGCGATGTCGCCATCGTTGCCGCCGCCGAACTGGCCAAACGCTATCCGGAGGCGCTCAAGGCACGCTACAAGCTCAAAACGTTGCCCGCTTACACGCCCAACCCGGAAGCTGATAGCGTTGAGGCCGATGGACCACCGCACCGCGACCTGCTCGCTCTCACCGGTTTCGATGGTCAAGCCATCGTTGAGGCCATCGCCGGCAAGCGGGGCGGCTTACGCGCCGGCGGCGTCGTCGACATGCACCGCGGCGCCGAAGTGCTGCTGCACGAGCTACGCGATGGCAAGCTCGGGCGCCTGACGCTGGAGACGCCGGACGACATCCCTGCGCACGAGGAAAGCGATCCCTCACTGGACGAGTCACCCTCCACGGCCTAAACAACCAGGCTTTTACTCTTCTACTTCAATCGCCTATTCCGATGCGGGCCATTTGCGTGGCTCGCGCGCCACGGTATGCTAGGCAGCGGCGCGGCAGCCCGCCCCGACCGGTACGGAAACACCGCCTCCACCCCACCGGCTGCGCAGCAAACGGAAGCCCCATGGATACCGACACGCCCATTCGGAAATCGCACAAGCTCGACAACGTCTGTTACGACATTCGCGGCCCGGTACTCGACCACGCCAAGCGGCTCGAAGACGAAGGTCAGCGCATCCTCAAGCTCAACATCGGCAACCCCGCATCCTTCGGTTTCGAAGCCCCCGAAGAGATTCTTCAGGATGTAATGCGCAACCTGCCGACGGCCCAAGGCTACTGCGATTCCAAGGGGCTTTATTCGGCGCGCAAGGCGATCATGCAGGAATGTCAGCGCAAGAGCATTCCCGACGTCAGCGTCGAAGATGTGTTCGTCGGTAACGGCGTCTCCGAATTGATCGCCATGGCCATGCAAGCGCTGCTCGATGACGGTGACGAGGTGTTGATTCCCGCGCCCGACTATCCACTGTGGACGGCATCGGCCAACCTATCCGGCGGGAAACCGGTTCACTACTTATGTGACGAGCAGGCCGACTGGGCGCCGGACTTGAACGATGTACGCGACAAGATCACCGCGCGCACCAAAGCGATCGTCATTATCAACCCCAACAACCCCACCGGCGCCGTCTATCCGCCGGAAGTGGTCAAGGAGTTGCTGGCCATCGCACGGCGTAACGGCCTGGTAGTATTCTCCGACGAAATCTACGACAAGATCCTCTACGACGACGTCGAGCATGTTTCCACCGGCGCACTGGCCGACGACGACCAGCTCGTGGTGACGCTCAATGGACTGTCCAAGAGCTATCGCTGCGCCGGATTTCGCAGCGGCTGGATGATTCTCTCCGGGAATCGCGGCAAGCAGCGCGCCGATGACTTCATTCAGGGGCTCAACATGCTGGCCTCGATGCGCCTGTGCGCAAACGTGCCCGCCCAGCACGCCATCCAGACGGCGCTCGGCGGCTATCAGTCAATCAACGATCTGGTTCTGCCCGGTGGGCGTCTGCTCGCCCAGCGCGACATCACCTATGACAAGCTCAACGCCATTCCCGGCGTCAGTTGCGTCAAGCCCAAGGGGGCGCTGTACGCTTTCCCGCGCCTCGACCCCGAGGTCTTCAACATTCAGGACGACCAGAAGCTAGTGCTCGATTTGCTCTTGCAGGAAAAAATCCTGCTGGTCCAGGGCACGGCCTTCAACTGGCCGACCCCCGATCATGTGCGCATCGTCACCCTGCCCTGGGCCGATCAGCTCGACGATGCCCTCGACCGCTTCGCCAACTTCTTGTCACGCTACCGGCAATGACACGCTACCGCCAATGACCCACTCCTCGCCCGAGCCGTGCCCGGCTCGGGCGGGAATCATCGCACTTTCAACGATTCTCGACATTTGTCTTGAAACCCAAGACAAGACGTCGTATCTAATGCCTAACAAGAATCGACATGTTTATTGCTGTCTCACTGACTGAGGGAACTCATCGATGATGCGAATCCTGCTGTTTCTGGCGACCAACCTGGCCGTGGTGATCGTGGCCAGCATCACTCTGCGAATACTCGGGGTGGAGCCCTACCTCAACGCCAACGGGCTCAACATGAACAGCCTGTTGATCTTCTGTTTCGTGATCGGCATGGCCGGGTCGTTGGTATCGCTGTTCATCTCCAAGTGGATGGCGAAGAGGAGTACCCAGGCCAAGGTGATCGAGCAGCCCAGCAACGCGACCGAGCAATGGCTACTCGACACCGTCGGCGAGCTGGCCCGTGATGCGGGCATCAAGATGCCCGAGGTGGCGATCTTTCCCGCGCAGCAGTCCAACGCGTTCGCTACGGGCTGGAACCGGAACGATGCCTTGGTCGCGGTATCCGCCGGTCTGCTCGAGCGCATGCGCCCCGAGGAAACGCGCGCAGTGCTGGCGCACGAGATCGGCCATGTTGCCAATGGCGACATGGTGACGTTGACGCTCATCCAGGGCGTGCTCAACACCTTCGTGATGTTCTTCGCGCGCATCGTCGCGCAACTGGTGGATAGCTTCCTGCGCCGCGACGATGACGGCGGTGGCCTGGGCTTCTTCGGTTACATGGCGGTGGTCGTCGTCGCCGAGATCGTCTTCGGCCTGGTGGCCTCGGTCGTCGTCGCCTGGTTCTCGCGCTTCCGTGAATATCGCGCCGACGCCGCCGGTGCCAAGCTCGCCGGCAACGGTGCGATGATCAATGCCCTGGGGCGTCTCAAGGCCGAAACGCAGATGCAGGATCAGATGCCGGATACGCTGACGGCCTTCGCCATCACCTCCGGCCAGACACGCAAACTCATGGAACGCCTGTTTTCCAGCCACCCGCCGCTGGACGATCGCATCCGCGCCCTCAAGGAAAGCGCTTACCGCGAATGATCGCGGCACCCGACGGTGCAACGCAAAACACCCACCGGCTCTGGATCCATCAACAGGTCGGTGGGTGTTTTCGTCTCGGCACGGGCCAAAGCGCCAAGCTACTTTATTGGAAACCAAACTACTTGTTGGAAAGCTTGACCTTGAAACCGAAGCCTTCGAGCGCATCGCGCAAGCCGCCCTTGTTCTGTTTGAGCTCGACACGCAGGGTGGAGAACTCACGGCGCAACGGATATTCGGCGCGGAAGGCATCGAAGCCCGCCGCCATCCCCATGCGCCGACGGTAGCGATCGAACGCCAGCATGTCGCGGCGCACGTCGTAGCAGGCCCGCGTACATAGCGACAGCGCCTCCAGGGGCGGCGACCACGGCGTCAAGACGATCTTGCGTAGCCAGGGGTCCGGCTTTAGCTGACCGAGCTTCTTGCGCGCCGGCAAGCCAAAATGGCGCATCGCCGCCTGATAGACCAGCTCGGTACCGCGCATCTTTCCGTCGATGCTGTGCCCGGCGATATGTGGCGTGGCGATATCGACGAGATTGTAGAGGCCATGATCGATGCCCGGCTCGTTTTCCCACACGTCGAGCACCACGCGTAGGTCATTGACGCGTTCGAGGCGCTCGCGCAGGGCCTGATTGTCGAGACAGGCGCCACGTCCGGCGTTGATGAGCACGGTGCCCGGCGCCAGGGCCTCCATACGCGCGGCATCCAGCAGATGCCGGGTCGCGTGTTCCCCGTCCGACACCAGTGGCGTATGCAAGCAGACGATATCGGCACGCTCGAGCAGGCTATCCAGCGCCAGGAAATCTTCGCGGCCTTCCGCCTCGGCACGTGGCGGATCGCAGATCAGACACGTCACGTCGAGATCGTCCAGACGCTCCACCAGACGGCTACCCACGTTGCCGGCCCCGACGATGCCGATGGTCTTGCCGGCGAGATGAAAGCCATCCTCCTCGGCCAGCAATAGCAGGCTCGAGAGCACGTAGTCGACCACCGAATCAGCATTGCAGCCTGGGGCGTTGGCGAACCCGATGCCTGCTTCTCGCAGGTACTCGAGGTCGACATGGTCGGTACCAATGGTACAGGTGCCCACGAAGCGCACGCGGGAGCCATCGAGCAGCGCCGCGTTCACCGGCGTGATCGAACGCACGACCAGCAGATCCTGATCGCGGACCGCCGCCGCATCGATGTCGCGCCCGGGCAAGCGGGTGATATCGCCCAGCTCGCCGAAGAACTCGTCGGCCAGAGGAATGTTTTCATCGACCAGGATGCGCATGACCTTCTCTTTTCTCCCTTGTTCACGTCCGGCGGCCGGTTACAATACGCATGGGGCGCACTTGTCTATCCACGACCTCGCCGGAGACGGCGTTCGCCGGGATTCGATACCCGCCGGGAATGTCGATAGTAGGCCCGCGAAAGACACGTCACAAGCCCATTGCCAACCAAACGGCGCCACCAGGAGTTCTCGTGATCGTCCGCTGGGAAAGTGAACACGACTACGTTCTCGTGCATGTCCACCAAGATATGTTCGGTGACTGGATATTCAGCCGCGCCTGGGGCCAGATCGGCACCCAGTTCGGCGGCCTCAAGCATCAACTGGCCGACAGCTATGCGCAGGCCATGACATGGCTCGAGGATGTCGCGCATATCCAATCCTCGCGCGGCTTCGCCAAGGTCTTCGAGGCCAGCGATGACACCAGCCCCGAGGCTCAGAAGGCGATGCGCCAGCTATCGCTGCTCGATGGCGTCTAATCCCACCCGCGCCTGCCGACCTCAGCGATGACGGATCAGGAAGCAATGATGCAGATCCGGGCGCCGCGCGAAGTCCGGATCGAACGTCCGCGCCGAAATGTCTTCCACCGCGAAACGCTCGCCAATGGCGGCGTCGAGCGTGAAGCGCCGCTGATTGTTGGAGAACACCAAAGTACCGTCCGCTGAAAGGCGTGCCATCGCCAATTCGATGAGCCGCGCATGATCGCGCTGCACGTCGAGTACGTCATCCATCTTCTTGGAATTGGAGAACGTCGGCGGGTCCATGAAAATCAAGTCGAACTCGCTACCTGCGGTTTCCAGCCAACGCAGGCAGTCATCACGGATCACCCGATGCCGGCTGGGGTCGAGGCGGTTGAGCGCGAAGTTATCGCGTGCCCAGGTCAGGTAGGTATTGGAAAGATCGACGCTGACGCTGTCGCGCGCGCCCCCCAGTGCCGCCTGAACCGTCGCCGTTCCCGTATAGCAGAAAAGATTGAGAAAGCGCTTGCCGTCGGCCATGTCGCGCAACATTCGGCGTACGGGGCGATGATCCAGAAACAAGCCGGTATCCAGGTAGTCGCGCAGGTTGACCCACAACCGCGCCGGCCCTTCGCTGACCTCGAAACGTTCGCCGCTGGCCTCTTGCCTGGTGTATTGCGCCTTACCCGATTGTCGCGTGCGCTGCTTGTAGTGCACATCCTCTGGGCGTACGCCGAGCACCTGGGGGATGACCTCCAGAGCATCGAACAAACGCCGCTGCGCCTGACGCAGGTCTACCGAGCGCGGCGGCGCGTATTCCTGCACGTGTACATGGTCACCGTAGACATCCACCGCCAGGGCGTATTCCGGCATATCCGCATCGTAAAGCCGATAGCAACGCTCGCCGGTTTGCTTGAGCCACTTCTTCAGCCGCTTGCGGTTCTTCTGCAGCCGGTTGGCGAACATCTGCGCGCTCTCATTGCGAGGCGCACCCGGCGCCTCCTGAGCGCCCTGCCCGCCTGCTGAGTCGCTCTCGTCCGAGTCCTTGCCAGAAGCCCTGCGCGAGGTACTCTCTACCACGACCGGAATCAGCAGCAACTTGCAATCCAGCGGCCCATTCTTGAACGCATACTGCTTGGTGGCCCGCAGCCCGGTGCGGTGGCCCAAGTCGGGGTTGCCGGTGAACAGCGCCAGTTGCCAGCCCTCGAACTCGGCGCGTAGACGCTCACCGAGAGCGGTATAGATGGGCACCACCTCGGGCAATTCGCCCAGGCGTTCGCCATATGGCGGATTGGTGATGACCAGCCCCGGCCCGTCGATGCCTTCAGGGCGCGTCAGTTGTGCCACCTCGGCACCTTCCAGCTCGATCAAGGCGGGAATCCCCGCACGCATGGCGTTGGCCTTGGCGGCGGCGATGGCCGGCGGGCTCTGGTCGCGACCGAACAGCTTTGACTTCACACGGCGACGCCCCACGCTGGCACGAGCTTCCGCCTCACGCTTGAGCTCCTGCCATACGCCGGGGTCATGCTCCGCCCAGGCCTCGAAGGTGAAATAGTGCCGGGCCAACTGGGGGGCGATGTCCGCCGCCATCAAGGCCGCCTCGATGAGCAGCGTACCTGCCCCGCACATAGGGTCGAGCAAGGGTTCCCCACGCCGTGCCCGCGCCGGCCAATCGGCACGCATCAGCAAGGCGGCGGCGAGATTCTCCTTGAGCGGCGCGTGGCCGGCATCGCGGCGATAGCCACGCTGATGCAGGCTACCGCCGACCAGGTCGAGCCCTAACAGCAAGCGCCCGCGATGCAGGTGTGCATAAATGCGAGTATCGGGGCTTTTGAGCTCGATCACCGGACGTTCGTGGCCGGCCGCCCGCATCGAGTCGACGATGCCATCCTTGACGCTCTGGGCCCCGAAGCGCGTATGGCGAATATGCTCGGATTGGCCATGGAAATCCACGGCCAGACTGCTTCCGGTACGCAGATGTGCATGCCAGTCGACCCGGCGGGCGGCCTCGACCAGCGACTCGGGTCGTTCGATATCCTGCTCGCGCAGAAGGCAGAGCACCACGCGATTCGCCAGGCGCGACCACAGGCAGATGCGGTAGGCCATCGTGATATCGGCCTGAACGTGGACACCCGCCACGGTCGTCCCGGTCACCTCTGTGCCGAAGCCCGCGAGTTCGTCGGCCAGCAAGCCCTCGAGGCCCTTGGGGCAGGTGACGAAGAGCGTCAAAGATGAGGATTGCACATCGGTCATAAAGTCGTCATCCCGGCGCCACGCACCGGTCATATTCCTGTGGTTTACATGGAACGTTTGGCTTATGCCAAATCGCTGGTCGACAAATCCGCTTCAAAGCACTAAACATTAAAAGTAGTAGCTACTGAAAACGCATGCGTTTCGTGTCCGGACGTTCCGGTTCATGGCGACGGTGGTTGCCCCATTGTCGGCATGTACTGTCAGATCTCAACAATCGGTTCTTGATAAGAGGCCATCCGATGAAACGACAGAAACGTGATCGCTTTCAGCGTGCATATGTCCACGGATACAAAGCCGGCATGACGGGGCGCTCTCGCGATGATTGCCCCAGCCAGGACATCAACCTCCGTGAGTACTGGATGAGCGGTTGGCGTGAAGGTCGTGGGGACCAATGGGCCGGCATGACGGGGATTTCCGGCATCCATCGAAACCCCATGGTACTGTGATGATAGACCCCTTAATGGCACCTGGATCGACACCCCATTGACAGGTCCATGACAAGGCCCGCATCGCGGGCCTTTTTACGTCAAAGCAACCTACTTATGTCAAAGCACGCTGCTTATGTAAACGTACACTACGCCAGAGCCCCAGCGCATTCGCCGACCAGCGCCGGCCCCCGATAGATGAAGCCAGTATACAGCTGCACGAGGTCGGCCCCCGCATCGCCCTTGGCACGCGCCGCATGCCCGCTATCGATACCGCCAACGCCGACGATCGGCAGCGTCGGTAGATGGTGGCGCAACTCGTGAATCACTCGATTGGAAGACTCGAACACCGGGCGTCCGGAAAGCCCGCCCTGCTCCTCGGCATGCACGAGCCCCGCCACCGCCTCGCGTGACACCGTGGTATTGGTAGCAATCACCGCATCGATACCGTTGGTCGCCAACGCCTGTGCAACGAGCGCGACTTCGTCGTCACTCATGTCAGGGGCGATCTTTACCGCCAGAGGCACGTTCCGGCCACTGGCGTTGTCGAGGCGATGCTTTTCCTCGACTAGCGTGCCCAGTAACGCCTCCAGATGCTCGCCGAACTGTAAGTTGCGAAGTCCCGGTGTGTTTGGAGACGACAGATTCACCGTGACGTAATGCGCATGCGCATGCACCTTACGCAGACACGTCAGGTAATCATCCACCGCGTGCTCGACTGGCGTACTCAGATTCTTGCCGATGTTGATGCCAATCACGCCGTGGTAGCGACTCTTGCGTACATTGGCGACCAGCGCGTCGACACCGGCATTGTTGAACCCCATGCGATTGATGATCGCCCCTTTCGCCGGCAGCCTGAACAGCCGCGGCCTGGAGTTACCCGGCTGAGGCTTGGGCGTCACCGTTCCCACTTCGACGAAGCCGAAGCCAAGCGCCCCGAGTGCATCGAGGTGCTCGGCATTCTTGTCGAGCCCCGCCGCCAACCCCACGCGATTGGGGAACGTCAGTCCCATCAACGTGACGGGCGCCTCGACATGCGTGCCCATCCATCTGCCCAGCCCCAGGCGATGGCCGGCCTCGAGTGACGTCAATGCAACGCCGTGGGCGGTTTCAGGGTCGAGTCGAAAAAGCAGCGAACGGGCCAGGGCGTACATGGATCCTCGGACAATATAATGAGCGGCAAAACATGAAGTGGGCGCGCAGTATAGCGCAGCCACGCCCAAAAGCGCAGAGCCCCGCATTCGCGCATGGCGAAGCGGGGCTCGCATCAGGGCCGTCAGCCCCGACAATGCACCAGGCCTTACGGCTGGGTGTCGAGCTGCTGCACGCGTAGCGTGTAATTATTGACGCCGCTCATCGCACTGCCAAACTTCCGGCCCTTCACCCAGACGGTGTAACGCCCCGGTTGCAGCGTCGTTTCGATGTCGAAATCACTCTCGAAACCTTCACCTTTGTCACTGGCCACGACATCACCGCTCTCGTCGAGGATCCGCGCTTCGAGGCTATAGGTGCCCTCATTGCCGGGGAAGGTCGAGCTGGTCACCGACACGGTACCCGCTTCCACCACATCGAAACTCAATACCTTGCCCTGCTCGCGAATGGCCAGGTCGGTCACGATTTCGTCGAACGCATCCGGCAAGGCGTCTTCATCATCCTGCGTGGCTGAAGAAGCGCCGCTGCTTGACGTGGAGTCCGACGACGCATCGCTCGCTACCGACGACGTTGCGGCGGTACCCGAAGCCACTGCAGACGCCGACTCGGTGGCGTCGGGGCGCGGCGCAGCGATGGCCGCTACCGAATCGTCATCATCGACAAAAGCTGTGGTACGACCGTCTTTACCCGGCCCACCGAACATGATGCCCCCACCGGCGTCGACACCGCTCTCCTCACTCGAAAGGCGATTGCCCTGGGCATCCAACTCATTGACGGAGACAACGAAGCTATTGCCGCCCGTCTTGGTGGTACCGAACTTCTGACCGGAGACACGCAACACGTAATCGCCGGACTCCAGGCGCTGTTCCATGGTCAAGCCATCGTTCTGGCCCAACCCCGACGCCGAGGCGATTTTATTGCCTTGAGCGTCGAGCAAGGTCGCTTCGATTCGGTAATCGTCGGAATCGCCCGGCAAGGTCGAGCTCTGGAATTGATAGCGTCCTGCTTTTTCGACGGTAAAGGGATGCGTCTGCGTCCCGCCGAAGAAAAAACTCTGGCTACGTGCATCGGAGCTCGACTGCAAGAAATCGGTAAGATCGACTTTAGCCGCCGCTTCGTGCGCCTTCTGCTGTGCAGCACTCTGAGCCATGGCCAGCGATGACGAGCCGGCCAGTCCCAGGGCCACGAGCATTGTGGTAATCACGCGATGATTCATGGGGCTTCTCTACTTGGCTTCGAACCTGAGTCGGACACAGCATATCAGAGACATAAGCGCCAATGCTTCACCTGAAAGTTCGAAGAGGAAGGAAAATCGACAATGCCCCGAGCACGAGGCTCGGAGCATTACGTGCGAACTTATCCCTCGCCATTGCTCTCGGCGAGATCGACCAGTTCGCGAATGGCCACCGCGAATAGCGGGAAGCCGCCCTGAGTGCCCAAGCGCACTTCATTGAGCAGGCCACTCCAACGTTCGACCAAGCCAGCGTGGCGATCCAGCCACTGCTCGACACGAGGCTCCACGCCACGTGGCGCCCCCTCCATCTTGAGCACGCTGACGGTCAGTGCCAGTTGCTGGCGATCGAGGTCGTCGCGGAACGTCTCGCGCGCCTGCGCCTGCCAGCTATCGCGCACTTTCAGCGCGTTGATCTGGCTGTTCATCCACGGCAGCTCCAGACGATGGCCGATATCGTAGTAGACCTCGGCGACACGTTGGATCTTCTCGTCGGTGACACGCGCCGCCTCGATGATGCCGAGCCCCGCATACAGGCTATTGGCTGCCGCAACGATACTCGCCAGGGAGGTCGGCACGCCAGCCTTCTCCAACTCGTCACGACGCGCGTCCCACGTTTCGTGATCCTCTCCGCGCAGGCGCTTGCCGACACTCTCCTGCAATTGGGTGATACGCGGTGCGAAATACTCCACTGCTTCCTGAATGCTCTGATGGGTGCGATGACGCAGGAACCAGCGTGTGGCCCGGCGCAGCAACCGCATCAGGTCGAGCATCATGCTGTACTGCACGCGGCTGTCGACTTGATGATCGAGTGCCTCGATCTGTTCCCAGAGGCCTTCGAGGTTGAAGCAATCGCGCGCGATGAGGTAAGCGCGCGTCACTTCCGCTCGCGTGGCACCGGTGGAGTCACGCAGACGCCGCACGAAGGTGACCCCCATGTGATCGACCAAGTCGTTGGCGATCTGCGTCGCGGTAATCTCGCGCTTCAAGCGATGCTGATACATCTCGTCCGGGAAGCGCTCGACCAGCGTCTGCGGGAAGGCCCGCACCATGTGCCGCTGGACATGCGGATTGTCCGGCAAA
Source organism: Chromohalobacter sp. 296-RDG (assembly GCF_029889885.1). GTDB lineage: Bacteria > Pseudomonadota > Gammaproteobacteria > Pseudomonadales > Halomonadaceae > Chromohalobacter. The sequence goes on from NZ_JARANY010000008.1 coordinate 74,029, forward strand.
TCAGAAGCGATCATGTCGGTTTTCAGCGCACTCTTGGCGTACGAGATCAGCACCGACAACTCGGGCAGCGTCAGACCTTTTTCCATATTGGCGCGTTCGGCCAACGTTTCGTCGGAGGGCAGGAATTCCAGTTCGCGATCCAGTCCTCCAGCGGCTTCCAGTTCATTGACGAAGCGCCGATACGGCCCTATACCCTGCTGACTGAGAATCTCCGACAAGGAAAGTGCCTGAGTCTGACGATAGTTATCGCGCAGTACCAGTTCACCCACTTCCTCGGTCATGCTCGCCAGCAACTCATTGCGCTGCTTGTCGGTCATGTCGCCGGCTTTGACGATATCGTCGAGCAAGATCTTGATATTGACTTCATGGTCGGAGCAATTGACCCCACCGGCGTTGTCGATGAAGTCGGTATTGACCCGCACGCCTTGCTCTGCGGCTTCCATGCGACCCAGTTGTGTCAGGCCCAGGTTGCCACCCTCGCCGACCACGCGGCAGCGCAGCTCGCCACCATCGACACGCAAGGCATCGTTGGTCTTGTCGCCCACATCGGCATGGGTTTCATCGGCGGCCTTGACGTAGGTACCGATGCCACCGTTCCAGAGCAGGTCATAACGCGCCACGAGAATCGCGCGAATCAACTCGTTAGGCGACAATTTGCCCGCCTTGATGTCGAAGGCCTTTTTCATCTGCGGCGTGATGTTGATGGACTTGGCATCGCGCGAGAACACGCCCCCACCCTCGGAGATCAAGGCGGTGTCGTAATCCTCCCAGCTCGAGCGCACCAACTCGAACATGCGCTTGCGTTCCTTGAACGAAGCCGAAGTATCTGGGTCGGGATCGACGAAGATATACCGGTGGTTGAAGGCCGCGACGAGACGAATCTTGTCGGACAACAGCATGCCGTTGCCGAACACGTCGCCCGCCATGTCGCCGATCCCTACCACGCTGAACGGCGTCTCCTGGGTATTGAGACCCATTTCGCGGAAGTGACGCTTGACCGATTCCCAGGCACCCTTGGCGGTAATGCCCATCTTCTTGTGGTCATAGCCGTGCTCGCCACCGGAAGCGAAGGCATCGCCCAGCCAATGGCCGTATTCCAGCGAAATGGCGTTGGCGATGTCCGAGAAAGTCGCGGTGCCCTTGTCGGCGGCCACCACCAGGTAGGGGTCGGCCTCGTCGTGACGCACCACGCGCTCGGGCGGTACGGCCTCGCCACCTTCCAGGTTGTCCGTCACGTCGAGCAGTGCGCGGATGAATATCTGATAGCAGGCAATGCCTTCCTTCTGCACCGTGTCGCGGTCGGCACCGCCGGGCATGCGCTTGCAGATGAAGCCGCCCTTGGCGCCTACCGGAACGATGACGGCGTTCTTGACCTGCTGCGCCTTGGCCAGCCCCAGGATCTCGGTGCGGAAGTCCTCGTGACGATCGGACCAGCGCAGCCCGCCGCGCGCGACCTTGCCGCTGCGCAGATGAACACCCTCGACACGCGGCGAGTAGACGAATATCTCGAACATCGGCCGCGGCTTGGGCATGTCCGGCACTTGCGTCGGCTCGAGCTTGAGGGCGATATAATCCTTAGTCTCGCCATCTTCACGCCGTTGATAATAGTTGGTCCGCAATGTCGCCTGAATCAGCGCCATGTAGCGACGCAGCAATAGATCGTCATTGAGGCTGGCGACCTCATCGAGCAGACCTTCGATACGCGCCACGCATTCCTCGATCTCACTGTCGCCGGCGGTGTCATCGGGATCGAAGCGCAGTTCGAACAGCGTCACCAGCTCACGCGTGATCTCCGGATGGCTGGCAAGCGTATTGGCGATATAGTCCTGCGAGAGCCCGAAGCGCAACTGCTTGAGATAACGTGCATAGGCACGCAGAACCGCCACTTCGCGCCATGCCAGATTAGCGCCAATGACGAGTCGATTGAAGGCATCGCTTTCGGCATCGCCGGTCCAGATGCGCGTGAACGCCTCGATGAAGACATCGCGCATTTCCTGAAGATTGACGACCCCGTCGCCACGATGCTCGAGAGTAAAGTCATGAATCCAGTAGGTCTGATCAGGGCACTCAACTTCGTAGGGACGTTCGCTGATCACGCGGAGTCCCAGGTTCTCGAGCACCGGTAGCACATCGGAGAGCGGGATCGGTTGATCGGCATGGAAAAGCTTGAGGTTGACCCCGTCGATGTTTTCCTCGACCAACCGATAAAGACTCAAGCTGATCGGCGCATTCCCGCCCAACTCCCCGAGATGGTGAATATCGTAGACGGCAGTACGGGCCGAAAAGTCTTCGCGATAGCTGCTGGGAAACGCCTCGCGATAGTCTTGCATCAGGCGGTTGGCCTGTTCCTCACCGTAGCCCTCGACCATGGCTGCCTGCAGATCGTCCCGCCAGCTACGCGAGAGCGCCGTAATCTTCTTCTCCAGGCGTCGTATATCGTATTCGGCCGGGCGCTCGCCATTGAAACGCAAAATGAACTGGATCCGCGCCAGCACCGACTCGGACAGATAGGTATTGAAATCGCCGAAGGTAGCATCGAGCTCTTCGCAGAGCAGGTTCTGGATGCGCACGCGCAATTCGGTGGAGAACACATCGCGCGGCACGAACGCCAGGCACGAATAGAACTGGCCGAAACGGTCCTCGCGAATGAACAGCCGCACCTTGCGCCGTTCGCGAATATTGAGAATACCGAAGGCGGTTTGCGCCAACTCGTCGGTATCGATCTGGAACAGATCGTCACGCGGATAGACCTCGAGGATCTGTGTCAGCTGTTTGCCGTTATGCCCCTTGGGATTGACGCCCGCGGCCTTGATGACGGCTTCGATCTTCTTGCGCAGCACCGGCACATTGCGCGGCGATTCGTTGTAGACCGTCGAGGTATAGAGCCCCAGGAAGCGCCGCTCGCCGATGACGCGACCGTCTTCGTCATAACGATCGATGGAGATATAATCCGGGTAGGCGGGGCGATGCACGCGCGCGTGATAGGCGCTCTTGGCAAAGGACAGAAGTTCCGGCACCAGCACATACTGATCGTCTTCGACGCCCTCGTCGGTACTGATGCGCTCGCGGTAACGCGGCTCGTCGAGCTTGAAAACGCCCAACTCGCTCTTGGGTATCTGACGCAGGCGGTCCTGGTTGTCTTCCTGCAAGACCTCGTACTCGTCATAGCCCAGGAAAGTGAAATGATCGTCGAGCAGCCACTCGAGGAAGGAGATGGCTTCTTTATGATCGTCGGCCTTGATCTGCTTCGGGCGCTGCGCCTTGAGTTCCTTGATCGACTGGCGCACCTGCTCACGCATGGGGTCGAAATCTTCCACCGCCGCACGTACGTCGCGCAGTATTTCCTCGAGACTGTCGTGAAGGTCGTCCAGGGTCGCCGTGTCGGAATGGCGGTCGACCTCGACCAGAATGATCGACTCGCGCGATGTCGGCGCGTTCTTGGCCTCGGTCGAGGTCGCACGCTTGAGATGATGCTTGGCATCGCGCTCTACCGCCAGAACGGCGTTATGGATCGCATGCACGGTCAGCCCGCGGCGATTGAGCTCGATACGCACCGAGTCGACGAGAAACGGCATGTCTTCGTGCAGCACGGCCACGACGGTATGCGGCGACTGCCAGCCATGTTCCTCGAAGTCGGCGTTGAAGACACGCACCTTGGCCTCGCTGGGGTCATGCGTCTGCATGAAGTGCCACGCCGACAACGTGGCGCCGTAGATATCATCCAGGCCGCGCTCGGCGGCTTCTTCGAACGGTGCCGAGGCATACAAATCCTCGGCGAAGGCAGCGATCCGCTCCACTTTTTCCTGGGGAAGCCGCTTGGCCAGTTGTTCCTTGAGCTGGGCAAGAAAATCTTCCTTGCCCTCGATCGCGACGTGTTGCATCAAGCACCTCGGCTACGACCGGCCACCCTTCATGGCGACCGATGAATGATTCTTCGGCGGCACGCACGCGTGTCGCATGCACCACCATGATGGCACGAGCTTACGCCTATCGTGCGTCAAGCCCCACCAATGTGACGCACCCTCATGGCGTATGCCGGTTGTGCATGGGCCTTGTCATGCGCTCGCTGGCGCCTCCCGGCGTTCCAGCAGCACGCCACATTCGCAGTGGTCGGTATACGGAAACTGATCGAACAATGCGAAACGGGTTACGACATGGGTTTCGCTCAATGTCTCGAGATTCGCCTCGAGCGTGTCCGGGTTACAGGAAATATAGACAATTCGCGAATAGGCCTTGAGTTGCTCGCAGCTATGCGTATCGAGCCCAGCCCGCGGCGGATCGACCAGCGCCGTGGTAAAGGCATGCTCATCGAGCGCCAGCGCCGCCACGCGCCGCCCGCTTTTCTCGCCGGACAGGGCTTCGCTGAATTCCTCGGCGGACATCCGCGCCACCACGACGTTGGTCACGCCATTGGCCTCTAGATTGACGTTGGCCGAAGCTACCGAGGTCCGCGAGATCTCAGTGGCCACGACACGGCGAAAGTTCTCGGCCAGCGCAATCGTGAAGTTGCCATTGCCGCAATAGAACTCCACCAGGTCGCCGTCGCAGCTCTCGCGAGTTACGTCCCGCGCCCACCCCAGCATCGACTGACAAATCGCCGCATTGGGCTGGGTAAAGCTGTTCTCCACCTGCTGATAGACGAGTTCACGGCCTTCGACATTCAGTCGCTCCCAGACATGATCGCGCTCGAGGACGAGACGCTGCTTACGCGCCCGGCCGATGATCGATACGTTCAGGGCTTCCTGTAACGCCCGTGCTTCCTGCTCCCAAGCTTCGTCGAGTTGGCGATGATAGATCAAGGTCACTAACGCCTCGCCACTCAGCGTGGTCAAGAACTCGACCTGGAACAACTTGCGACGCAGGGTATCGCTTGCCAACAACGCGTCACGCAAGGCGGGCATTAGCGCGTTGATGCGCTCTCCTGCCACCGGGTATTCATCTAGACGCACGACCTCCTTACGTTTGGGGTCGGCAGGATCGACCTCGAACATGGCGTAGAACAGATCGTCACCGTCATGCCAGATACGAAACTCGCAGCGCTGCCGGTAATGGCTCGGCGGCGAGGGAAACACCTCCAGCGGCGGCGGAGAGAAGCGCGCGAATTGCGCGTTGATACGCTCGCGCTTGGCATCGAGCTGAGACTCGTAACGCTCGGGGTCGACGACGGGTACGGCCACGAAAACTCCTTTCAGCAAAAACTCACGATGCCGTCGTAACGACACCGTCTCATGGAAATCAGAAGGTTGAAACAGTGGCAGGCAATGCCAAAGAGTACGGTGCACTGAAGCCATAGCCTGCCAGAGTGCGTGCCAGGCCCGCTTGTTGCGCCGCGCTGGCCCAGCTCGCATCACTCTCCGACGTATCATGCCAGGCCGGGAAAACAACCTGCGCCACGCGCCGCGCAATGGCGTCACCGGAATCGACCCACACGATGTCGCGCGGTGCATGTCGCACGAGCGCCTCGCGCAGCAGCGGAAAGTGCGTGCATCCCAGCACCACGGTATCGAGACGCGACGCTTCCCATAACGGCGCCAGGCTCGCAGTGATGACCGCATCGTCCCAAGGCATCCCGGTCAGGACGCGTTCGGCCTGCGCGACCAAACGATCGGCGGCCAGTCTCACCACCGTGCAATCCGGCGCGAACTCAGCGATCAAACGCTGCGTATAAGGGCGCGACACCGTCGCCGAGGTCGCCAGCAGCCCGAACACGCCGCTGCGTGAGGCATGGGCCGCCGGCTTGATCGCCGGCACGGTACCGATCACCGGAATACTCAGGTTCTCGCGTAAGGCCTTTAGCGCCAACGTGCTGGCCGTATTGCAGGCCACCACCAAGGCCCGCGCGCCACTCGCCGCCACCGCCGCGCGACACACCGCGACGATTCGCGCGACCAGCCAGTCATCGGGCTTGGTGCCGTACGGCAACGCGGCGTTGTCACACACATACGCCAGCGGTGCGCCGGGCAGGCGCGTGCGCAAGGCGCCCACCACCGAGAGCCCGCCCACACCGGAATCGAAGATCAGAATCGGCGCCGTCATGCGCGGGTCTCCGCGAAGTGTGCCAGCAGCGTATCCACTAAGGCCCGCAGGCGCGCGGGAATGAATTCACGCTCGGCATACAACAGGTGAACACTGATCGGCGCCACGCTGAACTCGTCCAGCACGCGGACCAGCCGCCCGGCCTCGACTTCCGGTTCACCCAGGAACGCCGGCTTGTAGACCAGTCCCATGCCGCGTATCGCCGCCTCGGTTAGGGCGCGTCCATTGTTGCAGGCCATGACCGGACGGATGCGCACCCGGTGAGGCGCTCCATCGACCTGGAAGTGCCAATAGTGACCTTCGCGCGCCAGGCTATAGTGCAGACAACGATGCCTACGCAGCTCGGCGGGATGCGTGGGCGTTCCGTGTCGCGCCAGATACTCCGGCGCGGCATAAACGTGGCGCGGCATGTCCATCAACGGTCGCGCGATCAAACTGGAGTCTTCCAGCTCGCCGATACGCACCACTAGATCGAAGTCCTCAGCCACCAGGTCGACACGGCGATCCTCGAGCACGACATCGAGCATCACCGCCGGATGTCGCTGCTCAAACGCCTGCAAGGCGGGTATCAGTGCACGTACGCCGAAATCCAGCGGCGCGGAAAGCCGTAGACGACCGCGCACCTCGCCACGTTGTTCGCCGAGCCCGGTCTCCAGCTCCTGCAACTCATCGAGCAAGCGACTCGCCCCATTGAGATAGCGTTCGCCTTCGGCGGTCAGCTGCAAGCGCCGCGTGGTGCGCGTCAACAACCGTACCCCCAGACTGGTCTCCAGCTTGGCGATCTGCTTGCTGACCATGGCATTGGAGAGTTCCAGCTTGCGCGCACCGCCAGCGAAACTGCCGGCCTCGACCACGGCGCGAAAGATGTGCATCGCCTGCAGGCGGTCCATACGACTCCCTCGCAACGACTTCCTCGAAAACACGTGCGCTCATTCTACCTTACCCGCCCAAGGGATGAGATGGTTCGACTTGCCTCGAGGCAAAATACTGTTTATTTTTACAGTATTCGTCATTTCGTTTTCGAGGTTCCGCTATGTCCATGACGCCTATCGCTCTCGCCGCGTCGACCTCGGCGCCCGCATCGAGCGACACTCTGCCACGCGGCGCCAGCGGCTTCCCCTCCCCGGCCGACGATTACCGAGAAGCCCCGCTGGATCTACATCACCATCTGGTGCGTCGCCCGGCCTCGACGTTCTTCATGCGCCTGGAGGGCGATGACCACCACCACGCCGGCCTGTATCACGGCGACTTGCTGGTGATCGACCGCGCCATTTCACCGCGCCCCGGGCATTGGCTGGTCGCAGTCATCGACGGAGAGCTGAGCGTGTTGCGCCTCGAACGCCGCGGGCCACAGCTATACCTCGCGCCGTCACGCCCCGGCCTGGCGACGCTGCCCTTCGAGGACAACGATGACCGCCTGTGGGGCGTCATCTGCTACGCCATTCATGCCTTGCCCGCCACGGGCGAGGAACCGGCCATACCGTCATGTTCGCGCTGATCGACTGCAACAACTTCTATGCCGCCTGCGAGCGTCTTTTCGAACCGCGTCTGGAGGGCGTTCCGGTGGGCGTGCTGTCCAACAACGACGGCTGTGTCATCGCGCGTTCCGAGGAATTCAAGGCACTCGACATTCCCATGGGCATCCCCACCCACAAGATCGACCCGGCACTGCGGCGTCGTGTGGTGCTGAAGTCGTCCAATTACACGCTTTATGGAGACCTCTCGGCACGCGTGCAACAGGTTCTGGCGCGCCAAGTACCGACGCTGGAGCCCTATTCCATCGACGAGTGTTTCCTCGATCTACGCGGCTTGCAGGAAGACTGGCACGCCCTGGGCGCTCGCCTGGTGCATAGCGTGGTGCGAGAAGTAGGGTTGCCGGTATCCATCGGCATCGCCCCGACGCGCACCCTGGCCAAGCTCGCCAACCGCCAGGCCAAGGCGCAGTCGACGCGCCCTCAGGTGTGTGTCTGGGCGCATGCCGACGCGCCCGAATTGAGTACTCATCTGAATCGGCTATCGCCGCGCGATGTGTGGGGTGTGGGCGAACGACTCCACGCACGCCTGGCCGGCATGGGCGTGCTCACCGCCGCCGCACTGCGCGAGACACCCGACAGCGAGTTACGACGTCGTTTCAGCGTGGTACTGGCGCGCACCGCCAGCGAACTCAACGGCCATCCCTGCCTGTCGATGAACGACCTGGAAACCCCGCGCCGTAGCATTCTCTGTTCGCGCTCTTTCGGGCGTCCCCTACGCGACCATGCCGCCCTCGCCGGCGCTTTACGTCATCACTGCCAACGCGCCGGCGAAAAGCTGCGACGCGACGCCATGCAGGCCTCGGCGATCGGTGTATATCTGCGTACCAACCCGTACCACGCCGGCACGTTTCGCCATGCCTGCGAGTGGACCGCATTGCCATTTCCCAGTGCCGACACGCAGCAACTCACCCGCGCGGCACAGCGTCTGCTCGACCAGATCTGGCAACCTGCGGCTTATCAGAAGCTCGGGATAATGCTCGCCGAACTGACGCCCCGCCAGCAAAGCCAGACGACGCTCTTCGAGGGCGCCGAACCCGCCCGGCGAGAGGCATTGATGGAGGCCTGGGACGCGATCCGTGCCCGCTACGGGCGCCAGGCACTGACCCTGGGCCCGCAGCCCGCCGATGCGCCCTGGCAAATGAATAGCGCCTATCGCTCGGCGTGCTACACCACGCGCTGGGATGAACTGCCGCGCGCCCGCGCCCGGTAATCATTATGACGTGCACGTGCCGATATAACTCAACTCAACGGCGAAGGTGCCTCACGGAACTCGGCGTAAAGCACCGGGTAAGCTTCCTGCAGACGAGCCAGCTCAGCTTCCGCGCCTTCGGGCAGGGCCTTTGCCAGCTGATCCAGGTCGTCCTCGTCGAAATGTTCGCGAATCAGCGGAAACAACTCCTCGCGCTCGCCGCGCAGATAGGCACGATGCGACTCCAGATAGGCCTTGAGGTCCTCGCTGAACTGATCCATCGGCACCACCGCGTCCATCAGGATCATGTCGAGATTCTGGGAAAGCCGGGCCAGACGGGCATTGAGTGCCCGATAATCCTCAGACAAACGCTGGCACAGCGCGTTGGCCTCCGGCGCCCGTGTGTTCAACTGTTCGGTGCACATCCGTTCGAGCGGAGCGGTGAAGCCACTCATATAATCGAGAATGTAATCCACGACCTCGCGCATCAGCTGGAAGTCGGGGCGCTCGCCTTCCGCCAGAGTTTTCTGCTTGAGCTGCAGCACGTGCAGCAGACGCGCCATGTTGGCATGGTCTTGGCGCAATTGGGTCAGCATGGGCATGTAAAAGCCTCCTTTGCAGTCGGCGCGTGGCAGCGCGGGGTATCCGGCAGCCTTATTTTCCAGTTTAGGCGAGAGTCTTCATTGACTCCCACTCTCCCGAGGGAAACACCCTACCGGGACTCGAATGTTTTACCCTAGCGTGTATGACAGGATTACGCCTGTTGGCCGAAAGTCTAGAAACGGTTTTCGGCGACTCGACTCAGAGGGTCTTTACAAAACAGGCGAACGAAGGCAAGACAAGGCAAAATTGGCCGAAAACGCGGAGTTTACATGGGGTAAATGAGTAGTTTGAGGCCGATTTTAACGCTGGATTGTCGAGTGCAGCCCTTTTGTAAACACCCTCTCACCCACGGTGGCATACACATGGACCTGTTCGCTTCATCCCAATCCGATAACACACCGCTGGCCTATCGCATGCGGCCTCGCCGCCTGGACGACTACGTCGGCCAGGAGGCATTGGTCGGCCCCGGCAAACCACTGAGTCGCATGGCGGAAAGTGGCGCGATACGCTCGATGATCCTGTGGGGGCCACCGGGCGTGGGCAAGACCACCTTGGCCGATATTCTCGCCGATGCTTCAGGCGCCATGCTCGAACGCCTATCGGCGGTGATGGCCGGCGTCAAGGACATCCGTGCCGCCGTGGAACGCGCCCGCGAAGGGCAGGTGCGCGGACAGCCGACGCTCTTGTTCCTCGATGAGATTCATCGTCTCAACAAGAGCCAACAGGATGCCTTGCTGCCGCACGTCGAATCCGGACTGCTGACGCTGATCGGCGCCACCACCGAGAATCCGTCATTCGAGGTCAATTCGGCGCTGCTCTCGCGGGCGCGCGTCTATGTGCTGCGCAAGCTGGAGGTGGACGATCTGCTGCGTGTGCTGCATCAGGCCCTGACGGATACCCAGCGCGGCCTGGGAGAGCGCCATATCGAGGCCGACGAGGACGTGCTGGAAACGCTCGCACGCTCGGCCTCGGGTGATGCGCGACGCGCACTGGGCCTGCTGGAAACGGCCTGCGACTTCGCCGAGCCCACCGAGAACGGCGAGCGCCTGACCCTGCAGGCGCTGCATGAAGTCCTGGGGCACCAGGCCAGCGCCTTCGACAAGCAGGGCGATCATTATTACGACCTGCTCTCGGCGATCCATAAATCGATACGCTCGTCACGCAGCGATGCCGCGCTTTTGTACATCGCACAATTCGTACAAGGCGGCGGTGACCCGCTCGATGTAGTGCGCCGCCTCGCCGCCATCGCCTCGGAGGACGTCGGCAATGCCGAGCCCCGTGCCCTGCCACTGGTGATGGCCGCCTGGGACGCCTACCTGCGTCTGGGCGACTACGAAGGCCAACGCGCCATCGCTCATGCCGCGCTGCATCTCGCCATCGCCCCCAAAAGCAACGCCATCGATCAGGCCTGGAACGCCGCCAAGCAATTCGTCGCCGCGAATCCCGACTTCGAGGTGCCCACCTACTTGCGCAACGCCCCCACCAAGCTGATGGAATCCCTCGGGCATGGCGAAGGCTACCGATACGCGCACAACGAACCCAACGGTTACCCTGCCGGCCGCGCGCATGACTGCTGGCCCGCGGAGCTCCCCGCAACCGCCTTCTTCGCCCCCACCGAATACGGGCAGGAGAAACGCTTCAAGCAGATGCAGGCCTGGCGCGCCGAACTCGACGCCCAAGCCGATGGGACATCATGAAACGCACCGCCGCTCTCAGCGGCGGTGACAAAAAAACAATTGAGTGGACCCGTTCCTGTCGTTCATGCCAAATGCGCCAGTTGCAGGGTGACGTCGTGAATCAGGCGAAGGTCGTTGAAGTCGCTGGCACGGCTCTCCGCTTGGTGCAGGTGAAAAGCGCGCTGCTCACTACGCGGTAGGCCCTGGTATTCGGCGATCACCTGGAAGAGCCAGATCTCGTCGCCCCATTCCATGTCACTGTCCTGCAGGTAGGCCAGTGCACTGATGCCCATGGGATCGGGATGGTCGATCACCGTCAGGTAGAAATTTTCCACGTCCTGCTTGAGCGCCTGTTGGCTCGCCGCCACCAGGCTCTGCTCCTCGGCCTCGGCAGGCCGTGCGGCGGCAACGGCCTGCGGCTTGTGCACCGGCGTCGGTAGCTGGAACACGAGGTCGGTCAGCACGCGAATGTCCGGCTCATGATCCAGGGCCGGCGCGGCTGCGGCGATCAAAGGACTGGCTTGGTTGATCAGGTCAGGCACTTCGCTGCGCCGCGCATAGTTACCAGGAACGAAGTTGGGGTGCTCGCGTAGAAACGCCGCCATGCCGCTAATCAGCCGGCTACGCGATTGCTGCTGGCGAAACCGGGCCATCAGTTCGGTCAGACGGCTCTGAACTTCACGCAGGCTGGTGTAATGCTGACTGACCTGGCGCTGCAATTGACTGATCAGCAGCTTGCGCAGGGTGCCGTCGCTACCCACCAGTTCGATCAGCTCATCGAAGTCGATCAGTTGCAGGCCATCCAGCAGGCGCACGATCTGCTTCTGGGCACGATCGTTTTCGCGGATCTTGTCGTTCAGGCGGCTCACGAAACCGAAGTCGCTGTTGAGGCGCTGCCAGAGACTATCGATGGCGTCGGCAAAACGCCCATTGAGATCATCGACGGCCTGGCGCAGGCGCAGCAACTGCTGCTCCTGGTGCCAGTATTCACTCTGGTTCTGAGCCTCGCGGTAGCTCTGCACCAACGTGCGCACCAGTTCCAGGGTTTCGCCCACATCGGCATTGACCTGGCGGCGGGTTTCGTCGGCCAGCATCTCGGCGATCAACTCGCGCACCCGGGGCGCCAGCTTGACGCCCCCCTGATCGTCGGGCCGCCAGACGATACGCGCGGCCAACAGCCGCCGCAATGCGCTATCGCTCAAGGCCTCCAGCGGCACTTCATCGCGACTGTAGCCCTGCATCAGGGCGTCGGCGTGCTTGCCGAGCAGCGCCAGACGCTCCACGCCGGTGCCGATCAGGCGACTTTCCAGCTCATGTTCGTCGCTCACAGCAAGCTCCTTCATAACAAGCTTTCCTGCGCCTGCGGGCTCTCATCGTCGACGGGCAGGTTTTCTTCGTCACGGATGAGCCGTACCAGATCGACGAGGTAATCGATCTTGCCGGTCACCAGATAGACCTGGCGGTCGGCATGCGGCTGTAGCAGATAACCGTGCTCCTTGAGGCGCTTGAAGACCTGCTTCATCTGGGCGTCGAGCTGCTCGCTCTGGGAGCCGAAGAAGCTGTCACCGGCGAGGCGTTCGAGCTGCTCACGCAGGCTCTGATTGTCCTCGCAGCGGGCGCTGAGCTCGGCGGGCTTGAGCACATCGCCCGGTGCCACCAGGGCGTCATGGCCCATCGCTTCCTGCATCAGTTGCAGCCATTCGAGCATCGGCATCAGGCTATGCAGCACCTCGCCGAGCTGCCGCGATAACTGCTCCCGGGCCTCGTCGTTGAGCTGTCGCCAGGCCAGGAAATAGACACTGCCCTCGGCGTTGGTGGCCAGACGGCGATTGAGCGGTCGCAGGTAGGTGTCGATCTGCTCGCGCACCTCCTCATCCTCGAGGCGGCGGAAGGCCCTGTCATCGCTCACGGCGCAGACGAACTCGCCGGCCAGCAAACGCTCCAGCAACGGACCATGTTCGATCATGACGAGACCTCCTCGGTGGTGCGTTCCTGCAGGCGCTCGGCCAAGCGGCTCAGACGCGGTTCGATGCGCTTCAGGCGGCGGCGACTCGATTGTTCGGCATCACGGTCGATCAGATAGCGATTACGGAATAACAGCAAGACGTCGGACTCGGGATTGGGAAACGCCCCGACGATATGAATACGATTGCTATCGCAGGCATCGAACAACGTCTCGACGTTGTGATAGGCCAGCGTGCCGATCTCATCGATGGGCCAGTGAATGGCGATCTCCGAAGAGCCGCGCAACAGTCGCGTGAAGGCGAGCAGGAACTTGCACAGGATCAAGTAAGCCATGCCGTGGCTCGAGGACTCGAGCAACTGGCGATCGCTTTTGATCACCAGGTCGGTGCCGCCCTCGTTCAAGTGCAACTCGAGGCGCAGCAAGCTTTCGAAACTGTATTGCTGGTCGTGGCGCAGCAAGTCGACGACATCGGCCAGCGCATCCAGATAATCATCACTGGGGAGCGTCTGGCTGGAGCTCTCCCAGTCACGATAAAGCTGAGCGAAGCGCTTGAGTGGCTCCCAGAAGCCCAGCTCGTCGATGGTCGACTGAATGCGTACCTCCGCCTTGTTGATACCCTCGAGGCGCAGGTCATCGGCCACCTCTTCGGACAAGCGGCGGCTCTGGGCGCTGATGCGTCGATTGAGGTCACGGAAGACGGTGAAGAACTTGTCCAGATCGGCGCCCAGGTTGCGCCCCTGCTGGATCAATTGCTGCTGCTGATCTTCGAGCAATTGCAGCATGCCCCGCAGAAGCGGTAGCTGACGACGCGGATCGATACCCTGCTCGCCTGTCCCGCTGCCCGAGCCACTGAACAGCTTGGCGCGCTCGGCTTCCAAGGTCTCGACGAAGCCCTGACTGGCGCCCTTGATCAGCTCACTCTCGACCTGCTCGCAGCCCTTGCGCAGGGTTTCCACTTCCCTGCTCCGGTTACTCAGCGCCTGGCGCGTGCGCTCGATGCGCTCATGCACATCGCCTGGCGCTTCTCGAGGCGACTCGCCGGCGGCACTCGACGTTGACGCAAGCCCTAGTCCGTCGACCTGACCGAGCAATGGCTTGAGGGCGTCGATGACCTCGCGTTCGCCATTGCAGCTTGCCTTGAGCGTCTTGTCAGCTTGCTGGTGCGCAACCTTGGCGGCCTGAAAATCATTACGGCATTGATCGCGTTGGTGCTCGGCGGCCTGCTTGTCACGTGTCAGCGTCGCTTCGCGGTCAACCAGTTGCGGCTTGCGCTCGCCCCATTCAACACGCATGAAGCGCGTGTAAGCATCGAGTTCTTCGCGGCGACTTTCGGTGACGCGAATGCGCTCCTGCAGATCACTGATACGCTGGCGCGTCGAGCGCAGGGTTTCGGGATCACCGCCCTGGTCCTGAAGCTCCTGATCGAAAGCAGCTTCCAATTCCTGGCGTTGACGCTGGTGCTCGGTTTTGAGGTCTTCGAGTTGTTGCTTGTACTGATCGATACGCGTGTCGAAGCTGGCCAACTGGCTCTGGCCATCGGCCTTGAGTTCCAGGAGTTGCGCTTGATGGGTCTCATCGAGCGTGCTCAGAGCCTCGCGCTTTTCATCGCGTAGCGCCTTGTCGGCAGCCTGCTGGCTGGCCAGCGCTTCTTCGGCGGCCTGGCGGCGCTCTTTCTGCTGCCGAGCGTGGCGCTCCTGAAGTTGATGTCGAGCATCCAGGGCATATTCGACTTCGTCATCGGCATGCTTGAGGGCGAGCCGCGCCTGGCTGAGAGGTTCCTCGGCACCCTGCACTCTGTCATGGCAAGCTTTGAGTTGCTTCTCTGCGGCCTGAAGATCGGTGTCGGCGCGCGCTTGTTCGGCTTCGGCGGCGTCGATAGCGGCATTGAGACTCGCCTCGTCGCGGGCATGATCGGGCAGCTCGATGGCGGCAAGGTCGAGCGCCACGCCGAACAGGTCGTCGTGCTCGTTGTCACCAAGCTGTGGTGAAAGGTCGCGACGCTCGAGCAGTTCGGGCGCAATGACCTTGCCCAGGTGATGCTCCCAGCCAGGACGGTGATAACGCATGAAATAGCGCAGACTGCCCTCGGCGGGATCGCGCTGATGCTGGAGTTCCTGAGAGCGCTGGTTCGCCCGATTGAGTTGTTGCTTGGCACTTTCTCGCTGCTGCTCTGCCGTGTCGCGCTCACGGCGCAGGGTTTCGTGCTCACGGCGCAAACCTTCGAGACGACTGGCGGCAGCGTTGCGATCGCTCTGGGCCTGATCGACCCTGGACTGGGCGAGCTCCGCTTCCTGAACCTCTTCGGGCACCTGGCCGGTCGAGGCGAGTTGCGCCTTGAGATCGGCCAAGCGTTCGATGCCTTGCTCAAGCCGTGTCTGGTAGGCGCCATCCAGTTCGCTACGCTGCGTGTGGTACTGGGCTTCCAGTTCACGCTCGGAGGCCCACTGCTGCTCCTGGCGCGCCGACTTCTCGTCGCCCAGTTCATTGATGAGCGCCTGAATCTCATCGGTGCGCCGCGAGAGGTTATCGGCCAGCTCGCGCAGGCGCCCGTCAAGGCGTGAGCGGTTGGCCGCAGAGGCCTCCTGCATCACCGCCAGATGCTCCTGCAACTGCTGGGCCTGTTCACGCCATTGCGGCAGTTCGGCCAGATCCCGCTCCAGGGCGGGCATATCGGCCTCGGCATACTGCTCGTATTGCTGCTGCAGATCGTTCAGGCTGCGCTGGGTACGGTCCAGTTCACTGGCAAGCTCACTGATGCGGTCGTTGAACGTGTCGCGGGCCTGCTCGTATTCCTGCTCGCGCGCCTGAAAGGCTTCCTGCTGTGTGTTCAGCTCGGCCTCGGTATCGGCCAGCACACGCTCTGCCCGATGGCGGTCGGCATCCAACTGTGGCTTGAGCTGCCAGAGTGTCGATTCAAGATCGACGATATCGCGATCGACGTCGGCCAGTTCCGCCAGCGACTTTTGCAGCGGTTCCAGACGCATCGACTGGCGCATCTGCGCGATCCAGTCACGCGCTTTGGTGTTGCGGATACGGGTGACCGGCAGTTCGACGCCGTCTTCTTCGAAGATCGCCGCCAGCATGGTCTTGAGGGTATCCATCTTGCCCTCTTTGGCATGCACCGCCGAAATCAGTTTTTCCATGTGACGAATGCGTCGCTCGGGCTTGACCAGACTGAACTTCGCGGCGGTCTGGCGCAGCTTCAACGCTTCGCGCCGATTACCCTGCTGCTGGGTGAAATCATTCTGGATCACCGCGCGGTATTCGGAGGTCGCCCCATACTTGGCCGAGAAGTCGATGCCAGCACGGCGCAACCCAGCCAGCCAGTCGCCGTACTCCAGCGCCACGACACCTTCCTGGCTTTCCACCAGATAATCCTCGGGTTGGTACGGCGCAGCGACGAAACGATATTCCAGTCCGCCCTCTTTCTTGCGTGTCAGCACGGCCTGGCAGACATTACCGGCTTCACGACGGTATTCGTAGATCAGATAGCTGTTGCGATGCGGCAGGTAGAAAGCATCGAACTTCATCCGTGTCTTGGGGACGACCTTGTTGGGCAGTTCGCCATAGAAGACCGGCACCAGTCGCTGCAGCGTGGTCTTGCCCGAGGCGTTGGTGCCGCAAATATTGGTATGGCCATCGACATCCAGTTCGACGACGCCTTCCAGATGACCGTGAATCATCACGATACGTAACAAATGGGCCATGCCGCGTCCTTGGTAGTTTGCGCTTTTTTTCAAAAAACCATTCTACCCACCGCCGGCATGCACAACCAAGTTGGCACCTCATCCATGCCATCCATTGCAAAGAACACACCATGCAGTGAAGCTAATCCAGCACCTCGATGGCCACAGGGTGTAAGATATCGCCCTCAGATCGTGGCAAGGAGCACCGCATGGCCGACATCGACGACACCCTGCAACGCGTCTTCGGCTACGCCGACTTTCGCCCCGGCCAACGCCAGGTGGTCGAGGCCGTGACCCAGGGACGCTCGGCGGCGGCAATCTTTCCCACCGGGTCCGGCAAATCGCTGTGCTATCAATTGCCAGCCCTGCATCTGCCTCACCTGACGCTGGTGGTCTCACCGCTGCTCGCGCTGATGCAGGATCAGCTCGACTTCCTGGCGCGTCATGGCATCGCCGCCGCAAGTCTTGATTCACGCCAGAGCCGTGAGGAAGCCTCCGCCGTGATGCGTGGCGTCAAGCAGGGCGAGATCCGCATCCTCATGGTCTCGGTGGAGCGACTCAAGAACGAACGTTTTCGTCACTTCCTGCGCCAGGTGCCGGTGTCGCTGCTGGTCGTCGACGAGGCGCACTGTCTCTCCGAATGGGGCCACAACTTTCGCTCCGATTACCTCAAGCTGCCCGCCTATCAGCGCGAATTCGCCATTCCTCAGGCGCTGCTGCTCACTGCTACGGCAACGCCCCGCGTCATCGAAGATATGCGTGAGAACTTCGCCATCGCCACTGATGACGTCGCCGCCACCGGATTCTATCGTCCTAATCTCGACTTGCAGGTGCAGCCCACCGCCGCCGATCAACGTTCTCGCACCCTGGCCGAGTGGCTCGGCCCGCGCCTGGCGCAGACACCGGCACAACCAAGCATCGTGTATGTCACTTTGCAGAAGACCGCCGAGCGACTGGCCGCTTATCTCGGCAAGGCGGGCATCGACGCGCGGGCGTATCACGCCGGCCTCGACAGCGAGACCCGCGATACGCTGCAACAGGCCTTCATGCGCGGCGAGATAAATTGCATCGTCGCCACCATCGCCTTCGGCATGGGCATCGACAAGGCCGATATCCGCAACGTAGTGCATTTCGACTTGCCCAAGTCGATCGAGAACTACAGCCAGGAGATCGGCCGCGCCGGGCGCGATAACCAACCGTCCCAGTGCCTGATGCTCGGCGGACGCGACGCCCTCGGGGCGCTGGAAAATTTCGTCTACGGCGATACGCCGGAACGCGACGGTATCGAACGAGTGCTGCGCGACATCAATGACGCCGCGCCCCACGGTCAGTGGGAAGTCCGTTTAAACGCACTCTCGCAGCACAGCAACATTCGGCCACTACCACTCAAGACGCTATTGGTGCAGCTCGAACTCGAAGGCATCATCGCGCCGCGCTATGCCTATTTCGCCGAGTACCGTTTCAAGTATCTGCTCGATCCGTCGGCGCTGATCGAGCGTTTCAGCGGCGAGCGTCGCGACTTCGTCGCCGCGTTGATTGACGCCTCACCGCGCGCGCGGACCTGGTGCGAGCTGGATCAAAATGCACTGGCGACTCTCGGCGCCGAGCGCGGACTCGATACCTCGCGAAGCCGCGTCATCAGTGCGCTGGAGTATTTCAACGACCAAGGGTTCATTCAGCTCGAAAGCAAGCAGATGACCGAGGTCTACGCCGTGCTCGTCCCCGAGATCGATATTGCCGCGCTGGCCGAGCGGCTTACGACGTACTTCCAACGCAAGGAGCGCGCCGAGATCGAGCGCCTGCAGGCCATGCTGGCGCTATTCGAGTCGACGACCTGTCTCAGCCGGCGCCTGGCCGACTATTTCGGTGACGCCAATGCGCCCGAGCACTGCGGTCATTGCTCGGTGTGTCGCGGCCATATCGCGCAGTGGCCCACGGAGACGCCACGTGCACCGCTCGAGCCGCACCAGGTGGCCGCGCTATGTGCGCCTTTGCATGAACGACTGACCGCCTTATCCGATGCACCGCCGCCCAGCGACGCGCTATTCACACGCTTTCTCGCGGGGCTCACCAATCCCGTGCTGACGCGACTCAAGGCACGCCAGCTCGAAGGGTTCGCAGCGCTGGAAGACTGGCCCTACCCGGAGATCCACGCGGCCGTGAAGGCTATATCTTCGAGCGAAGCGTAAATCACGCGCCGTTGCGGTAGGCCTGCCCCGGCGCTGGCTTCTACACTGATAGAAATCACTCGAAGGAGGCGAAGAACACCATGAGCGAGCTTGCCGAACTGAAATGCGAAGCCTGCAGTGCCGACGCCCCCACCGTCAGCGAAGGGGAAATGCATAGTCTCGGCGCCGAGATTCCCGAGTGGCGGATCGTGGAGCGCGATGGCATCATGCAATTGGAACGTGAGTTCACGTTCCGCAACTTCAAGCAGGCCCTGGCGTTCACCAATCAGGTGGGCGATATCGCCGAGGCAGAAGGTCATCACCCGGCGCTGACCACCGAATGGGGCAAGGTCACCGTTACCTGGTGGTCGCACAAGATCAAGGGCTTGCACCAAAACGATTTCATCATGGCCGCCAGAACCGACGAGGTAGCGCAGTCCAATGTTCGAGCAGATTGAACGCGTACCCGGGGATGCCATCCTCGGACTTATTGAAGCCTTCAAGAAGGATCCCAACCCCCAGAAAGTCGACCTGGGGGTCGGCGTTTACCGTGACGCGCACGGCAATACGCCCGTCATGCGGGCCGTCAAGGAGGCCGAGGAGCGGCTGCTGAACAACGAGACGACCAAGAGCTATATCGGCTCGCACGGCGATCCGCGTTACGGCCAGGCGGTACTCGAACTGGTCCTGGGGACAGATTCACCGGTACTGGCCGCTAACCGCGCCAGTGCCACGCAGTCTCCCGGCGGCACGGGGGCATTGCGCCTGGCGGCGGACTTCATCAAGTCGCAACTGCCCGGCAAGAGCATCTGGGTCTCCGATCCGACATGGCCCAACCACCTGGGCATCTTTCACGCGGCAGGCGTCGAGCTGAAGAAGTATCCGTACGTGGACGCCGATAACCGTCTCGATTTCGACGGTATGCTGGGCGCCCTGCAGCAGATTCCCGAAGGCGATGTGGTACTGCTGCATGCCTGCTGTCACAATCCCTCGGGCTTCGATCTATCACGCGAGCAATGGCAACGCGTGCTGGAAGTCGTGCGCGAGCGGCGTCTACTGCCACTGGTCGACTTTGCCTATCAAGGCTTCGGCGATGGCCTCGATGCCGACGCCTACGGCCCGCGCCTGCTGGCCGAAAACCTCGATGAAGTGATGATCACCAGTTCCTGCTCCAAGAACTTCGGGGTCTATCGCGAACGTACCGGCTGCATGATCATGATCGCCCGCGATGGCGAGCAGATGGAAAACGTCCGCTCGCAGATGGCCATCGTCGCCCGCGAAAACTACTCCAACCCGCCGGCCCATGGCGGCGCAGTGGTCGCCGAGATTCTCAACGACGAGGCACTTGCCAACATGTGGCGTGAGGAACTCACCGAGATGCGTGACCGCATCAACGGGCTACGGCAAGATTTCGTGGAGGCGCTCGAGCCTTATGGACTGGACGAGCGGTTCGCCTTCATCGCCGAGCAGCGTGGCATGTTCTCCTATACTGGACTGAATCCGGCACAGGTTGACCGTCTGCGCGACGAGTTCGGCATCTACATGGTGCGCTCCGGTCGGGCCAACGTTGCCGGTCTGGCGCAGGAAAATCTGCCCTACGTGGCCAAGGCCATCGCCACCGTCGTCGGCTGATAAAAAGCCCTGACACGCACAACGCATAAACGCCCGCCATGCTCACGCATGACGGGCGTTTTATTTTGCGCTTACTTCTTTACGCTCACTAATCCTGAGCGTCGGGTAGCGTGTCCGAGCCGACTTCATCGCGGAATGCCTCCCGCGTCACCTCGCCCTCATCGCTCTCGAGTCGTTGAAAGAGCTCGAGTCGGTCGGCCTGACGTGCCTCTTCTTCACTGAGCATGCCATCCTCATCGACATCCAACTGATCGAAGGTCACCGCGTTACGGCGCTGATCGAGCGGCGTTTGCGCACCTCCCTGACCAAAGCTGGCATCCTCATCGCTGACGCCTGTTGCCTTCTCACTGACCTCGCCCGCCTCGGTCGCTTGGCCTTTCTGGTCCTCGGGCGGCGCAGCCTCGTCCTGGGCGAGTACCGACCCACTCACTAGCACAGAACCGCTCAATAACAACGCCAACATGCCGGCGCTCCCGACACGCCAGCCAGCGCGAATCGTCATCGCTGTCTCCTCAATGGCTCTCATTACATTCCAGGGCACCCGCCGCCCGCGGCGGACCGGGTCTGATGCGAGCATTGGACAAGCGATGCACGCGGGGATTCCCTACCTACTTGGGATCACTCAGCGTAACGCGCCACACCCAACCCCTGGGTATCGTTTTCCGGGCGACAGCCAGCCCAGAACTCAGCCTTGGCCATACCGCCACCTTCCGGCAAGATATCACGCATCAATTGCCATTGACCGCCATGCGCTGCGTCAGGGAACGCCGGAAAATGCCCCAGGCAAGACCGCCTGCCAGCACGTTGCCCAACGCGGCTCCCCAGGCGACACCAAAAATGCCCGACAGCCAGGCCCCCACCGCCAGGCATGGCAAGTAACACACGAACAAGCGCATGAAGGACAGCAGCATGGCGCGTACCGGCCAGCCAAGGGCATTGGAGGCGGATACCACCAGCATGCAAAGGCCCAGCAAGCTATAGCTGGGTAGCAGCCAGCGTATCAAGGTCGCGAGTTCATCGCGTATTTCCGGATTGCCCGACAGAGCGACCGCAACCCAGGGTGCCGCCAGTGCCATGACACACCCCAGCCCCAGTTGCCAGACCACCGCCGTACGCGCCGCCAGCTTCATCAAGGCATCGATGCGCAACCAATCGCCGGCGCCGTAACAACGCCCCAGCCAGGGCGGCAGTGACATAGTCAGCGCCAGCACCACCATCAACGAAAGCGTTTCCAGGCGACTCGCCAATCCCCAGGCCGCGACAGCCGTCTCCCCCAGATCGGCCACGATCGAGGTCGCCAGCATCGCCGAGAGTGGCGGCATCAACTGACTGATCATCGCAGGCCCGGCGATCGTCATGAACGGCACGGCCGAGGCACGCATTTCGACGCGCAACCCATGCCGCGCCAGCCAGTCGTGGGCACGTAGACGTGTCACCAGGAACCAGATGCCGATGGCAAACGCCAACGCTGTCGCCCAGGCCGCACCAGGCAGCCCCCAGCCCGACCAGTCGCCGATGCCAAAAATCAACAGCGGATCGAGGACCAGATTGATCAGGCTGGTCAGTACCATGAGTTTTCCGGGCAAGCGCGTGTCGCCATGTGCCCGGAACAGGCTATAGCCGAAATACAGCACCGCCCCCAGCCAGTTGGCCACCAACTGCGGCCCCCAGTAGGCGCGAATCAGCTCACGCGTGGGGGCATCAGCCCCCAGCAGCGTGAAGATCGGCGTCTGCGCGGCCCACATGATCAGCATCAGCAGGGCCATCAATGCGCTTCCACCGACCAGCACAAGGCTGCCCATACGCCTGGCACGCGCTGTATCGCCAGCGCCTAGAGTGCGTGAAATCAGCGCCGCGATGGCAATCCCCAGACCTACCTGCACGCCGATGATCAGAAACGACAGTGGGAAGGTGAAGGATTGTGCCGCGAGCGGCTGAGTGCCCAAACGGGCGATGAAAGCACTATCGACGAGCTGGAAGCCCAGCAGCGAGAGCACGCCGATAGCCATGGGCCAGGTCTGCTGCCACAGTTGGCGACGTAGCGAGGACATGGATTCCGTCACGGAAACCTCATTGCGAATCAACGATCAAGATATCAAATAGGGCGCCCCCGGCATCGGTCGATACCGAGGGCGACTAGATTAGCAGAAAGCGCCTTCATGGGTGATGACGCTTCAGGCGTCCCACTGGGGAGCAAAATCCGGATTGGCGATACGTTCGCCGCGATCGAGCGCATCGATACGCGCCATCTCGTCGGCACTCAGTGTGATCTGCATGGCGTCGAGGTTCGATTGCTGGTGCCCGGGCTTCGTGGACGACGGGATCACCACGATGTCGCGCGCCACCACCCACGCCAGCGCGATCTGCGCCGGACTCACCCCGTGCGCCTCGGCAATTTCCTTGAGCACGGGCTCGTCCATCACCTTACCCACCGCTAGCGGCATATAACCGGTAACCTGCAAGCCCTGCGCCTGGCAATACGCAACCACGGTGCGGTTGGCCAGGAAGGGATGCACTTCGATCTGGTTGGTGATCAGGTGCTCGCCTCCGGGCACCGAGAGCGCCAGGTCGAGCTGCGCCACCGTGAAGTTGGAGACGCCAATCTCACGCGTAAGGCCTTTCTCGCGCGCCTGGTTCAAGGCGCCGATATAATCGGCCATCGGGACCTCGTCGTCGGGCGACGGCCAATGCACCAAAGCCAGGTCGACGTATTCAACGCCGAGCTTCCGGCAACTCTCTTCGAAGCTTTCCAGCAATGCCTGCGGCTGCAATCGATCCCACCACACCTTGGTGGTCAGGAAGATCTCGTCGCGGGGAACATCGCTTTGCTTGAGCGCCTCGCCCACGGCGCGTTCGTTATCGTAGAACTGAGCGGTATCGATATGCCGGTAACCGAGTGACAGCGCTGACATGACCGAGTCGATAACGTCTTGGTCCTTGAGACGAAAGGTGCCCAGACCAATGCGGGGCAACGTGCGTTGGTTCAGCATGGTGACTCCTTGTCAGATGGCAAAAGACAGCAAAGACCTAGTTACAAGATGAAACATGGTGCCAGGCAATCTGTCATACTCCTGCATGAGTTGGGGACCGTTAAATTGACTTTCAACACCTTCCTCACGCTAGATCGCCGTTGAGATTGGCCATTGCCTCCCCTTATTACCAACCTCGACTCAACGTGAATCGCCCCGCACGAGGCGGGGCGATTCAGGCTGTCCGAGCATGCGTGACGAATTACTGGCGGATACCTTCAACCACCAGGTGCATGTCAACGGTGGAAGCCGTCGGACCCAACTTGCTGGTATCGATACCGAAGTCAGACAACGTCAACGTCGTTTCCCCTTCGAAACCATTGCGATATCCGCCCCAGGGATCGTCACCACCGCCGATATGGTCGACCTCGATGGTAATCGGCTGCGTTTCGCCATGCAGCGTCAGGTTGCCGGACAGTTCGCCCTCACCGTCACCGGTCGATTCGAATCCCGTGGACTCGAACGTCGCGGTGGGATACTCCGAGGCGTTGAGGAAGTCGTCGCTCAAGATGTGCTTGTCGCGTTCGGCATGCGCCGTATGGAGACTGCTCACGTCTACCTCGACATTGGCGCTGGAAGCTTCTGGGGCGTCGGGGTCATAACTGAACGTCCCCGTGAAATCATCGAAGGTGCCCAGCACATAGGAATAGCCCAAATGGCTGATCTTGAACTCAATGAAGGCATGCTGCCCTTCGCTATCGATCTTGTAATCGGCAGCGTTGGCCTGGGCCATGGGCAACAGTACGGCAGCGCCGAGAGCAGCACTGGTAGCGGTCTTGAGTAGCGATTTCGAGAACATCGTCATCTCCTAGGATGAAGGATTTAAGTACTTAAGTGGCGGCAAATCGCCACGGATGTAAAACTCATTGGCGTCGAGAGCCTCCGGGCCACCACATGCGACGCAACGTGTCCCGGCGATCGAGAATATGATGCTTGAGCGCAGCCAGCGTGTGGCCCACGGCCAGCACGACCAGTGCCCAAGCTGCGTACCAGTGCACCTCCCCCGCCAGGGTCGCCTGTCGGGGCAAATCGCTGAGCAGTGCCGGCACTTCGAAGGCACCGAACACACTGATACCTTGGCCTTCGGCAGTGGAGATCAAGTAGCCACTGACCATCACCGTCAACAGCAAGACGTAGAGGAGCCCATGGCCGGCATGCGCCAACACCCGCTCCCAAGACACGCCATGTGCCTCGGGCGTGGGCTGCATCAAGCGCCATGCCAACCGCAGCAGCGTCAAACCCAGTAGCGTCAGGCCCAGTGACTTGTGCCACCATGGCCCCAATTGATACCAGCGATCATAATAACCAAGACCGGTCATCCACCAGCCAAGTACGAAGAGTGACACGACCAGCACGGCACTCAGCCAATGCAGGAGAATGCTGGGCACCCCCCAGCCGTGTACCGAATTACGCCACATGCGTTTCTCTCCACCCATCATGCCTTCAGCATAATGGCTATCGCGCATCACGCCAGGACGTATCGAGGAAAGGCATCATTAACCAAAAAGAAATAATGGCTCGCCAAGGCGAGCCATTATAAGAGAAGTGTGCAAGGCTCGAGGGTCGTGTCAGCCTGTCAGTGCCTCCAGCAGCAATTTAGCCGTTGGCGCGCTGGAGGCCGGATTCTGACCGGTGATCAACAGGCCATCGCGCAGTTGGAAAGCGTCGAAATCCGCGTCGGCGCGCTCATAGTGGCCACCCTTTGCCTTCAAAGCGTCTTCCACTAGCAACGGCACGACATCGGTCAGCCCCACGGCATCTTCTTCGCTGTTCGAGAACCCAGTGACACGATGACCCTTGACCACAGACTGGCCATCGGGACTTTGTGCATGCACCAACACGGCGGGTGCATGGCAGACTGCGCTGACAGGCTTATGGGCCACGAGGAAGTCGTGGATCAACTGCTGGGAATGGCGATCTTGCGTCAAATCCCACAGCGGGCCATGGCCCCCGGGGTAGAAAACAGCATCGTAGTCATCGGCGCGCACCTCGGCCAGCTTACGCGTATTAGCCAACTGCGCCTTGGCCTCGCTATCCGCCTCGAAGCGGCGCGTTTCCTCGGTCAGCGCATCGGGCTGCGTGGAGGTGGGATCAATGGGCGGCTGACCACCCTGCGGCGAGGCCAGCGTCACCTCGACACCCGCATCCTTGAACACGTAGTACGGCGCGACGAACTCTTCGAGCCAGAAGCCGGTGGCATGGCCGGTATCGCCCATGCGATCGTGCGACGTCAGCACCATCAGAATCTTCATGCGAACCTCCTTGGGTAAGCGACGTTCATGTCGATACCCATGACGTGGAGACATCCAGGCGGACTTCAAGACGTCGCCGCACCAAGTGCCCTACTCGATCGCCACCTCTACCTCATAGCCACCAAACTTGCGCAGATTGATGACACCGGTATCGAAGATCAGGTACTGCCCCTTGAGTCCCATCAAACGGCCGCTGACCTCAGGGGACTTATCGAAATTGTGCGACACTACCTTGCCGGGAAATTCCAGGACGGGATAGTACAACTCGACCGGGGTCGCCGCCAGCGTGCCAATCGCCTGCTCGCCAACGCGTTGTTTGAGTGCCGCCAGCTCCTGATCGAGCACTTCCAGGAGGCGGTCTCGTTCGGCGAGCAAGTCTAGCGGCGCCACGTCACCTTTCAGCATTGCACGCCAATTGGTGCGATCGCCCACCACCTGCTTGAACAAGGTTTCGACCAACCCCGACTGCAAACGGTTGTCGACCTCGAGAATCGGCAGCGCCTGCATCGCCCCTTGATCGAGCCAGCGTGTAGGCAATTGCGTCTTGCGCGTGATGCCGACCTTGAGCCCCGACGAATTGGCCAGGTAGACCACGTGCGGCTGAAAACAATGCTGCTCGCCCCATGCCGGTTCGCGACACGTACCCGCATGATAGTGGCAGGTTTCCGGCTTGACGATGCAGGTGTCACACTGGGCAAGCGACTTGAAACAAGGGTAGCAATAGCCTTGGGCAAAACTCTTGCGCGTGGCGCGTCCACAATGCACGCAGTGGATGGCGCCGGTATGCACGAGTCGCAACGAGGCGCCCAGATGCGCATTGAGACCAACGCGCTGCTCGCCGGCCCGCAGGGTGTATTGCGCCGGTGTCTGCGCATCGCTGGGCGCAATCTCCATCTTGCGCAGGGGGCCGCGCGCGGCACTGACATCCGCCACGCTGAACAGATCGCTCATCGGCTCATCCACTTGATGGTATCGGACTCGCCGGCTCCATCGTCAGTGCCGCCACCGCCGCGCTCGATATAGCCCACACGCTCGTTCTCGGGGATATCGTGGGCGACTTCGTATTTCATCACCGCCTCGAGACACAGCTCGGTCTGCTCTTCGCTCAGGCGCTGTCCATCCGGCCATTTACGCAGTGCGACCGCCTGCTTGAAGCTGTCGTACATGGCGGGTGTCATCTGCGCCACCATCTTGTCGAAGGTCATGTCACTCACTAACGCTCTCCTCTTGCGGCACGTCCACCGGCCCACCATCCACCGACCAGCCCGACCAACAGACCGCCCAGGTGCGCCTCATTGGCGACGTTGCCGAATCCAAACAAGCTCGCCATGTCGGTCATGGTGAAGACCATCCAGGCAAGCATGAACACCACCAGCATTTGGGGCACGAAAAATCCGCTTCCCGGGGCCCGACGGGCCATCAGCCAGACATATCCCAGCAAGGCATAATCGACCCCGGACATGCCGCCGAACAGCACGGTCCCCGTGGCGTATTGCGCCAGGTTGGAGACGAGTGCCGCCACGACGGCGAGCATGATAAGGCGTACGGGGCCTTGCAGGGCTTCGACCTGGCGCCCGAAATACCATAACCACAGCATGTTGAAGACCAGATGCATCCAGCCGAAATGCATCAACGCCGGCGACAGCAAGCGCCATACCTGACCGCTTGCCAGGGAATCGCCCAGGGTGCTGACCGTCAGGCTTCCGGACACGGCATCGACGGGCACGAAGGTCAGTGCAGCGACCACACGGTCACCGAACAATGCCATCAAGGCGAAGACCACCACACACAATGCCATCAAGACAGCCGCCAGCGGTGCCTGAGTAAAGGCACTGCCAAGCATGCCGGGCGATCGGCTTTTCGTGGCCTGAGAGGGACGCTCGACCAACTCGCCACGATGCCATTGCTCGATCAAGTGTGCCGCCTCATCACGCTGACGCGGATCGGCCAGCCACAGCACCTGAATCGTCTCCTCCTCGGTCACCTGATGGCCGATACGATGCGCCCACAACGCTCGACGCAGTGCGACGATATCCTGTTGACGAGGCAATTCCAGCAGTTTGTACATGGGCGGGGTCCCTTTCAGTACCGCAGACGAGCGCACAAAAGAAAAAGTCCGGCGGAGGGGGCCGCCGGACAAGAGCAAGGGATCATTCAAGGGAACACTTACTCTGACGACGCCCCACCGCGATGAGTTCCCGGTGCAACGAAATTTTTTTCAACTTTTTTTGCCCCTCATGCCAGCGCGATGTCATCGGGCGCCGGAGGAGCCGACCCCTCACGCGCCACATCGACCCACACGAAGCGATTGGCATCCAGGCGCTGCTCACCTTCCCAGCGATAGGCCACCAGACGCCCGTATTTCACGGCGCTGTAATCGAGACAGGCAATGTTCGGCGCCGGTAGCGCCGGAACCCCCTCGCACCAATAGTGGCCAATGAATAGCGGCGACTCCTCCGGTCCGTAATACGGCAGTCGCTGTCGCTCCTCAGCGCTCAAGGGCTGGTTCTCGAGATCGTCGGGAAGGTTATCGGGCTGGAAGACCACATCGCCATAGGTCAACGGCTCACGTGCCCAGAAATGAGCACGGAAGGTGGTGCGCGTGAAACCATCGCCGGAATGGATTCGCAAGCCCGCCGGAAGCGGCAGTGAGGGGCCTCGCGTCAGCCGATCCATGACGCGAAAGGCGAATGTTCCCGGGCACGCCGAATCGTAAAAGAAATCCTCGCTCATGCGACCATCGGGACACTGCGCCAGAAATGGCGTGATGAGGTCGCGGTCCCAGCAGGCATGCACGGCCCGTAGTCCATCACGTTCGAGGCACAACGGCATCGTCATGAACCAGTCCAGATGTGACTGCCACTCCTGAGGATGATCGCGAAACTGGGCCAGCGTCTCATTGATGACGCGATTGTGTCGCGGCGAATGCTCGCGTAGCCACTCTCCCGCCCATTCCAGCGGCGCCCGGCGACTATACGCCAGGGCATTGTATTCGTGATTGCCCATCACGATATCCGCCTCGCCCGCCTCGACCATGTCACGCGCGATATTCAGCGCCAGTCGAATGCGCGGGCCGCGATCGATCAAATCGCCCAGAAAGATGACTCGACGACGCGGATGACGATACACGCCTTCTCGGTAGCGATAGCCAAGCTTCTCCAGCAACACCGCCAGCGAGGCGCCACACCCATGCACATCGCCGATCAAATCGTAGCCATCGAGGTCGTTTCGAGCCAGTGTCATGTCACTCCCCCATCCGGCTGCTCCAGCCGAGCTTGGTGCGACAGGCCTCGAAATAGTTGTGCCCATGCGGATGAAGGAGCGTCAGCCGTTCTCGCTTGCGGCGCACGACCAGGCGGTCACCGGGCTTAGACACCACCTGGGTCTGGCCGTCACAACTGACATGCGGATACGCGTGGTTGGTTTCTCCGATATGCACCGTGATCTCGCTGGCCGCATCGATGACGATCGGCCGGCTCGACAACGTATGCGGAAACATCGGCACCAGCGTGATGGCCTCGAGCCGGGGATGCACGATCGGACCGCCTCCCGACAAGGCATAAGCGGTGGAGCCGGTCGGCGTGGCGATGATCAACCCATCGCTACGTTGGCTGTAGACGAACTGGCCGTCGATGAACAGCTCGAATTCGATCATCCGCGCGGCCTTGCCGGGATGGATGACGACATCGTTGAGTCCCGAGGCCATGCCGACCCGTTCGCCGGCGCGAAACACTTCCGCCTCCAACAGGAAGCGGCGCTCGCTCTCGAAGTGCCCATCGAGCACTTCGCCGATTCGCTCTTCGACTTCATCCGGCGAGATATCGGTGAGAAAGCCCAGCCTTCCCCGATTGATGCCCACTACCGGCGTCCCCGTGTCGCACAACGTCCGCGCGGCGCCCAACAGACTGCCATCACCGCCAACCACGATCGCCAAGTCACAGTGCTCACCCAGTTGGCGACGGCTCGCCTCGGGATAACCATGATCGGGCAAGACCGTGGCGGTGCGTTCCTCGACGATCACATGGAGTTGGCGAGCGTCGAGAAAGCGGAGCAACCGCTTGAGCGTCTCTACCGCGTTGGGATTGCCCAATCGCCCGATCAGGCCAATGGTCTTGAATGGCTGCATGT
>NZ_JARANY010000080.1 GCF_029889885.1 Chromohalobacter sp. 296-RDG
GACGACATCCTTGGCTACGAAACGTCGCCCTAGCATGGCCTGACTCGTCGTCCATATTTACACCCCAAGCGACGGCTTCTTGCCGTAAGTCGTCATGTTGCGTCGTCCGGGAGTGGATGGTGCGTCGGTGGCTACAGGGTTTAATTTAAATAATAGCTAATATATTGATCAGTTTCTCACGGATCAATAGATGACGTTTACTAACTCCTTGCCAGAAGCGAGTCGGTTGATGTTCTCGGCAATAGCGTCTTTTCG
This sequence comes from Chromohalobacter sp. 296-RDG, assembly GCF_029889885.1. Lineage (GTDB taxonomy): Bacteria > Pseudomonadota > Gammaproteobacteria > Pseudomonadales > Halomonadaceae > Chromohalobacter. The sequence goes on from NZ_JARANY010000080.1 coordinate 256, forward strand.
CCGTTCGATGGTTCCTCGCGTCCAACCCGACATGTGTGGCGTCATTAAAATGTTGTCTAGCTCATGAAATGGCAGGTCGCTGGGCTGGGTATGCGGGTTGTCGTCATTGGGGTAGCGATACCACGTATCGATTACGGCACCGGCGATCTGTTTATCACTCAGGGCTAGATATAGCGATTCGGCATCTACTACCCCACCACGCCCGACATTGATTACCCGGGCATGCGCCGGAAGCGCATCGAACGCCGCTCCTGCGACCAAACCTTTAGTGGCAGGCGTTTGGGGTAAAGCAACGACCAGATCATCGATACTACGATAGAATTCCGTCAGTGCATCCAAGGTATAGGCGGCATCCACCAGCGGATCATTCACTGGGCTGCGGTTGGCCGCATGGACGGTTACGCCTAGCGGTCTAACAACCCGAGCAATGGCCCTGCCGATATGCCCGAAACCGAGTATTCCGAGCTTCCTCCCGGTAAGCTCGCCATGAAACTGGTTGCCCGACTGAAAGGTCCAGTCTCCTTGACGCAATTGTTGATCGGCCTGGACATAGGGTATCTGCGAAGATAGCAATGCCCCTAAGACGTATTCGGCGATCGGTACGTCATGGCCGTAACAATTGCAGAGTGTGGTCGTAGCGGGCAACAGCGGCCTGTCTATGGCATCGATGCCCGCCCCGGCAACCTGGAATAGCTTCGCGCCCAGCGGCCGGGGTTGGTCGCTAGAGAGTTGTGTCGCGACAACAACGTCGGCTTGAGAATAGGCGTTCCGATCAGGTTCATTGATCAAGTCGTCGGGCAGACAGACTAAGTCGGCAACGGTGTCGAGCCGAGCACTCAGCCCGTCATGAAACGTCGCAGCGTTCTTCCCGTGGAATACGATCCTCATGGTGACTCCTTATTGCATAAAAGGCTTGATGCTGGCGTCGAGCAGAGAAGGGTCCAGCTCCATCTCAAGAGGGGGGAACATATTGGCAGCAAAATCCATAAGCCCATCGGAAGCCTTGCATGCTTCTGGGTAGTCCCTGTCGAGAATGGCTCGGAGTACATCCTGGTGCAGGGTAATGTTCCGGTGAATCAGTTCATCCGTTCCACAGTAAGTGAGGAATAGGAACCCCAGCCGGCGGTAGATGGTGTGCAAGGGCCGAAGTGTCCTCCCCAGGAAAGGTTCGGAAGCGGCAGCGAGGATCAAGTCATCCATGCGATGGTCGAGTTCGTTGAAGCTTCGGATATCTTCCGCTGTCAACGCTGTCTCTCGCGCCAGGTTCAAAGCCTCAAGCGACTCGCAAAGCCGGCGCATCTGACTGAAGTGCAATGGCGAAGCATTGTTGATGGTTCGCTGAATGGCAAAGCGTTCCATGTCCCTGCGTAGGCTTAGCAACTCGCGCTCTCTTACGAGATCAATGGGCACGACTTTCAGCCCGCGACCGGCCCGAACCTCGACGAGCGTATCGTCCGATAGCTTGCGGACGGCCTCCACGATGGGTGTTCGACCAAGACCGACGCGTTCTTGTACCGCCTGGAGAGTGAGGTACTCGCCAGGCCTGAGTTCCATGTGAGTTAACAGTGACTCAATTCGTTCATAGGCTAGTTCTCCCTGGGAGAAGCCCTTGGTTGAGGGCGGTAGCCCCTTTTCACTGGATAGTTGATTCATCGTCATGACCTCACTTTGGCTCACCAAGGATATTTTGCGAATTAAACCTTAGTTTCATGGAATGGTGAAAAATTGTGCGATATTTTTCTATCGTACAGATAACAAAACGGCGAAGTCGCCACGCTCACAACGAGGACGCCCTATGAAAAAAATCACCCGAAGAGACCTGATGAAGTCCACCGGGACTGGGCTATTGGCAGCTGGACTCCTTCCCGGTGTCACTAGGGCCGCGACCGATAATGCTGAATACCGCCTTCGCGCCCAGACCAACAAGAGCGAAACCTCGACCCAGGGCCGCATGTACGGCCGTCTAGTGGAGCTTTGTCGGACCTTGTCTGGTGGGCGCCTGCAAATCGACCTGCACTACTCGAACGCGATCGTCGACGGCGTTCAGACATTCGATTCAGCTGCTTCCGGTGTGCTCGACATTGATATGACCGGCGCCAGCTATCTCACCGGCAAGGATCCGGCTTTCCAGTTTATCGGCGATGTCATGGGCGGTTACGAAGACCCTGCACAGTTCCATGCCTGGCTGGATACCCCTGAGGCCAGGGAAATAGTCGACCCTCTTTACGCCCGCTATGACATGTACTGCGTGGGACTGCTTTGCCCGCCGCTGGAATCGCTGAGTTCCACTGTGCCGATTCCCGGTATCGAGGCCCTGAAGGGATGGAAGTTTCGCTCGCCCCCTGGGATGGAAAGCGAGATCTTCGCCAGCCTGGGGGCCGCCCCGGTCGTCATGCCGTTCGGTGAGGTCTTTACTGCCATGGAGACGGGAGTCGTGAGCGGTGCGGACGCCGGTACCCTGGCCCTCAACCGTTCGCTCGGACTCTACGAGATCTGCAAGTACGCCACCTATCCGGGCTTTCATTCAATGCCCGCCGATCATCTGGCGATCAATCTCGAGGTCTGGAATCAATTGCCCGAGGAACTGCGCTTCGTGATACGCACCGCGCAACGGGCCATTGCCTTCGATCTGATCAAGAACGTCACGGTCGCCGACCGTCAGGTTGTTTCTGATCTCGAGGGCGAGGTGACATTCACCGATTGGTCCGATGAAGACAGGAAGGCATTTCGCCAAGCGGCACTGGATATCTGGAAAGACTGGGCGACGCGAAGCCAGGCGGCCGATGCCATGGTGACCAGCCATCTCGCCTTCATGAAGAAGATCGGTTTGCTGTCCTGAACTCTATGCTCGGATTCAACCGTCTGGAGGCCTACATGTCGAATGAAACACCACACAATAATAACGGCAGTTTCAGTTGGGACAGCTTACCGGCCTGGCTATTCATGATCGTTATTGTGGCAACCACTTATGAGGTCGTGGCTCGTTACTTCTTTCATAGTCCAACGATCTGGGCCAACGAGCTCTCGTTATACGTCTGCGCTATCGCCTATATCTATTCAGGTGTTTATGTCATGCGCCGCGATGCCCATTTACGCATCTCGATACTTTATGACATGGCACCACCCCGTGTGCAGCGAATCTTAGATGTCCTTCAGTGCTTTTTCATTGTGGGGTTCAGCCTAACCATTGGATATTTCGGTGCCCCCGAGGCTTGGAAAGCACTCATTCACACCGAGCGCTTCGGTACCGCTTGGAACGCTCCCATTCCCATGACGATCAAGCCGCTGCTGGTGCTATGCGGCCTTGCCATGGCGGTGCTGGCGGTCAGGAATCTGCTACGTCGCCTGCGCGACACTGAAAAGGAGGAGCGGCCATGACGGTAGCGATCTTTTCGGCGGTCCTGCTGGTCGCCCTCTTCGCGGCCATGGCCATTGGCGTTCCCCTGGGATTTGCCGCAGGAGGCGTCGCTTCACTGTTGGGCTTGATTCATTTCGGTCCCGAAGTTCTTCCACTAGCCATGGAGAAAGTCTACGGGATGGCGGTCAACTACTCCTTCGCTGCCGTACCACTGTTCATCCTGATGTCGTCGCTACTGGAACGCTCGACGATCGCCCAGGATCTTTACGACGCTCTTCAACAAATAGTGGGCTCCGTACGTGGCGGTGTCGCTCTTGTCACGCTCATCATCGCCGTCGTCCTCGCTGCGATGAGTGGTATCATCGGCGGTGAGATTGTAATGCTCGGTCTGGTAGCATTGCCACAAATGCTGCGTCTGAATTACGGCCGCAACATGGCTATTGGCGTCATTGTCGCCGGCGGTTCGCTGGGAACGATGATACCTCCGAGCATCGTCATGATCATTTTCGGACTGGTGGGCGGTGTAAGTATTCAGAAGTTGTTCGCCGCGACGGTCATTCCAGGGCTGATCCTGGCCCTGAGCTATATCGCCTATGTCGTAATCCGTTGCTGGCTGAACCCGTCTCTAGCTCCGGCTAAGGCCGCTGACCCGGATGGGCCTGCCATGACACCGGGCCGCCTTTTCAAGAGCCTCGTTCCTCCCTTGTTGTTGATCACTCTAATCCTGGGCTGCATTTATGGCGGCGTGACTTCGATCACAGAAGCGGCCTGCATGGGTGTCGTGGGGACCCTAATATTCATCGTGCTGCGCGGCGAACTGACAGCGTCTCTGTTGCATCAGAGCCTGACCCAGACGTTGCGTTCGGTCGGAGTACTGTTGTGGGTGACATTCGGCGTGGCGGTACTGATCAGCGTCTACAATCTGGCCGACGGCCGCGAGTTCGTCAATTCACTGCTCCTCGACGCCGGGCTATCGCCGATGATGACGATCGTCCTGATGCTGGCGATCTTCCTCGTCCTGGGCTGTTTCATGGACTGGATCGGTATCGTCCTGCTGACCATCCCGATTTTCATTCCCATCGTCAATGAACTCGGCTATAGCCCGGTCTGGTTTGGCGTGCTGTTCTGCATCGCCATGCAGATCGCCTTTCTCTCGCCGCCCTTCGGCTCCGCCGCCTTCTATCTGATGAGCGTGGCCCCCAAGGGCATAGGCCTGATGGATATCTACAAATCCGTGGGACCGTTCATGGCCATTCAACTGGCTGTGTTGCTACTGGTTCTTTTCTTGCCTGATTTGGCACTTTGGCTGCCTAGCCTGAATTGACACTTGGAGATGCCGGTGAAAATAACTGCGATAGAGACGCTCATTGCCAGAGAGTTCGAGAACGTGCTCTGGGTGCGTGTCCATACCGACGAAGGACCGATCGGGCTCGGAGAGACCTTCTATGGAGCGGGCAGCGTCGCCGCCCATATCCATGACACCCTGTCGCCGCGCCTACTGGGTCGCAACCCGCTGGATATCGAGGCGCTGCACCGCGACATGACGGCCCTGCCACTGGCCCATGCCTCGACCGGCGCCGAATCGCGTGCGGTGTCGGCCATCGACATCGCGCTGTGGGACCTGCTGGGCAAGGCCTGCAATCAGCCGGTGCACCAGATGCTGGGCGGGCTGTGTCGACCGAAACTCAGGATTTACAACACCTGTGCCGGCTACGGCTATGTGCGCAATCGTGACATCCGCCCGGTGAACAACTGGAATCTCGGTGTCCATGAGGGGCCCTTCGAGGATCTCGATGCGTTCATGACCGACGCCGGCGCCCTGGCCGAGAATCTGCTGGGAAACGGCATCTCGGCTATGAAGATCTGGCCCTTCGACCCCATCGCGCGCGAAACCGGCGGCCTGGACATCAGCGCGGCACAGATGAAGCGGGCGCTGACGCCCTTTGAGCAGGTCCGCCACCGTGTCGGCGATGCCATGGACATCATGGTGGAGTTCCATTCCCAGTGGAATCTGACGACCGCCAAACGGATTGCCAGGGCCCTGGAACCCTACGATCCCTACTGGTTCGAGGATCCGATCAAGATGACCTCGACAGCGGCCTTGGGCGAGTACGCGCGCTCGACCAGGGTACCGGTCTGTGGTAGCGAAACCCTCGGCTCGCGCTGGCCCTACAAGGAAATGCTCGATCAGGACGCCCTCGGCGTGGTGATGGTCGACCTGTGCTGGACAGGCGGTCTCACGGAAGGGCGCAAAATCGCCGCGCTGGCCGAGACCTACCACAAGCCGTTTGCCCCCCACGACTGTATAGGACCGATCGGGTTCGCCGCCGCGATACACATGTCGTTCAGCCAGCCGAACACGCTGATCCAGGAGTCGGTGCGGGCCTTCTACCGTGGCTGGTACCAAGAGCTGGTGACGTGCGTACCGACCATCGAGAACGGTTACGTCTATCCCATGGAAGGGCCGGGCCTTGGAGTGGAGCTATTGCCCAAAGTATTCGAGCGTTCGGACTTGATCGTACGTCGTAGTGAGGAGGAAGTATGACATCGCTGTTTGATTTGACGGGCAAGACTGCGCTGGTCACCGGCTCATCCGGTGGACTGGGGTTCGCCATGGCCCGAGGACTAGCCGAGGCGGGTGCTGAGGTGATTCTGCACGGCAGGAATCAATCCACGCTGGACGAGGCCGTCGGCGAGCTTCGCAACGCCGGATTGGCGGCGGACTCGGTATCGTTCGACATCACTGCGGAGGCGTCGATCGAAGCAGCCTTTGACGACTTCGACAAGGCGCATCGCCACATCGACATTCTGGTCAACAATGCCGGCATGCAGTTGCGCCGACCGATGACCGAACTGGCTCTGGAGGACTGGCATAAGGTTATCGACACCAACTTGACCAGCGCCTTCTTGATGGGGAAACAGGCCGCACGTCGGATGATCGCGCGTGGTGACGGCGGCAAGATAGTCAATATTGGCTCGTTAACCAGTCATGTAGCGAGGGCCACCGTCGCACCCTACACCGCTGCCAAGGGCGGGATTCGCCTGCTGACTTGTTCGATGGCCGCCGAATGGGCCGAGCATGGAATCCAGGCTAATGCCATCGGACCTGGCTACATGCTCACCGAGATGACCCGCCCATTGGCCGACGACCCAGAGTTCGACGGCTGGGTGCGAAAGCGCTCGCCGTCCGGACGCTGGGGGACTCCGGAAGATCTGGTTGGCACTGTGATTTACCTGGCTTCACCCGCATCGAGCTATGTTAATGGCCAGATCATCTATGTCGACGGCGGCATGCTGGCCGTGCTGTGAACGCTAGAAAAGGAGATGGCATGAACATGACACACGCGGTGGTCGCCCACGGCCCCCATGATCTCCGTATCGATGCGGTAGCTTGCGAAGCACCAGGACGTGGTGAGGTCATCGTCCAGGTCGCAGCAGGCGGGATCTGCGGCTCGGACCTGCACTACTATCACGCCGGAGGCTTTGGCAATGTGCGTCTCAGGGAGCCGCTGACCCTGGGACACGAAGCCGCCGGCTTCATCGCATCGGTTGGCGAGGACGTGGATGCCTCGCTGGAAGGGCGTTTGGTGGCAATCAATCCCAGCCGCCCTTGCCAACATTGTCGATACTGCCTGAAGGGATGGCAAAATCACTGTACCGACATGGTATTCAATGGCTCGGCAATGCGCTTTCCACATGCCCAAGGGATCTTCCGTCAGCAGTTGACGGTGCCCTTGGCGCAGTGTGTATTTCCCCCAGCGGACATCTCCCCCGGCGAGGCCGCCCTGGCAGAACCCTTTGCGGTAGCCCTCCACGCAGTACGCCAGGCCGATGAGGTCTTCGGTAAACGAGTGTTGGTGACCGGCGCAGGACCGATCGGCGCCCTGACCGTACTTGCCGCACGCATGGCCGGTGCGGCAAGCATCACAGTCACTGACGTGGCGGATTTCCCCCTAGATCAGGCGAGTCAAATAGGCGCTGACGAAACCCTGAACGTCACTCATGGAAGCGTGCTGGAGCAGAGTGTGACCGAGCATGGGGAGTTCGATATCGCCTTTGAGGCGTCGGGCGTCCCTGCTGCTCAGGTGCAAGCGTTACGAGCGCTGGCACCGAGAGGCACTATGGTCACCATTGGCTTGGGTCAGGAGGCAATGCTACCGATGACACTATTGTCTGCCCGCGAACTCACTGTTAGAGGGACCTTTCGATTCCATGAAGAGTTCGCGCTGGCTGTGGCCAAGATCCCTGAACAGCGCGAAGCACTCGGCCACGTGTTGACCTCCACACTCGACTATACTGAAGCCACTGAGGCTTTCGATATGGCCTCGAATCGAAGTAGAGCATTGAAAGTACAGTTGAGTTTCCAATAGATTTTTATTCCATTAATTGCAATGGCACTTAACGGCTTCTTGACGCAAGCCGTCATGTTGCGTCGTCCGGGCGCGGGTGGCGTGCCTGGCGCGGGCTGGTACCGAAATGCTGCTTGTAGGCCCGCGAGAAACTGGAGGCGGAGGTGAAGCCGCTGGCCAGG
>NZ_JARANY010000081.1 GCF_029889885.1 Chromohalobacter sp. 296-RDG
AAGGTCTCGGAGTGAATGGGCACGCCCAGTGTCGCCAGCTTGCGGAACATGGCCTTGGCGATATCCAGGCTCATGCGATTGAGCCCGCCACTGGGGTCCTCCTGGGAGACGGGCTGATGCTTATGATCATAGGCATCGGCAATATCCACCTGGCATAGCCGCTTGGTCGAGTGGTTGCGGTGAACCTCCGAGAGTACGCCGATCTCCAGACCCCAGTCGCTGGGAATGCGAATGCCGTCGAGCACATCGGAGCGCATCGAAAATTCCCCGGAGAGCGGGTAGCGATAGCTGTCCAGATATTCCAGATATGGCAGCGGCCCGAATACCATCTTCAGTGCACGGATCAGGGGCGTCACCATCAGCCTTGCGACACGGCCATTGAGCTTGTTATCGGCCACCCGCGAGTAATAGCCCTTGCAGAATTCGTAATTGAACTGCGGGTTGGCGACCGGATACAGCAGCCGCGCCAGCATGCCACGATCATAGGTGAGGATATCGCAATCGTGCAGCGCCACCGCCGAGGTACGCGCGGAGGCCAGTACATATCCGCTGCAATACCAGACATTACGCCCCTTGCCAGGCTCCTGCGGCGCCAGATCAAGCTCAGCCAACTCGGCATCCAGCGCCGATAGACGTGGTCCATCGTTCCACAGGATGCGGTGGTGCTGCGGCAGGCGCGAGAAGAATTCGCGGGTGCGCAAGAATTGGTCTCGGTCAGCGCGATCCAGTCCGATCACGACCTCCGAGAGATACGGCACCTGTGCCAGTTCGTCGACGATATTCGACAGCGCCGGCCCCTCGATCTCGGAGAACAGCGAAGGCAGGATCAACCCCATCGGCCGACGCTTGGAAAACTTCATCAAATCGGCTTCCAATGCCTCCACCGGACGCTGGGTGAGGTTATGAAAGGTGGTGACGATACCGTTCTGGTAGAAATCGCTCATCGTGACGTGCCCCCCTGGGAAGTCTTGTCTCCGGGCGTCGCATCCATGCAGACCTTCCACCAATCGGCGATGCCCTCGGCCCAGCCTTCTGGGCCGGGTTGCCGGGTACGATAGAGCGTCATGCCCCCGGCGATGTGCACCACCGCCTCGTGCTTGCCACGTACTAGAATCGGATGATCGACGGCCTCGAGCAGACTGACATCGTTGGGACCGTCGCCCAGCCCGACGCTGGCAGGCCTGATACCGCGCAGTGCCGTGTAACGATCTAGCAACCAGCGCACCGCCTGCCCCTTGTCGACCGCGCCCATCACATGCCAGAAACGCCCGCCCCGGGTCAGGCGCAGTCCATCGCTTTCCAGGGCGTCACGAAAGCGCGCCAGGGCCGCCTCGTCGTCATCCCACAGCAGGGGCTCGCTACCTTCGCGCACCTGCGCCTGACGCGCCTTGTCGGGGCTCAGCGAGGTCAATTCGCACAGCGTGTCGAGGGACAGCTCGCCCATACCGCGAAAGCGCACGCCCAAACGTTCGCGCAGCACCTCGAGTCGCCGCCGAATGAAGCCGATATCCAGCGACGGCGTCTTCACGATCAACCCATTCGGCGCGGAGGGATCGCGATCCAGTCGGGCGTGTTGCCAACGCGCCGGCAACCCGATCACCGCCCCGTTCTCGGCGATGAACGGTGTCGCCGTGAGCCCCAGCTCGTCACGCAGGGCCAGTAATTCCTCGCGGGTCTTGCTGGTAGTGGGAATCACCGCGACACCGGCCTCGGCAAGCCGCGCCAACCAGGCGGCGGCGGGTTGCCACGTATAACTGTCGTGGTCGAGTAGCGTGCCATCCAAATCGGTGAACACCAGCCACGGCGTATGCGAAACCGACTGCGTCATGAGCCTTCTCCCCTTGGCACCGCCTCACATGTCCTGGAATGCGCTATACGATCTCGTTGCAATCATGAAAGGTGCTCTTCAAATGAAGGTAGCACGGATCATGCCATTCTCTGCCACGTGACCGGCAGAGGCCCGGCTGCCGGGGGATAGAACACGCGCCGTGACGATGCATGCCCCCGTCTAAACACAAGAACGCCCCGTCGAAGCGCATCTCGTGCACTACAACAGGGCGTACCATTAAAGAGCCTTACGGGAAGAACGCGCTAGCGGGCGTGATGATGCTCGGCAATCACCGCCAGTCCGGCGAGCGTCGCCGCGTCGCTATCCAGCGGTGTAACCTCGAGACCAGTCGCTTCCAGCGCCAGCGTATAAGGACGCCGTAGAGACTCGGCACCGATCAACAGCAAGCGTTCGAGATCGGGGCGCGCGACGCGCATGGCACGTACTTCCTCACCGATCAACACTCCGGAAATGAAACTGCCCACCTGCTCGGCAGCCAGACCGCGGTAGAGATGCCGGCTACGTGCCTCGAACAGGGCATGCAGCACGCTATCCTCGCCCTGGGCTCGCGCTAGCCCCTGACGGTATGCACCTTCATCGAACGATGCGTCATCGCGGGCGGGTTCACCCGGCAAGGTATGGAAGCGCACCGCATGATAAAGCTCGCCAGTCATTAGCGTGGTGAAGGCGGTCAAGCGGTTGTCGCGCAGACGCGCCCACTTGCTGTGGGTGCCGGGCAGGCAGCAATCGGCGTTGGGGGATCCCGCCAAGGCCAGGGCGCCGAAAGCCTGGACTTCCTCGCCGCGCATGACGTCACAGTGCACCTCGTCGACGTGCTTCACGCCCGGCACGATCCAAGCATTTTCCAACCCTGGCGCGGCCACGACATGCGCGGCGAGATCGCGCCCCGAGACGGGCAGATCGAGCTGCGGCGCCTCACTCCAGCCGCGCTTGGAGCCGACCATGCCTGCCAGATAGACCGGAACACGTCCGCCTTCCCGCCAGTCACCGACCTGTGCCTGACAGTAATCCGGGAACTCGGCGGTTTCCAGCGCCTTTAGGCCTGCCTCGCTACGCCGCGACTCGAGACAGGCACCGCTTTGCCGATCGACCAGAAACGCCCGGAAATTGCTGGTGCCCCAGTCGATGACAATCAATCGCTGCTCGGCGCTCATTGATCGCCCTCGTGCTCGAACGATTCGGTCATGGTGTAGAGCTCTTCGAGCCGCCGCCACTCGGCGACGAGCTCGCGCGCCACCTCGCCCACTTCGACGGCACTGCGTCCGGGGCGGTAAAGATTGCTGCCGAAGCCGAAGCCGCGAATGCCCACGCCGTGCCAGTCGGACATGTTGCTCTTGTCGATGCCTCCCACCGCGAATACAGGTAGCTCGGGCGGCAGGATCGCGCTGATATCCTTGAAGTAACCGGTCCCCAGGCGCCCAGCCGGGAACAGCTTGAGCGCCGTCGCCCCGGCGCGCGCCGCGCTCAACGCCTCACTCGGCGTCATGCAGCCGACCAGCGGCGCCAGACCCTGCTCGACACCAGCGCGAATCACCTCGGGGTCGCTGTTGGGAGTGACCATCAACGGTGTGTCAAGACGCGCCAGCTCAGCCGTATCAGCGGTCTCCAGCACCGTACCGGCACCCACCAGCACATGCTCGGGACAACGTGCCGCAACGCGTTCGATGCTCTTCCACGGCAAGGGAGAGTTGAGCGGGATCTCGATCAGACGAAACCCCGCGTCGACCAGCGCGTCGAAGACCTTATCGATCTCTTCGGGGCGAATACCACGCAGAATCGCCACCAGCGGCAATTCCTTGAGTGCCGCATCGAGCGCGGCCCGTTGTGTCTCGTTCATAAAGCCTCCTTTACCACTCCGCTATCGAGCCATCCTCATGCGTCCACACCGGGTTGCGCCAGCGATGCCCCACCTTGGCGCGCTCCTCGACGAATTTCTCGTCGATCTCGACGCCCAGGCCGGGACCTTCGGGAATTGCGCAGAAGCCACCGGTGATGGCCAACGCGGATTTATCGACCAGGTAATCCAGTACATCGTTATCACGATTGTAGTGGATGCCCATGCTCTGCTCCTGGATGAATGCATTGTGGTTCACCGCATCCACATGCAGCGAAGCAGCCAGCGTCAATGGCCCCAGCGGGCAATGCGGCGCCAGCGCGACATCATGGCACGACGCCAACGAGGCAATTTTCATGCCCTCGCTGATGCCGCCGCAGTGCGAGAGGTCGGGCTGGACGATGTCCACCATGCCCTCGGCGAGCAGATCGCGGAACTGATAACGCGTATGCAACCGTTCGCCAGTGGCAATGGGATAGCCCAGGCCGCCCGCAATGTGCTTGAGGCTGGGCAAATGCTCGGGTAGTACCGGCTCCTCGACGAACATCGGGTGATAAGGCTCCAACTCGCGCATCAGCACCTTGGCCATGGGACGATGCACACGACCGTGAAAGTCGATAGCGATACCCACATCCGGGCCCACCACCTCGCGCGCCTCGGCGACCCGCGCCACCGCCTCGTCGATCTTGCAGTGCGAATCGACGATCTGCATTTCCGGCGTGCCATTCATCTTGAACGCCGTGAAGCCCTTGTCGACCAAGGCCTTGGCGCCGGCACCCACATCGCTGGGCCGATCGCCACCGGTCCAGGCATACATGCGCATCTTGTCGCGAACCTTGCCCCCCAGCAGTTGATAGACGGGCACCCCGAGATCGCGGCCCTTGAGGTCCCACAGCGCCTGGTCGATCCCCGCAATGGCGCTCATCAGGATCGGGCCGCCACGATAGAAACCCGCACGGTACATCGTGTCCCACAGGTATTCGATGCGATGTGGGTCCTGGCCGACCAGATAGTCGGCGAGTTCGTGCACCGCCGCCTCGACGGTGGCTGCGCGCCCTTCAACGACCGGCTCGCCCCAGCCATAGCATCCCTCGTCGGTCTCGATCTTGAGGAACAGCCATCGCGGCGGTACTTGCCAGGTCTTGAGCTGGGTAATCTTCACGAGAGGTCTCCTTGTCGATACAAAAGTAATGTCACGCTTAGCGCTCGTCGGGAGTGGCTCCGCCAGGCGGGGCCAATGAAGGTAAGTCCGCTGGGATTTCGGCGATACCTAGATCCTGTCCGGTGCGCTCGAGGACCGCCAAGGCGCAGGCTTGCGCTCGCTCCGGCTGACGCAGGCGAATCGCCTCCATCACCTTGCGGTGACGTTCCATGCTATCGGCAAGTTCATCGGCGCTCTGATTGGAGCGCTGGACCAATACCGTAATCGTGGGCCGCAACACATGACTGAGCTGCGTCCACACCACGTTGTGGGTCGCGGCGAAAATCGCCTCGTGGAAGGCCACATCGTAATCATCGTGGGAGCGTCCTTCCCAGCAATGATCGGACGTCTCGAGACTACGCACCATGCCCTCGTAGGCCTGCTCGATTGCCAGCAGATCGGTCGCCGTGGCGGCGGTTGCCGCCAGGTATGCCACGAACGGCTCGACAGCCACACGGAACGCATAGATTTCACGTTGGAAACGCGGATTGGGCTCGGCATAGCGCGCCATCCACTCGGTCACTCGCGGATCGAGCATGTGCCACTGGGTCAGCTCACGCACTCGGGTGCCCTGGCCTGAAATACGCACCAAAAGCCCCGCCGACACCAGGTTCTGCAAGACGCTGCGCACCGTGCTGCGGCTGACGCCATACGTTTCGCAAAGATCCAGCTCGCGGGGGATCAAGTCACCGGGTGCATAACGGCCACTGAAAATCGCCTCGGCCAACGACTCGGCGATATCGGGTCGTGCCGTGGTACCGGAAAGTGAAGAGGGGCGCATAAACGGCTCCGCCTGCCTTGTTGGACAAATTTACCTCTATGTCCGACATAGGTTCCAGTATTTTCGACCGTATTGCTTTTAGACATTGGTGCTATGGGGGTATAGCGACATGCAACTCCGAGAGGCAGGGCCCCGTATGGCACGGAAACAGGCTTGCTTTATTTAGTAAGAGCATACCACTTACCCGTAGCGAGAAAAGAAAATCCCCCGCTTCGCAGCATCACGAAAAGCGGGGGATCTCACCAGGACATGCTATCCGTCAGGAGGCCATCACGGTTTAACGATACACCGGCAACCGCGCGCAGACGGCTTCGACCTTGGCCTTGACGTCGGCTTCGGCCTGGCTGTTATCGCCCTGCTGCATGGCGTCGAGAATATCGCAGATCCAGCCGGCGAGGTCGGCGCACTCACTCTCGCCGAAGCCACGCGTCGTTACTGCCGGTGTGCCGATGCGCAGCCCGGAGGTAACGAACGGACTCTGCGGGTCGCCCGGCACGGCATTCTTGTTGACGGTGATATGCGCACGCCCCAACGCGGCATCGGCGTCCTTGCCGGTCAGGCCCTGCTTGACCAGCGAGAGCAGGAAGAGATGATCCTCGGTGCCGCCGGAGACGACGTCATAGCCGCGCTCGATGAACACGCCGGCCATGGCCTTGGCATTGATCACTACCTGCTGCTGGTAGGCCTTGAAGTCGGACTCCATGGCTTCCTTGAAGCAGATCGCCTTGGCGGCGATGACGTGCATCAGCGGGCCGCCCTGCCCACCGGGGAAGACGGCGGACTGGAATTTCTTCTCGATCTCGGCGTCGTTTTCGGCGGAGAGAATCAAACCACCGCGCGGGCCACGCAGGGTCTTGTGCGTGGTGGTGGTGACCACGTGCGCATGCGGTAGCGGGCTCGGATAGACGCCGGCGGCGACCAGCCCGGCAATGTGCGCCATGTCGACCAGCAGATAGGCGCCCACCTCATCGGCGATTTCACGGAACCTGGCCCAGTCGATGATCTGCGAATAGGCGGAAAAGCCGGCAATGATCATCTTCGGCTGGTGCTCGCGCGCCAGGCTGGTGACCTGGTCGTAATCGATCAGGCCGTTGTCGTCGAGGCCGTACTGTACGGCGTTGTAGTGCTTACCGGAGAAGTTCGGCTTGGCACCGTGGGTCAGGTGGCCACCTGCATCGAGGCTCATGCCCAGCACGGTGTCGCCAGGCTTGATCAGCGCCTGAAAAACCGCACCGTTGGCTTGGGAGCCGGAATGCGGCTGAACGTTAGCGTAGGTCGCGCCGAATAGTTCCTTGGCGTAGTCGATGGCCATCTGCTCGACGACATCGACGTACTCACAGCCACCGTAATAACGCTTGCCGGGATAGCCTTCCGCGTACTTATTGGTCAGCTGCGTACCCTGCGCCTGAATGACGCGTGGACTAGCATAGTTCTCGGAGGCGATCAGCTCGATGTGCGCTTCCTGACGGCCCACCTCCTGCTGCATGGCGTCCCACAGGGCATCATCGAAACCGGCAATCTGCATATCACGGGTGAACATCGGCGAGAGTCCTCGAATCACGGAAGGTCTGCGCGGCGGCAAGCCGCGTTGGGTCAACTAGGGCGCCATGATAGCGCAGCCCGCAACGCCTTTCATATGAAACGGGATCATGGGTCGCTACAGGATTTCTCATGGTCGCTTTAGAGGCACTCAAGCACGCGCGATGACCAAAACCGCACGTGGCGATGAGTGAACTCATCTTCTTCGCCTCGCCTTGGAACGCTACAGTGGCACTGCTCGGCAGCAGTTCGTCGTCGAGTGGAAGGAAGCATGGGGCATGGATGCCCGCTTACCGACAATGCCCTGCAAGTTTGGCCCTTCCCGCCGAACGATCAAACGATCCTCGGCGGGACTTCTTGC
>NZ_JARANY010000082.1 GCF_029889885.1 Chromohalobacter sp. 296-RDG
GGGAATCAGTTCATCGAGAGATGGTGGTAGCAGATCAATCTGCTCGCGCGAATCGCCCGTGATGTAGCGTGCCATGATAGAAACTGCCGATCAGGAATGCCTGAAGGCAGTGTGCCAGCCTGAACAGTGTTTTGACACGGCCTGGATATAGCGACAACTTGTGTCGTACAGCAGGCCTATTTGACTCCCAAGTCGCATTACTGCATTGAGAAAAGGTCGCCATACACAAACGAAGGAAAAATAAGGCTCTTCGTCGTTGGGTGTGGAATTCGCCCCCTGAACTGGGCCAGGATATGACCTCCACGACGACAGGAGGCATGGCATGGACGGCACCCAGATTCTGACCCTCGGCCTGGGCCTTGAAGCGCCTTGGGTTCTCAAGGACCAGCACCTGGATACCGCCGTGTCGCCCCACCGCCTGGACCTCTATGTCGAGGCCGAGCGGGGCAGCCTCTACCCCTGCCCGGAGTGCGGCGAGGCCTGCCCGGCCCACGACTTCGCCGATAGAACCTGGCGGCATTTGAATTTCTTCCAGCACCACTGTTACCTGCATGCGCGGGTGCCTCGCGCCAAGTGCCCCGAGCATGGCGTCAAGCGCATCGAGGTGCCCTGGGCTCGGCCCGGTAGCGACTTCACGCTGCTGTTCGAGCAGGCGGCCATGTCGCTGGTCAAGGAGATGCCGGTGCTGGCCGTCTCCCGGCAGTGGGCGATCGCTGACAAGCGCCTGTGGCGCATCGTGCACCACTATGTGGGACGCATGTTGGGGGAGTTGGATCTATCCAGCGTGGCGACTGTCGGCGTGGACGAGACCGCGTCCCGGCGGGGTCAGCGTTACGTCACCGTGTTCCTCGACATGCAACGCAAGCAGGAGCCGGTGCTTTTCGCCGTGCCGGGCCATGGCAAGGACACCCTCAAGGCCTTCAGCGACTTCCTGGCAGCGCATGGCGGCGATGCGGGCAATGTGGTTGAGGTCGTCTGCGACATGTCCCAAGCCTTCCTGAGCGGCGTGTCTAAGCACCTTCCCAATGCCGAGGTGACGGTCGACTGGTTCCACATCGTGCAGACCTTCACCAAGGCGTTGGACGAGGTCCGCAAGAAGGAGCGCCGTGAGAAGAGGCATCCCAAGGCGCTGCGCTGGGCAGTGCTGAAAAGCCTGGATAGCGGCAACCTGACGGCCAAGCAGCTCACCGCGCTTCAGGAGCTGGTGAGTGATCGAAGTGCGACCGCTGATGCCTGGATCATCAAGGAGAAGCTACGCTGGATCCGACAGGCGTCGACGCCGCGTGCCGCCCGGTGGCGCGTTACAAACTACCTCAAGGTCATGCGAGAAGCGGTCGTCGGTCAGCCCCTGCTCAAGCCAATGGCGAAGGCCCTGACGACCCTGGAGCGGCATGCGGAGCAGGTGGTGAGGCGCTGGCTCTCGGGGCTGACCAACGCGCGCCTGGAAGGCATGAACGGTCTGTTCCAGGCTGCCCGGTCACGCGCACGCGGCTACCGTAACGAGACCAACTTCATCGCCATGATCTACCTGATCGGCAGCCCGGTAGGCCACTTGCTTGATCAGGCCAAATCCACATGAAGTGACGAAGAACCAATTGAGTCACCCTACTGACGATAGCTGCACTATCGCTGTCGTGATCCAGACTCTCGGAAAGGTGTCCACACAAAAATAAGCAAGGATTAAATGATCGCTCTGCCCGCTGAGCAGACCTCAAGTATGTAGCAGCGAACGCCCGCTTCTGGCCGTCAACAGCCAGTTCTTCAAAAAATAAATGATGCCGCGAATACCCGGTGCTGCCCCATTGGGGCAGCACCGGCTTATGTCGCGCATCGCGGTCACAGATACCCCAGCTCCGCAAAGGACGCACATCCTTCGCTCCCGACCACGACATGATCGATCACCCGGATCTCCACCAGTCCCAGCGCTTCCTTCAGTCGTTGGGTAATGCGCCGGTCGGCATCGCTGGGTGCACGTCGCCCGAGGGGTGGTTGTGGACCAGAATGACGCCCAGGCTAGGGCTTGCTTGACCACTACAGCTCGACGCGTCGACTGCAGTTCGTGTTCGAAACGCTGCCCACACTCGAGGGAATGACGATCCCGGCGTCCTACTGCCTTGGCAGTGGAAGGACACGCTGCTCGTCTCACTCTCGCCGGAACTGGTGGGCTTGAGCCGCTTACAATAGCCTCACGTCTTCGGGGCTTTGCCGATAGCCGAAGGCGCCGCCGCGGATGTGGTTGTTGAGAGCGAAGTCGTGTACTTCCCGCTAGGTGGTCTCGCTGAGGGTAGCCTCCTTGATACGGCGCAGGGCGAACAAGCGAATGTCGGTGTAGTCGTTCACCGTGGCCACCAAGTAGGTCATGTTGTGGCGACTTACCAAGTCCCTGCGGGTGCAGAATGAAACGTGTGTCCACCTCTGCGCTGCGAAATAGATAAGGCACATCGAGGGCGCGATGCTCCAGCAGCGCCTGCGCCACCGTCTGCCAAGTGGCTGCCTCCAGCGGAGCGGGGCAGCAGCGACTTGCCGTTGGGGATGGCCCGTATACGCCGGGCCCACTGGCTCAGGCCATTTGCCTCCAAGCCGTTGAGCAGATGTCGGGCATCGCGGAACTGGGTTATCCAGAGCTGGTTGGGTGCAGTTGAAGTCACGATCGAAGTACCAGTGATAAGGCTTCTGGCTGTCGTCGCACCCTAGCGGAAAGTGCAGCGTCCCTTTGCATCGAGCGGGTATCGAGATGGAATCCGTGCTCATGCAGTTTTTCCAGTAGTACTGGTGTGTTTATCCGGCTTGGGCTGCGCGGGATCAGCTGTAGTAGGGCACGGTAGTGGAACATGGTCTTGCGTATCTCGGACATAAACGCTTCTTGTCGCCAAGTCGGGGCTGAGGCACCAACCTAAGGAAAAGCTCGCAAAAGAATCATCTACGCATCAGTACTAGGCAGCCACCGGGTCGGGCAACCAGGGAGGCCGAGATAGTCTCGTACCACGTAGTGAATGCGTTGACACCAAGCTCGATCAAGATACTGCACCTCCTTGGCGCTCGGAGACACTTCGCGTCATGCATGCTGGAAACAATACCGAACCGCCGGCCAGCGGGAAGCCGGATCAGCAGCAATTGAGCGTTCACGGCATGGTCGCAGGTTCAGGTGCCAACGATGCTCGTCACGGTGCTGCATGGGGTGATAGTTCCCGGCGCTGGCGTGCCAAACCAGATGAACCTGAACGAAGCGATGCGTTGTGTCATCTAGGTCGGCACTCCAGTCCGGGGCCACCAGCAGGCGAACGCCATCGGTGGTCGCTGTCATCACTTCGCCGGGCGCAGCCTCAAAATGGAAGCCCTCGACGAGGTCGGCAGTGCCAGGGTACTGGGTTCACCAAGTCCCGGTGGTCGTCTTCCCTTTGCCCCAATACTTTGGTCCGACAGGGGCTAGCCGTCTTACTGCTGGTCATGGGCTCGAGTGCTTCTGTCGTCCTTATCATGATCAGATCTTTGGCTCGTCTTATGGTGGCAACCAGGCTCGTGTCGTTGATCGACAATAGGCGTTGCATGTCATGCAAAGGATTTGGGCAGGGAAACATGCCAAGCTGCGACACGGTTTGTCGTACCAGTAATTCACTCTCATTATGACGATAAAGCAGGATTGAGAGCCTGTCTTGAGGAAACATGACTCAAGGATCATCGCTCCCGGACGATATACATAGCGATGCATTTCGATCACGACGGGTAGCTGGAATATCTAGTGTGATTCATGTTCTTTATCGATATACTCTAATATAGATTGAGGTCCGTGCTGCAAAGGAGGCGAGAGCTTCCACAGCTAATCAATAAGGAGATTTTTATGCCACTTCCCTTTGTCCTTGCCGGAGCAGCCTTGGCTAGTGCCGCCTACGGCGCGAAAAAAGGTTACGACGGCTATCAGAGCCACTCGGAAGCCGACGCGATCGTTGCGAGTGCCCAGCAGCGTTATGACGAAAAACGAGAAGTGTTTGATGCGCAGGAGAGCACGGCCACGGGGGCGCTCGAAGCTTTGGGGAAAAAAGAGCTCAAGATCGGCCAGAGGCTCGGTGAGTTCAAGGTTTTGGCAGACAAACTTCAGCAGCAGTTAAATGAGGGCCGCAAGAACAAGCTGGAAGTCAATATTCCCAAGCATAAGCTCCAAGAAATTGAGGAGTATAGCTACACGGCCGTTGGTGTACTGGGAACAGTTGCAGGGGCCGGCACCGCTGGCGCTGCTGCCGGGTTTGCAGTCTATGGTGGCGTCATGGCTCTGGGCGCTGCTTCAACGGGCACTGCGATATCATCTCTGGCAGGGGCTGCCGCCACCAACGCTACCCTGGCTGCCATTGGTGGTGGCTCTCTAGCAACGGGCGGCATGGGCATGGCCGGTGGAACGGCAATCCTCGGGGCCGCAGTAGCCGGTCCTGTATTGGCCATTGCAGGCAGGGCTTACAATAGCCATGGCGAAGAAGCGCTCAGAAACGCTCGCAAGGCCGACGAAGAAGTCAATGAAGCCATCGAGAAGCTGGAGCGTGCCATTGAGCATCTTGGTCAGACAACAGTCTATGTGTGTAGGATCCAAAGAACACTTGTGTCCCTCGATGACCAATTTACTTTGTATTTTGACCATCTTAAGGAAATCGACGGTCACCTGCAGTATATAAAAAGCCATAATCTCGATGTGGCGCAGGAATTGGGCAAGCTCAATGATGAGATTATGCGGATCATTGAAAATGGCTATGCGTTGGCAACCATTCTGGTTGATCTGATCTCTACTCCGATCTTCAAAGTTAAAGTTGTCGATGGCGAAGTAGCCATGGATGAAAATGGTGTGCCTGTGATGGAGACTGACACAGAAGGCTCCATGATACTCAACGATAGAGCACTGGATCATCAGCTTGAAAAAGCGACGTCCAGTGCGGAACACGTCAAGACAGCTTGATGTGACCGGGGGAGCGAAAGCTCCCCACTGTTCACTTTCCTTGTTTTCCATGAGTCTCCTTATGCACGCTTCAGCGCAAGATTTCAACTGGGCCAAAGAGCTCGAAAAAACCGTCGTCAACAGTTTGGTGACGAGTTTTGGTATGGACTTCCTCTTGTTTGAGGACAAACAAGGCGGTGACGTTGATACCATTCATAACGTGCGCAATGGAGTTTGGGCCACTGACAGAGAAAAGCAGCGCTATCAAAATCGAGAAAAGTATAACAGCGGCCTGTACCATAAGGACGCTAGGTTTAAAGAGACTGGGAGGGCTGACAAGCTACGGCATCAGGCAGGGGGGCTTTACGACACTTACCGAAATACCACTATGGAGCCGGGAGAAAAGCGTAATCTCGACCATGTAATCAGTGCCCAAGAAGTTCATAATGATCCGGGGCGCATCTTGGCTGAGGTGGATGGGGTTAAACTGGCCAATCAGGATAGCAACCTCCAATCCACGCAGGAAACGGTCAACAAGTCGAAAAACGCGACCCCTATCAATGCATATCTTGGGAAGCTACCGAAGATCATAGAGCGGAAGGAAGAAAAGCGGGACAGGGATATCCGCCGGCTGAAAAGTATGCCAAAAAATACCCCCGAGGAGCGACACAAAGCTCAAAAACTTGAAGACGGGATTCGCAAGAACGAAAATGCGATCAAGGAGCTAAAGTCCATTGACTCCGAGGAGATGCGGAAAAGGGATGCGGAAGCAAGGAAGCCTTACGAGGAGCAGGTAAGTTACAGCTATTACACCAGCAGCAAGTTTTTGAAGCAGAACGCTAAGACATCAAGTGTGGCAGGGTTGAAGATGGGCACCCGCCAAATGTTGGGGCTGATCATGGCTGAGGTCTGGTTCGAGCTGCGCGAGCAGGTCCCGGCCCTGCTGGAGAAGAGCAGAGAACAGTTCGATTTTTCATCATTTATTGACAGTATCAACAAGACACTGAAAGGTATCTGGAAAAGGGTAAAGGCGCGCTTCAAGGACTTTCTTACGACCTTCAAGGATGGCGTCTTCGGAGGCGTATTGGCCAGCTTCACAACCACGCTCTTCAATATTTTTGCTACAACGCAGCGCATGGCGGTAAAAATCATCCGAGAGGTCTGGGGGCAGTTGGTTAAGGCCATTAAGTTACTTATTTTTAACCCCGACCAGTTGGGGTTTGTCGATTTGTGTAAGGCTGTCGTCTCTGTGCTTTCCATTGGGACTGCTACGGCGGTAGGGTCGGTGGCCTATACTCAACTATTGCCGATATGCAATTTTCCGCTGGGTGCTGAGCTGGCGGCTTTCGGAAGCGCGCTTGTAACCGGCGTCGTCACTTTAGGGCTGAGCTACTTCATGCTCCATAGTGGTATAGCGAAAAAAGTATGGGCGTTCATTGAGTCAATTATGCCGCATGCCGACGCGGTCGCGAAGTTCCAGGCCATTAATGCCGATCTGGATCAGTACCTTATGGAACTTGGCCAGATGGAATTTAATCTTGATACAGATGAGCTGGAAGAGTTATCGCAGCAGTTAGTAGCTTGTAACGATGAAATTCAGCGGGGCACGCTTCTACAAGTCGAAGTGGATAAAAGGGGGGTAGAGTTGCCTTACGAGATGGGAAGCTCCGAGAGTACGCGAAAATGGTTGGCGTCATGCATCACGGGGTAAACAAGTTCCCATGCACCCAGTGTGGACTGTGTTGCCAGCATGTCTACTTGTCGGATGAGACCCAGCCCCTTGATCGGGGCGATGGTACTTGCAAGCATTACAATGATGTCGATAAAAGCTGTACTATTTACGCTGATCGACCAGATATTTGTCGGGTCGATCGGCAGTATGAGTTAAACTATGCTGACCAATACAGTTGGCATGAGTTTGTCGATTTGAATTTTCAGGTATGCAATCTTTTGTGGGAAGCATCTGAAGATTAGATTTTCTAGCGAAATAAAAAAAATTTGGGCCGATGACGATGTTACCAGAGATTGCTCTGTCAACATCTAGATGTCGGTAGAAAATTGTAAAAGCTGCTTGCTCGTCAAGCCGGTGCCACCCCAGCGGGGTGGCACCGGCGTTATGTCGTGACGCGCTGTCACAGATAGCCCAGCTCCGCAAAGGATTCACATCCCTCGCTTCCGACGACCACATGATCAATCACCCGTATTTCCACTAGCCCCAGCGCTTCCTTGAGCCGCTGGGTGATGCGCCGGTCGGCGTCGCTGGGTGCAGCATCGCCCGAAGGATGATTGTGGACCAGAATGACGGCGGCGGCGTTGCAGGTCAGGGCTTGCTTGACTACTTCGCGGGGATAGACGCTGGCCGAATCGATCGTACCGCGAAAGAGCTCCTCGAAGCGGATGACGCGATGCTGGCTGTCCAGCAGCAGGGCGCTGAACACCTCGTGCTCATAGTCTTGCATCAGTACCTGGAGATACTCGAAGGCCGAGGCTGGCTGGTTGATCTTGCGCCCTTTGGCCAGTCGGCGCCGGGCGAGTCGTTTGGCGATCTGCAGCAGCTCGCCTTCGGTCACCGCCTCGGTGACGTGATAGGTGCCGGCGACTTCGCCGGCAATCAATTTACGGTGGGTCATGGTGTCTCTCCTCAGG
>NZ_JARANY010000083.1 GCF_029889885.1 Chromohalobacter sp. 296-RDG
AAGCGGCCGCGAAAGTATCCACAACCGCGTCTTTTCCCAATGCGGCAGGAAACTGGTGACGATATCGCTCATCACGCCTTTCGGGATCACCGCATACGCCTCGGTGAACACCGCTCGACCATGAATCAGTTGGCTCTGCGGCGGCAGCCCTCCATGGGGGGCGTAGTAAGTGTGCCGAGATGTGTCGGTACGCTGTGGCATGCTTTCTCCTCAATCAAACCTCGCGACCCGGCAGAGCACCGGCGTCACACGTTCTGTTTTTGCTTATCATTTTGGCACCGGGATATCTCAGGGGGCTAATTCCTCCAACTCCTGATAAAGCTCCGTGACATCGCCGATTCGCGCCCGCCCCTGCGCGAGCCGGCGATGAAGCATGGCATTGGCCAGCAAACTCACCAGGCTCATGGCACTGGCATAGCTGTCGAAGGCCGAGATCGTTTCCAGCGCACACTCCAGCCGCCAGGTGACCCGATCATCATACTTTGCCGTCGTCGGATCACCGATCAGCAACAAGCGCTGTTCACGCTGGGCGAGTGCATCAATCAGCGTCTCGAACAATCGCGGACGGCGGCGAAAACCGATCAGCACGATCAGCGTCCCCGGCTCAAGTTCAACTAGTTCCTCGGCAAGCGACTGATTGGGCGCCGGCAATAACCGCACGTTCGCTCGTGCTTGAATCAACTGCTGGCGAAAATGCAGGGCGACGGGATAACTGTTGCGGTAACCCACCACGGCCACTTCTGGTGCTTCATCCAGCGCACTGACCACCGCATCGAAAAGCGCCGGGGTAAGGCCTTCCAGACACTGGCGTAAGTTATTCTGCTCGCGATCGGCATGACGTCGAAAACGTTCGATGCCGTTTTCCAGCGTCTCGGTGTTGGATGCCAACGGTACACCATAATGGCGCAGTTGCCGGGCATGCGCCTTGACCGCCTTGAAGTCATCAAAGCCCAAGCGCTTGAACAATCGGGTCACGGTCGCCTTGGAGACACCGCTCAGGCGTGACAGATCGGTCGCGCTGTAGACCGCCAGGTCCTCGAGATGCGCCAGAATGAAGTCCGCCACCCGGCGCTCCTGCGGGCCCAATTCCGAAAAATGCTGCTGTAGTCGACGACCGATATGCGCCTGCATGCTGACGTTCCTTATCGTAAACCCTGAAATAGAATGGCCGCCGCTACAGGATCGACGCGATAAACTGGCTAAGTTCCGGTGTCTTGGGCTGGGTGAACAGCGTCTGCGGGTCACCCGCCTCATGGATGTGCCCATGATGCATGAAGACCACGCGATGACTGACATCGCGGGCGAACTTCATTTCATGCGTCACCAAAATCAACGTCATGCCCTCCGCTGCCAGGCTTTCCAGCACGTGCAGCACCTCACCCACCAGCTCAGGATCGAGCGCTGAGGTTACCTCATCGCACAGTAGTACCTTGGGCTGCATCGCCAAGGCGCGGGCAATGGCAACGCGTTGTTGCTGACCACCGGAAAGCTGCGCCGGATAGGCATCGATCTTTTCCAGCATGCCGACCTTGTCGAGCATCTGCTCGGCGATCTGACGCGCCTCGGCGCGAGGCGTCTGCTTGACCACCACTGGCGCCAGCATGACGTTCTCGATCACCGTCTTGTGCGGGAACAAGTTGAAGCTCTGAAACACCATACCGACATTCTGGCTCAGCTCTCCCGGCGACATCGCGCCACCATCGAGACGTTGATCGGCTAGATGAATGGTACCCCAGTCGTGATGCTCGAGCTGGTTGAGGCAACGCAGGAAGGTACTCTTGCCCGAGCCACTGCGGCCGATGACCGAGACCACCTCACCGGCCTCGATCTCCAGGTCGATGCCCTTGAGCACTTCCAGGTCACCGAAGGATTTATGCAGGTCGTTAACGGCTACCAGCGCCATAGAGCTTTCTCTCCAGGTAACGGGCATAGCGGGACAGCGGATAGCAAAGGATGAAGTATCCGAGCGCCACCAGTGCGAAAATGGTGAAGGGGGCGAAGGCCGCGTTGTTGAGCATGGTGCCGGCCTTGGTCAGTTCGACGAAGCCGATCACCGACGCCAGCGCGGTGCCCTTGATGACCTGTACGGAAAAGCCGACGGTCGGCGGCACGGCCAGGCGCAGCGCCTGCGGCAGGATGACGTGGCGCATCGACTGCAGATAATTGAGGCCAAGCACGCGCGCAGCCTGCCACTGCCCGCTGGGAACTGCCTCGACACAACCGCGCCAAATGTCGCAAAGGAAGGCACTGGTGAAGAGCGTTAGCGCTACGCTGGCTGCGGTCCAGGCGGAGATGTCGAAGCCCAGCACGGCAGCGCCGAAGTAGGCCAAGAATAACTGCATCAGCAGCGGCGTGCCCTGAAACAGGTCGACGTAGAGTCGAACCAGCCAGCGGATTGGCCATAAGCCGCCCATGCGTAGCAGCGTCAACATCAAACCGACGCAGGCGCCACCAGCGAAAGCGATCAGCGACAGCACCACCGTCCAGCGACCCGCCAAAAGCAGGTTGCGTACGATGTCCCACAGTGTGAAATCCGTCATGACGATCCTCCTTGGAGAAACGCGAACAGACGCCGCCCGACGAATTCGAACGCCAGCCGCAAGCCCACCGCCAGCAACAGGTAAATCAGCGTGACCACCAGATAGACTTCGAAGCCACGGAAGTTGCGCGACTGGATGAAGTTGGCGGCGTAGGTCAGATCGAACACCGAAATCTGGGAGACCACCGCCGAGCCCAGCATCACGATGATGCACTGGCTGATCAGCGATGGATAAACCCGCGAAAAGGCTGGCACCAGAACCACGTGTCGGAAACTCTGCAGCCGCGAAAGCCCCAGCGCACGGGCAGCTTCATGCTGGCCGCGCGCCGTCGAGTCGATGCCCGCGCGCAAAATTTCGGCTGTGTACGCGCCAAGATTCAGCACCATCGCCAACAGAGCGGCTACAGTAGCGCTGATCGGCACGCCCAGTGCCGGCAGCCCGAAAAACAGGAAGAACAGCTGAACGATGAACGGTGTGTTGCGTGTCACCTCGACATAAGCACCCAACAAGCGGCTGGCGATACCCCGCCCACCATCACGAACGTAGGCAACGACAATCGCCAGCGCGATCCCGACGAAGGTGGTGACGACGGTAAGCCATACCGTCGTCATCAACCCCTTGAGGATCTCGTCCGTGTACGGCAATAACGTGGAGAAATCCAGGGTCATGGCGAATCATCCACTCAGGAGGAAAGATCGTCAGGCAGCGCGGTGTGGAACCACTTCTGCGACATCGTTTCCAGCGTACCGTCTTGTTTGGCTCGTTCGATCAACTCGTTGACGCGGTTTTTCAGTGCCTCATTGTCCTGAGTCAGGCCGATATAGCAGGGCGAATTCTTGATCCGGAACACCATGGTCGGCGCCCGCTCGGCATTACGCTCGGCGATCTGCGCTGCCACCACGTTGCCGGTAGCAATGTAATCGACTTGGCTGGAAAGAAACGCGGAGATCGTGGTGGCATTGTCCTCGAAGCGCTGGACGGTGGCATCATCGGGTGCCAACTCGGACAGCTCCATATCCTCGACCGAGCCACGTGTCACCCCGATAGTCTTGCCAGAGAGACCAGCCGCCTCATCGATCGAATCCGCACCGGGCGTGCCGAACACACCGAGGAAGAACGGTGCGTAGGCATCGGTGAAGTCGATCACTGCGGCGCGCTCGGGATTTTTGCCCAGGCTGGAAATCACCAGGTCGACCTTGTCGGTCTGCAAAAACGGTATGCGATTGGCACTGGTGACCTTCACAAGCTTCAGATCGATATCCATCTGATCGGCCAGGTACTGGGCCATATCGATGTCATAGCCCTGCGGCTGTAAATCGGTACCTACTGAACCGAATGGCGGAAAATCCTGCGGGACAGCGACACGCAGCGTGCCGCGCTGCTCGACAGTCTCCAGGTCACTGGCCTGGGCCGAGACGGCAGCAATACCGGCAAGCAGGGTGCCGCATAGCATCAGCACGACCTGTCTATAGAACCGGTTCTTGGCAATAGCGAACATACTGAATCTCCTGAAGGAGTCTACTTTGTTGTGCAGTTAGAGAAACGTTTGTCGACTTCTCTTCGCTTGACGAAACATTCGTTTCTCTACTTAAACAGCAATTTCGACGCCAACATTGCCATTAGCGGCATCAATTCAGCAGGTTAGCGCTCATATCGAAAATCGGGGCTAACATTTTATCGTGCGCTATTCGCGCCAGATGTCCACATCCGGTGCATCCGGCCAGGGCATCGCACCATGAGACAGCACGCGTGACGCAAACGAAAGGCAGATGATGATGGCAGCCTCCCGGCTGCCATCGCATCGATACACCAGTTTCCTCGCCTGTCGAGGCCTACCCCGAATGCTTCTCAGCCCAGTGGCGGGCGATGTCCACACGCCGGGTTATCCACACCCGGTCGTGGGCCTCGAGGTGATCAAGGAAGCGCTGCAGCGCTCGGAAACGCCCAGGGCGGCCGATCAGCCGGCAGTGTAGGCCGATGGAGAGCATCTTGGGGGTTTCCGCGCCTTCGGCATAGAGCACATCGAAGGCGTCGCGCAGGTACTGGAAGAAGGGCTCGCCGTGGTCGAAGCCGGTGGGCGAGGCGAAGCGCATGTCGTTGGTATCCAGCGTGTAGGGCACGATCAGGTGGCGGTGCGTCTGGCCCTGGCTGTCTTTGACGTCGCTCCACAACGGCAGATCGTCACCATAGTAGTCACTGTCGTAGAGAAAACCACCCTGGTCGAGCAGCAGGCGCCGCGTGTTGGGGCTGTCACGGCCGGTGTACCAACCTAACGGAGCCTCGCCGTAGAGCGTTCGGAAGATCTCGACGGCGCGCTGCATATGCTCACGCTCGACGGTTTCCGGCACATTCTGATAATGAATCCAGCGATAGCCATGGCAAGCGATCTCGTGGCCAAGTTCCTTGAAGGCGTGTGCCGCCTCGGGATGACGTTCCAGCGCCATGGCGACACCGAACACAGTCAGCGGCAGCCCGCGTCGTTCGAACTCTCGCAGCACGCGCCACACGCCCGCCCGCGAGCCGTACTCGTAGATCGACTCCATGCTCAGGTGGCGATCCGGGTAGGCCTCGGCACCGGCGATTTCGGAGAGGAACTGCTCGGAGTGGCTGTCGCCGTGCAGCACGCTGTTCTCGCTGCCCTCTTCGTAATTGAGGACGAACTGCACCGCGATACGTGCCCCGCCCGGCCAATCGGCCTGAGGCGGTGTGCGACCATAGCCGACGAGGTCGCGGGGATAAACGGCGGACGGATCGGAGGATGATGCCATGCCCATGAAGACTCCCGTTTCTTGTTCTATCAGCTATTTACCTTAGCGTGCGTTGATGTATACAAAAAATCAATCCCTTGGCCGAGCGCCTGGAATCGCCATCACATCGTTTGCAGGCGTATGAAATGTCCATGCAACCACCGTCCACCGGCGACACAAGGCACTGGTGGCCTGGTGCTCACCTGACGCGACGACGATTGGGCATTGACTTATTTTGTATTCAATACTAGAAATTTTGTAGACAAAAATACTGCATCCGAGGCGAAACCTCGCGCTCAAGGACTCTCATGCGCTTGCATCTCATCAATCCCAACACCAGCACCGGCATGACCACGCGCATCGATGAATCCGCCAGTCGTATCGCGGCGCCGGGTACACGGATCGTCGCCACGCAGCCGGAAAGCGGTCCGGTGTCCATCGAGGGTCACTTCGACGAGGCGATCAGCGCCGTGGGCGTCACCGAGGAAATCGCCAAGGGCGAGCGCGACGGCAGCGACGCCTACATCATCGCCTGCTTCGGCGATCCCGGCCTGATGGCGGCTCGCGAAATGACCCGCGCCCCGGTGCTGGGCATCGCCGAGGCCGGTTTCCATATGGCCAGCCTGATCAGCACGCGCTTCTCGGTGGTCACGACGTTGGGGCGTACCGGCATCATTGCCGAGCATCTGCTGCAAGCCTACGGCTTCGCTAATCACTGCCGCCGCGTGCGCGCAGCGGAGATCCCCGTACTCGATCTGGAAGACGACGGCGATGCAGCGCTGACCCGCGTGATCGAGACTTGTCGTCGCGCCCGCGATGAAGACGGCATCGGTGCCATCGTCCTCGGCTGCGGCGGCATGGCCGACCTGCGCGCCACTATCGAGGAAGCGGTGGGCATTCCCATCGTCGAAGGCGTCACTGCCGCCGTGAAACTGGCCGAGGCGCTGGTCGGCCTGGGGCTCGGCACCAGCAAGCATGGCGACCTGGATTTTCCACGTCCCAAGGCGTTCACCGGCCACTTCGCCCATTTATCACGCTAAGGCCCGCAAACGGGGGGAGCCACGTTTCAGCACCACGATCCATATGCGTTAACGCTCGAGCCTACACCATCGCCGGCGTCCTTTTGCCAATAATCACAACACCAGGACGCCCGACCGATAGATAAACAGCAGCACGCTACGCCACTCGGACGTCCCCCAGCGGGGCGCACAACAACAAACCGCGGGATCCGGTCCCGCCCGAGGAAAGCGTCATGACAAGCGACTCCGCCACGTCGGAAGGGCCGCGCCCTGCCGGCAAGGCACCGGGGGAAGAATCCCTGGCCCCACAGCGCACCCGCATCATGGGGCGCATCTCCTATTTACTGGCCTGGTTCGGCGGCTGCGTATCCATCGGCACCTTCGCCATGGGTTCGAGCATCGTCGGCACGCTCAATCTGCTGCAAGCGTCGCTGGCCATCGCCATCGGCTGCTTCGTGATCGGCGTCGCGCTGACGATCAACGGCGCCGCCGGCTACAAGTACGGCATTCCCTTCATGGTCCAGGCACGCAGCGCCTTCGGCTTTACCGGCACACGCCTGCCTGGCCTGGTGCGCGCGGTGCCGGCCATCGTCTGGTACGGCTTCCAGAGCTGGATCGGTGCCGGCGCCCTGAACGCCGTGTCGGCGACCCTGCTGGGCTTCGACAACCTGGTGTTCTACTTCATCGCTTTCCAGCTCTTGCAGATCGCCCTGTCGGTGTTTGGCTTCCAGGGCATCAAGTGGCTGGAAAACATCGGTAGCGGTTTCATTCTGGCCTCGCTGGTCTACATGTTCTTCAGCGTGCTCGACAAGTACGGCGATGTGATCGGCGAGCAGTTGATCGATATCGATGGCACCTGGGGGCTACCCTTCTGGGGCGCGACGATGCTGTTCCTGGGCATCTACAGCACCATGATCCTCAACGCCAGCGACTACTCGCGCGAACTCAAGCACGGCAGCGGGCCGGGACTTCTGGCCACGCTCTACGCCATGTCGATCCTGCCCTGCACGCTGTTCATGGGCTTGATCGGGCTGATGGTCTCCGGCGCCACCGGCGTCGCCGATCCCATCGATGTCTTCGCCAATGCCGTCGACAACCCGCCGCTTCTGATCACCACCCTGCTGTTCATCGCCTTCGCCCAG
>NZ_JARANY010000084.1 GCF_029889885.1 Chromohalobacter sp. 296-RDG
CTTCCCAGTACGCCGATGAAGGCAATGACCAGCGGCACGCTAAAGGCGGCGCGTCCCACTAGGATCAGAAACAAGGAAGAAATGATAGGTACGAAATAGGTCAACACTCCCAACAGCGTGGAAGAACTGCGTAGCAGGGCGTAGCCCCAGGTAATAAAGGCCAATCCGTAAGGGCCGACACCGATGAGCGCCGCCACCATCCAGTCCATGGCGGTCGTGTGTTCGGGGGCGACTTCGAATAGACGATGCAGCCCCCAGGAGGCGACAGCGGCGCCGGCAAACAAGTATTTGTATTCGACCCAGGACAAGGCGGCACGTCCTCGCAGATAGAGGGAAAACATGATCCAGGAGAGACCCGCAGCAATGCCTTCCATATAGCCGAGCGCCGAGGTCGGTTCACCTTGGCCATTCGACAGCACCAGCGGCACCAGCCCCGAAAAAGCCACAGCCGACCCCAGCAAGGTGCGCGCCCTGAGCCCACGCCCGGCCAGCACATCCGCCACGAGCATGAAACCCAGCGGCCAGAGATAGGTAACGAGGGTGATCTTCGCCGGATCTCCCTTCCCCAGCGCCGAGAAGTAAAAATAGAGTGCGCCCGTCAGGCCGCCGATTCCCATCAGCCAGAACTTCCAGTCCCGATACGACGTCGCCCCGCTCGACGCACCGCCACGCTGCCCGACACTTTGCGCCATCAGAGCCGCCGCGCCCATGGCGACCGCGGCCGTCAGCATGGGCGGTAGATTGATCAAATCGCGCAATACCGGGAGACTCGCCCAGAGCGTTACGGT
Source organism: Chromohalobacter sp. 296-RDG (assembly GCF_029889885.1). GTDB lineage: Bacteria > Pseudomonadota > Gammaproteobacteria > Pseudomonadales > Halomonadaceae > Chromohalobacter. The sequence continues at coordinate 789 of NZ_JARANY010000084.1, forward strand.
CAAGAGTCCTGCTAGTAGCCCGGCGGAGGTACGTGTGCTAGCCATGGCCTGCTCCCGTGAGTAACGAATAGACGTTAGTTGTATGCGATGCGAACAGTCTGGGGCAGGATGAATTATCATGGAAACGAAGACTTCTGATATTTCGATCATGATTCGTGATGGTGCTGTATGACTAACTTTCGTCCCTTGGATCTGGTGGTGCTCAATACCTTTGTGGCGGTCGTGGATAGGGGAGGATTCACCGCCGCGGCGGATACCTTGCATCTCGCGCAATCGACCGTCAGTGCGCACATGAAACGCCTGGAAGAAACCTTCGGGCAGCCCTTGCTGCAACGCGGGCGCAAAACGCCGATTCCTACGCCAGCCGGGGAGCGCCTGCTCTCTCACGCGCGGCAGATGCTGCGCCAGAACGCCCTCGCCTGGCAGGATGTCAGCGATCAACGATTGGATGGCGTGGTGCGACTGGGTATTCCCGACGATTACGTGATCTATCTGCCCGAGGCACTGTCCGAGTTCGAGTCCCAGTATCCGGGAGTCGAATTGCAAGTGGACTGCGGGCTCAGCGTGGACTTGGTGCAGAGCGTCCGCGCGGGCAGCTTGGACCTGGCAATCACCACCCGCCAGCCCAAGAGCCCTGGCGGAGAAGTGCTGTGTCAGGAGCCCACGGTGTGGGCGGGCGCCCCCGGGCATGACACCCAACGCCGTACGCCGCTACCGCTGGCAGTCTCCACTGACGGCGTCTGCATTTTTCGTGAGCGGGCCCTGGCAGCGCTCGACGCCATCGGTCTGCCCTGGCGGATCGCGTATACCAGCGCCAGCCTATCCGGCCTTACGGCCGCGGTGCGCGCGGGCTTGGCGATAACGGTGCTCACCCCCTCCATGCTGGGCTCGGACCTGAGTATCATCGATAGCGCCGAAGGGCTCCCCGAGCTGCCCATGACCGAAATCGCCCTGCACCGCAGTCCAGGGCGTCCCAAGGAAGCGACGCGTCAGCTCGCATTGAGCCTGCAAGCTCACATTCAGGCCCGGTCAACAGTTAGCTTTAACAAAGCGACACCCGCATGAAGTGGCTCTCTCGCACCCGTAGCATCCTTGGCTACACTGCTGGCATTCTTGTCGCTCATTGCATACCGCCGGAAGGAGTTAGCATGGGGCGTTACCCTGCCACCTATTCAGTAGCGTCTAGTGGAATGCTCGCGCCGCGCGTGCGAGCAGTATTGGCGCTACTCGTGTGCCTGCTCGTCCTGGCCGGTTGTTCGTCGAGTCAACGCATCGAAACGCACGATCCCGGCCCGACCACGGCAGAGGGTCTCTCCATCGAGCGAGCGTTGATCATTTCCAACGCCAAGCAGGCGCTGGGCACACCTTATAAATGGGGCGGTAATTCGTTGGAGAGTGGAGTGGATTGTTCCGGGCTGGTGCAAGTGGCGTATCGCTCGGCGGGTATCGACGTCCCGCGCACATCCAATCAGCAGTACCAGACCCTCGGTCATCGCGAGCAGGCACGCCCAGGGGATCTGCTGTTCTTCGGCGCCGGGGATCGCGCCACCCACGTAGGGATTTATCTGGGTGACCGGCGAATGATCCATGCGCCCGGTAGCGGTCGTGAGGTGACGGTGTCCTCGCTGGATATCCGCTACTGGCGCAAGCACTACTTGGGTGCGGCCGGCCCGGCGCCGTGAGCGGCAACAGGGCGTTACGGTGCGTTCCCCCCTTGCGTTGGCCGCCACACGTCACCATGTATTCGAAAGAGAGGGCGCGGGAAGCGCCTCGTCTGGGCAAATACCCAAGATGCATTTGCTTAGCGACATTCATTGTTTCCCATGCCTTGTTCGTGATGCGATGCTCGATGCTTCGCGCCAATCAGTGAAAGGAGGACGCCATGGCACTACAACTCGGCGATATTGCCCCGGATTTCACCCAGGACAGCACCGACGGAACGATCAACTTCCACGAATGGGCAGGCGACAATTGGGTCATCCTGTTCTCGCATCCCAAGGATTTCACGCCGGTATGCACCACCGAGCTCGGTGAAGTGTCACGCCTGAAGCCAGAATTCGAAAAGCGCAATGCCAAGGCCATGGGTCTCTCCGTCGACCCGTTGGACGATCACAAGGCGTGGGAAGGCGATATCAAGGAAACCCAGGGCCACGGCCTGAATTTCCCACTGCTGGCGGACGCCGACCGCACGGTCAGCTCGTTGTACGGAATGATTCATCCCAACGCCAACGACACCCTGACGGTGCGTAGCGTCTTCATCATCGACCCCAGCAAGAAAGTACGCTTGACGCTGACCTATCCAGCCAGCACCGGTCGCAACTTCGCGGAAATCCTGCGCACGCTGGATAGCCTGCAATTGACCGACAACCAGAAGGTCGCCACGCCGGTGAACTGGACCGAAGGCGACGACTGCATCATCGTACCCTCGGTCGACAACGAGAAGGCTAAGGAACTCTTCCCGCAAGGCTGGGACGAGAAGAAGCCGTATCTGCGGATGGTCAAGCTGCAGAAATAACGCGCGCCCCCTGGCGTTGTGATTCCAATCGCCCGTGGCTTAGGCCACGGGCGATTGTCGTTTGGCCGCCACACGCCACGCCGTGCGAATCACACGCACCAAACACGCTGCTCGATAAGCAACGAATAATAGAAGGAGCGCTATCTTGAACGTGATCTTGATGTGCATCGTCGTACCCAGCTCCGCGTTTAATAGGTGGAGTACGACGAGTTAATCAGCAGAATGTTAAGAAACGTTGACGCCGAGGGCGGCCACTAGACGTCCTCACCTGACGCAGCCCAACGTTAAGAGCGCCACTCGGCGAGTGCCTGAATATCACTCGGCGTCGTTCGACAGCAACCGCCAATGCCTGATGCGCCTGCCGTCAGCCATTGCTCAACCCCTTGTGCCAAACCGGAAATATCGGCAGCGGCATGATCGTATTGGGCCGGGTGCCAGGTTTTGGTCACCGCATCGTATACCTCTCCCGAGTTGGGATAGACCAATACCGGCAGCGTGCACTGACGACGGATCGCCTGAACCAGCGATTCTATGTGAGGCAGCGCCGTGCAATTCACACCGATCGCCGCTACGCCCGGACAGTTGGCCAGCGCGGCCACGCACTCCTCAATCGGCGTGCCATCGCTGATGTGTTGGCCATCTTTCGCCGAGAAGGTAATCCAGGCCTGCGCGCCAGGGTGCTCAGCCAATAAATCGGTGATCGCTAGTGCCTCCTCTAATGAGGGCAAGGTTTCAGCCGCCAGCAGATCCGCTTTCGCCGCCAACAAGAGTTCAAAACGCTCGCGGTGAAACGCCACCAGTCCGGCGCGGTCAAGATCATAATCGCCTCGGTATTCACTACCGTCCGCTAAATAGGCGCCATAAGGGCCGATGGATGCCGCCACCAGCGGTTTGGGACGATCCGTTTGACCGGGCTGCCAGATCGCGTCTCGCGCCTGTTGCGCCAGCGTGACCGATAACTGAATCAGCTCTCGCGCTTCTTGCGACGTCAGTCCCGCCTGCATAAAGCCTGATACCGTGGCCTGGTAGCTGGCGGTAATCGCGCAGTCGGCCCCGGCTTCAAAATAAGCCTGATGCACTTGACGGATCTTCTCCGGGGACTGGGCCAGCAAGCGCGCCGACCACAGGCTGTCATTGAGATCGCAGCCTAGCGCTTCCAGCTCGGTGGCCAAGGCACCGTCGATGACCATAAAGGGCACATCGGCCAACAGGGCTTTGATCGGGTTCAACTCACTCATACAGACGTTTCCTCAATGACGTTATCCGCATGGGCGACGTTTTGAGCATGCGTACGGTGACGCACATAGTGCACCAGATAGCACAGGCCAATGAACGGCACACCGAAATACAGCGCTACACGTTGTTGCGGGTCAAAGGCAATGCCAATGCACGCAGCCAAGCACGCCGCAAACGCGATTAGCGGTACCCAAGGGTAGAACGGCGTGCGATAGACCAGGTCCTTCAACTGCCCGCCTTCACGCAGGTATTGGCGCCGGAAGTTGAGCTGACTGAGCGCAATCGCCATCCAGACCACCACGACCGCCAGGCCGGAAATCGACACCAGCACCAGGTAGACGGTTTCAGGCGCATAGACACTGGAAAACAACGCTCCCAAGCCGCCAACCATACTCAGTAGTAGGGCATTCATCGGAATACCCCGCTTATTGAGACGGCTGAGCGACTTGGGCAAGGTGCCTTGGTCAGCCAGTGTCCATAGCATGCGTGCCGAGGCATAAAGTCCGGAGTTAGCCGCCGACAGCAACGCAATAATGATCACAAAATTCATGATATCGGCCGCTCCCGGCACTCCAAGTCGCTGGAAGACGGCCACAAAGGGACTCTCAGTGAGTCCGGCCTGGTCCTGAGGTAATAGCGCCGCGATCACGACGATGGTGCCGACAAAAAACAGGATCAACCGCCACAGGGTCGCGCGGATCGCCTTGGGCACATTGCGGGCCGGATCCACCGTTTCTCCGGCGGCAATCCCGATCAACTCGGTACCGGAAAACGCAAACATAACCGCCAGCAAGGTAGTGCCAATGGCCAGCAGGCTGGGCGGCATGGCGCCTTCTCCCCATAGCGCCGACAGGCCCGGTGAGGCGACTTCGGCGCCAGAGGCATCATGCAGCGGTATCCAGCCAACGATCGCCACGGCGCCCACCAGCACAAACACCACCACCGCGATCACCTTGATCAATGAGAGCCAGAATTCAGATTCTGCAAAGAAGCGCGAGGTAAACGCATTAACGCCAAAGACAATCGCCGCAAACAAGCCACTCCAGTACCAGCCGGGGATATCGGGAAACCAGCGCCCCATAAAGACCGCCGCTGCGGTAAATTCAGAACCTAGCGCCACCGTCCAGGTGAGCCAGTACATCCACGCCACCATGTAGCCGGTTCCCGGGCCGATATAACGGCTAGCATGGGCGCTGAAGGCACCTGAATCCGGCATATGCACCGCCAGCTCGCCCAGGCACATCATCACCAGCCAGGCGACAATGCCACCTGCCAGATACGCCAACACCGCGCCGATCGGCCCGGCTTGCTCCACTGTATAGCCGGAACTCAAAAACAGTCCGGTGCCAATCACACCCCCCAAAGACAACATGACCAAGTGACGGGTCTGCATGCTGCGCTTGAAGTGCGCACTCTCTTGGCCTCTCGATTGCTCACTCATGGAGACATCCCTATCCTTCGCCTGATGAGGCTGCAGCGGCCCATTGGCCTGATTTAAAAGGAGCACTATTTTAGTGCACCCAAACCAGCCAAAAAAGTATACAAAAAGGCTTCTATATTCTTATTTAAAATATAGAAGCCTGAGGATCATGAGGCTTTCGGAGGTAACGGCCGCTTTATGTCGTGGGGCGCGCCTTGATAGCCACCTGCCGCTCATACAAGGCAATGGCGACGCCGCTGCCGATGATCACCAAGGCGCCGATGAAGACCCAGATATCCGGCACTTCATCCCACAACCACCACCCCAGCAGCACGGCCCAGACCATGGCGGTGTAGTCGAACGGCGCCGCCAACGCCGCCGGGGCGTAACGAAACGCCAGCGTGATGCACGACACCGCGCCGACACCGAAAATGCCGGAGGCAAGAAAGCCCAGCCATGCCACGCCCTCGGGCATCCGCCAAACACCGGGCAATAACATCACGCTGACGATCAGGGGCACCAGGGTGGCGTAGAAGACCATCGCCCACAGGCTCTCCTTGCCACCGTAGCGTCTTGCAGTGATCATCATCAGCGCATAACACACCGCCGCACCGACGACGATCAGCGCCCCCCACTGGAAACCCGCCGCACCAGGGCGCACCACGACCAGAACACCGGCGAAGCCCACCAGCGAGGCGATAAACGGCAAACGCTCGACACGCTCCTTGAGCAGCGGCCCTGACAATAGCGTCACGAACAATGGCGCGGCGAAGGCGATGGCGGTGGTCTCTGCCAATGGCAGAAGGGTCAAGCCGGTGACGAAGCAGAACATTGTGCCGGCAAAAATCAACCCGCGCAGAAGATGCACGCCCGGGCGACGAGTCTTGAGTTTTTGCCAGCCGCCGTTGAAGCGTGCCAACAGCGCAATCAGCGGCAGCGAAATCAAGGTGCGGAAGAAAATGATTTGAATCGGGTCGTACGTGGCGCCTAGCCACTTGGAAATCGCATCGCCCAGTGCAAGGCACAACACCCCGGCGCACATGATCAAGATTCCCAGTAGGGACGGCGACATATCCACCTCCATGAAGAAAGACTACGCGGCGCCTATCGCAATGCGCCCCGCTACGTGTAATGGAAACGGCCCGAAGAATCAGCCCTTGAGCATAGCCGAATCGAATGCGCACCGCGATGGTGCAAGGAGAGGTATGCCGCATATCGACGCCAAAACGTGCATAATCGGGGGGTAGATCCCCATTTACTCACTCGACGTACGCAAGAGAGTCATGACGCTCGATACCACCGCGATCAACCAGCAAATGACGCACTTCAACGACCACGAGGCGATCTGGCTGTTCGGCTATGGTTCGCTGATCTGGAAGGCGGATTTCCCGTTTCTGGAGAGCCGGCCTGCGCATATCACCGGCTGGGAACGGCGTTTCTGGCAGGGCTCGCATGACCACCGCGGCACGCCACAGGCGCCGGG
>NZ_JARANY010000085.1 GCF_029889885.1 Chromohalobacter sp. 296-RDG
CTCGACGGCGATTGCCACGGCACTGACGCACTACGATGCGTCACGTGTCGAGCGCGTCGGCGAGATCGTCTCCCGCGCTCGCAAGCGCGCGGCGATGATCCATGGCCTGGACCCCGAAAATACCCAAGCCTGGTATGACGAACTCGCCCACGCAGACGGCGACGCCATCATCGCGGGGCTCGAGAAGACCGTTGTCGGCGGGCCACTGGGCTAAACGCCCCTTAAGAAACATTTAAGCTTCATGCATCATGCTACGCTGGCGCCAGTTACAAGGAGGCCCCATGCGTATACTCTTGGTCGAAGACGATCCCCTGCTGGGCGATGGCATCAAGACCGCACTCGCCCGTGATGCTTATACCGTGGACTGGTTCACCGAAGGCCATCACGCCATCGAGGCGGTGCATAATGAATCTTTCAGCGCCATGATTCTCGATCTGGGCCTCCCCGATATGGATGGCATGACAGTGCTTGAGCGCCTGCGTGAAGCTTCCTCACTGCCGATCCTCATCCTCACCGCGCGCGACGCCGTCGAGGAACGTATACGTGGGCTCGATGCCGGCGCCGACGATTATGTACTCAAGCCCTTCAATCTGCAGGAATTGCTCGCGCGCTTGCGCGTCATCACTCGACGCGCCGAAGGCCGCGCGTCACACACTCTGACAGTCGGCGCCTTGAGCATCGACGAGGCCAGCCACAGTGTGAGCTGGCAGGGGCTTGATGTCACGCTGGGGCGGCGCGAATACGCCCTATTGCTCGAATTGGCGCGTCATCCCGACAAGGTGCTCTCACGCCCTCGGCTGGAAAGTCTTCTCTATGGCTGGGGAGAAGAAGTCGCCTCGAACGCGGTGGAGGTCCATGTTCACCATCTGCGCAAGAAACTCGGCAAATCGCTCATCATGACCGTCCGCGGTATCGGTTATCGTCTGGATCGCCACGCGACATGACATCCATTCGTTATTATCTGCTCCGCACGCTGACGTTGGTCCTCGTCGTGTCCGGCGGCGTGGCGGTGCTCGCCTCGTATTTGATTACCGATCACGAGCTGGAAGAAATGCTCGACACCCAGCTCAGCCTCCACAGCCGTATCGTCGCCGGCCAGCTACCGGAAGACGCCAGCGATGCCGAACTCGCGCGACTGGCCAACCATCTCAGCATTCCCGATCATCCTGCACGCGCCTACCACGATGGCAAACCCGTCACACTCGCAAGCGATGATGCCACGTCAGCCAAGCTCTATCACGAGGAAGAACGCAAACTCGCGCTGGGATTCTGGGAACCCGACAAGACACCACGTCTGCTTCAGGGGAAGTGGACACAGGATGCGCCTTTTCCCGCACCCGACGAAGAAGGTTTCCGCTGGGTCGACTACGCCGGCCACCGCTGGCGTGTCTTCAGCACGTTCGATGAGCGCCACAAGCTGTGGATCAGCATGGGCCAACGTGGCAATTTCCAGCGCGAGATCGTCGAACGCATCACCTGGAACAACCTCATTCCCATGCTAGTCCTGTTGCCGCTCATGTTGTGGCTGATGAACCGTATCATCCGCCGTGGCTTGACCCCTATTCGGCGTCTTTCGGACCAGGTACAAGGACGACATGCCCGTGATCTTCGGCACATCGAGCTCAACGTTCCCCGCGAACTCGCGGGACTGCGTCACTCGCTGAATGACTTCATCGACAGGCTGGGCGAAACCCTGGAGCGTGAACGGCGCTTCACCGCGGACGCCGCGCATGAATTACGTACCCCGCTGGCCGCACTGCGTATCCACCTGGACAACGTCAAGGCCGGCGAAACCGCATCGCTGCAAAAGGCTTATACCGGCGTCGATCGTTTGCAACGTGTCGTCGAACAACTATTGGTACTGGCGCGGCTGGATCGCACACCGGATAGCCACACCAGCCCAATCGACCTCTACCCCATCGTCATCGAACTCATGGCCGACCTGTGGCCCCTCGCCCATGAGCGCCGGCAACAGCTGACGCTCGAAGGGCTCAAACAATTGCGTGTGCATGCCGATGAAACCGAAGTCGGCATTCTTTTCCGCAACCTGCTCGATAACGCCCTGCGCTACACGCCGGAAGGCAGCCATGTCGAGGTGGAACTCAGCGAAACCGCGTCAGGCACCGCCCAGTTGAGCGTGCGTGACAGCGGTCCCGGCATCCCCGACGAACTGCTCGAGAAGGTGACTGAGCGTTTCCGTCGCGCCTCCGACCAACGCACCACCGGCAGCGGCCTGGGACTTTCCATCGTCGTCGAACTGGCCCAGCGCCAGCAGGCTACACTCCAACTGCGCAACCGTCCTGAACATGGGCTGGAAGCCACCATCGTCTGGAGCACACCATGAATTGCAAAAGGCGCGCCAAGGCGAGCCTTTCCCGCCTACCTGTTATCGCTTGCCAGAAGTAGCGAACTGCTATGGCGATACTTTTTTTGCGACAGTCCAGGGCCCAAGTTGACGCACACCTGCTCAGCGACCTCGGCCGGAGTTGGCTGGAAAAGCGTCAAGTCTGAGGGGCCTCTGGGTGAAAACTTGCGTGACTTCCCCACTCGCAACAGCGCCAATACCGGGATCTCCAAGGCGGCAGCCATGTGCATGGGCCCCGTGTCCGGCGTGATCAGGCATACCAGGTTAGCTAGCACACCCAGAAAGTCTCGCAGCGGCATCTGAGGAAGCACTCGACCGAACTCGCCAGCGACACTCTCCAGTGGCGTGCGCATGGTCTCCTCCTCCGGGCCCAACAACACCAGATAGGGCTTCTGACGTTGCTCGAGATCACGCAGCAAGTCTTGCCAGAACTCGAGCGGCAAACGCTTACCGAGATGGCCACCGACGAAGATTCCAATGGATGCCTGTAATCCCGAGAGGCTGGTCAGTCCGGTGGCAGCGACACGACGCTCCTGTTCGGACACCACCAACCATGGACGAGAGGAACACGCCAGACCCAAGCTGGCCGCCAGAGAACTGACTATCTCGTGGGCATGAGATGGTGATACATCACTGACCCAGTCATGGCTCGCCTCTAGCCGCCCGCGTTGTCCCAAACTCTTGCGAGCACCGCATAACTGTATGAGAAGCCAGCTTGTCAGTGAGTTATCACCGACCTGAATGGCCAAGTCGTATTTTCTCTGCCTCAGCCGAACAAGCAATTGCACCAGTCGCCACGGCCGAACCAGCATGCTGCGACTCAAGGCGTGGTAGTTGGCCAACGGCATGCCCTCAAATAGAGCGCGGGTGGTGTCGGTTCCCAGGTAGTCGATATCGATTTCCGGTCGCCCCTCGGCAAAGGCCTGGATCAAGCGGGCACCGATGACGGCATTGCCAATACGAAAGTTGGGGCGTACCAGCAGGACACGCCGAACACCATGAATAGCCTCGGGCGTAGCTGGGCGAGCTGAGCGCGAACCTCGCGCAATCGCTCGGTAGACCCAGCTCTTGGCCGCTTTTTCGAGACGTCGTCCCAGGTGGCGCATGGCAGTATGCCGACGCAGGTAAGTCAGGGAGAACATGCGGGCACTCCTTCCTATGTGGATAGCCCTGCAAGTGTCCCCGCGCTGGCTTATGTGACCCTTAACGTCGCATTGCCGCTGTCCTTGCGATATTACCTTCGCTCTTGTCCACTACGGCAAGCGGCCCGATTGAACCGCCCTCCAAGAGCGGATCAAGCCTCTCCGCTTGATCTTGAATGCTACTCAATACGCTATTCATCAGCCACGTCGGTAGTCGTCATCAAGACGCACGATATCGTCCTCGCCGAGATACGCGCCGCTTTGCACTTCGATGAGTTCCAGTTCGATGCGGCCGGGGTTTTCCAGACGATGTGTGGTGCCCAACGGGATGTACGCGGACTGATTTTCACCCAACAGGAAGACCTCGTCTCCCCGGGTCACCCGCGCGGTGCCGGACACGACCACCCAATGCTCGGCGCGGTGATGATGGCGTTGCAGCGAAAGGCGGGCACCGGGATGTACGCGAATATGCTTGACCTGAAAGCGTGCGCCCTGCTCGACGCATTCGTAACTGCCCCACGGGCGATAGGCACGTCGCTGAGCGATGCCCTCCTGGCGCCCGAGCGATTGCAGACGCGCGACCAGGGTCTTGACCTCCTGAACGCGGTGACGATCCGCCACCAGCACGGCGTCAGGGGTTTCGACGACGACAAGATCCGAGATCCCGAGCGTCGCGACCAGACGCGACTGCGACTGTACCCAGGCGTCTCGCGTATTTTCCGCGATGACGTCACCGCGCAGCAGATTGCCGTCATCGTCTTTCTGCGCGACGTCCCACAATGCCTGGTAGGAGCCGACATCCGACCATCCCGACGCCAGAGGGACGACGACACCGGCCCGGGTATGTTCCATGACGGCGTAGTCGATGGATTCGGCGTCGCATTCAGAAAACGCGCCCGACTCGGGACGTAGAAAATCGAGATCTGCCCCACGTCCGGCCCAGGTCTTCTCCACCAAGGCATGCATGGCCGGTCGCCAATATCTCAGCTCTTCGAGGTAACGATCCCCTCGCAACAGGAACATGCCGCTGTTCCAGAGATGATGACCGTCTTCGACAAGATCACGCGCATGCTCGGCATCCGGTTTTTCCACGAAGCGTTTGAGCGGCTGCAGGCCTGCGGTGATGTCGTCCACCTCCAGGTAGCCGTAGCCGGTTTCTGGATGACGCGGCACGATGCCAAACGTCACCAGATCACCTCGCTCCGCCGCCGGCAGCGCCGTCTTCAATGCGTCGTGGAAAATCGCCACGTCTTCGAGGTGATGATCGGAAGGCAATACCAACAGGGGCGCGTCACGGTTCGCACTGGCTTCGCGCGCCTGCTGGCAAAGCGCCGCTATGGCAATCGCCGGCGCGGTGTCGCGTCCCTCGGGTTCGAGCACGATATCCGCCTCGCAACCGATTTCACGCAACTGCTCGGCAACAAGAAAACGGTGGGCATCCGCGCAGACGACGATGGAGCGTGCCACGTCGAGCCCCTCAAGACGCTCGAGCGTCGCCTGCAGCAGGCTCCGCTCGCCAAGCAGCGCCAGGAATTGCTTGGGCGTATCGCGACGCGACAGCGGCCACAGGCGGGTTCCATTACCGCCAGCGAGAATCACGGGCGTCAGCATGGCATCTTCCTCATCCGGGCATATCTCTGAGCGTACGGTAACCAGCCACCACGGCAGGCGCCAGTCCTGTCATGACATTGCCTTGACAACCTCCCCCCACTTCCCGAGGATTAGCGCCTTGTTTCCCGAACGAGGCGGATCGCCACTCATGCCGTTGTATCGTGTCTCGCTCAATGGTGTTGCGCGCTGGTATTACATGCGCACACGCTTTGCGTTCACTTCCCATCTCGAGTTGTCGCAACCCGGCACGACACGACAAATGGAAGCGGTGGGCAGCAGTCGTTTCTTCCTCGAGCCACGCTCCAACACCCTGTTCAAGCTGATCGCCGACAAATTCACGGCCCATCGTCAACCACTCAACTGGTGGCTGCGCGATATCCTCGAAAAACGTCTGTTCGGCGGCTTCGATGCCCTCAAGGAATGGCGAGCCAATGCCTGTATCCGCCAGGCCGGACTGCGCGCCATCGAATGCCGTGGTATCGGCGTGGCCCTCAACCCCCTCAACCCATTGGGGTCGCTGCTGGCCATGGAACATCTCGACCGGGGCGAATCCGGCGCGGATTACTTTCGCCGCCAGGAAGAAGAAGCACGCTTGGCATTTCTACAACGTGTATGCGATGACGCCGTGGCCCTGATCCGGCACGGCTACTATCATCGCGACTTTCATTATGGCAACTTGCTGCTCGATGACGCTGGCGAGATCATCTGGATCGATACCCACGTCAAACGCCTGCCGCAAGATGCCCGCCAACGCCGCCAGACCATTATGGCCATGCTTAGCCCCACGAAATTGCAGGGCGAGCGTTATCGGGCATTCGCCGAAGCGTATCTGGTTGACCAACTCGCGCTATAGGAATCGGCGCTCATCGACGCACCAGGGAAGACACCATGACAGCCAAACGTTTTGCCTTCGTCATTGCCGATCTTTACGGCGGCGGCGCGGAGAAGTCGCTGCTTTACACCGCTGACGGCCTTCGCCAGCGCGGCCACGTCGTCAAGGTCTTCATCCTGCGCGATAAAATCGAACACCGCCTGCCGGATGGTCTGGAGATCGAAAATCTCGGGGTCATCAATCGTTTCAGCAAGCTATTTTCCACCGTATGGGTGGAAAAATGGCAGGCCACGCGCATCGCACGTGCCTTGAAGGCCTTTGCCCCGGATGTCGTGCTGTCATGCTCCTGCGACAAGATCACTCGGCACCTGGCATTCCCCAACTTGTGGTTCTGGATCAAGAGCGATATCTCGGCGAAATTCAGCGATCCCGAACAACGCACCAAGGCCTTCACCAAAGTGCATCACTTCTATAGCGGGCGCAATGTCGTCGCCGTCTCCCAGGGCGTCAAGGACAACCTTCTCGATGTCATCGGCCTCCAGCCGGCCGAGATTCGCGCCATCTACAACCCTTACGAGCGTGCGCCCTTCCTGCGCATGGCCGAGGAGCCGGCGGATATTCCCGAGGGCGAGTATTTGATCAACGTCGGCACCTTCGAACCACGCAAGCGCCACGATCGATTGTTGCGCGCCTACAAAGCCAGTGGCGTCACCACACCACTGATGCTGCTGGGGAAAGGCAAAGGCGATGAAGAAGCCAAGCTACGCGCGATGATCGAGGACATGGGACTCGCTGGCCGCGTCATCCTACCCGGCTACCAGACCAACCCCTACCCCTTCATGCGCCACGCCAAGGCCTTGATCCTGACCTCGGACGCCGAAGGCCTGCCTCGCGCGCTGATCGAATCGCTGCTGCTCGACACGCCGGTGGTCAGCGTCGACTGCCCCTCCGGCCCGCGTGAAATACTCTCGGGGGAACTCGCCGACTTCCTGGTCCCGCGCGAGGACGAAACGGCGCTGGCCGACGCCATCGCGCGCATGGATGCCCACCCGGTCCGCGTGACCGAGGCGCATTACCGCCCGTTTCTAAAAGAAACCGTACTACCGCAGTTCGAGGCGCTGGCAGGGTAAAAGACACACGCTCACGTACTCGATCCCGCATCCTGAAGAAAGACCTTGAAGGCTTGCCAGAGCGGACTGCGGTAGCGCTCGGGATGCCACAATAACGAGAAGTCCCGAACCAGGTGCAGCGGGGTCTCCAGTGCGACGAGTTCGCCGCGTTCG
>NZ_JARANY010000086.1 GCF_029889885.1 Chromohalobacter sp. 296-RDG
ATCCATCATCGGGGCAATTGAAAACCGGCGAGCCTTTGAAATAGGGTCATGTGCTTTCATATCAACGACTTACCATGTTCGCTATACTGTATATACATCCTGTTTAGTCATCCCTGATACCGTCTAAAACCTTACTTGATGTACCATTGTTGCACCAATTTTCGGGCGTTAGCCGTTTACTGCTAAAGGGTGGTACACCATGGCGGCATTTCAGAAGCGCGGTACCCGATGGCGCGCCATTGTACGCAAGAAAGGGCACTCGGCACAGAGTAAGACATTCAGCACGAAGGCGCGGGCCCAGGCGTGGGCGCGGCAGGTGGAGGATGGTATCGAGGCTGGCGTGGTAGGTCAGAAGCCTGTACCGACGCTGAATAATTTACTCGATGGGCACCTGGTACACCTTGAGCAAACTTCCAACCGAGGGCGGAAGAACCGGACGTGTGCTAGCAAGCTGAAAGCAGGCCTCGATGGCGAGACCCTGGTGACCGAACTTACCTACAAAAGACTTCTCGATTACTGCCGGACGCGAATCGACGTCGACGGGGTTAAGCCGGCCACGACACAACTCGACATCATGTTTCTGTCAGGCGCGGTAACGACAGCGATAGTTGAGGGCATTTTGCCACCGGAGTATCGAGAGAAGATGATCGGTTGGCGTGAGGGGCTGAAGCGGGCGGGCGTGGTTGGCTCACCGCAAAGCCGGGATCGTCGGCCGACGGCTGATGAGCTCGAGGCGCTGTTGCTGCATACGAAACACAACCGAGCGCTTCGCCGTATTCGTTATTATGATCTTATCCGCTTCGCGGTCGATTCGTGCATGCGGCTGGATGAGATATGCAGCCTGTGCTGGGCTGATGTCGATCGCGAGGCGGGCACAGTTATCATCCGGCTACGCAAGCACCCGACACAGAAGGCCGACCAGATTGTGCCGTTGATGGGTGATAGCCAAGCGATTATCGAGGCGCAGCAGCGCAAGGACGAGCGTATTTTTCCTTACGGGTCTGAGTCGGTTTCAAACGGGTTTCGGCGTATCTGCCAATATCTCGATATTGATGACTTGCACTTTCACGACCTGCGCCATGAGGGGATTAGTCGACTTTTTGAGCGGGGCTATCAAATCCAGGAAGTGGCCCTGGTATCGGGCCATCGTGACTGGGGCAGTTTGCGGCGTTACGTGAACCTGAAGGCCGGAGATCTGGCGAAGCGTGATCGTGATCGAGAACTCTAGGCAACGCTCTCACGTTTCTGGTCGATGTATTTTGCAGCGTCGGCGATATGGACCATCGGTTGCCGCGCGGTGCGAGTCAGCGGTACCGGGAATGTGCCGGCGGCGATGCGGTTGCGTGCGGTCTGCAACTCGACACCCATGATATCCCTGGCGAAAACGTCTAGTGGGATCATAGGTTTTTCATAGACAGCAAGCAGCATGAATTCAGTTTTCATCGTGATCCCCTGTTCTTGGCCTTCCAGCGATTGAACCGATTACAGATGTGGTGAAATGCGTGCTCCGACTCGGCTTTTGTGTCGAGCTCCGCGCGGCTTTGGATGCCGCAGGCCTGGCACAGCCAGTCGCGGGCGTCCTGTTCGTTATGGGTACCGTCGGGTAGATCTCGCGCAGCGATGCCGAATTTGTGGCGCCGGCGGCGGTCGAGATAGAGGCGAAATGCTGCGTCTTGGCAGAGCATTGCCGCCTGGCGCGCCACCGCGCCGCCCCTGGACTGTTGGCTATTCACTCCGCACCCCCTTCGGCTTGACGGCGTATATCGTCGGCCTTGTGATTGGCGACATTGGCGCACCGGTGGTAGAAATCCGAATCAGACTGCCGCCGGGATTTGCTGGCCTTTTCACGCAGACGGTCGCGCACAGCCTCCGCGCCGTCCGCCTGCCACTGCGCTTTAATCTCCGGCGACGCTTGCGCGGCCCAGTCTCGACGGGCGCGCATGACCGCTTCGTCACGCATCTGGATAGCTTTTTCGCGGCACTCTGCATCGCGCCGAGCACGGCCGTTTCGCACTAAAAGGGCGGCATTCAGCGCCTTGATGGCGACGCCCAGGGCGTCGTCGCGGTCTGTGCGCGAGAAGAAGATGGCCACTTCGAGCTTGTGTAGGTCTGGATCAATGAAGACTGTGTCCTTCCACTCGCCACCCTCGAGGGCGGTGGCCATGCTGCGAATGCCGTCGCGGAGGCGCTGGTTTTCGTCGCAAAGCTCTTGATAGGTCTTATTCATTGGGGACACCTGCATCCTCGCCACTTTGCATCCAGTCCAGCATTGCTTGTCGACGCCAATTATCAGGGAAAATCGCATATATTCCGTTCGGCGCGACTGAGCGATCAATGCTGGCGATCTGCTTTTGCTCGCCTTCCGATACTTGGATGCAAATGGGCTCGTCGTTGCTGTCGTGCCACTGGTTCCCGATCTTTACTCTCATGACGTAACCCCCTTGTTAGCGGCGATGCCGCGCCTGGATTTCACGGATGCCCTGACAGTCGATACAGGTTCTCGCCCAGGGCGCGGCCTTGCGGCGCGCGGCGGGTATCTCGTCGCCGCATTCCGCGCACTCGGTACCAGGCGCAGCGGCCATGTCGACGCCGATGAATCGACGGTCAGCCAGGGCGGCGTCGACGTGTTGTTGCGCCAGGTCGGTGGCGCGATCGGCGTTATCAGCCATGGGTCATTTCCTCCACGCTCTGGCCGTCGCGGTAGGTGCAGCGGTGCTCCTGGATCGCGCGACGTAATTCGTCTTCGCTCTCGAACGCCACGACCATGGCGTAGCGGTGGTGTGTTTCGCCGGCGTTGGGGCTCATCACGGCGACTTCGCCGGCGTCCTGCAAGATACCGGTGGGCTGTTGCGGCTGGGTGCGCCTCACGGCCGCGCGTTGTTCGCGTTGCATAGCGGTGTCCTCTCGTTTTGGTTTCTGGTTACAGGCCATCCGGGAAAAACTCGTCTGGCTCGGGTTCGGGGTGCGCAACGGGGCCCACGTTCAAGGGCGCGTTGCGTACCAGCTCGGCTTCGATCTCCGCCGCCTCGAGGGCGGCGACCATGTCGGGGCTCGTTATCCACTCGCGGTATCGCGAAACCTGTTCCGCGAGGGTTTTTTCGTCCGGTTGGTTGGGGGTGAAATCAGCCCCCGTACAGTTAGTGACACAAGTCCAAGGGGCCCCGGCTTCGCCGGGTCCCGAACTGCCGGCCCCTGCGGCGCGTTGCTTGGGCCGTACCTCCCAGCGATACACGCGGGTGAGGTACTCCGCTTCGCGCCCTTTGTGGTCGCGAGCGACTAATCCCCAGGTCGCTTTCACCGGCTCGCCGTAGCGGCCTTGGGCTTGAATGTCGCTGTTTATCTCGCCGGTGGCGTGGCTGAATTCATCGCGCTTGGGGTCCATGCGCTGCACCGTCCAGGGGCGGACGGGGCGATCCTTGCGTGGTGTGTTGGGGCCACCCATGAGGCGCAGGAAGACATCCCACTGGCCTGCGTTGGCTGCCTGGCGTATCGCGTGGAAGCGCTCGGCGGCCGTCGGCGCGGGGCGCGTTGCGGCCTCCCAGTCTGCGAGCTGTTGCTCCTGGCGCTCGGTGAGGCGGCGCACCTCGCGCCACACGGTGACGCTCGGCAGTCCCACGAACTGAAACTGGCGAATACCCCACGTCGCTGCCCATGCCTCGATACGCGGCGCGATCTCGCTCAGGTCGTGATCGTAGCGGTCGAGGTTGTCGCCCTCGACGCCGTCGCGGGTGAACTGCTCGCCGTTGATGTTTTTGCTGATGTATTTCGCCACGTAGCCGGCGGCGGTGCCGCGCGTGTGGTCGATCTTCACCGCTTTGAAACGTGCGGTGGTTTTCTGGCCACGCCCGTCGAACAATTCTTCGGGGGCTTCTTCCTCGGCGTAGGCGCGCAGGATCTCGGTCACTGCCTGCTCGGCCTCGGGCGCCATCCAAACGAGTAGATGCCAGTGCGGGGTGCCGTCGTGGTGGGGCTCCACCACGCGAATGCCGTAGATGCCGTGGCCATCGCGTGCCAGCTTGGCGCGGGTCTTCGCCCACACCTGTTGAATATGCTGTTGTGCCTCGCGCGGGGTCGCGCCGACGTACTTGTGATTGCGGCGGGCGCTGCTGGCGAGCACGGGGTGAAAGCGCGAGGGCGCGGTGATGGTGTAGAACACGCCCACGTGCCCGAGGCGACGGGCCTCGCTCTCAGTGTCGCGGATGCGGAGCATCAACTCCGCGCGACGGTGATCGGGGTTCGAGAGGCCCAACTCGGCGA
Source organism: Chromohalobacter sp. 296-RDG (assembly GCF_029889885.1). Taxonomy (GTDB): domain Bacteria; phylum Pseudomonadota; class Gammaproteobacteria; order Pseudomonadales; family Halomonadaceae; genus Chromohalobacter. The sequence goes on from NZ_JARANY010000086.1 coordinate 4,258, forward strand.
GCTCGGCCAGCGTGTAGGCCTGGCCGTGTTGATTGATCGCCTCGATGGTTTCGAGCAACGTCCGGTTGCGCACCTTCTGCTGACGCCGGCGCTCAATGGTCACGTCACTGCAATAGATGCCCGCGCGCTTGTGCACGCGGTGCGCCTCGCGCTGGACCTGCTCGAGACGTTCGCCGGCGAGGCGGCGCAGTTTGCGGCGCCACCATTTCGAGCACGATAGCCGCGCGACCTGGTAGGCGGTTTTGCTCTTGGAATCAGGCGGCACGATGCCGTGTTGGCGTGCCCGCGCTCGGGCGCGGCGTAACGCCAGCTCATCGGCCACGGCGATGGACATCACCGGCGCGCGGCGCCATGTGAATACGGCCATCAACGGAATGCCCACCGGCGGCGGCGTCAGCGGGTTACGCGCCTCGGCGATGGCGCGGGCTATTTCGCGGGCCTGGCCGGAAATGCTGTTGCTCGTCAACGGCGGTAGAGACTGCGAGGGCGGCAGCAGCCCCAGGCGTAGGCGGCGGTTGTGCTGGGCGATGTTGCTGATCAGGCGGCTACGCTCGTCGTCGATGGCGCGTGCCTGCGCCTCGGCGTGATTGACCAGGGCGTCATCGTCATGGGTGCAGTTGAACGCGCCAATGCCAAGGCGCTTTTCGACACTTTGCAGCCATGCGCAGCCCGCCTGGATGCCCTCGATAGTGATCTTGCCGCGCCCACGCAAGCCGCGAAAACCGCGCTTGAGGTCGCCTGCGATACGCTCGAAGCGCCGATACACGCGCGAGGGCTCGATAAGATCGCGCGTTTGACGCCGCAACCAGCGGTTGCCGGCGGTGTTGCCGTAACGCTTGGCGACATGCACGAAACCGGCGGCGAGGTCATCACGCAGCGAGGGCAGTGATGCGAAAATAGCCTCACGCCACTGCCGGCACTCATGCGTGCCGAACGCCAGAGATTGCTCCAACGCCGTCATGCGCTCACCCGGACGTCGGAGTCCTCGGCGGCGTCTTGCAAGATGGCGTCGATGGTGATCACCGCGCCGCGCAGTTCGTCGGTTTTACGTCGCAGGGCATTGGCGAATTCGGCCTGGCCGTTGCTGTCGAGACGCTTGGCCTCACATTCCAATGCCTCGAGGCCCTGATACATATCGGTCATGTTGCGCTCGCTCATCACTCGACACCTCGCTCGATCAGTGCCAGCCAGTGCAACGCGGCTTTGGTGTTGCCTTCGTCGAGGGCGGCGCGTGCGTGTGATGCGAGATCTCGGCTTGGGTGTGGGCGGTCGCCCTCAAGGCGGTCACGCAAGCGCTTGCCGTAGCCGCTCATGCGGTGGATGGCGCTACGAATCGAGCGGCGCGTGGCGCGGGGCATGGCTTCGATAGCACGGCGCGCATCGTCGGCGTCGCCGCGGGCGCTGGCGAGTACCGCGCGGCGTTCGGCGGTTTCCATCTCGGCCCACAGTTCGGCGAGGTCGCGGTCCTCGCAGCGATCGTGCAGTTCCGCGCGCAGGGCGCCCCATCCGGCGCGGCCGTCTGGCTCGACGAGTGGTGCGTCCTGGGCGGGGCGAGTGGGTAGCTGATGCACGGATGCAGACATGGTCACCTCCAACGATGCGGGTTCCGGGAGCGGTTCGAGTGGCGCGGGTTAGTGCTCGAGGACGACGGGGCGGCGGCGGTCGCGGTCGACGACCACAGCGCGCTCTTCCTTTCGGGCCTGCTCGAGCACGCGCATCAGGTCGGTCACGGTGAACACCGCCGGGCCGCCGTCCTTGGTGTGCAGCACCACGACGCTGGAGGTGGTGGCATCGACGTCGATTCTTGCGGCCTGGTTGGCTGACTCGATCTCCGCGTAGGCCTGGACGGCGACCAACTCGGCGCTGGTTTCGGACATGTCGTGATTGACGATGAGGTGCTCGATGCAGTTGGCCAAGGCGGTGACCCGGTTCTCCCAGCGGTCCCGGAATAGCTGGGCGGTGGCCAGGTTGTGAGCGTCCAGTTGCGGCGCGATGGCGGTAACGTTTTTGGCGGTGCTGTTCATGGTGTTGTTCTCCAGTATCAGTTGGCTGCGTGGGCGCGCTTGGTGATCAGTTCCCGCAGGCGTGGCACAAACGGCAACGCCACCGTGGGGTTGGGTATGTCGCTGGGCGCGATGGTGTGGGTGATCTCGATGCTGGCCTTGCCACGCCATCCGCAGTCTTCGTTGCGGCATTCAAAAATCGCCTCGCGGTACAGCGGCGTCAGGCCCTGCGATTTGCGAACGCGCAGGTTCTCGCCGCAATGCGGGCATGGAATGCGGTGGCGGTTATGTACGGTCATCGATGTTCTCTCCCTACGGGATAAAGGGCGCGCCCGCGTCCGGTGAGGCTTGCCGTGCCTTTGCGTAGCCGGCGGCGCACCAGGAATTCGGCGGCTTGTTCCTGGGTCTCGAGCCCTTCCTGGCATCGCACCTGCTCGAGTAGGTCCTCGGTCTGGGCGTCGATGGCGAGGGTTTCATCGGGCATGAAAAGGGGACTCCTTGAGGTCCTCAAAAGGGCCTCGTTTTAGCCGGCGTGTTGGGCAACACTGGCGGTATCGAGATCGTTGATGCCCAGTGTCTCCAGGGCTTCCTTGAGGATGAGCTGGCGCAACAACGTGGCGCGCTCGATGCCGGTGTAATCGACCATCGCGTCGATTAGTCGGGCCTCATAGGCGTCGAGG
>NZ_JARANY010000087.1 GCF_029889885.1 Chromohalobacter sp. 296-RDG
CGGCCTGTCGGCATCTCCTTGACTATTTTATATACTATATCATATAAATGAGTTGGCAGTGAGGTTGTCAACGCTGTCACGACAACGAGGCCAATGAAGGAGAGGAGTATGAGCATCGATTTCGTGGTCCACGACGCCGACGACGCGGTCGGCGTGGTGGTGGTGGAAGGGGTGGAGGCCGGTCAGATGCTGACCGGCTGGGTGATGGACCAGGACAAGACTCTGCAGTTCGAGGTCAAGGATGCGATCCCGATCGGCCACAAGCTTGCGATCCGCGATCTTGCCGAAGACGAGACGGTCATCAAGTACAGCATCGATATCGGCCGGGTGGTGCAGTCGATCCGCCAGGGCGAGCACGTTCACGTTCACAATGTCAAAACCAAGAGGTGGTAAGCATGGAACTCAAGGGACGCACTTTCCTCGGCTACCGGCGCGACAATGGCCGTGTCGGCATCCGCAATCACGTCATCGTGCTGCCGGTGGACGACATTTCGAATGCCGCGGCGGAAGCGGTGGCCAACAACATCAAGGGCACGCTGGCATTGCCGCACCCCTATGGCCGGTTGCAGTTTGGCGCCGACCTAGACTTGCACTTTCGCACGCTGATCGGTACCGGCTGCAACCCGAATGTCGCTGCGGTGATCGTAGTCGGCATCGAGCCAGGCTGGACGGGTAAGGTGGTTGACGGCATCCGCGCTACCGGCAAGCCGGTAGAGGGCTTCTGGATCGAGCAGAACGGCGACCACAACACCATCTCCGCCGCCTCGCGCAAGGCCCGCGAATTCGTACAGTACGCTACCGAGCTACAGCGCGAGGAGTGCGACGTCAGCGAGCTTTGGGTATCGACCAAGTGCGGCGAATCTGACACCACCTCCGGATGCGGCGCTAATCCCACCGTCGGCGAAGCCTTCGACAAGCTCTACGAGCAGGGCTGCACGCTGGTGTTCGGCGAGACCTCGGAGTTGACCGGTGGCGAACATCTGGTGGCGGAGCGCTGCGCGACACCGGAAGTGCGCGAAAAATTCCAGATAATGTTTGACCGTTACAGCAACATGATCGATCGACATAAGACCAGCGATCTTTCCGATTCCCAGCCGACCAAGGGCAACATCGAAGGCGGATTGACCACCATCGAGGAAAAGGCACTGGGCAACATTCAGAAGATCGGCAAGCGCTGCCGGGTCGATGGCGTGCTCGACAAGGCCGAAACCCCTACTGGATCAGGACTGTGGTTCATGGACTCCTCCTCGGCGGCGGCCGAGATGGTCACACTGTGCGCGGCCTCGGGGTACGTGGCGCATTTCTTCCCGACGGGGCAGGGCAACGTGATCGGCAACCCTATCTTGCCGGTGATCAAGCTCTGCGCCAACCCGCGCACGGTACGCACGATGAGCGAGCATATCGATGTCGATGTCTCGGGGGTCCTGCGTCGGGAAATCAACCTTCAGGAGGCGGGGGATCAGCTTCTCGAGATGCTGCTGCGCACGGCCCACGGACGTCATACCAATGCCGAAGCGTTGGGACATCGGGAGTTCGTGCTGACTCGTCTCTACGAAAGTGCATGAGGCTTAAGAAGAGTGCCGCCGGATGATCGTTGAATGCTAATACGGTCGAGGCTATGTACCGGCGTCAATCACGGAAGCAGCAAGGTAGCGACGCGTATCGCCACAGGACGGATACGCGGCATGTCGGGAGCCCGCAGGCTCCCGGTAACCGAAACACAATAACAGCAATATCGGAGTCAACCATGCGTCAGATTCGCTTCAAGACCCTAAAAACGTTCGCTCTCCTCGGCGGCCTGCTAAGTGCGGCCACGTTCGCTGGCCTCGCCACGGCGGCCGGTGCCGAGGATTTCCCCGATCGCAAAATCCAATACATCATCCCCTTCGGCCCGGGCGGCGAGTCGGATATCAGCGCTCGCCTGCAGCAGAAATACTTCCAAGAGATTACCGGTCAGAAATTGATCATCCAGTACATGGCCGGCGGTGGCGGGGCGGTTGGCTGGTCGCAGCTCAACGAGATGGATGGCGACGGCTACACCATCATGGGCACCAACCTGCCGCATATCATCCTCAAGCCGATGGGCAAGGATCCCGGTTTCAAGACCGAAGATCTCAAGAACTTCTACTACTTTCACTACTCGCCCGATGCCCTGATCGTTAGCAACGACAGCCCCTTCGAGACGCTCGACGATCTGGTCGCCGCCGCCAAGGAGGCCCCGGGCAGCGTGACCGTGTCGGGCAGCGGGACCCAATCCGCCAACGACATCGCCAACCGACGCTTCGAATCGCTGGCCGACGTCAAGACCACCTATATCCCGTTCAAGGGCACCGGGGCGGCGGTCACGGCACTGCTCGGAGGCCAGGTGCAGGCCGAGTGGGGCTATACCACCGTGGCAGCCAATCATAGCGATAAGGTCCGCATGCTAGCCGTGGCTGCGGACGAGCGCCATCCGCAGTTTCCCGATGTGCCGACCTTCAAGGAATTGGGTTATGACCTGACTGGTGGCGCCTATCGCGGTATGGCGGTCCCCAAGGGAACGCCTGAAGACGTGACCAAGAAGCTTTCCGATATCTTTGGACAGATCAATCAGGACCCCGAGTTCCGGGAGAAGATGCAGGAGTTGGGTTTCGTGCTGATCGATGTTCCCTATGCGGAGATGGATGAGTTCATGGCCGAACGGCGCAAGGAGTATGAGAAGGTGGCACGCGAGATGGGCATCATCGAATGACCTGAAGAGGTTTTCTGGAAGTCGGCTCCCGGTGATGCAGGGAGCCTCTCCGGCATGGAGGTATTGCATGGAAACTTTGGGTTTTATGATGGCTGCGTTCTCCCCGATAAACCTGCTTCTGGCGGTACTCGGTGTTTCTGCAGGTATCTTCATTGGAGCCCTGCCTGGGCTGTCCGCCACCATGGCGGTGGCGGTTCTGGTGCCGGTCACTTTCGGCATGCCAACAGAGGCCGCATTGATCATGCTAGGCGCCATTTATACCGGGGCCATCTATGGAGGGTCCTACGCCGCCATCCTGGTCAATACACCGGGGACTCCTTCGGCGATTGCCACGACCTTCGATGGCTTCCCCATGGCCAAGCGCGGGGATGGCGATTTAGCGGTGACGCTCTCCACGCTCTCGTCGATGGTCGGCGGACTGATGGGTGCGCTTGCCCTGTTGTCGCTGGCCCCACTACTTGCTCAGATCGCCCTGAAATTCGGACCGGTGGAATACTTCTGGCTGGCGATCTTTGGTCTGACATTGATATCCGCTCTCTCGGAAGGCTCTACGCTCAAGGGCTTCATCGGTGCTGGCATCGGCTTGCTGCTCTCAACCGTGGGTGTGGCGGTAGTTGGGGCCGATATTCGATATTCTTTCGGCTCGCAGTTCCTGCTAGGTGGAGTGGAAATTATCTCGGCGTTGATCGGTTTATATTGCATTCCGGTGCTGATCGATTTGGTCGCGACCCCAAGCGCCCATCTGCAGCCGCCGGGAGAAGGGCGCGGCATCCGCTTTACCGAAAGCCTGGGCCTGATGTGGCGCAGCAAGTTCAACTCGTTGCGTAGTGCGGTGATCGGTACTGCCGTGGCCATCCTGCCCGGTGCTGGCGGTTCGATTGCCAGCTTGGTGTCCTACTCCGAGGCGCGGCGCACTTCACCGCGCAGTGACAATTTCGGCCATGGCGAACCGGATGGGATGATCGCCACCGAGTCGGCCAACAACGCCACCGTCGGCGGCGGCTTCATTCCTACGTTCGTGCTCGGCATTCCCGGCACACCACCGGACGCGGTGATCCTTGGGGCGCTGCTGGTCCAAGGATTTCGCACCGGTCCTGAGATGTTCACCACCCATGCCCACGTCACCTATACCTTCATTGGCGGCCTGTTCATCGCTACGCTGCTGATGTTGCCTCTGGGGCTTCTGATCGGGCGCTATGCCTTCAAATCGATCGTCACCATTCCCAAGGCGCTGCTGGTACCCAGCATCGCCTTCATGACCATCATCGGCACCTACGCGATCCGTAACAATCCCTTCGATGTGGTGGTGATGGTGGTGCTGGGCGTCGTCGGCTGGGTGCTGTCGCGCTATGGAGTGAAGCCGTCGCCCATCGTGCTGGGGCTTATCCTCGGGCCGATCGCCGAACAGGGCTTCGTCCAGGGCTACCTGATGGGCAACGCCTCCGGCTCGGTGGTGGGTGCCTTCTTCGGTCGGCCGTTGTCGCTGGCGATCATCGCGATGGTGCTGCTGTCGGTGCTATTCCCGCTATGGCGCGGCTGGCGCCATCGCTCATCCAAGGAGACGGTCCATGGCCACTGACAACGAAACGCCGACGCTCGATGCACGATCGTCGGATCGCATCCTGGCATTGGTGATAATCGTCATCGCCATCGGAGCGCTCGTGTTCAGCCGAGACATGTCGATCATGGCCAGCGTCTTTCCACGTACCATCGCCACCCTGCTGTTGATCTTCAGTATTGCGCTTCTGATACGTGCCTTTGTCTCCTGTCCGCAGATACCGAAACCACAGCCCGGTAGCTTGAGGCGCAGGCTGGGGCTAGTCGGCGTGCTCTTGCTGTGGAGCTTTACACTTAAGTGGCTGGGTTTTCTGATCGCGAGCATACTCTCCGCCACGGCGCTGGCATCGTTGGCGCACTATCACGGCTGGACGTTTAAGCGTGCGCTTGCCTATGGCCTGGTATTGGCGGGGATCATCGCGTTTTTCTACACCCTGTTTGCCATCCTGCTCAACGTTCCACTCCCGGTAGGGCTTTTGTGGCGCCATTTCTAAGGAAAAGAGGCTCTGACATGTCTGACGTACTCATCAGTGAATTCATAGACGAGGCGGCTGTCGCCGATCTCGAAAAGGACTGCTCGGTGACCTTCGATGCCACGCTGGTCGATGATCGCGCCCGCTTGCTGTCATCTGGGGCCGGGGTGCGTGCCCTGATTGTGCGCAATCGTACCCGCGTCGACCGCGAGCTCCTGGCGCGCTTTCCCGACCTGAGAGCGGTAGGCCGGCTGGGCGTAGGACTCGACAACATAGACGTGGACGCCTGTCGTGCGTCCGATATCGCCGTCCTGCCGGCGACCGGTGGCAATACCGTATCGGTGGCAGAGTACGTGCTGACCGGGATCTTCATGCTGCGCCGCGGCGCCTATCTGTCTACGCCGCGCATGCTGGCGGGCGAGTGGCCGCGTCAGGCGCTGATGGGACACGAGACGCAAGGGGCGACCCTAGGGCTCGTAGGGTTCGGCGGCATCGCCCGCGACCTGGCCCGGCGCGCCCAGTGCCTGAGCATGCAGGTGGTAGCTCATGATCCCTTTGTGCCCGCGGATGACGCCGCCTGGCAGACGGTCGAGCGTGCCGAGCGATTGACGACGCTGCTGGAGAAGGCGGATGCGGTCAGTCTGCACGTGCCGTTGAGCGAGGGGACCCGGCATTTGATCGATGGCGAAGCGCTGGCGATGATGAAGCCAGGAAGCCTGCTGATCAACACCGCGCGTGGCGGTATCGTCGATGAAACGGCATTGGCCACCAGCCTGTGTGACAGGCATCTGGGCGGTGCGATGCTGGATGTTTTCGAGGAGGAGCCGTTGACCGCCGACTCGGTGTTGAGCGGTGTCGAAGGCTTGATTACCACGCCGCACATCGCTGGCGTGACGCACGAGTCCAACGAGCGGATCAGCTGGATCACCGTCGACAACGTGCGTCACGCGCTGGGGGGTAGGACATGAGCCGCATGGTATCGCTGGTCGAGGCCGAGACGCTGGCGGTCGAGGCACTAGAGGCGGTCGGCGTGCCGCGTTGGGAGGCCGAGGTCACGGCCCGGGCGCTGATCGACGCCGAGCGTGACGGGCTGACGTCCCACGGCTTGTCACGGTTGCCGTTCTATCTTGCCCAGGCGCGCATTGGTAAGGTCGACGTCGATGCGCAAGCCCGGGTCGATGTCGCAGGCTCGGTGATTCGGGTCAATGCCCGACACGGCCTGGCGTTTCCGGCGATTGCCCGTGGCGTGGAGCGCGCTATTCCGCTGGCCCGCGACCTGGGACTGGTCGCCGTGGCGATCGGCGGTTCACACCACTTCGGGGTCGCCGGTGCGCCGGTCGAACGCCTGGCCCGCGATGGCCTGGTGGCGATGGCCTTCAGCAATGCGCCTTCGGCAATGGCGCCGTGGGGAGGCAAGCGCCCGCTCTACGGCACCAACCCGATCGCGTTCGCGACGCCACGACGGGGGGCCAATCCGCTGGTCATCGACCTGTCCTTGTCGAAGGTCGCCCGGGGCAAGGTGATGCTGGCCAAGAAGGCCGACGAGCCGATTCCCGAAGGCTGGGCGCTCGACATCGAGGGGCGGCCTACGACCGATCCGGACGCGGCGATCGCGGGTAGCATGGTCCCAGCCGGTGACGCCAAGGGGGCTTCGCTGGCGTTGATGGTGGAGTTGCTGACCGCCGGACTGACCGGTAGCCATTTCGGCTTCCAGGCGAGTTCCTTCTTCGAGGCCGAGGGTGAGGCACCGAGTGTCGGCCATCTGATTCTGGCTTTCGATCCGGACCACTTTTCCGATGGCTACCTTGAGCACATCGAGGCTCTGTTCCAGGCGATGCTCGAGCAGGAAGGCGTGCGGCTGCCCGGCACCCGGCGCTATGCATTGCGCCACGAACGCGGCGAGTCGCTCGAGTTGCCGGAGGCCGTGATCGACGAGCTGCGTGCCTACGCCGCGTCTCGCATGTCTTGAACTTGCCTAGGTTGAACGCGCCAGCGCCTCGAACTGCGGTAGTACGGTTTCTTTTAGAAACGGGCGGTAATGCGCCTCGGTCACGCGGACCGGGTGGGCATCCATGCGCGCGATGGCGTCGGCCAGCGCC
>NZ_JARANY010000088.1 GCF_029889885.1 Chromohalobacter sp. 296-RDG
CCGCCAGGGGCGTTGTCGCCAGCGTTGCCGGTCATCTTCCTGAAAGGCTTCGATGCTGATCGCGCCTTGTCCACGGGCATGCTCAAGGCCGATATGGGGGGTATGACTAAGCAGTCGGAGACAGGCTTCAAGCTGCCCCTCGCCATAGAACACCACAAAAGGGCTGAGTAGCGCCGGGTGGCGGGTCAATTTCGGGGCTTGCGGCCCGCCATCAATACGCAGCTTACTTTTCATGCCTGACGCGGACGCGAATGGCAGGCGTGACACGCCGGAGGTCAGCCCGATTTCCTGGGCGACCAGCCCATGGTGTGGCGTGACGCCGAAAATCAGTTGGGAGGCGCGATAGCCGCCCCGCGCGTCGTCAAATACCAATGGCAAGGTATGCAGTTGCGACCAATCCAGATGCTGCCGGCAGGCTGCTTCCTGCAGCAGCGTATCCAACCTTGGCACCACTCGGGGCAGGATCAGCGGCGTATGCAAACGAAGCATCAGCCTGAAAGGCTGCGTGGTTTCACTCGATACCATGGGGTCAGGCCTTCCGGCGTTGGCGGGCCTCGGTGAGCGTGAAGAGCCGAAAATCGAACTCCCGCACAGCTTGCTCAAAGGCGGCAAACGCTGACTCAAGCGCCTCGCCTTGCATATCGAAGCCCATGGCATCCAGCACCACTCGCCCGATGGCCTGGCTGCGATGTTCACCAGGCGACCGCTGGAACACTTCCCATTCGGCGCGTATATCACCGAAGCCCGTCGCGGCATGGCCGCCCAGACGGGGACGCTGGGAGAACTCCGCCAGAGCATGCAGGATCAGCCCCAGGTGTGTCGGGGTGCCCTGGATGATACGTAGCGTGGAGGACAGCTCGCTGCCCGGAGCGATAGCCTCGTAACCTGCAATCGGATGCTTGATGGACTGCTCGGCACCCTCGCGGGCCTTCTTGATGGCCTTCTCCTGGGCCTGCATTTCGTGAATCTGGTCATTGATTGCCCGTCTTTCCTCACGATCTTCTGTATCGTGCGCGGCTTTCTTGAGCCGTTTAACCTCGGTACGTACTTCCTCGATATCATCCATGCTTTCTCGGGCACTCCGCAGCGAAGCAAGCAATGCGTCCTGCTGCTCCTCGTTGAGGTACTGCATCATCCCGGAGTCATGCTCGAACTGGTCATGACGCATTCCCTGACCGGCATCGATCAGGTTGGTGGCCGAGGTCAGCATCGGGCTCACCTCAAGGTGTCCGGCCAGCTTCCAACGACCGAATAGGCTGATGAAGGGATTGAATTCGCGTAGCCAGTTTTCCGCCATGGGATCGCTGAACTTGCCGCTCGACTCGTTGTTGACGCCCCGAGTAATGTCCACGCCTTCGCCCAGCATGTAGAGATCGCCACGGTCGAACACCGCATCCAAGGGAACACCTTGAGCTTTCGCTACCAATCGGATCACCGCCCTCAACGCCGCCTTGCGCAGAGGGCCACGCAGGGTGCCGCCATTGAGGAACGTTTGGCCATGCGGCGTGCGGGGTAACCGATTATCCATGCCGAAGTAGTTGACGCTAATCGGTGCCTCGGCAGTTATATGGCCGGCAAGCTGATAGGCGAGGGACTGTGGCATAGGGTGTTCCTGATACGGCGTGGATGATGCGGGCCATCCTACCATTCCCTACATTCGTGGGTAGCCGTGTACGGGGCAACAGACACAGCGGATCACATTTTATCAATTAACGCGGAAAACCTCGTAGCTTCTAGTTGTAGGGTCCCTGATGATCAAATGAGATATAGAAGTTATCCTCTGCTGGCAGCCAGAGAGCTTCTACAGCAACTCATCCGGGAGCAGGTTCATGGACATCAAGCTGCATAAGCAGGCCACCACGACACCCAAGATCCGTGCCGAGATCCAGGCGGCGCCCTCCAGCATCAGCGATAGCGAGTTGGCCCGGCAGTACGGTGTTGGCGACTCGACCATTCGCCGTTGGCGGTACCGAGATAATGTCCATGACCGCTCTCATACGCGGCACAACCTACTGGCCACACTGACGACCGAGCAGGAAGAAGTGCTGATCGCTGCACGGGCTTTCCTGCGCCTCGGCCTCGATGATCTGCTGATCGTGGCACGCGAGTTCCTGAACCCTCGGCTGTCACGTTCCGGCTTGCACCGCATGCTCAAGCGGCGCGAAGTGCCGACGCTCGCCGCGTTGGCTCGGCAAGATGCCGGCGGTGATGAGACATCTCGGCACTATGCCTCTGGCGAAGACTTGGAACAGACACTGAAGCGGTACTGTTGGCTGTACAATCACCATATCTCGCTGAAGGCACTGAATCATCAATCACCGATAGCCGCGATGAAAGAATGGCAGGCCAAACGGGCAGAGCTATTTACCAAGTGAGCAGTCAATCATACGGGACCCAGCAATCGATCGACACGTTTGATGGCGTGCTTGGGCGCTGCCGAGCCCGGCAAGGCACCTCCCAGGACCGTCAAGCCCAGGCGACGCTCTCCCAACAGGGCTATGGCTTTTGCCACCTCACGAATGCTTGCTTCGTTGTCACTATATATTCTGAAATAAGAATTTGATATATTGTTTTGTATAATTAAAATAACAACACTAAACAAAATTAATAAAGGTATGAAAAAGCATGGAGCCTGATATCCAAAGCGTACTATTCAATTCAGCAGTAAGTGTAGGTGCCTCACTCTTAGTGGGTGTAATTTTATTTAAGGCTGCAACGGTTAAGGGTCAAGCCTCCGCTGCTAAAGAATCAGGGCGAAAATTCGCTGCTTATGCAATTTTTATAGGCACTATAATAACTCTCCCTTCTTTTTTCAGTAGCATCAATTTTGAACCATTGCAGTATTCTGTAGAGCCTATTGCACAATGGATAATAGCCTGTGTCGCCTATGGGCTTATTGGCTACTTTATAGGATGGATATATTGGAAGTTATTCAAAAGGCAGAAAAACCATTAAAATATCAGAGGTCGGATGATAGGGTTCTTCGTCACTTCATGTGGATTTGGCCTGATCAAGAAAGTGGCCTACCGGGCTGCCGATCAGGTAGATCATGGCGATGAAGTTGGTCTCGTTACGGTAGCCGCGTGCGCGTGACCGGGCAGCTTGGAACAGACCGTTCATGCCTTCCTGGCGCGCGTTGGTCAGCCCCGAGAGCCGGCGCCTCACCACCTGCTCCGCATGCCGCTCCAGCGTGGTCAGGGCCTTCGCCATTGGCTTGAGCAGGGCTGACCGGCGACCGCTTCTCGCATGATCTTGAGGTAGTTCGTAATGCGCCACCGGGCGGCACGCGGCTTCGACGCCTGCTGAATCCATCGTAGCTTCTCCTTGATTCAGGCATCAGCTAACTCACCAGCTCCCACAGCCTCGTTTCGACCTGTTCTCTAGCTTCGCGTGATGCTTCCAGGACCTTTTCGCCTTGGAGGGCGACTTGGATGCCTTGCATGATCGCGTCCCGGACGATGCGACGAATCGTGTTGTAGGTTTCAGGTTCGCTCTCGTAGGCGGCGAGTACCTGCCGAGGGCTGGCGAGGACCAGAGTGGAGCCGGCGCCAACACCGAGAAGAAAGTGACGGTGGGGCATTGGTGCGTCGAGTCGAGTCATCATGGGAGATGCCGTATTCGTTGTTGTTCTTGTAAAAGATAGTGGATCGCTTACGCTCCTACAGATCAGAGCGCTCCCGCGATTCCTGATTATTCTGGTACTAATACAGTACGGCGCCTTGGCATCGCTATTGGAGTGGGACGAGCCGGGCGCGGTAGTGCCTATTGCGTGGCGTGGTAATGAGTCAGGCGAGGCGGTATGTGGTGATACCTGACTTCGTTCGTGGGACGTTATATCTCCTTAGGAACAATGATCTCAACTGGCGTAAATAGGTTTGGCGCCATGTATGGATTTATGGAAGTTTTCGATCTCTATCTTGACGTCTTTGGGGTTTTCTATTTTCCAGCTCGTTTCTGCGTTTCTGTTATGGTGACTTGAGAGCCAGTTGTGGCTTCCAGAAATAAAGTAGTCGTTATCTTTAATTAAAATTTTTTGGTGGGTAGCGACTTGTGTGATTTCCAAGGTGCCACGGAAGGTGGTAGATGTTCTTTGTAATTTTTGAATCTTTCTTAATGCATTAAGTCCGTTTTTGCTCATTTTATGGTTGCCATCGAAATCAATGGCGCCATATTTTATGTGAATATCGACGCCACGAATTAGCGCCTTTCTCAAAATTCTATAAAATTCATCATCAACTACCTTTTCGGAAATCCAGCCCGAAATGATGTAGATGTGTTGGGTGGCAGTGTTAATGGCGTAGTATAGCTCTGATAGATGCTGTTCGTTTTCGATGCGGGAGTTTTTATAATTTTGTTGCTTGGCGGGACGATCCTGGGTTGCGCTAGTCTTGTCAAAGTTTCTGCTTTGAGGCTGGTGATACTGTCTAATTAAGGCATTTATTTTATCCCTGCATTTACGTACTGCGTACCAAGATCCCCATGCGGAAATCATCTGTACACCTAATAGATCATCGCTATGTACCATCGCTAGCGTCCAGCCACTAACTAATATGGCAACTACTAAACCATAGCTTTCTTTGCGCCATGTGGCGTAGCCAACAATACAGATTACAGCAATTTGCCAGTAGAGTATGTCCATGTATGGCCTCAGGTTTCGCGCATTATTACCCATATTTACATGATTTTGCTTTTAAGTCTAGATTAGGAAAATAATCTGTGTGGCATCATTTTCATGCTCGCTGACTTATAAGCTAGGTATCGGGTCCCGCATGACTGACTACCCGCTTGGTAAATACTTCTGGCTGCCAACAGCCAGTTCCCCAAAAAATAAATGATGGTGAATAGCCGGAGCTACCCAATGGGGCAGCTCCGGCGTTATGTCGTGACGCGCGGTCACAGATACCCCAGCTCCGCAAGGGATTCACATCCCTCGCTCCCGACCACCACATGATCATCAGGGACCCAACATGCCATGACGAGGCCGGATATAAGTGTGCAGTCCTCACCTTCATCCATCGTTGCTACTGGCTTGCACAACAGGACGGGTCCATATAAGGGACATGGGCAGCGCAGTTGCGGCGCCGGGGATCAGCGTGAACGACGTATGTGAATAGCTGGATCTGGATCACCTTGCACACTATTGATGCGACATCGGTCATCGATCGACTATTCGACCTGGGCATCGGGAGGAGCCTGCTGACTAACCCGGCGTTGATGAGGGGGGCTCGAAAATTGGTTCATCGCACTTTACCGGGAAAGGCGGCACGGATCTTCAGGAAGAAGTACGCCATGTCGCGGTACCCGTAGGCCATCCGTTTGATGACCTTGATCCGATTGTTCATGCCCTCCAGTACACTGGTATTCAGTCGATGCCGGGCACTAGAAACGATCCCCTCCAGATAGGGCTCCAGCTTCCGGACGAAGTGCGCCAAGGCGCCAATTCCGCTGCTGAGGGCCATGTCAGCCCACTCCTGCCAGGCGCTTCGGGCGGTGGCCTCATTCTCGGCGAACCACAGCGTCTTGAGCTGGTCCTTGAGCAGATAGGCGGTGGTCAGTGACGCATTGGCAGCCAGCAACTCTTCCAGCTTGACCGCTTGCTCGGGCTTGAGGTTGTCGGCGTTGCGCAGCAGCAGCCAGCGGCTGCTCTTGATCACCTTGCGGGACGCTTTATCGTCCCGTAGCTGATTGGCCTGATCAACGCGTACACGGTCCATCACCTCACGTCCATATTTGGCCACCACATGGAAGCGGTCATAGACCACGACGGCGTTGGGACACTGGGCCTTAACCTCCAGGTCGAACGCCGAATTCATGTCCATGGCGACGGCTTCGATCTGTTGTCGGGCATCGCCCAAACATTCGAAGAAGGGGCGGATCGCCTCGCGGGAGCGGCCTTCGCCGATCCACACCACCTGCTGGGTATCGGCACAAGCGACCACCGTGGCGTAGCGGTGCCCTTTGTGCAGGGCAAATTCATCCATCATCAGCCGGCGTAGCCGTGTCCTGTCCGGTTCTGGCAAGTCGCGTTGCAGGCGCCGTTTATCGATGGTCTTCACGGTATGCCAGTGCAGACCGACGAGGTCAGCCACGTGGCGGATAGGTAGCAAGTTCACCAGGCGCTCTACCCACTGGCGTAGCGTATCGGTCACGCCAGCTCGGCCCGGCAGCCAGTCGATCCGCTCGCGTGTCGGTCCACAGACAGGGCAGCGCAGGCGTCTCACCGGCACCTCCAGCACGACCTGGTAAATCAGCAGCGGGGCCTCTCGGACACGCCGGTGGTGCACATCATGGATGAGGAAGCAGGCGTGATCGCAGCTGCTGCAGACCGGCGGGATCCGGTCATCGGGCTCCAACT
>NZ_JARANY010000089.1 GCF_029889885.1 Chromohalobacter sp. 296-RDG
GAACGACCTGCCGCAGCCGACCTTCAGCTCGCTGGCGGTCTCCGAGCCCAACAACTTCGTCGAGCACTTCATCGACTCCTCCGGGGTGATTTCCTGGCGTTTCTTCAGCGAGCGCACGGATATCGACTTCCACGAATGGGACTTCGCCGGCACCACCGCGGAAGAGGCCGAGCGCCTCTACGGACTGCTCGCCGACCAGGGCCTGGAAGCCTACGTGATGGAGCATGAGGACCTCGGCGCGCCGGTATGCCGCATCCTGGTGCCGGGGTATTCAGAGGTGTACCCGGTCGAGGACCTGGTGTGGGACAACACCAACATGGCGCTAGCATTCCGCGCCGACATCCTCAACCTGCATTCGCTCGAGGATGAGCGCCTGGCTGACCTGCTCGAGCGTCTGGAGGAAAGCCAGCTCGACGACCACATCAAGGTCGGCACGCTGATCGGCATCGAGTTCGACGACAATACGGTGTGGAGCGAACTGACCATCCTCGAGCTCAAGCTGCTGATCGAGCTCGCCCTAGGCGAGTACGAAGCCGCGCTGGAGCACGTTCAGATGTTCCTGCAGTTCAACGACAACACCGTGCAGCGCGGCCTGTTCCATCAGGCCATGCAGGCGGTGCTGGAGATCGCCCTGGACGACGACCTCGACTTCAACGACTACCACCGCAACTTCACGCGTATGTTCGGCGAAGAGACCATGCGCCAGGTGATCGGCGCGGTGAACGACGAGATACGCTTCCCCGGGCTGACGCCTACCAGCATGGGGCTGGAAGGCATCGACCGCCACCAGCGCCTGATCGAAAGCTACCGGAAGCTGCACGCCGCTAGAGCCGGCATCGCCACCTCGTAAACCGCGCCTCCCCACCCTCTCCGCCACCGCCACCTACGGCGCGCCCCGTCGGAGAGGGCATTCACCCCCGCCTAATGCGTTGACGCCAGAGCCCCGCCCCTACGACCAACCGCCGCTTTGCATCCATCATCACACTTGCATACTCTGAATCACTAAAGCTGCTTAGACGGCCAGGCTGAAGAATGACAACGACGCAACACAGGGACTACCGCATGGATGGCAAGGCCGCATCACCGCTTGCAGGTAGGTGGCGGTAGCGTGCCTGGAATTCATGACTTGCCGCTGTTTCTCATTCCGCATATTGGCCCTGTAAAACGCGCCGGCACGCGAATTCCGTATATATTGCCTAAGTTTTATTTGTTTTATTTAAAATCAATGGATTAGGTCGGAATTGGTGGGCTATATAAGATTCATTGAACGCGCGCGCTCGTTCAAGTGACAAAACGAGCGCGCTACCTAATACCTGTTAGGTTTCAGGGAGGTTAATTGTTCCAATTTGATATAAAACAGCATTTGAAATACGTAGAAATTCATGATTTGCATGAAAAGATCTGCGCTTTTCGGGAGCTCCCCTTTAGTCGGTTAAATAAGACTGAGATCGCAAAACATATAAGTAATGTCCTTTGCTTTGATACGCCAAACGGGAATGTAGCTATACTGACTCCAAGAGTGGGGTCTTATCCTAGGGGAACTAGGTTTTATCGAGTCAGACGTTTGGAGCAGACTGACACCAAGTTTCCGCTTAGTGGGATGCGAAGCGAATCAGATGCCTGGAATCCACCACCGCATGTTGTGAGAAAGGGCAGGCTGAATAGGGAGGGCGAATCATTACTCTACACAACTCCCATAAACCCAAAGGTCGCAGTAGAGGAGATGCAAATCCCGGATGGTGACAATTTTTCTTTGATAGTTTATGAGGCTATGGAGGAAATTCGTGCAACAACCATTGGCGCACGGTGCAACGATGAAAATCTCACCAGTAACGAACAGCTCAAGCTCAATATGTTGAACGATTTCCTGGCACATGAGTTCACTAGAGATGTAGGGAGCGGTACGGAATATTTATATGATATATCCGAAACTATCGCAAAAGATTACTTCGATCTTCCCAGAGATATACAAGATGCTTGGTGTTATCCTTCTGTAGCGGATCGTCCAATGTTCAACGTATGCCTCCGTCCTGAAGTTGCACGTCAAAAACTAAGCTTGGTTGGTGTTCAAATTGCCTCACGCACACATATCGATGAAAACAGCGGCTATTTTCACGTCAAGTGCGTAGCATCTGGTTTTGATGATTGTGGTGCTTTCGTCTATCACAGGATAGGGAGCGAAACGCAGAAAAAGCTATTTCCCGAGATTCGTTCTCAGTAACCTAACGGATCGCTGCAGTTGACCGGCCTTTCAGGCCGGCAACTAAGCTTCGGCGTTATGCTTTTGCTGGCACCAGTACTTGAGCTGAGGTTAAGATTATGAAATTTAATGCTCTTTTAGAGTTAGTGGCTAAGTAAATGATGGATATCCTTCTACTAATAGTGCAAATAGCGGTCTCGGTCGCGGTAGTAATTATTGCTTGTAGGCAGTACATAACAAGCAAAACGCAGCTTCGGCTCAATCTATACAATAAAAGATATGCCGTTTTTGAGAAAACATTGAACTATTACTACGCCTATATGTTCAGTGAACCTAATTCGGAGATAGATCCAAAAATAAAGGCGGATTTTGGTCGTGCGTATACCGAATCTCGTTTCCTGTTCGGATCCAACTCTCCTGTGTATCACAAGTTGACCAACATTAAATCCTGGGCTGAAGAGAAAGAATCGAAATCTAGCCCAGAGCCCCTTCTCAAGGCATTAGAAGATGAGCTGATAGAGTCATTAGATTTTCGAAGAATTGAAATAGGCCAGGGCGGCCTTTGGAATCGCATAACAAGTTGCTGCACTCGGAAAAATTACTCGCTGCGCTCCTAATTTTCCGGTGAGCAAAGCGTTATGTGCAAATAGTTACAGGAGAAGAAATTGAGTTCTGATGATCGTGAACGGACATTGACTGATGTAGAGAAGACATTCTATAAGACAATGATTAATAACACAGTATTTTCGTCCTTAAATCGTTCTGTTTCAGCGCTTGAAAAGCTTGCAGTTAATACTGAGGCTCTAACTGCGGAGCTCAAGAATGCCAATGATTCTTCTACTAAATTAGCCAAAAGCCTAAATTGGCTAACTTTTTCTGCTGTTGTGATCGCAGCTGGCGCATTGATTCTAGAAGTATACAAACTATGCGCTGCCAGCTAGAACATAAAAAACCGCTTAAATGCGTTCCGGCCACAAAAGGCGTGGCCTTCACCGGACTCGCTAACGCTCGCCGTTTAGCGGGGCGTTATATGAAAAAGGGAAATAGCTAGTTTGGACGTAATTCTCAACCCTCCGTTGCCAATAGCGATTGAAGAGTTCTATAAGACACTATTGTCCGTTTCTGGCGTTCTGTTCGGTATCGCTTTTGCTGCGATGCTGTTTGTTCTGCAAAGCGGATTTTCGTCGTTTAAGTTCTCACGAAGGATGTTTTTAGAGTTGTATTTGCACTTTGGTCGTCAATTGCTCTATTCGTTGGCTTATCTTACTGCTGCTCCATTTTTAGTGTTGTTCTTCTCAGGTAATTCGGCGGCGGTCTCTTGGCTATACGGCCTATACTTCATATTTTTCTTGAATGCCACATTGGATTACGCAAAAGAGGAAGGGTGTATATTAACCATACACTCTACAAAATACGTGCCTAGGCACTATGGCAGAATACGTACATACTTCAGATATATAGCTAACCGCGGTGTGTTAAGAAACATCTCATTTTTGCTTCCAGCTGTTCTTCTTATAACTTACCCATATTTTTTATCTTTAATCAACGCGGGCACGCTGTATCTCACAAAGGCAGCGGTCTTTTACAGCTGCCTTATACCATTACTATATTCTCTTTATAAAATCACAAAATTCATTCCGGAATTTTTTCTATACACCGGAATGGAAATGTCTGCAAGCACACGGGAGCCGTCAGAAGAACGTTCTGAAGAAGAAAAGCAACAAAACATTGTAGAGAAGCGAGCGCTAAGAGAACACCTTGTTAACCATGGCCTTAGCGAGTTAAACCCGACAACCCCGCGCAAGTTCATTGATGGCGTAATTTCCGTGAACTTTCTTGATAAAAACGACAATGACGAGGCATGGTTTAATCTCGATGTGGAAGCTAATAACGTTACCCCAATGCAAGTTCGAAGTAACGTGCTGATTTATTCGCACGCACTAGCAAAGAGATTGCATGAGTCGAAAGTGTCGATTAATACTTTTGTTTTGTCGTTCCATATCAGAGTAGGAAATCAGCCATCAAGAAATATGTTCTTTCGGATGTCTCGCAACGAACTAGAAAAGGTATTCTCGCCTGGACGCGATCGGCCAGAAGATATGTGTGAATTGAAGAATGTGTTGTTCGATGAATTGTTTAGATAATAATCATATAACCAGGCCAATCACGGCGACAGCTTTTGCGTTCCGGCTTCGCCTGCACTACAAAGCTACGCGTGTTGGCGGCGTTATATTCCGCGAGGTGGAGACGAATACCATCATGAAAATTAGAAAGGTGTCTCAAGCTGATCTTATGGACATTTCTTGCATTCAACGCGAGTGTTATAGCGAGGATCTCCTCGAGTCCGTTGAATCATATACTGCAAAATTGTCTGCTAATTCAGGTTTCAGCTTCATCGCTATGCAGAACGAAATGGTAATAGGGTACGGGATATCTTTGCCATGGGTGTATGGTGAAATGCTTGACCTGGATGGTGTCGATTATTCTTTCCCGATAGATGCGGATAGCCTTTGCATCCACGACATTGCGGTGAGCCGTAAAGCACGCAATGGCGGTACTGCGAAATGTTTGCTGAACGCAGTATTGGAGTCCGCAACATCAAGGGATATAACCGGTTGTTTCTGGTAGCTATCCAGGGGCGTCATCTTACTGGAAGCGTCAAGGGTTCGAAGTTGTGAAGGTGAATGAGAAGCTAAGGGATCGTCTTTTGGCTTATGGGGAGGATGCAGAATCTATGACTAGATCCTATGAATAGGGGCGGATGCAGGTTCTGAGTGCAACACCGTCAATGCATTGATGACGGAGCTTCATGGTACTGCGCCATCAGTTCACTCATCATTTCAATGGGACATTTGAAGTCGAACCGCTTCCGCGGGCGCATGTTGAGCTCAAGCGCTATCTCATCCAGTTCTTGCTGGCTGTAGACCGATAGATCCGTTCCCTTGGGCAAGTACTGCCGTATGAGCCCATTGATATTTTCGTTGGCACCTCTTTGCCACGGGCTATGCGGATCACAGAAATAGATGGCAACACCGGTATTCTGTGTGATCTGTGCGTGCTGCGTCATTTCGCGCCCTTGGTCATACGTCATGCTCTTCCGTGCAGCCAACGGCATGCGGTTCAGCGCGGCGCTAAAGCCTTCCACGGCAGAGGTGGCGGTCGCATCGTGCATCTTGGCCAAGATCAGATAACCGCTTTTCAGTTCCACAAGGGTACCGATAGCCGATGCATTGCCCTTTCCTTTGATCAGGTCACCTTCCCAATGCCCCGGGAATTCACGCTTCTCCACCTCGGGCGGGCGGAGGTGAATGCTGACCATATCAGGGATCTGGTTGCGCCGGTCGACTTGCCCACGCCGCGGCTTGCGAGTCGATTTTCCTTGCCGCAGGCAGTGGATCAACTCTTTTCGTAGCTCGCCGACGGGCAACGCATAGATGGCGTTGTAGATCGTTTCACGGCAGACGTAGGCGTCTCGGAGGTCAGGGATATTCATATGCTTGAGCTTGCCGCTGATCTGCTCGGGGGACAAGCGCTGACGCAGCATGTGCTGAATCAAGACGAAGCGGGGACTTCCAGGAAGCAGCTTGCGCCTTGGCCGACAGACTGTCCGGCGATCCTGGCGACGCTGTTGCGCATGCGACACACGATATCTGCCATCGGACGCTCCATTGCGGCGTATCTCTCGGCTGATCGTCGACGGAGACCGCTCGAGCAGAGCCGCCACCTTCCTGATGCTCAAGCCCTGCGCGAGGCTGACCTGGATCGTCGCACGTTCTTCGATGCAGAGTTCAGAATATGACATGGGTGCAACACCTTACCGATTCGGTCAGGTGTTGCACTCAGAATTTGCGGCCAAGAGGTTTTTCGAACCATGCTGGTACTCATTTGGTACTCGCAGTGCTTTCGATTCGGTACCTGGGAGGTTTACTTTGGCGACGATCAGGAAGCGCCGACGAAGGGAGAGCAGC
>NZ_JARANY010000009.1 GCF_029889885.1 Chromohalobacter sp. 296-RDG
GGGTTATCAGGCACTGCTCGAACTGGAGCGCGAGCTCAATTCCATGGCCGCCGATGCCGACGACGAAGGCACCGCTTCGCAGATGAGCGACTACATCCGCGAGCAGGAAAAGACCGTGTGGATGCTCAGCGCCTACCTAGGCTGATTCGCGCTAGGTCATTCCGTTCAAGACACCGCCCGGCCTTGTGCCGGGCGGTGTCATTAGGACTCCCCACGTGTCTCGTCGCCGGAAGAGCTATCTTCAGCGTCGGGCTCGTCGTCCGCCATGTCGTCCAGTTCTTCAGCGTCCACCTGCTCAGTCAGATGCGTTGGCAGGTCGCGCTTCATGCGCACGCCGAGACGCTTGAGCATCAGCGCCTGGCTGACCAGGCTCCCCTGCCCTGTTGAAAGGCGCCCCATCGCTTGCCGGTAGCTACTGTCGGCGCGCTCCAGATGTCGGCCAACGTCCTCGAGGCTATCCACGAAGCCACGAAACTTGTCGAGCAACTTGCCCGCCCGTGCGGCGATGACGCGGGCGTTGTCGTTCTGGCGCTCCAGCGTCCAGAGACTGGCCACGGTTCTCAAGCTCGCCAGCAGCGTGGTCGGCGTGACCACCACGATGTCGCGCGAGAAGGCGTCCTGGAAGAGCGTTTCATCATGCTGGAAGGCCACCGCGAACGCCGGTTCGACGGGCATGAACAGGAACACGAAATCCGGTGAGTTTAGCCCCGGCAAGTGCGGATAGTCGCGCCCGGAGAGCGTGTCGATATGCGCACGCACCGCCTGGACATGGTCCTTCAATGCCTGTGTACGCGTCGCGTCATCCTCGGCGTTGACGTAGCGCACATAGGCGTTGAGCGAGACCTTGGCATCGACGATCAGGTGGCGATTATCGGGCAGGTAGATAACCGCGTCGGGACGCTGACGCCCCGACTCTCCCTCCACCGAGACCTCGCGCTTGTATTCGATATCACGGCGCAGCCCCGAGCGCTCGAGCACCGATTCGAGTATCACCTCGCCCCAATCGCCCTGCATCTTCTTATCGCCCTTGAGCGCGCGCGTCAAGTTGGCGGCTTCCTCGGTGATCTGGCGATTCAGCGAGGAGAGATGCTCGATCTGCGTCTTGAGGGTCGAGCGCTCGCGCAGCGATTGGCCATGGATTTCCTCCAGGCGCGCCCGGAAGTCGCCTACCTGCTCGCGAAAAGGCGCCAGCATGGCCTCGAGATTCTCGCGACTCTGGGTATTGAACGTTTGCTGGCGTTCCTCGAAGATCCGCCCCGCCAACGCCTCGAAGTCCTTGGTGAGACGTGTCCGCGCCTCCTCGAGCAGGGCGAGCTTCTCGGCATGATGGGAGCGCTCCTGTTCGAGCTGCGTTTCCAGGCGACCATGCCGTTCGCGTAGCGCCGCGAGTTGCTCCTGGCGGTCATCTAGATCGCGTTCGCGTTGCCCCAACAGGCGCTGGGTCTCGAGGCTCTGCTCGCGCACGGCGTCTAGTTGGGCATCGCTCTGGGCCAGTTCGCGCTCCAACCGAGCACGTGTTTCCTCGGTTTCGGCATAGTGACGCTGGGCACGCTCGGCCTCGTGCTCGGCCGTTTCGCGACGCGTGCGTTCACGTCGCCATGCTATACCGAGCGTCAGCGCGGCGAGCACCAGGACAGCCGCAAGAAGGAGAAGATAAGCGACAGGGAACATGCTGGACATGGGCGTGATACCGGCAATGAAAACTTTCGATTGAAACGTTCAGTGAAAACTCTCGACTAGATACTCGATTAAACACTTCGCGCGCGCCACCTTCCCCCACTCCGCCGCATGACGCAAGCGGCCCGGGGCTTGAAGTCCCGCCTTGATGGCCCAAACTCAATCAGTGAAGCTGCCTGATACCGGACTAGGATCGCCCGGTGGTGGCTGTTGTCATCCATGAAGCATCACGACCAGGAGGTCACGATGAGTCAATCGCAGTCAGGTAAACGTGTCGCCATCCTCGCCACCGACGGTTTCGAGGAATCCGAACTTTCCGCACCGCGTGCCGCCTTGAAGAGTCAGGGCGTCGAAGTGCAAGTGGTCACCCCCGAAGGCAAAGGCATTCGTGCCTGGGCCGAAACCGACTGGGGCGACATCTACGAGGCCGACAAGGCCTTGAGCGATGTCGACGCCACCACTTATCACGCGCTGGTGCTGCCCGGCGGGCTCTTCAATCCCGATGAACTGCGCCTCAACGAAAAAGCGCTCGCCTTCGTGCATGGCTTCTTCGAAGCGGGCAAGCCAGTGGCTGCGATCTGCCATGCACCGTGGATCCTGATCAACGCCGATGTCGTCGACGGGCGCAAGATGACCTCGGTCGCCTCCGTGGGACAAGACCTCAAGAACGCTGGCGCCCAATGGGTCGATGAGCCGGTCGTCGTCGATAACGGCTTGGTTACCAGTCGCACGCCCCAAGACATGGACGCTTTCAATGCCAAACTGATCGAGGAGCTAGCCGAAGGTCGCCATAGCGGACAGCACGCCTGATGGCTCCCCACCGACCACAATCGACGTCCGCCTCGCATGAGGCGGACGTTTTGCGTACCGCCGAGAGCGGCGGCCCGCGACGCGGCATTCGAATGCCTTCACGACGCCTGCATTTCGCCGTCAAGAGCCTGTTACGGATCTTCGCGAGGCCGATGAAATCGGATCGCGGTCAAGGCGGGCCGGTCGTCCATCCCTATCGTGGTTACGGCACGCATCGCGAGGCGTTCCTGATGGGGCGGGTCTTCCGTCAGGTAGGGCTGGCGCGCGTCATCCCTAGACGCGGGGCGCTACGCGACGCCGCAGACGTGACTCGACGCCTGGCACGGCGCGGTTTTCCAGATGCCGAGGTGCGTATTCGTCTGGGCGACAATAGCGCCACCGTCACCACCGACCACGACGGCTATTTCGATGTCCGCCTGCCGCTCGACATTCCGCTCGACGAGCACGTTTCATGGCATCGTGCCGAGCTCGAGGTCATGACGGCCGACCGCGACAACGTCCGCTCGCGCGCCGATGTCTATATTCCACCACCAAATACCGATCTAATGGTGATCAGCGACATCGACGACACGGTGATGTACACCGGCGTCGCCGACAAGCTGCGTATGCTGTATCGCCTATTCGTCGAGAAGGCGCATCGACGCACCGCCTTTCCCGGCGTTGCCGAACTCTATCAGGCCTTGCATGCGGGCACGGCGGGCGACTCACGGCGACCGATACTCTACGTCTCGCGAGGCCCTTGGAGCATCTACGAGGTGCTCGAGGCGTTCTTCCAGCTCAACCATATTCCCGTCGGGCCGATCCTTTTCCTGCGCGAATGGGGAATTTCCTGGCGCCATCCCTGGCCACGCCGCGCCGAGGATCATAAGTACGACTTGATCACGCAGATGCTCACGTTGTTCGACACGTTGCCCTGCGTGCTGATCGGGGATAGCGGTCAACACGATCCCGAAATCTACACGCGTATCGTCAAGGAGAACCCGGACCGCGTGAAGACGATCTACATCCGTCGCGTCGACCGCAAGCCCGACCGCGAAGCGGCCATCGCCCGACTGCGCGAGGAGATCGAACATACCGATTGCGAGCTGCTGCTGAGCGATGACAGTGCCGCCATGGCCGCGCATGCGCGCGACCGAGGTTATATCTCCGAGACGGGGCTGGAAGCGGTACGTCAAGCGTCGCGCTGATTCACGCCGCTCGCGCCGTGGCCAAGTCTTCGATCACGGCACGCAGGACTTGCCAGAACTCATCCACGGAATCGAGTTCGACCCGCTCCGCTGGCGAGTGGGCGCCGCGGATCAAGGGACCGAAGGAGATCATCTCCAACTGCGGGTACTTGCCACCGAGAATGCCGCATTCAAGCCCGGCGTGGATGACCTTCACGTCCGGGTCGACTCCAGTCTGCTCGAGGTGCAGACGACGAAAGCGCGCCAACAGCGTGCTCTCGGGGTCCGGCGTCCAGCCGGGATAGGCGTTCTCGACCCGCGTTTCGGCGCCGATCAGCGAGAACAATGCCCGGAAGCGGTCAGCGAGATCTTGTGTGGCACTATCGCGCAACGAGCGTACCAGAGCGCATAGATGGAAACGCCCGGCCTCGAGCTTGACCACGCCCAGATTGTTGGACGTTTCCACCACGCCCGGCACTTCAACGCTCATGCGCTCGACGCCGCACGGCGCCACATGCAGCGCCGCGATCAGCAGGCGACTGGCAGCCTCAGTGAGTGGCGCCTCGGGCTCGCCGGGCTCAAGGGCGAGTTGCACGTCTTCGTCGATTCCCGCCAGTTCGCTGGCAAGTTCGGCCTGCAGTTCGGCCAGCCGCTGCGTGACCGCGTCTTCTTCGTCGGCGGGTAGCGCGATGCTGGCGAAGGCCTCGCGCGGCAGCGCATTGCGCAGCGTGCCGCCGTGATAGGCGACGAGGCAGGCACCGAACGGTTCCAGGGCGCGCAGAACCCGCACCAGCAAGCGATTGGCGTTGCCGCGCCCTTTGTGGATGTCGATACCCGAGTGGCCGCCCACTAGCCCGGTCAAAGCAACGCGTCGCACGATTTCGCCCTCGCCGAGATCCCGCGTGGGCAGCCGCGCACCGACGACCACATCGGCCCCGCCGGCACATCCGATATACACCTGCCCACGATCCTCGGAGTCGAGATTGAGCAGATAACGCCCCTGCAGCCAGCCCTCGTCGAGTCCCAGCGCACCGCGCATGGAGGCTTCTTCTTCCAGCGTGAACAACACCTCGAGCGGGCCATGGCGCAAGGTATCGTCCTCGAGGATCGCCAGCGCAGCGGCCACCCCCATGCCGTTGTCCGCGCCCAGGGTGGTCTCATGGGCATGCAGCCAGCCGTCTTCGACGTAGGTGTCGAGCGCATCGCGGGTAAAATCATGCGGGTGATCGGCATTGGCCTGGGCGACCATATCCAGATGCCCCTGCAGGATGACGCCGGGAAACGCCTCGCATCCCTTAGAGGCTGGCTTGCGAATCTTGAGGTTACCGGCGGCGTCGCGTTCATGCGTCAATCCGCGTTCGTCGGCCCAGGCGGTGAGCGTCTCTACCAGGCGCTGTTCATGACCGGAGGGACGCGGCGTATTGCACAACGTGCGGAAATGGCGCCACAGCGGTTCGGGAGAGAGTTGCAGAAGATGATCGTTCATGGGAAATCGTTCCTGTTGGGAGCCGCCGACATCGCGCGCCACGTCTCCCGGTAACGACAAACGATCAAGGAATGACGACGCAGCACGTGTCGGGCGTCATGACACCTTACGCGCTGAATCGCGCAACGCAAGCCCACCGACAGCGACAGTCATGGCGTCGGATTCAAGCGACACTGCAAGATGCCCGACAGGCGGCGCCAGTGGGCGAGCCGGGCCTGGCGTCCCATCGCACGCGTCGCCTCGACATCACGCCCCTGGAACAACGTCGCGGCCCAATCGTGCAGTGCTCTTGTGTCCTCGTCCGGCATCTCGTCGGCAGCTTCCTGCGGCTGGCGGCGCCACCAGGCCAGCCAGACCCGACACAGCCAGGGCCGTGCGAGGGCCAGCTCACCGCCGCCCTGCGCGAAGCGCTCCAGGCGTGCGCATAGATCGGCATTCACCTCGGGCGCCGCTCCCTCGTACAGCAGCGCCATGACGACATCGGTCTCCAGATGCGCCAGCTCGAAGGCCAGCAGGCTCGGCAGCAGGTGCTGGAAGTCATCCGACCAGGCCGACAACGACGCTTCCGCCTGGATCGTCAGCGCCTGCCCCATCATCAGCGCGTGTTCACCGCTCGCCGCTTCGCGGGTCAGCCCCAAACGCAGCGAGATGAATCCCAAACGCCGCCAGAAGGCGATCAGTGTCGCCTCGGCGCCGAAACTCACGCCCAGATGCGCGACGTCGTGCATGCGAGCCGCAGTGGCCACGGCCTCGACCAGTGCCCGCCCCACGCCGCGCCGCCGCGCGGCGGGATGCACGGCGATGCGCATGATGCGCCACCAGCGCGATGTCAGCGCCGTCTGCCAGCCACCATGCGCCGCCAACGACTGCGCCAGTAGATGACCGCGGGGACGACGCTCGCCGAGCACGACGCGCTCGGCCAGATCGTCGGGAAAACCGCCCTCCGCCTGCACCTGGCATACCCCGAGACAGGTATCGCCGACATAAGCCGCCGCGAGTTGCACGTCCGGGCCGTCGAGCAGTTGGCGCAAATCACTCGGGGAGGTGCGGTAATGCGCCTGCACCAGCAGACCGAACAGCGCCTCGAGGGCGTGCTCGTCATGGGCCAGTGCCTCCCGGTCGAGCCAGCGAATGCGCAGTGGCGCGGCAGCCAGCGCCTCTTCGGCCTGGCCATCGTCGTCCGGCGCGGCATCGAGCAGCAGCATGTCACGGGTCAGACGCTCGAGAGGATCGCCATCGGCCCAGCGGACCGGCTCGCGCAGATGGATCTCGCGCCAATCGGGCGTACGGCGCGATAGGCGCGCGTAAAAACGCACCTGGAAGCCACGTCCGGTGCCTTCGTAACCATGCACGGTGGTGGCGAAAGCAAGACGTGGGAAAGCGTCCAGCCAACGTGCCAACAGTGGCGTGGGGATGGCCGCCGCCTCATCGACGAACAGCGTCGGCGGCGCGTGACACTCCACGCCCGGCTCACTCAGGGCCGCCATGATGGCGTCCGGGGCGAGAAAGCGCACCTCGCACTCGCCCGCCTCCAGTGTGACGTGAAAGCGCGCCTCGGCGCGGTGCCCATGGGGATACAAAGCAGCCAAGCGCTCGAACAACGGCTCGATCGCTGCCCGACGTGGTGCAGTAACCCACAGCGTTGTTTCGCCTGCCGCCAGCCGTCGCGCGGCAGCGATGCCCAGCGCGGCCGACTTGCCACGTCCCCGATCGGCACTCAGGACCACGGGGCGCCGACGGCGCAGCCGCGTCAGCCGATGCACGGCCTCTTGCTGATCATGCGTCATACAGACGTCATCGAGAGAAGGCTCTGTGGGCGCGCTCGCCTCGGGCAGGCGACCGGAACACGGCGTGGCGTGCTCATCAGCCCAGCGCCAGAGGCTGGGCTCACGGAGCAAGCCGCGTGCCAGACGCGTCAGGTAATGGGCGCTCAGAGTCGTCGGCGAATGAGGCCAATGTGCCAGACGCACATAGTCGGCATCCGGATGGGCCTGGCCGCCGGCCCACTCCGCAGGCGTCAGCACGACCAGCAGCCCACCGGCACGCAGCGTACCGCTCAACGCCCCGAAGGCATCCGGATCGAAGCCCGGTTCGTCGCCGGCATCGATGATGATCAGATCATGCTCGCGTCCCAGGCGGGTGCGTGCCTGACGCGGAGCAAGCGCGTCGATGCTTTCTTGGGGGGCGACCGAACCGACCCACAAGGGTGCTTGCCACGTGCGTGCTCGCCATAGAGAAATTGCACGCGCACGTGCCTTCTCGGAAGACGCAGGTATCCAGATGATGCCGCGATGGCGACGTTCACGGCAGGCGTCGATCAAGGCATCCAGCCATGCGATGGAGGACGTCATGTCATCCGAGGGGGCATTCATGCGTCATCTCCCTTGCAGTATCCGCCCTCGACAGCCTCTCACGAACGTTCACAGACTCTCACAACTACGCACGCCCGCGAAGCGATTCGCGGGCGAGGTCGTCGGCGTCAGGCTGTCACCGCGCGGCGCGGCTAAGCGGTCTCACTCCAGGCCGTCGAGGTAGCGCTCAGCATCGAGCGCCGCCATGCACCCGGTACCCGCAGAGGTTACCGCTTGACGGTAGACGTGGTCCATCACGTCGCCGGAGGCAAAGACACCCGGCACGCTGGTCATGGTGGCATTGCCGTCGAGGCCCGACTTGACCCGAATATAGCCGCTGTTCATGTCCAGCTGGCCTTCGAAGATGCCCGTATTCGGCGAATGGCCAATGGCGACGAACAGCCCCGGCGCCTGAATCTCGCGCGAAGCGCCATCGACGGTGGAGATCAAACGCACGCCGGTGACGCCGGTGTTGTCACCCAGCACTTCCTCGAGGGTGTGGTTCCAGACGATTTCCATATTGCCATTCTCGACTTTGTCGAACAGCTTATCCTGCAGGATCTTCTCGGCACGCAGACTATCGCGGCGATGCACCAGCGTGACCTTGGTCGCGATATTGGACAGATACAGCGCTTCCTCGACGGCGGTGTTGCCCCCGCCGATAACCACGACTTCCTGACCGCGATAGAAGAAGCCATCGCAGGTCGCGCAGGCAGATACGCCCTGCCCCATGAACTTCTCTTCCGATGGCAGCCCCAGGTAACGCGCGCTGGCACCGGTGGAAATGATCAAGGAATCGCAGGTATAGGTGCCGTTTTCGCCCTTGAGCACGAACGGACGCTCACGCAGCTCGACCTCGTTGATATGATCGAATAGCACCTCGGTATCGAAACGCTCGGCATGGCTACGCATGCGCTCCATCAATTCCGGTCCCTGAACGCCTTCGGTGTCGCCCGGCCAGTTGTCCACGTCGGTGGTAGTCGTCAACTGACCGCCAGCCTGCATACCGGTAATCAGCAGCGGCTTGAGATTGGCACGTGCCGCATAGACGGCCGCCGTGTAACCGGCCGGGCCGGAACCGAGAATGATCAGTCGTTCGTGACGCACGTCGCTCATGGGGAAACCTCGCTTACGGGATACGCTGGCCGGCAACTGGACCAAAGAATGCTGTGTGGCATGCACGCGTTACGTGCAGGCCACACACCATTCGCTGCAAACGCTTGTCGACACAAAAGGCGGCCTGTTGGCCGCCCTTTGTTGCAAACGTGTCAACGCTTACAGTTCGTCGGAGTGCGTGCCCAGGTACTTGGCAACGCCTTCGGCGGTGTCTTTCATACCTTCCTGACCTTCGTCCCAGCCAGCGGGGCAGACTTCACCGTTTTTCTGGTGGAACTGGAGCGCCTTGACCATGCGCAGCATCTCGTCGACGTTGCGGCCCAGCGGCAGGTTGTTGATGGTCTGGTGCTGGACGACACCGTCTTCGTCGATCAGGAAGGACGCGCGCAGGGCGACGCCGGCTTCCGGATGCTCGATACCGAAGGCTTGCGTGATCTCGTGCTTGACGTCAGCCACCATCGGGAAGCCGACTTCACCAATGCCGCCCTTCTCGGGAGAAGTCTTGCGCCATGCGTGGTGAGTGAACTGAGAGTCGATGGATACACCGATCACTTCAACGCCGAGATCACGGAACTGCGCCAGACGGTTGTCATGCGCGATGATCTCGGACGGGCAAACGAAGGTAAAGTCCAGCGGCCAGAAGAAGACGACACGCATTTTGCCGTTGGTTTCGGACAGCTTGAAGTCGTCGACGATGGTGCCATCGCCCAGAACCGCTGCCGCTTCAAAATCGGGTACCTGACGTCCAACCAATACGCTCATTCGTTTCTCCTGAAAAGTTGGGTGGATGACTATGATTAAACCACGCCAAGACTACCGGCGGGATTCTCTTATGCCAATTTGATTGGCCCAATGGGCAATATAGGCACTCCCTATCGGGCCGATATACCGTGCTTGCCATAGCGGTATTCCCGTAGGGCAGCACTCAAAATACGTCGTCGTCTTGCCCTAGCATGACGTCCTCGAGTTCGCCGCTGAACGGCGATACTGTCACACGCACCTGAATCGGCGCACAGCACTGAGGGCAATCTTCCCAAGTAGCGTGACTACCCACACTGCTATCGATCAACATCTCGAAAGAGGCGTCGCAATAAGGGCACGTCGCCGGCCATGACAACAACATTTCTTCATTCATACCGACTCCTGGCGTCCTCGAGTACGGCGCATTACCGAAGGAATATCGGGCCACTCTTGCCTTCTTTCAAGCCAATGCGTCGAGATCCGCGCACAAGACTGGTGTGACACGCTTCAGGCATTGCCTACTTGCCACCTTGGTAACATGGGCGCGCTTGAAATAAAGGCTTATCATGACAATATCTCCGGTATCGATGATATTGTAGACATTGTCGAAGGAACCTGACTCGCGGCGAACCGAGCCATCGGATGGTCTCCAGACCTTTCCAGCATATCAAGGGCAACGTGGTTCGGCGTTCGCCATGAAAAATCGTCCAGCTTTGATGAGGAGGGGGGCCCATGTCCGAAGCTCCACAGAATACGTTATCGACACTCGATGTCGGCGATCATACCTACCACTATTATAGTCTTGACAAGGCCGCCCAAGCGTTCGGCGACGCTTCGCGCCTGCCCATGACACTCAAGGTATTGCTCGAGAACCAGCTGCGCTACGGCGACGATGAAAGCGTCTCCCCCGACGACATGCAGGCCCTCGTCGACTGGCAGAAGGAAGGACGCTCCACTCGCGAAATCGGCTATCGTCCGGCACGCGTGCTGATGCAAGACTTCACCGGCGTTCCCGGGGTCGTGGACCTGGCCGCCATGCGCGACGCCGTCAAGCGTCTCGGCGAATCTGCCGACCGCATCAATCCGCTCTCCCCCGTGGACCTGGTCATCGACCACTCGGTGATGGTCGATCACTACGGTGATCCTTCGTCGTTCAAGGACAACGTCGCCATCGAAATGGAGCGCAACCGCGAACGTTACGAATTCCTGCGCTGGGGCCAGCAGGCGTTCGATAATTTCCGCGTCGTGCCACCGGGTACCGGTATCTGCCACCAGGTCAACCTGGAGTATCTCGGCAAGACGGTGTGGACGAAGGAAGAAAACGGCAAGACGTTCGCCTATCCGGACACACTCGTGGGTACCGATTCCCACACCACCATGATCAACGGCCTGGGCGTCCTTGGTTGGGGCGTGGGCGGCATCGAAGCCGAGGCCGCGATGCTTGGCCAGCCGGTCTCGATGCTGATCCCCGAGGTCATCGGCTTCAAGCTCACCGGCAAACTGCGCGAAGGCATCACCGCTACCGATCTGGTGCTGACGGTCACTCAGATGCTGCGCCAGAAAGGCGTGGTGGGTAAATTCGTCGAATTCTACGGCGATGGCCTCAAGGACCTGCCGCTGGCGGACCGCGCCACCATCGGCAACATGGCGCCCGAATACGGTGCCACCTGCGGGTTCTTCCCGGTCGACGAAGAAACGCTCAACTACATGCGCCTCACCGGCCGTGACGAACATCAGATCGAGCTCGTCGAAGCCTATACCAAGGCGCAGGGGCTGTGGCGCGAACCCGGTGCTGAGCCGATCTTCAGCGATGCCCTGCACCTCGACATGAACGAAGTCGAGTCCAGTCTGGCCGGGCCCAAGCGTCCGCAGGACCGTGTCGCCCTGACCGACATGAAGTCCACCTTCGAGAAGATCCTCAGCGATCGCAAGCCGGACGTCGCGTCCACCGAGCAAGGCAAGTGGCTCTCCGAAGGCGGGCAGACCGCCGTGGGTACCGACGAGAGTCTGGAGCACGAAGACAGCCAGGCTTGCGAGGTCGATGGCGAGAAGTTCAAGCTCAACCCGGGCGCCGTGGTCATCGCCGCCATTACCTCGTGCACCAACACCTCCAACCCCAGCGTGATGCTGGCCGCCGGATTGTTGGCACGCAAGGCCGTCGAGAAGGGCCTCACCACCAAGCCGTGGGTCAAGACATCACTGGCACCTGGCTCCAAGGTGGTCACCGACTACCTCGACGCCAGCGGCACTCAGAGCGATCTCAACGAACTGGGCTTCAACCTGGTCGGCTATGGCTGCACCACCTGCATCGGTAACTCCGGCCCCTTGCACGAGCCGATCGAGAAAGCCATCGAAGATGGCGATCTGACGGTAGCCTCAGTGCTCTCCGGCAACCGTAACTTCGAAGGCCGCATCCATCCGCTGGTACCCACCAACTGGCTGGCGTCACCGCCCCTGGTCGTGGCTTATGCCCTGGCCGGCAACATGCGCATCGATCTTTCCAAGGATCCGTTAGGCAAGGATCAAGACGGCAATCCAGTGTATCTGAAGGATGTCTGGCCCAGCCAGGCGGAGATCGCCGAAGCCGTCGAACAGGTCAGAACCGAGATGTATCGCAAGGAATACAGCGAGGTCTTCGAGGGTGACGAGATCTGGAAGTCGCTCGATGTACCGGAAAGCGATGTCTACGCGTGGAACAACAAGTCCACCTACATCCAGCATCCGCCGTTCTTCGAAGGCATGGGTAAGGAACCCGCGCCGCTGGAGGACGTCAAGAGTGCCAACGTGCTGGCCATGTTCGGCGACTCGGTGACCACCGACCATATCTCGCCCGCCGGCGCGATCAAGCCCGACAGCCCTGCCGGCCGTTATCTGCAGGAAAACGGCGTCAAGCCTGCGGATTTCAACTCCTACGGCTCACGGCGCGGCAACCACGAAGTGATGATGCGCGGCACCTTCGCCAACGTACGCATCAAAAACGAGATGCTCGATGACGTCGTGGGCGGCTATACCCGCCACGTGCCCAGCGGCGAACAGATGGCGATCTACGACGCGGCGATGAAATACGTCGAGAAGGACACGCCGCTGGTGGTGGTCGCCGGCAAGGAATACGGTACTGGCTCCAGCCGCGACTGGGCGGCCAAGGGTACGCGGCTGCTCGGCGTGCGTGCCGTGCTTGCCGAATCCTACGAGCGCATCCACCGCTCCAACCTGATCGGTATGGGCGTATTGCCGCTGCAGTTCCCCGAGGGCGAGGACCGTAAGTCACTGGGCATGACCGGCGACGAAACGGTGTCCATCGAAGGCATCGCCGATATCGAGCCTGGCGCCAAGGTCAAGGTGACCATCGCATCGAGTAAAGGCGAGAAGAAGATCGAAGCGCTGTGCCGCATCGATACCGCCAACGAGATGGCCTACTATCGCCACGGCGGCATTCTGCACTATGTGCTGCGCAGCATGTTGCAGTAAGCAATAGCGCGCTGAGCTAGCGCTATCTAGTACCATAAAAAAGCAACACCCCGTCGGCATCGCCGGCGGGGTGTTTTTTGTCGATGGGTCGAAAGGCGTGCGTTTAGAAGGCGCGGCGACGATAGGTGCGGTAACGCGGATACCAGAAGTGACGCTCGATGGCGTTCCACAGCGCTTCGTCGCTAGAGGACAGCGCGACATTTTCCTCTTGGGCCTGCTTGGCAACGGCGAAGGCGATGTACTTGCTGATCTCGCGGATGTCGCTCAGTGAAGGCAACAGCGCGCCTTTTCCGGTCTTGACGATGGGCGCGTGCTGGGCCAACGCATTGGAAGCCGCCATCAGCATCTTGTCGGTGACGCGGGACGCGTTGGTCGCCACGACTCCCAGGCCGATGCCAGGGAAGATATAAGCGTTGTTGCACTGGGCGATCGCCACGTCGCGCTCGCCGACGCGCACCGGCGGGAAGGGGCTGCCCGTGGCTACCAGCGCTTCGCCCCGAGTCCAGTCGAGAACGTCCTGGGGAACAGCCTCGACCTTGGACGTCGGGTTGGAAAGCGGCATCACCAGCGGCTGAGCGCAGCCGGCGTGCAGCGTCTTGATCACCTCCTCGGTGAACAGGCCGCTTTGCCCGGAAACCCCGATCAATACGCTAGGCTTGGCATTGCGCACCACGTCGAGCAGGTCGCGGTCCTGGGTCTCCCAGTCGCTCAAGGTGGCGGTCTCGTGCGCGAGACGCTGCTGGAAGTCGTAGAGCCCCTCCATGTCACTGGTCAACAACCCGAAACGGTCGATCATGTAGATGCGCTGACGCGCCTCGGCCTCGCTCAGACCTTCCATCGTCATCGCCACGACGATCTGCTCGGCGATACCGCAGCCCGCAGAGCCGGCCCCGAGAAACGCGATGGTCTGATCCTTGAGCGCCTCGCCCTTGGTCTTGCAGGCCGCCAGCAGCGTGCCCACACACACCGACGCCGTACCCTGGATATCGTCGTTGAAGCAGCACAGCTGGTCGCGATAACGCTCGAGCAGCGGCATGGCGTTGGTCTGGGCGAAGTCCTCGAACTGCAACAGCACGTTGGGCCAGCGCCGTTGCAGCGCCTCCATGAACATACCGATGAACTCGTCGTACTCTTCCTGACTGACCCGTGGGTGGCGCCAGCCCATGTACATGGGGTCGTCGAGCAGCTTCTGATTGTTGGTGCCCACGTCGAGCACGATGGGCAGCGTGTAGGCCGGGCTGATGCCGCCGCAGGCGGTATACAGCGACAGCTTGCCGATGGGGATGCCCATACCCCCGATGCCCTGATCGCCCAGCCCCAGGATACGTTCACCGTCGGTGGCCACGATCACGCGCACCTTGTCCTTGGTAGCGCTACGCAGGATATCGTCCATGCGGTGACGGTCGGGATACGAGATGAAGAGCCCGCGGTGATTACGGTAAATATTGGAGAACTCTTCGCATGCCTCACCTACCGTAGGGGTATAGATGATCGGCAGCATTTCCTCGAGATGCTCTTCCAGCAGGCGGAAGAACAGCGTCTCGTTATCGTCCTGAATCGACCGCAGATAAATGTGCTTGTCGAGGTTGTTCTGACACAAAGTGTACTGGTGATAAGCGCGCTCGAGTTGCTCTTCGATGCTCTCGACATTCTGCGGCAACAACCCCACCAGGTTGAACTCGACACGCTCTTCGCTGGTAAAGGCGCTGCCCTTGTTGAGTAGCGGCATCTCCAGCAGTGAGGGGCCGGCATAAGGAATATAAAGGGGACGCTTGGATGTTTCGCTCATCGTTTGCCTCACGCAGGTGACGGAACTCGGAGCCCTGGGGCTCCGCACGGCTCGAGCTTCACTATATCACGCCGCCTTGCCACCCGCGCACGCCACAACGATGCACGGCGCCTCAAGGGACGCCGTGCATCATTTGCGCGTGTCGATTATACGCATCAGCCACTGCGCGCCACGGGGCGTGCCGAGCCCGAGAAGAACCACGGGCGTAGCCGCACGCCCAGCATGTTGCCGGCAAACGCCGCGACCAACCACAGCCAGCCGTGCAAGCTACCCGATGAAATGCCGCCGAAATAGGCGCCGATGTTGCACCCGAACGCCAGGCGCGCCCCATAACCCAGCAGGAATCCACCGATGGCCGCCGCCACCACGGAACGTAGCGGGATGTTGAATTTCGGCGCGAAACGGCCCGCCAGTGCTGCAGCGGCCATCGCCCCCAGAATAATCCCCACGTTCATGACCGTAGTGACATCGCTCCAGACATTGGCGTTCAAGGCCGCTTGATTGCCGGCCGCCTGCCAATAGCCCCAGCCGCTGACGTCGCCGCCTAACGCCTCGAAGCCCTTGGCACCCCACAGCGCCAACGCCGAGGTAATGCCCCATGGGCGTCCGGCGAGCGCCAGCGTGATGAAATTGAGCACCGCCAAACCCACTGCGCCGGCCAATAGCGGCCAAGGGCCTTGCAGCCAACGCGAGCGGCCAGCCTCGACCTGTGGCGCCCGTTCGAGCTGACCGTGCCGGCGTCTCTCCATAGCCACCGTCACCGCCGCGATCGCGGCGAACAACGCCAGGCTCACGACGATGCCGCCGCCCACGCCGAACAGGCCATGCAGCGACGTCGGCTGGAACGCCGGCCACGTCTGCCACCAGGCAAAATGCGCCGTACCGACCAAGGAGCCGATGATGAAAAACACCAGGGTGATCACCATGCGCGCATTGCCGCCGCCCACCGTGAACAAGGTTCCCGAGGCACAGCCGCCGCCGAGCTGCATGCCCAGACCGAACAGGAATGCACCGACCAGGACCGATACCCCGATGGGTGCGATATAGCCGGAAACCGGCGTGCCAAACAGAGTACCCGCGCCCAGAGCCGGGAAGAACAGCACCACCGCCAGGGCCAGCATGACCATCTGCGCGCGCAAGCCTCGCCCACGACGCTCGGTAATGAACACCCGCCACGCGGAGGTGAAGCCGAAGGCGGCATGATAGAGCACCATGCCCAGGGCGCCCCCCACGATCATGAGCAACCCCGTGGCCGCCCCGAAGGCCGTGCCCACGGCCAGGGCGCCCAGGAGCAAGACGATTGTCGCCGCCAATGCCAACGGCGGTACGCCGCGACGCGGCGTCGGCGCAGCGGACGAAACACTGGATGCGTCAGGCATCGCAACCTCCTGTTATCGTTTGAATGGAAATTGTTGCCTATCTTAGCGCCTGCCCAGACCTTTTAAAAATTCATAAAACGCATTCACGCTATAGCGTTTGGCAATATAAAAAGCCCGTGTCTCGTGACACGGGCTTTGGCAGTGCGCAAGACGCACCGATAAGAAGCGTCAATGAGGCGTCACACGAAACGCCCCAGGCCAGCGACTTCGCGCACACGCTCCATGAGAGGTTGCGCCTCGGCACGGGCCTTTTCGGCGCCCTGCTTGAGCACGTTCTCGATATGCCCGGGGTCTTCGAGCAGAGCATTATACCGCTCGCGAGGTTCGCGCAAGTGCGCGTTGAGATATTCGAAGACCCGATCCTTGGCCTCGCCCCAGCCGATGCCGTTCTCGTAGTCGGCCCGCATGGTGGCGGTCTCTTCGGCGGAGGCAAACGACGAGAAGATCTGAAACAGCGTGCAGCCATCGGGGTCCTTGGGCTCGCCGGGCTCCAGGGAGTTGGTCTTGATCTTGCGCACCAGCTTCTGGAGCTTCTTCTCCGAGACGAACAGCGGGATGGTGTTGTTGTAACTCTTGGACATCTTGCGGCCATCGAGTCCGTTCAATACTTCTACCTTGTCGTCGACTACCGCCTCGGGCAGCGTGAAATACTGTCCCTTGTAGAGATGGTTGAAGCGCCCGCCCATATCGCGCGCCATCTCGATATGCTGGATCTGGTCGCGCCCCACCGGGACTTTAGTGGCATTGAACATCAGGATATCCGCCGCCATCAGCACCGGATAACCGAACAGCCCCATGCTCACGCCCTTATCCATATCCTGATGGCCGAGCTCTTCGTTCTCGTCCACCGCCGCCTTGTAGGCATGGGCGCGGTTCATCAGCCCCTTGGCACAGACGCAGGACAGCATCCAGGTAAGCTCGGGAATCTCGGGAATGTCCGACTGGCGGTAGAAGACAGCATTGTCGGTATCCAGGCCCAACGCCAGCCAGGTGGCGGCGATTTCCAGGCGCGATTGCTGCACGCGCTTGGGATCCTGACACTTGATCAACGCATGCAGATCCGCGAGGAAATAGAAGGAATCCACATCGGGACGTTGGCTGGCC
Source organism: Chromohalobacter sp. 296-RDG (assembly GCF_029889885.1). Taxonomy (GTDB): domain Bacteria; phylum Pseudomonadota; class Gammaproteobacteria; order Pseudomonadales; family Halomonadaceae; genus Chromohalobacter. Next base: position 17,088 of record NZ_JARANY010000009.1, read on the forward strand.
TCGATGGCCGGTTTGATGGCCCCGACATAATTGCCGAGATGCGGGGTACCGGTGGTGGTGATGCCGGTCAGAACGCGTGTCTTGGTCATGAAATTGGGCTGATCGCAACGAAATGTGAGAATCTGCCCAGTGTACAACGACGTCCCGGCCAAGGCGACCGGGCCCAGCCGGAACGTCGTCGTCCGCCACTACACCATCAGGTTCTTGGGATCGACCGCGTCCAGACCGAATGCCTGGGCCACCGCCGAGTGCGTGATGTGTCCGGCATGGACGTTGAGGCCCTCGAGGAAGTGAGGATCCTCCGCCAGGGCGCCTTGCCATCCTTTGTCGGCCAGTGCCAGTACGAACGGCAAGGTAGCATTGGTCAACGCCTGGGTGGAGGTACGCGCCACGGCGCCCGGCATGTTGGCGACGCAGTAATGCACCACACCATCCACGACATAGGTGGGATCGGCATGGGTCGTCGCGCGGCTCGTCTCGAAGCAGCCGCCCTGATCGATGGCCACGTCTACCAGCACACTGCCCGGACGCATGTCGCCGAGCATCTGGCGAGTGATTAGCTTTGGCGCCTGTGCGCCCGGTACCAGCACCGCACCGACGACGATATCCGACTCGCGGGCCGCGGTTTCCAGGGCGTCCGCCGTCGAGTACACGGTATTCAAACGACCTTGATAGCGATGGTCGAGCACTTCCAGCCGCTCCAGCGACTTGTCGAGCACGGTGACATCCGCGCCCAGCCCCAGCGCCATGCGCGCAGCGTTCTCCCCGACCACGCCACCGCCAATCACGGTGACCTTGGCCGGCGCCACGCCGGGCACTCCGGGAATCAGAATACCCGCACCGCCCTGGGCCTTTTCCAGGCTATGCGCGCCGGCTTGGATGGCCATGCGGCCGGCGACACGACTCATCGGTGCCAAAAGCGGCAAACCGCCTTCTTCGTCGGTGATCGTCTCGTAGGCGATGCAGGTCGCTTCGCTGTCCATCAGCCCTCGTGTCAGCGACTCTTCGGCGGCCAAATGCAGGTAGGTAAAAAGCGTATGGCTCGGCTTGAGACGCTTGACCTCCTCCGGCTGAGGCTCCTTCACCTTGACGATCAACTCGGCGTTATCCCATAGCGCGTCGAGATCTTGCTCGATACGCGCTCCCGCCGCTTCATACTCAGCGTCAGGGAAGCCGGCTCCCTCGCCCGCCGAGGCCTGCACTGCCACGCGATGCCCGCGTGCCACCAGTTCGCGCACCACGCTTGGCGTCAAGGCGACACGATACTCATGGTTCTTGATTTCCTTGGGTATGGCAATTTTCATGACGCTTCCTTTACGACGTGATCAACATAGGCTCAACGACTATTCATTACAGCACACGCACAGGAATCGGTGGGAAGGCGAAGAAAAAACGGAAGGACGCGCTATAAAAACACGTTTTAATAGAAAACTTTACGCTGACAACGTCCATGGCCGGACGATTTACGCCGGCCAGGTCGTGCATACCCTGCTCGCCTTAAACGGGACGTGCCTCGCCACACTGCCAGCAGGTATCGAAGACACCTTCCAGCCATTCACCACAGGCAGGGCAACGCCAGGCAGGGCAATCCTCAGTGGGACCGTTGAGGGCATCATCGACCAACGCTTCAGCGCGCTGGCGATGCCCCGCCGGCACCCAGACCTCCGGCTCGCATTCACCGGGCGGCAGTTCGCCGGCGCCACCGCCGAGCGTCATGTTGCGCAGCACGGGCACCAACCCGGCGCTGGCCAACACGTTGTGCACGTGGTTGACCAGCAACGCGTTGGGATGCCGAAAGACGCGAACGCTATCCAACGTCATGATCAGTTGCGGAAAACCCGCACACCCATTGCCTTGAGGTAGGCGGTTTCGGGAATCGCGGGGTGCACGGGATGATCCAGCCCCTGGTGGCCCTGATAGATGACCTGCCCATGGCGGTCCTGATGGCGGACCGCGCCGCGCACGCACTCCATCAAGCGCTCCGGCGTCAGGTGCATAGAGCACGACGCCGAGAGCAGCATGCCGTCGCGCCCCAGTAGCCGAATCGCCTCACGGTTGAGCCGCGAATAGGCACGCTCGCCGTTGGAAATGTCCTTGCGCTTCTTTATGAAGGCCGGCGGGTCGAGCACGATCACATCGAATTGCTCGCCTTCCGCCTTGAGGGCTGCCAATGCCTCGAAGGCCTCGCCCTCACCGACGGCCACTTGCTCGGCCAAGCCGTTAAGCGCAGCGTTATCGGCCACACGCTCCAGGGCCTGGGCGGAACTATCCACGCACAGCACCTCGCTAGCGCCATGTGCGGCCGCCTGAACACCCCAACCGCCCACATAGCTGAACACATCCAGCACGCGCTTGCCGGCGACCAGGCCATTGAGCCATGCCCGGTTGGCGCGGTGATCGAAGAACCAACCGGTTTTCTGGCCATCCAGCACCGGTACCGCGAAGCGCACACCGTTTTCCTCGAGCAGCACTTGATCAGGCAGCTCACCGTAGGCGACCTCGACCTCGTCGCCGAGCCGTTCCTGACGACGCCCGGACGAATCGTTCTTGAATACGATGGCGCGCGGCGCCAGTACTTTCTCGAGCGCGGCAACGATCTCGTCGCGCAGCCGGTCCATGCCTACGGTATTGAGCTGCACCACCAGCACGTCATCGAAACGATCGACGACGAGCCCCGGCAACAGATCGCCCTCGCCATGTATAAGGCGATAGAAAGGCTTGGCGAACATCCGCGCGCGCAGGCCCAACGCCTGCTTGAAACGGTGGACCAACAGCGAACGGTCGAGACGCACATCCATATCCCGCGACACGATACGCGCGCAGATCAGCGAATGCGGATTGACGTAGGCGATACCCATCGGCTTGCCATTAGCGGCCTCGATGACTGCCTGGGCGCCCGGTTCGAAATCCTTCAGCGGCGTGGTCGCGATATCGATCTCGTTGGAATAGAGCCACAAATGGCCCGCCTTGAGACGACGATCGGCGTTTTTCTTGAGGCGTAGACGTTCGGTCACGGAAAACCTCTTGGCAAAGATATCGCGCGGCGCGAAGCGCTCAGCGCTGACAGTGGGGACAAAAAACGCTGGCACGCTGCCCCAGCGTAGCCAAGCGTAAAGGCTCACCGCAACGCCGGCAAGGCGCTTCTTGCCGCCCATAGACGTTGAGGCGCTGAGCGAAATAACCGGGCTCGCCGGTGCCGCTGACAAAGTCGCGAAGCGTCGTGCCGCCCTGCGTGATCGCCGCCGCCAGCACCTCGCGTGCCGCCTCGGCCAGGCGCTCATAGCGCTCGCGAGAGATACGTCTCGCCGCACGCCGGGGGTCGATCCCCGCCAGAAACAACGCTTCGCTGGCGTAGATATTGCCAACCCCCACCACCACGGCGTTGTCCATCAAGAACGGCTTGACGGCAATGCGTCGCTTGCGTGAAAGCCGATAGAGACGTTCGCCGTCGAAATCCGGCGACAACGGCTCGGGCCCCAGACGCACCAGACGCGGATCGTCGACCGGCGAGCCCTGCAGCCAATCGACGATGCCGAAACGACGAGGGTCGTGATAACGCAAAATCGCGCCATCCTCCACGACCAAGTCGACATGATCGTGCTTTCTGGGCATATCGCCAAGCCGCGCCACACGCAGGCTCCCGGACATTCCCAGATGCCATAGCAGGGTACGTTCACCAACGGGCATGAGCAGATACTTGGCGCGCCGCCCTAGCGTACCGATTCGCTGACCGACGAGCATATCCGCCAGGTCATCCGGCACCGGCGTGCGCAGGCGTGGCTGGCGCACGATGACTTCACGAATCTCGCGCCCCTCTATATAGGGCGCAATCCCGCGGCGCGTCGTCTCGACTTCAGGGAGTTCAGGCATGCTGGCTTCCCGCCATCTTTCTTGCTGACATAAAAAAACCCGGAGCGACCCGGGTTTTTCTGACAGGTGAACGTCACCTGAGGCAAAGGAGGGCCAAGATCACTTGATCTTGGCTTCCTTGTACATCACGTGCTTGCGGACGACCGGGTCGAATTTTTTCATTTCGAGCTTGTCCGGCGTGTTCCGCTTGTTCTTGTCGGTGGTGTAGAAATGGCCGGTTCCGGCGCTGGACACCATCTTGATCTTGTCACGCATGAATCATTACTCCCTGTTTGGACGCGTGTTTAGACGCGGTCACCACGCTTGCGAATATCGCTGAGCACTTCTTCAATGCCCTTCTTGTCGATGATGCGCATGCCCTTGGAGGAAACGCGCAGCCTGACGAAGCGCTTTTCGGCTTCTACCCAGAAACGATGGGAGTGCAAGTTCGGCAAGAAGCGACGACGTGTTCTCCGCTGGGAGTGAGAAACATTGTTACCAGTCACCGGGCGCTTGCCGGTAACCTGACATACTTGGGACATGGAAGCCTCCAACCACTGGCGAGTTGTCAAAACCTGTCGGGCAAACCGGGAATGGCAGGCTACCGCCTTCTGCCCTGATTCAAAGGGCGTACTTTATACCAGACGTCAAGCCTTGCCGCAAGCTTGTGGAGGCTCGACGGACGGCCAACCCCTGGCATCGCGGGCACGGCCTCAAAGCCATCCGCGTTCGGCAAACGATGTTACCTCACCATCGCCGACGACGAAATGATCCAGCACACGGATCTCGAAAAGTCCCAGCGCCTCCTTGAGCCGCCGGGTGATCCGACGGTCGGCGTCGCTCGGCTCGGCCACGCCCGAGGGATGATTGTGAGCAAAGATCAAGGCCCCTGCGTTGAGTGCCAGCGCCCGACGCGACACCTCACGTGGGTAGACGGAGGCACTATCGAGCGTGCCTTCCGACAGCGTCTCGAAACGGATCACACGGTGCTGCGTATCCAGGAACAATGCCGCAAACGCCTCATGGGGCAAGTGACGCAACTGCGAGGTCAAGAACTGGCGCACCAAGGCCGGCGAGGTCAGGGCGCCGCCACGCTCCAACAAGCTCCCCAGGTGTCGCCGCGACAGCTCCAAGGAGGCCTGAAGCTGCACATACTTGGCTTTTCCCAGGCCATGCTCCGCGCAAAAGCGCGCCTGATCGGCCTCCAGCAACGGCCGCAGGCCTCCGAAAGCGACCAGCAGGTCACGTGCGAGGTCCACCGCCGAACGCCCCTTCACGCCGACACGCAGAAAAATCGCCAATAACTCGGCATCCGACAGTACCGGCGCCCCCAGGGTGAGCAACTTTTCACGCGGGCGTTCGCCTTCCGGCCAATCGCGTATTCCCATCGCCAGCTTCCCTCAGATTTCGGATGTCACGGCATACTCAGACATAATATCAGAAATATCTTATTAAATAACAACGTCGCACACCGATCACCTCCAACCAAAGTTGCATCGCATGATTATCTAACCTGACTACCATACTAGTCATACAATGTATCGATTCAGGATCTTTACATGACGCCATCGCTGCTCGCGCTCTGGGACGAACAGCCCGACGATAATGTCCGTCAACGCCTCTATGCGGTCCTGCGCCAATCGATCATTCGTATGACGTTGGCGCCCGGCCAAGCTCTATCGGAGAAAGAGATCGCGGACACCTTCGCGGTCAGCCGGCAACCCGTACGCGAAGCTTTTATTCGACTCTCGGAGGCCGGCCTGATCGAGGTACGTCCCCAGCGCGGCACCTACGTCGTGCACATCTCTCAAGCCGATGTCATGGAGGCACGTTTCGTTCGCGAAGCCATCGAGATCGCGGTCGCACGAGACGCCGCCGAACAGGGTCTCGCCCCAGCGGTACGCGACGAGCTTCACGAACTCATCGACCGCCAGCAACGCTGCATCGAGACGCAGGATCATGACCGTTTCTACCGTCTCGACGAAGCATTCCACCGCACGCTCGCGCTAGAGACTGGGCACGACGCCGCCTGGCGCGTGACACAGGAGGTCAAGGCACAACTCGACCGGGTTCGCTACCTGAGCGTGCCGGACGCCACACCGATTACGAAGCTGATCGATCAGCACACCCACATTCTCGAAAGCATCATTGCGCGTAACCCCGAGGCGGCAGAAAAAGCCGTGAGGGAACACCTGCGCGAAATACTCAGCTCACTGCCAAACTTGGTCGAGCGCTTCCCCGAACTGTTCGCGTCCACCCCGGCCGGTGGTCGTCGAACCTCGCTGCATTCTGGAGTCAGTGCATGAAGATTCACGACGCCTATACCATCGTCACCTGCCCCGGCCGCAACTTCGTGACGCTCAAGATCATCACTGACGCGGGTATTCACGGGATAGGCGATGCTACCCTCAATGGCCGTGAGATGGCAGTGGCGGCTTATCTCGACGAACACGTCGTTCCAGCGCTGATAGGCCGCGACGCCAGCCGCATCGAAGATACCTGGCAGTATCTTTATCGCGGCGCCTACTGGCGGCGTGGGCCAGTGACCATGACCGCCATTGCCGCCGTCGACATGGCACTATGGGACATCAAGGCCAAGGCCGCCGGCATGCCACTTTATCAGTTGCTCGGCGGTAAAAGCCGTGAGCGCGTAATGACTTACGCCCACTGCACCGGCCAGGAGATCGATGACTGCCTCGAGGAAGTGGCCCGCCACGTCGAGATGGGCTACCGGGCGGTACGCGTCCAGGCTGGGGTGCCGGGGATCAAGACCACCTACGGCGTGGCCAAGAACCCTGGCGAGCGTTACGAGCCGGCCGACTCCTCACTGCCTGCCGAGCACGTCTGGAGCACCGAAAAGTACCTTAACCATGCGCCCAAGCTGTTTGCCGCCGTACGCGAGCGCTTCGGCGACGAGCTGCACGTCTTGCACGACGTCCATCATCGCCTGACGCCGATCGAGGCAGCGCGATTGGGCAAGGCCGTCGAGCCCTATCACCTGTTCTGGCTGGAAGACTGCGTGCCGGCCGAGAATCAGGAAAGCCTCCGCCTGATACGCGAGCATACCACCACACCGCTGGCAATCGGCGAGGTATTCAACTCGATCCACGACTGCCGCGAGATGATCCAGAACCAGTGGATCGACTACATCCGTATGCCGCTCACCCACGGCGGCGGCATCACCGCGATGCGCCGCGTCGCCGACCTGGCGTCGCTGTACCACGTGCGCACCGGCTTTCACGGCCCCACCGACCTGTCGCCGGTATGTCTCGGCGCCGCGATCCACTTCGACACCTGGGTACCCAACTTCGGCATCCAGGAACACATGCCGCACGCCGACGAGACCGACGCGGTATTCCCCCACGACTATCGCTTCGAGGACGGCCACTTCCTGGTGGGCGAGTCCCCGGGACACGGTGTCGATATCGATGAAGAGCTCGCCGCGAAGTACCCCTACAAACGCGCCAGCCTGCCGGTCAACCGTCTGGAAGACGGTACGCTCTGGCACTGGTAATCCCGTTTCCCTTTCATAGAGCGGAGTCTGTCATGAAAGCCTTTGAGGTTCGCGCCCCCCACGATTTCAGCATCGTTGATAGCGATGCCCCTCGAGTTGCCGCTGGCGAGGTGAGCGTCGGCGTCGCCTTCGCCGGTATTTGCGGCTCGGACATGCATATCATTCACGGCGACAACGCCTTCGTACGCTTCCCACGGGTCACCGGCCACGAGTTCGCCGGCGTCGTCGAAGCGGTGGGCGACGGCGTAGAGGGCCTCTCGGTGGGTGATCGCGTATGCATCGACCCAGTAATCAACTGCGGCGAGTGCTACCCATGCCGTATCGGGCGGCCCAACGTCTGCAGCGCCATGCAGGTGATCGGCGTGCACCGCAACGGTGGCTTTGCCAACCAGGTCAGCGTTCCCGCCGCCAACGCCCATCGGCTGCCCGAGTCCATCGCTCTCGATCAGGCCGCACTGGTCGAGCCCTACACCATCGCCTGTAACGTCCTCGACCGGATGCAGCCGTATGACGGCGATCCTCTGCTGATCCTCGGCGCTGGCGTGATCGGCCTGACGATCCTCCAGGTCGCCCGAGCCAAAGGGCTCACCGACATAACCGTCTGCGACGTCATCGACGACCGGTTGAATGTCGCCCGCTCGCTTGGCGCCAGTCACACCGTCAACGGTCAGCGGGAAGATCTCGAGGCCGTGATGGCCGAGCGCACTAGCGGCGAGGGCGTGCCATTGATCGCCGACGCCGCCTGCGTGCCGGCGCTATTCCCTCAGCTCGCGCGGATCGCCTCGCCGGCCGGACGTATTGGCTTGCTGGGTTTCAACACTACGCCCAGCGACCTGGTTCAGCTCGAGGTGATCAAGAAGGAGCTGAGCATCGTCGGCTCACGACTCAACAACCGCAAGTTCCCCGAAGTCATCGAGATGCTCGCTAGCGGGCGGCTCGATGCCACGGCGCTGGTCAGCCACCGGCTGCCCTTCGCTGAGATGGGTGAGGCGATCCACATGATCGACCATTACCCGGAACGCGTGTGCAAGGTACTCATCGAGCTCGATGCCTGAAGCGCCAAGCGCTTCGCCCCCTCGCACTCGCCAACGATCGACTGCAAACCACTACTCAACAAACCACTACTCAACGCTCAACAACAACAGCCATCAATCAGAGTCAGGAGTGAACGTCATGCTCAAACAGCTACTCGCCAGCGCCGTTATCGGCTCAAGCATACTCGCCGCCCCGTTCGCCACCGCCGCGGATTACACCCTCAAATTCGGCCACCTGGCCAACGAAGACAACATCTGGAACAAAGCCGCCGAGCGCTTCAAACAAGTCGTCGAAGAGGAGTCCGACGGCCGCATCGACGTACAGATATTTCCCAACGAGCAGTTGGGCACCGAGATGGAAGTCATCAACAGCATTCAACTCGGCACCGCTGATATGACCATCACCGGGGAAAGCTTGCAGAACTGGGCCCCCAAGGCGGCGATGATGGCCGTGCCCTACGCCTTCCGCGATTCCGAGCACCTGCACAAGGCAGTCGAGGGCGATATCGGCAAGCAGATCGAACAACAGATCGAGGAGAAAGCCGGCCTGGTACCGATCGCCTGGTTCGAACGCGGCCCGCGTGAGCTGACGTCCAACCGGCCGATCAAGAAACCCTCTGACCTTGACGGTTTGCGCTTGCGCGTACCTAACGTGCCGCTGTTCGTCGATACCTGGCAGGCGCTTGGCGCCAAGCCCACGCCGATGGCCTTCAGCGAGGTCTTCACATCGCTGCAGCAGGGCACCATCGATGGCCAGGAAAACCCACTGTCGCTGATCGAAAGCGCCAGCTTCAATGAGGTTCAGGACTACGTAAACGTGACCGACCACGTGCGTAGCTGGATCTACGTGGTGATCGGCAAGAAAAAGCTCGAGTCAATGCCGAAAGATCTGCAAGAGGTGGTCCTCGATGCGGCTCAGCAGATGCAATCCTATGAAGCGAAACTCTTCACCGAGGACCAGAAACGTCTGCGCAATGCGCTCGAAGAGGCAGGCATGGAGTTCGTCGAGGTCGATCAAAAAGCCTTCGCCGAGGCAGCCGAACCGGCCGTCAAGGCATCGCTCAACGATGAACAGCAAAAGCTCTATGAGGCGATTCAGGACCTCTAATCGGGCGCATCCCCCAACGCCGGGGCTGGGCATGACAGCCCCGGCACTCTGCCGACTCGCCGAGGAATATCCCTGATGAGCGATTCCGATTCCATATCGAGCGATCCACTGCACGACATTGCCGAAATTCCAGCTCTCGGCGGTATCTGGGGGCGGCTTGTCAGCGGACTCGACCGCCTTTTCGCCCTACTCGCATCGCTGGCACTGATAGCCATCGCCGCGGTGGTGATCCTGCAAATCGTCTCCCGAGTGGCACTGCCTAGTTCCCCGGCCTGGACCGAGGAACTGTCACGTTATCTGTTCATCTACATGGTAGCGCTGTCGGCCGGCCTCGTCCTTCGCCGCAACCGCCACGTCAACGTAGAACTTTTCCAGCATCTGTTGGGCCGGCGCAGCCAGTTGGTCTACCGAGCGCTCTGTTGTTTGGTCGTGGGTGTCTTCTCAGCGTGGATGATTCCCTACGCCATGCAATTCGCCCAGGTAGGCGCCTTCCAGACCTCACCGACGCTCGAGGTCCACATGCACTACATCTTCTTCTCGATCGTCGCCCTATTCGGCCTGTCCGCCCTGTATGCGGTGATCGGCTTGATCGAGGCCGGGGTGGCCATTGCTCGCGGCGGATCGGCTCATGCCGGGGAGACGCCGTAATGGAAGTCACCGTCCTGTTCTGCGTATTCATCGTTCTGCTGCTGGTGGGTATTCCCATCGCCTTTTCGCTGGGCATCGCTTCACTTTCTTACCTGCTACTATCGGACATCTCGCTGACCATCGTCCCGCAGCGCATGTACGGTGGTATCGATACCTTCGTGCTGCTGTGCATTCCCGGTTTCGTGCTTGCCGGCAACCTGATGAATGTCGGCAACATCACCGATCACATCGTGCGTTTCGCGAACGCCCTGATGGGTCATATCCGCGGTGGCCTGGGGCTGGCCAACGTGGGCGGCTCGATGATCTTCGGCGGTATCTCCGGCACCGCCGTGGCCGATGCGGCAAGCATCGGCTCGGTGATGATCCCCGGCATGTCCCGTGCCGGCTACGACAAACCCTTCGCCGCCGCGGTCACCGCCGCCTCATCGACGGTGGGTCCGATCATCCCGCCCAGCGTGCCAATGATCATCGCCGGCTCGCTATCCGGCGTCTCGGTCGGCCGGATGTTCCTGGCCGGCGCCATTCCCGGCCTGTTGCTGGGCCTGGCGATGATGATCACCGTGTACATCCTGGCGGTGAAGCGCGGTTATCCCAAGGAGCGGCGGGCGACCTTCAGGGAACTGATCAAGGAAGGCCGTAGCGCTTTCTGGGCGCTGATGATGACCTTCATCATTCTCTACGGCATCATCGGCGGCGTCTTCACACCCACCGAGGCGTCTATCGTCGCCAGCCTATACGCCTTGATAATCGGCATGTTCGTCTACAAGGGCATCACCTGGCGCAACCTGCCGCAGATCATCGTCGACACGGTACTGACCTCTGGCTCGCTGATGCTGCTGGTGGGCTTGGCCAACCTGTTCGGCTGGATCCTCACCAGCCAGCAGATCCCGCAGATGATCGCCGACCAGATCCTGGGCTTCAGCGCGAATCCCATCGTGGTGATCCTGATACTCAACCTGATCCTGTTGGTGGTCGGCACCTTCATGGAAACCATCGCCGCACTGATCATCCTGTTCCCGGCGCTACTGGGAGTGGCTACCGGCGTAGGCATGGACCCGGTCCATTTCGCTCTAATGGCAGTGCTTAACCTGATGATCGGACTGACCACCCCACCTCTCGGGGTCTGCCTTTTCGTTGTCTCGGGTATCGGCAAGCTACCGATGCTGCGTGTGGCTCGGGCCATCGTGCCGTTTCTGATCTGCAACCTGGTAGTGCTGCTACTGGTGTCCTACGTGCCGGCTCTTTCGCTGTGGCTACCCAACCTGCTGATGGGAGACTGATCGATCATGACTCCGACATCAATACTCAGCACGCACGCGCCGGCCACGGTGGGCATCGTCCATCTCGGCCTGGGTGCCTTTCACCGCGCCCACCAAGCGGTCTACCTGGAGCGTAACCTGGCCCGCCATGATGGCGGCTCATGGGGCATCGCCAGCGCCAACCTGCGTTCCAACCGCCAGCTCGTCGAGCTGATGCGCGAACGCAATCAGCGCTATCACGTCGCCGAGTACACCGACAGCGAAACCCTGACTCTGCGCGAGGTCACGGCGATTCGCGAGACACTCTATGCCGGTCCCGGCGGCGAGGACCTCGACGCCCTGCTGGCCCGCATGAGCGAACCCGACGTACGCATCGTCACACTGACCGTGACCGAGAAGGGCTATCACCTCGACCCGGCGGACGGCCGGCTACTGCTCGAAGCCGAGCCGATTCGTCACGACATCGCCGCCCCCACGCAGCCGCAGACCGCACCGGGCATGCTGGTAGAAGCGCTGGCTAGGCGATTCACGGCCGATACTCCGGCATTCACGGTGCTGTGCTGCGACAACATGCCCGATAATGGCAAGCGCACTCGCCGCGCGGTGATCGAGCTGGCACGCCAACGCGACGAGGAGCTCGCCGCATGGATCACCGAACACGTCGCCTTCCCCTGCAGTATGGTCGACCGCATCGTTCCGGCAATGAGCGAGGCCGATTTCGAGCGCCTGCGCGCGCAGGGCATCGACGACCCGGCGGCGGTAACCTGCGAGACTTTCAGCCAATGGGTGATCGAGGACGACTTTCCCCAGGGACGTCCTGACTGGGAACACGACGGCGTGCAAATGGTCGCCGATGTCGCACCCTTCGAATCCATGAAATTGCGCATGCTCAACGGCAGCCATTCGCTGCTCGCCTACCTCGGCGTGCTGGCGGGGATCGAAACGGTAGCCGACGCCATCGGCCGCGAGGAGTTCGTCGACCTGCTGCGCCGCTACATGCGTGACGAGGCCGCGCCGACGCTGAACATGCCCGAAGGCACCGACCTCGACGCTTATGCCGATAGCCTGCTGGCCCGCTTCGCCAACGATAGCCTGCACCATCGCTTGCAGCAGATCGCCATGGACGGCTCGCAGAAGCTTCCCCAGCGCTGGCTCGATGGCGCCCGGAAACAGCTCGCCGACGATGCGGATATCCGCTGCGCCGCACTCGGCGTGGCGGCATGGATCCGCTATACCGCCGGTCGCGACCTGGCTGGCGCGCGCCACCCGGTCGACGACCCGATGGCCGAGACCTTCGCCGCGTTGCATGCCGAATACGAAAGGCCCGAGTCACTGATCGCCGCCTTTCTCGCTCTCGACGCTATCTTTCCGCGAGCGCTGGCCGAGGATGCCCGTTTTAGCGACGCAGTACTCGATGCCTACCGCACACTGAACGACCGCGGCGTCGCCACAGCCTTGGCCGATCTCGACGCCCCGATACGATAGGATACGACCATGGAACACACCTGGCGCTGGTTCGGGCCCAACGACCCGATCACTCTCGACGACATCCGCCAGACCGGGGCTACCGGCATCGTCACCGCCCTGCACGAGATCCCCAACGGGGAAACCTGGCCTTGCGAGGCGATTGCCGAGCGCAAGCGCTTGATCGAGGCCGCCGGACTCAACTGGTCGGTGGTCGAAAGCGTGCCGGTCCACGAGGACATCAAGAAGGCCAGCGGTGACTGCGATACCTACATCGCCAACTACCAGCAGACGCTGCGTAACCTGGCCGCCTACGGTATCGACGTGGTGTGCTACAACTTCATGCCGGTGCTCGACTGGACGCGCACCGACCTGGCCTGGCCACTACCCACCGGCGGCACGGCACTGCGCTTCGACCAGACCGCCTTCGCCGCCTTCGATCTGTATCTGCTCGAGCGTCCCGGCGCCGAACGCGACTACGATGCCGCCGAACGCGACGCCGCTCTTCGCTACCTCGAGACGCTCGATGAAACGGCGCGCCAGCGGCTAATCGACACCATCATCGCCGGGCTACCCGGCGCCGAGGAGCACTACACCCTGGCACGTTTTCGGCAGGTGATCGCCGAGTATACCGAGATCGATGCCACCCGCCTGCGCGACAATCTCGGCCACTTCCTGAGCGCCATCGTACCGGTGGCCGAGGAGGTTGGCATTCGTCTGGCGATCCACCCTGATGATCCGCCCCGCTCGCTGTTCGGCCTGCCGCGCGTGATCTCGACACCCGATGACGTTCAATGGATCCTCGATGCCGCCCCCAGCCCGGCCAACGGCTTGACCTTCTGCACCGGCTCTTTGGGGATCAGCGAAGCGATCGATCTGGTCGCGATGGGCCAGCGATTCGCCGAGCGCATCCACTTCACTCATCTGCGTGCCACTCAGCGCGAGGAAGATCCACGGAGTTTCCATGAGGCAGCCCATCTCGATGGCGACGTCGATATGGTCGGCGTCATGCAGGTCCTGATCGACGAGGAGCATCGCCGCGAGCGTGACGGCGGCCCGCGTCTGCCGCTACGCCCCGATCATGGTCATCACCTGCTCGACGATCTCAATCGCGAGTCGCGCCCCGGTTATCCACTGATCGGGCGTCTCAAGGGGCTGGCCGAGTTGCGGGGAATGGAGACCGCCATCAAGCAGCTGTGCACTTGAAGCGGCGCCGGCTACGCAAAGCCGGGGCACGATGGTAAGGTGGAAGTCCTGCACAACGGTCAGGACTCCCGTCATGCCAACACTCTTCGGCAAGCGCGTGTTACTCGGCATCAGCGCCGGTATCGCCGCTTACAAAAGCGCTCAGCTCGCTCGCCTGTTGAAAAAGGCGGGCTGTGACGTGCGCGTGGTCATGACCGAGGGCGCGCAGGCCTTCATTACCCCGCTGACGCTTCAGGCACTCACCGGTGAAGCGGTGCGCACGTCGCTGCTCGACCCCGAGGCGGAAGCCGGCATGGGGCATATCGAGCTGGCGCGCTGGGCGGAAGTCATCCTCGTCGCGCCGGCTACCGCCGATCTCATGGCGCGCCTGGCGCATGGCCATGCCGACGATCTGCTCACCACGCTGTGCCTGGCCAGCGAGGCGGAGTGCGTCATGGCCCCGGCGATGAACCAGGCCATGTGGCGCCATCCGGCGACCCAGGCCAATGTCGCGACGCTACGTACCTTGGGCTGGCGCCTGCTGGGCCCCGATGGCGGCGAGCAGGCATGTGGTGATATCGGGCCCGGCCGCATGCGTGAGCCGGAAACGCTGATCGCCGAACTTTCGATGGCGCCCGAGGATGCGCCTAGCTCCACGGCGCCCGACGTCGCACCGGCAGTGCGCGATGCCGAAGGATTGATAGTCACGATCACCGCCGGGCCGACGCATGAAGCGCTCGATCCGGTGCGTTACCTTTCCAACCATAGCTCTGGCAAGATGGGCTACGCCCTGGCCGAGGCCTGGGCCCAACGTGGCGCTCACGTGCGCTTGATCAGCGGCCCTGTCGTCCTGGCAACGCCCCCGGAGGTCGAGCACATCGATGTGACATCGGCCAGCGAGATGCTTGCCGCCGCCGAGCACGCCGCCACCGAAAGCGATATTTTCATCGGCTGCGCGGCGGTCGCCGACTATCGCGCCGAACACGTCGCCGAACACAAGCTCAAGAAGACCGACGCCAGCGAGACGATGACGCTCACCCTCGTCAAGAACCCCGATATCGTGGCCGAGATCGCCGCGCGTTCACCGCACCCGCTGGTGGTAGGCTTCGCCGCCGAGACCCGTGACGTGGAACGCTATGCACGCGACAAACTGACACGCAAGGGCATGGACATGATCGTCGCCAACGATGTCTCCCAGGCCGGGCTCGGCTTCGGCGCCGACGACAACGCCGCCCTATTGCTGTGGCGAGACGGCGATGACACCGATAGCCAAGCGCTGCCGCCACAGCCCAAGACCACCCTGGCCGACGCCATCGTCGACCGGGTATTGACGCTTTACGCCCAACGCGCCCCCACGGCGCACGACTGACGGACCCATTCCCATGTCAGATGCCTCGTTGTCTTCCGACACTACCTTGTCGGTGAAGATTCTGGACGAACGCGTTCACGACTTTCCTCTTCCCGGTTACGCCACCACCGGCAGCGCCGGCCTGGACCTTCGTGCCCTGCTCGATGGCCCGCTGACGCTGGCGCCGGGCGACTGCGAGCTGGTGCGCACCGGCCTCGCCGTGCACATCGGCGACCCGGGCCTTGCCGGCATGATTCTGCCGCGCTCCGGCCTGGGGCATAAGCATGGCATCGTGCTGGGCAACCTCGTCGGCCTGATCGACTCCGACTATCAAGGCGAACTGATGATCTCGGTCTGGAACCGCGGCAACCAGACGTTCGTTCTAGAACCGGGCGAGCGCTTGGCACAATATGTGCTTGTGCACGTGGTACAGGCCAAGCTCGATATCGTCGAGGACTTCGCCG
Source organism: Chromohalobacter sp. 296-RDG (assembly GCF_029889885.1). Taxonomy (GTDB): domain Bacteria; phylum Pseudomonadota; class Gammaproteobacteria; order Pseudomonadales; family Halomonadaceae; genus Chromohalobacter. Next base: position 32,961 of record NZ_JARANY010000009.1, read on the forward strand.
CCAGCGAGCGCGCCGGAGGTGGCTTCGGTCACTCCGGCCGTCATTGAGTTCGGGCGGGCGACGCTGACGGTCGCCCCGATGTTCACGGCCACACGGCCATCGACTTGAAGGGATTCACCATGAGCCAACAAGCTCCCAATACGTCCATCAGCGCGTCCATCTTCCGCGCCTATGACATTCGCGGCATCGTCGACGACAGCCTGACCGAGGAAGGCGTCGAACTGATCGGTCGCGCCATCGGTGCCGAAGCCGCCAGCCGCGACGAAACCACCGTGGTCGTCGCCCGCGATGGCCGTCACTCGGGCAAGCGCCTGCAGGCGGCTCTGATTCGTGGCCTGCGCAGCGCAGGACGCGACGTGATCGATATCGGCATGGTGCCCACGCCGGTGCTCTACTTCGCCACCCACACGCTGGAAGGCACGAGTTCCGGCGTCATGGTCACGGGCAGCCACAACCCGCCCGACTACAACGGCTTCAAGATCATACTGGGGGGCGAAACGCTCTCCGGCGACGCCATCACCGCGCTTTATCAGCGCATCCAGGACGATGCGCTTGGCGAGGGTGAAGGCAGCCTGCGTGAAATGGATGTGCGCGATGCCTACCTGGATCGCATCTTCGGCGATGTCAGCCTGAGTGGGAAGATCAAGGCCGTCGTCGATTGCGGTAATGGCGTGGCCGGCGAACTTGGCCCGCAACTGATCGAACGCCTGGGGGCGGAAATGATACCGCTTTTCGCCGATATCGACGGCGATTTCCCCAATCACCACCCCGATCCCGGCAAGCTGGAAAACCTCGAGGACGTCATCCGCACCGTCAAGGAAACCGGCGCGGATATCGGCCTGGCCTTCGATGGTGATGGCGACCGTCTCGGCGTAGTCACGCCCAAGGGCGAGGTGATCTATCCTGACCGTCTGATGATGGCCTTCGCCGAGGACCTACTCGAGCGTAACCCCGGCGCACGCATCATTTTCGACGTCAAATGCACCGGCAACCTGGCCCAGGTGGTGGAAAACGCCGGCGGCACACCGGAAATGTGGCGCACCGGGCACTCGCTGATCAAGGCGCGCATGAAGGAAACCGGCGCGGCGCTGGCCGGCGAGATGAGTGGCCATATCTTCTTCAAGGAACGCTGGTACGGCTTCGACGACGGCCTCTATGGCGCCGCCCGGTTGCTGGAAATCCTCTCGCGGCAACGTTCTACGCAAGGGCTGGACGCCGACGCCTTCTTTGGGCGCTTCCCGCAGGACCTCAGCACGCCGGAGCTCAACGCCAAGGTCAGCGACGAGAACAAGTTCGCCATCGTCGACAAGCTGGCTCGGGAAGGCGACTTCGGCGAGGATGGGGTGAAAACTACCCTCGACGGCATCCGGGTCGACTATGCCGACGGCTGGGGCTTGTGCCGCGCGTCCAACACCACGCCGATGTTGGTACTGCGCTTCGAGGGCAAGAGCGAGGAAGCTCTGGCACGCATTCAGGGCCAATTCCGTGACGCCCTCAAGCAGGTCGCCCCCGAGGCCGATCTCCCCTTCTGACGTTCGGCGGCCGGTGCCTGAGCACCGGCCGCCTTCAAGGAGACAACATTCATGAATGAACACGCACGCGACCCGCGTCTAGTGGTCGAGATCCTGTCGGAGGCGCTGCCTTACATCCAGCGCTTCTCCGGCAAGACCGTGGTAGTGAAGTACGGCGGCAACGCCATGACCGAGGACCCCCTGATCGACTCCTTCGCCCGCGACATGGTGTTGATGAAAGAAGTCGGCATCAATCCAGTGGTGGTGCATGGCGGCGGGCCGCAGATCGGTGACCTGCTCGAGCGTCTAAACATCGAGTCCCGCTTCGTCGGCGGCATGCGCGTCACCGATGCCGAGACCATGGACGTGGTCGAGATGGTGCTCGGAGGGCTGGTCAACAAGAGCATCGTCAACCTGATCAACCGCAGCGGCGGCAAGGCCATCGGCCTGACCGGCAAGGACGGCGCGCAGATCACCGCACGCCAGTTGCGCGTCGAGCATCAAAGCCCGGAGATGACCGCACCGGAGATCATCGATATCGGCCATGTCGGCGAGGTCGAGCACATCGCCACCGACCTCATCGAGATGCTCACCGCGCGCGATTTCATCCCCGTGATCGCGCCGATCGGCGTCGACGCCGAAGGCCATAGCTACAATATCAACGCCGATCTGGTCGCCGGCAAGGTCGCCGAAGCACTGAGTGCCGAGAAGCTGATGCTGCTGACCAACGTCGCCGGGCTGATGAATGCCGAGGATGAAGTCATGACGGGCCTTTCCACCGCGCAGGTGGACGCACTGATCGGCGATGGCACCATCCATGGCGGTATGCTGCCCAAGATTCGCTGTGCGTTGGATGCCGTCAAAGGCGGCGTGGCCAGTTCGCATATCATCGACGGTCGCGTACCGCACGCCACGCTACTGGAGATCTTCACCAATGCCGGGGTCGGCACACTGATCACCGACACCGACGAAGGCGCCGCAGACTGACAATTCCCCTCGCACCCGGGACGGTGCGCCGCAATGCGCGACGATTTGTCGGCATCTCGGCAGCCCATTAGGATGGGCTAACACGATTCCAATAGAAGAAAATCGATGACGCAGGAAACACCCAAGCAAACTCGCCGGGAGCAGATCCTCCAGGCGCTGGCGCTGATGTTGCAAGAGGACAGCGGCAAGCGGATCACGACCGCAGCGCTGGCCCGCCAGGTCGGCGTCAGCGAAGCCGCCCTCTACCGGCATTTCCCCAGCAAGGCGCGGATGTTCGAAGGGCTGATCGAATTCATAGAGGAGACGCTGTTCGAGCGCATCCGTCGCATTCTCGATGAAGAGCCGCAGGCACAGGCGCGCTGTCATCATATTCTGACACTGCTGTTGGGCTTTGCAGAAAAGAACCCCGGTCTGTGCCGGCTACTCGGTGGCGATGCCTTGACCGGAGAAACCGCACGCTTGCGCGTGCGCATGACGCAGCTCTTCGACCGACTGGAGACCCAGCTCAAGCAGATACTGCGCGAAGCCGAGATTCACGAAGGATTGCGCACCACGCTAAAAGTCTCGGCCGCCGCCAACCTGCTGCTGGCCACCGCCGATGGGCGCATTACGCAATATGTGCGCAGCGACTTCCGGCGTCTTCCCACCGAGCACTGGGAAGATCAGTGGCAGATGCTCTCCGCTCGTCTGCTGGTCGCCACGCCACACCCTGCCCACGTATAGACGCTGCATACGACAATGCCCGGCGCATGGCCGGGCATTTGTTCATTGTTGCTTACGCGTACGGATTTTTTCGCTCTATCTTTTCGCGGCAGCGCTCGAACTCAGGCGGCGAAGGCGTCACCGAGCTGCTGCTTGATCTTCTTCATGGCGTTCTTCTCAAGCTGACGAATACGCTCGGCGGAAACGCCGTACACATCGGCCAGCTCATGCAGCGTGGACTTGGATTCGGAAAGCCAGCGACGCTTCAGAATATCCTGCGAACGCTCATCGAGTTCACCCAGCGCCGACTGCAAGCGATGCGAGGAGTCTTCTTCCCAGTCCGCGGCTTCGAGCTGCGCGGCAGGATCGTAACGCTCGTCGTCGAGATAATGGACCGGCGCTTGATAGCCCTGATCTTCATCCTCGGAGGGCGAGGCATCGTAGCCGGCATCGAACGACGAGAGACGGCCTTCCATCTCGCGCACGACCTGCGGCTTGACGTCGAGATCCTTGGCAATGGCATCGACCTCATCGTTGTTGAGCCACGCCAAACGCTTCTTGGCACCACGTAGATTGAAGAACAATTTACGTTGGGCCTTGGTGGTCGCGATCTTCACGATGCGCCAGTTGCGCAGCACGTATTCGTGAATCTCGGCCTTGATCCAGTGCACGGCGAACGATACCAAACGCACTCCCTGATTCGGGTCGAAACGCTTGACGGCCTTCATCAAGCCGACGTTGCCTTCCTGAATCAAGTCGGCCTGAGGCAGGCCGTAGCCGGAGTAGCTGCGTGCGATGTGTACCACGAAACGCAGGTGCGACATGACCAAGCGCCGCGCCGCTTCGAGATCCCCCTGTTCGTACAGGCGGAAGCCCAGTTCTCGCTCCTCGTCGGAGGACAGCACAGCAATGCGGTTGACGGCCTGAATGTAACCATTCAGGTCATGACCGGGAGAAAGATGACCCACGGGCTGAAGACTGTTGCTCATGCAGATGTCTCCATCGGTTGTTCACCCTGCGTGCGTGGCGTATCCAACATCCACGGCTGCACGGCGAAGGAATCATGTGCCTGATAGCACGCATGACCCATTAGAAGGCTAACTTGAACGAAAGTTCAATACATGCCATCAGGCTTGTCAAGCCTAGCGGGGTTTGATGTCGGCAAGATGACGGCCGACGGCTAACCAAGCACCCAGCCAGCCCAATATTGTACTACACACACATAGCAAAACCGATCCCCCGAAGCCGAGTCGCGGCAGCGTGAAGTGGGCCCCGTAACTCTCGGCCAAGGCAGTGACCGGGGCCGATAACCAATGGCCACCCAGGACCAGCAATACGATCGCCAGAACGCCGCCGCCCAGGCCGTACCAGGCACCGCTATAAAGGAATGGGCGGCGCACAAACGCATGGGTGGCCCCGATCAACGTCACCACTTCGATCTCCTGACGCCGGCTCTCCACTGCCAAGCGGATGGTATTGCCAACCACCAGCAGCACACCCAACCCGAACAGCCCCGCCAGCGCCAGCGTCAAACGCTGCCCCAACTCAGCCAAACGCCGCAGGCGCTCCAGCCAAGCGAGGTCGACACGCGCCTCATCGACGCCATCAACCGCCTCGAGATTGCTCGCCAGCACACGCACCGAATCGGGGTCAGTGTCGGCCGGGGTGACCACCACCGCTGCGGGCAGCGGGTTATCTTCCAGCGAGGCCAGTGCATCCTCGAGCCCCACGCCTTGCTGGAATTCGGCCAGACCTTCGGCGGCAGTCACCAGTCGTGCCCCCGCCACAGGTGCCCGATCACGCAGTCGCGCAGCGACATCCATCGCCGCACGCTCATCGAGGCGTGTATCGAGATAGACGGTCACGGTAGCGCTTTCGTCGAGCTCGGCATCCAGCAGTCGGGCGCTATCCAGGGCCAGCCATAACCCGCTGGGCAGTACCAGGGCGATGGCGATCGCCAACATGGTCAACAGGCTGCTCAGCGGGCGCTTGGCGAGCCGCTGAGCGCTATCGAGCCACATCGCGCGATGATGACGCAGCCACGCCCGCGTGCGACTTTCCAGCCCTACCTGCGAGGCTCTAGCGCCACGCCGCGTGGAGCGCTGACTTTCCGGGGACGTCGTGCGCCGTGTCATGCCGCCTCCTCATCGCCGACCAGTCGGCCTTCGCGCAGGCGCAAGACCCGGTGCCGCAGACGCGTGATCAGGGCCAGGTCGTGACTGGCGACCATCACCGTGGTACCGATACGATTGAAGTCCTCGAACAAGCGCATGATATCGGCCGAGAGCTGTGGATCGAGGTTGCCAGTGGGCTCGTCGGCGAGCAGCAACGACGGCTTGTTGACCACCGCCCGCGCAATGCCGATACGTTGGCGCTCACCGCTCGAAAGTTCGATGGGCAGCGCCGTTTCCCGATACAGCAAACCGACCTTGTCCAATGCAGCCCGCACACGACGCGCCGATTCGCGGGGCTCCACGCCCTGAATTTCCAACGGCAGCACTACGTTGGCGAAAACGCTGCGATCGAACAGCAGCTGGTGGTCCTGGAAGACCACGCCGATCTGGCGGCGGTAATAAGGAATCTGGCTGAGATGAAAGCGATCGAGGTCGTGGCCGGCCACCAATACGCGACCGCGCGAAGGCTTGTCCAGGCGCATGATCAAGCGCAGCAACGAGCTCTTGCCGGCTCCCGAGTGCCCGGTGAGGAACAACATTTCCCCCCGCTCTACCCGAAAGTTGATATCGGCGAGGGCCTCGGAGCGCCCGCCGTAACGTTTGCCGACATGCTCGAAGACGATCATACCGCTACGCGTCTCCGCCCGTGTCGCGCTCGAAAAGCGCGGAGACAAAATCCTCGGCGGCGAACGGTCGCAAATCATCGAGGGTCTCACCCACACCGATGAAACGAATCGGCGTACCCAGTTGCTTGGCCAGGGCGAAGATGATGCCGCCCTTGGCGGTGCCATCGAGCTTGGTCAAGGTGATGCCCGTCACCGGTACCGCCTCGTTGAAGGTGGAAGCCTGTGAAAGCGCGTTCTGGCCCGTTCCAGCATCCAACACCAGCATCACCTCATGCGGGGCCTGCTCATCGAGTTTGGCCATGACGCGGCGCACCTTCTTGAGCTCTTCCATCAGATGGTTCTTGTTATGCAGGCGCCCGGCTGTATCGGCGATCAGCACGTCAATATCGCGTGCCTTGGCGGCAGAGAACGCATCATAGATGACCGACGCGCTATCGGAACCGGTGTGCTGCGCTACCACCGGCACCTGATTGCGATCGCCCCATACCTTGAGCTGCTCCACCGCTGCCGCACGGAAGGTGTCACCCGCCGCCAGCATCACACTGCGCCCCTCGTTCTGGAAACGCTGTGTCAGCTTGCCGATGGTGGTGGTCTTGCCAACGCCATTGACGCCCACCATCAGGATCACGAACGGCCCCTCCCCCTTGGGCGGCAACGCCAACGGCTGGGCGACCGGGTCGAGCATATCCTGGAGTTCTTCCTGCAAGGCTGAGTAGAGCGCCTGCGGATCCTTGAGTTCCTTGCGCGAGACACGCTCGGTCAGGCGGTCGATGATCTCGGTGGTTGCCTCGATCCCCACATCCGCCATCAGCAGCTGGGTCTCGAGATCCTCCATCAACTCATCGTCGATCTGTTTCTTGCCCAGAAACAGCCCCGCCAGACCCTCGGTGAAATTGGCGCGCGTCTTGCCGAGGCCCGACTTGATGCGTGCGAACCAACTCTTCTTGGGGCGCTCCCGGGGTTGCGTCACGCTGGCCGGCTCGTCGACCTTTGGCGCTGTCACAGCCTCGTCGGTACGCGCTTCATCTGCTTCGTCGGGATCGGGATCGGGATCGGGATCGGGATCGGGATCGGGATCGGGATCGGCAATCGTCGTCGGCTCGGCCGCAGCCTGAGAAGACGTTGGCGTCGCCTCTTCAGCAGCCGATGGGGAAGACGCCGGCGGTGCCTCATCGTCTGCCGAGTCCTCGTGACCGGCACTGCCCTCTTCAGTGTCGAGCGCCGCCGCATCCTCTTGCGACTCATCGACGTCTTGGGCGGGAGAATCTTGCTTCTTCTTGCGCTTTAAAAAACCGAACATGGGCGTGATCTACGTCTACGCGGACGACGCGCGCCACGCTTCCCGCGACACGGCGGCAATGACGCTCGGCATCCTGAAGTGTCTGAATCGCCACATCCTATCACTGTGCAACGGGTGGCGGTACAATCCGCCGATCATGAATCGACGTCGCTCTTCCTCAGCCAAGCGTGCCGCCCGTGGCACGCACCGCGTCTCGCCGTCACGTGCGAGCGGGCGCTTGCGCCTCATCGGCGGCGACTACCGTCGCCGTCAGCTGCCCGTGCTCGAGCGGCCCGGCTTACGCCCCACGCCGGATCGCATCCGGGAGACACTGTTCAACTGGCTGGCCTTCGAGCTCGCCGGCGCACACGTTCTAGACTTGTACGCCGGCACCGGCGCACTAGGACTGGAGGCACTCTCGCGCGGCGCCGTTCAAGCCCTTTTCGTGGAGACCGACCGCGATGTCGCAGCCAGCCTGAGCACCAATATCGCCACGCTGGACGCCAACGGCCATGTGCGTCGCCAAGCCGCCCTGGAATTTCTCGCAGGCCCCATCACACCCTTCGATATCGTGTTCCTTGATCCCCCCTTTCGCCAGGGCCACGCCGTCGACGCCTGCCAAGCGCTGGAGGCACACGGTTGGCTGAGTGAGGAGGCGTTGATCTATCTGGAAATAGAGCACGAGTGCGAGCCTCGGGTACCCGCTAACTGGCAACTACATCGCGAGGTACGCGCGGGCGATGGCATCGGGCGTCTTTATCGCCGTCACGGACACGATATCTGACGCCCTGTCGGGGCTCGGAGACGCTTGTCGCGCGCGCCGCGCGCGCGTACGCTAACCACCAACGGCTCGGCAAGATTCGCCCGTGCCACTCGCATCGCCCCATCCAACGTGTAGGAGAAGTCCATGAGCCTCGAACTCTTCAACCAGCTCGAGCAGAAGGTGCAGAATGCTGTCGAGACCATCGAGATGCTGAAAATGGAAGCAGAAGAGCTGCGCGAGGAGAACACGCGCCTCAAGCAGGAGCGTGACGAATGGGAACGCCGCCTTAACGGGCTGCTAGGCAAGTTCCAGGATCTCGAAGACGACGCCGGCGATAACGCGCAAAACCAGTAACTCAGACTCGATACTCCAGACCGGGAAGCGCGGTCAGTCGGCCGCTCGCACCTCAAGCGGCCTCGACATCAGAACCGCCGCTTCACGCTCCCCCCCTCTGGTACCGAGGGGGGGATAGTAACCGCGCCGACGCCCATCCTCGCCAAAACCGTATTGACGGTACAGCGCCAGGGCCGGCGCGTTGTTTTCGCGCACTTCCAGCAGTAAGCGCTCGGCACCGCCTTGTCGGGCGCGCGTCACGAGGTGCGCGAGCAGCATGCCAGCTACGCCCTGGCGGCGCGCGTGTGGCGCCACGGTGATCGCTTGCAGCTCGGCCTCGAAGGGCAACCAGGCAAGCACCGCATGCCCCAGCAGGGTCGCGCCCTGCCATGCGCCCCAGACGTCCAGCGTGTCATCGTCGAGTGCCCGCTCGAGGATCGCCCGCTTCCAGGGATGTGCCTGCCCCGCTTCCTCGAGCGCCTCGACGGCATTCAGATGTGCCGCAGCGAGACGCTCAAGGCGCATCGTCGTGTCCCGCCCAGGCCTCACGCCACGCCGCAAGCTGCGGCCAGAGCGCGCGCTTGGCGGCAGCGGATGACTTAAGCGCTGCCAGCGACGGGAGTGTCCAGCAAGGCAAGCTCAAGGTCTCGCTGCGCGCGTCCTCGAGGGCCAGTACCGCGTTCAGGGTCGTATCCTGGCCGAACACCAATAGCCGCTCGGGACGCCAGCCTCGCCGCGCCTGACCAGCGAGATAGGCACGCAGACCATCGCGTGCCTCGTCCAGAGGCGCCGTAACCGATGCGTTATCGACGAGCGGCCATTGAAAACTGCGGAACTCGAGCGCCGCATCCACGCTGATGCCGGCCGCACGCAGCAGGTTGCCAAGCAGCTCACACGCCGTACGGTCAGGTGCATTCACCTCAGGCACCAGCAGCAACCAGCGCCCCTCCAAGGCCGCGACTTGCAGGTCATAGCGTAGTGCCGCGTGCGTCTCGGTCTCGCCGACATCAGCGGTCGGCGCTGCCGGCTCAGCGGCAGGTTCCGGCACCGAGGGCGACGACTCAGTGGGCGCATCGCCTAGCAATAATGCCCGTGCAGACCCACTAGCAGCCGGCTTATCGGTATCTCGCGATAGCGTCGCCCCCGGCGACATTTCTCCCGAAGGTGACATCGACGGCGCCTTCGCTGCATCGTCGAGCAGCGCTTGCAAGCGCTCACCATGACTCGTCGGCGCTTCAACCGGCGGCGCCTCCCATTCGCATACAGGCGTAGGCAACGCATTGGGCAACCGATAACGGCTAGTCCACGCGCCGAGCCCCATAGCCTCGAGATATTGCAACCGCTGGGCGTCGCCTACCATGTCAGCGTGCGCCGCCGCCTCGACAATTGGGAGAATCCGGGCGCGCCGCAGCACGCTGGTGCCATTCCTCAGGCGTATAAAGGTGCAAAGCCAAGGCGTGCACCGGGCCGGAAAGCTCGTCAGCGAGCAGCGCGTAGACCTGCTGATGGCGCTTGACCGGCATCAGGCCCGCGAAGCGCTCGGCGACCAACGTCACTTTGAAGTGCGTTTCGGAGTCCGACGGCACATTGTGCATGTAGCTTTCGTTCTCGACCGCCGCATGCTCGGGGTCGAGTGACTGCAGCTTCTCTTCGATACGTGCCTGAACACTCATGACACCTGCCTCCTCTGTCGGATACGCGTCATTGTAACGTTTCCCGCGGTGGGGAATAAGCATCGCTCACGCCTCGGCGCGCGCCAGCGGAATTCGCCACACGCTGAGTGCCAACGCCACCACCACACTGGCGCAGCCTAGCCACAGCGCATACGACAGCGATCCCCAGGAAAGCGCCAGCATCAATCCCACTGAGGCGGTCCCCAAGGCCTGGCCGAAGGTCCGCACCGAGGCCAGCACACCCGAGGCATTGGCGCTGTATGTCAGCGCGACGCTGCCGATCATTTCGCGATTGTTGGGCGCCTGGAACAGACCATAGCCGACCCCGCACAACACCGCGCGCCAAGCGATCGACACGGCGCCGGACTCCGCCGTCAACGTCACCAGACTCAGCATCCCGAGCAGGAAGATCGCCAGGCCGAGCGACGAGATCAGCGTCGGATTGAAGCGGTCGGCGAGCCGCCCCGAGAGTGGCCCCACCAGCATCAACGCCAGCGGCCAGGGGGTGAATAGCAGGGCAGCCTCGAGTGGTGCCGCGCCCATCACCGTCTGAAACATGAACGGCAGCCCCACGAAGGTGATTCCCTGGGCAACGAAGGCCATCAACGAGATCATCGCGGCGATGCTAAAACGCGTGGCACGAAACATGGGCAACGGTACCAAAGGCGCATCCGCGCGACGTTGGCGCCATACGAACAGCACCAGGCACAACACGCTTCCCAGCAACGGCAACCAGGCACTCGTACCGTGCGCACCGTGGCCGATATGATCGAGTGAAAACACGAAACCGCTGAGCATCGAAGCCGACAACAGAGCTCCCAGCCAATCGAATCCCCGCGACTCGATGGTCTCGCCGGGTAGCGCGCGCATCCCCAGGATCAAGGCCAGCAGCCCCAATGGCAGATTGATGGCGAACAGCCACGGCCAACTCGCGAAATGCAGGATAATGCCACCCAGCGATGGACCGAAGGCGATGCCAAAGGCCACCACCAGGGCCCCCATACCGATTGCCGAGCCCAGCAGGCGCGAGGGGAAAATCAAGCGGTACATGGACGGGCCGATGCTCAACATCGCCGCAGCGCCGATGCCTTGCAACATGCGCGATGCTACCAGCCACTCGAAACTGCGCGACAACGCACAGCACAACGAGGCCAGCACGAACAACGCCAGACCGCCCAAGTACAGGCGTCGCCGCCCGATGAGCCGACTCAAGGCGGCAAACCCCAGCAACAGGGCTGCGCACACCAGTTGATAGACGTTGGCGATCCACACCGCACGCGACTCGCTCACCGACAACTCTTGCGCCAGGGTGGGTAACGCGATGTTGACGATGCCGTTATCGAGTACCGACATCAACGTCCCCAGCACCATCACCAGCATCGCCAAGCGGCGTTGAGGGCCAGGCAAACCTTCATCGCCAGGACGTGTCACGAAAAGACGCCGCATCAGCACGTCGCCACGCCTTTGACCACCACCAACGCCCTTGTCTCGCGACACACCGAAGGCTTAAAAGCCACCGCGTACCGGTTCTCTACACCACTCACCGAAGGCGTCAATCCTCGTCGGTTTCCAGCAGCAGTCCATCGTCGATCTCGGAAATCTCGAGCGGCACTTCATCATCGAGATCCAACGCCAGATAACTATGCTCGACGATGAGGAACCGTTCGAACAGCGCCCAGTCGAGCGGTTCCGGCCACTGGCGCTCATCTTCTTCCCAAGCGCTCAACTCGTTCTCGAGCAGATCGAGGTGGCGCTCGCGCACGTAGGCAGCCAGCACCTCGGGCGAGTCCATTTCCGGAATCAGGTAAACGGTACTTTCACGTTCGACATCGTCGAGGGTCAGGTCGTCCTCACCGACGGTGGGCTCCAGCGAGTTGATCCAGTCAACGAACGCCTGAGTCGGCTTGACGCTCAGCGCAGAGCGATTGAGCAGCTTCATCGGTGTCACCTCTTTTGGGAACCGCTCGGGGTCGGCGGAATTCGAACCGCAGCCATTATGGGCGCTCACCGCGCCCCTTACCAATAACTCTTGCGCGGCTTCGCCGCGAGCCGCGAGCCGCGAGCCGCGAGCCGCGAGCCGCGAAAGTCAGTATCGAGTCATGCCGAAAGCTCACAACCCATTCTCGTAGCTCGTAGCTCGTAGCTCGTAGCTCGTAGCTCGTAGCTCGTAGCCATGGATGTTGACCTTTCTTCCAGCTTATAACTTCTAACTGACAGCTCTGGGCGAAGCCCAGCCTTATTCCGGGCGCATCGCCGGGAACAACAACACATCCCGAATCGATGGGCTATCGGTCAACAGCATGATCAAGCGATCGATACCGATGCCCTCGCCCGCCGTCGGCGGCAGACCGTATTCCAGCGCGCGGACGTAATCGGCATCGTAATACATCGCTTCCAGATCGCCGGCGTCTTTCTCGACCGCCTGCTCGGCGAAGCGCTCGGCCTGATCCTCGGCATCGTTGAGCTCGGAGAAGCCGTTGGCGAGCTCGCGGCCACCCACGAAGAACTCGAAGCGGTCGGTGACGTGAGGATTGGTATCGTTGCGCCGCGCCAGCGGACTGACCTCGGCCGGATATTCAGTGATGAACGTCGGCTGTTCGAGCTTTTCCTCGGCGACGTGCTCGAATATTTCGGTCTGCAGCTTGCCCAGACCCCAGTTCGGCTTGACCGGAACCCTCAAACGCTCGCAGGTCGCCTGAGCACCTTCGAAGGTATCGATGTCGCCTTCGCCGATACCGTCGCCGTATTCCAGAATCGACTGACGCAGAGTGAGACGCTGGAAGGACTCGCCAAGGTCGTAGCGTGCTCCCTGGTAGTCGATCGTCGTCGTGCCCAGCACGTCGCGCGCAACCTCACGAATCATCGCTTCGGTCAGGTCGAGCAGGTCTCGATAATCGGCATAGGCCCAATAGAACTCGAGCATGGTGAACTCGGGATTGTGGCGCGTCGACAATCCCTCGTTACGGAAATTGCGGTTGATCTCGAACACACGCTCGAAGCCACCGACCACCAGCCGTTTGAGGTACAGTTCCGGCGCGACACGCAGGTACATGTCGATGTCCAGCGCATTGTGATGCGTGACGAACGGCCGCGCCGTGGCGCCACCGGGAATCTGCTGCAGCATCGGCGTTTCGACTTCCATGAAGCCGCGTTCGACCAGGAAGCGCCGAATGCCAGCGATCACTCGAGAACGTACCTCGAAGACGCGCCGCGACTCGGGATTCATGATCAAGTCGACGTAGCGCTGGCGATAGCGTGCCTCGGTGTCGGTCAGGCCGTGGAACTTGTCGGGCAGGGGCCGCAGGCTCTTGGTCAGCAAGCGCGCCTCGCCCATCTTCACGTACAGATCGCCCTTGCCTGATTTATGCACCGGCCCGCGCGCCGCGACGATATCGCCGATGTCCCAGCTCTTGACGTCTTCCAGCACCTCAGCGGGCAGACCTTTCTTGTCGACATACAGCTGAATCTGGTCGGAAACGTCCTGAATGACGATGAAAGGCCCGCGCTGGCGCATGATGCGCCCGGCAACCGAAGCCTGACGGTCGAGCGTTTCCAACTCGGCCTTTTCCTTGTCGCCCAATTCAGCCTGTAATTCGGCGGCAAGGCTATCGCGACGAAAATCATTAGGGAAGGCACTACCGCCCTCTTCTGCAGCTTGGGCACGGCGTGCCGCCAACTTGGCACGACGTTCCGCAATCAGGTGATTCTCGTCGTGTTGAGAGGAGTCTTGGTTGGCCATGTCGTTACCTATGAAGAATTGGCTACGGGATGCGAACGGCGGGCCACGGGCACCATCGCTCACCGCCCGTGGCTAGAAGCGCGAGGCTATAGCCCTTGTTTCAGGCTCGCCTCGATGAACTGATCCAGGTCGCCGTCGAGCACTTTCTCGCAGTTGCTGGACTGCACACTGGTACGCAAGTCCTTGATGCGCTGGTCATCGAGCACATAGGAGCGGATCTGACTGCCCCAGCCGATATCCGATTTGTTGTCTTCGGCTTCCTGCTTGGCGGCGTTGCGCTTGTCCATTTCCCTCTCCCACAACTTCGCCCTGAGCTGCTTCATGGCGAAGTCGCGGTTGGCGTGCTGGCTGCGCTGACCCTGGCACGCCACCACGATCCCCGTGGGTTCGTGGGTGATACGCACCGCCGAGTCGGTCGTGTTGACGTGCTGGCCGCCCGCACCGCTGGAGCGATAAGTATCGACACGCAGATCGGATGAATTGATCTCGATCTCGAAGTTGTCGTCGATTTCCGGCGATAGAAACACCGAGGCGAACGAGGTATGACGACGCCCACCCGAGTCGAACGGGCTCTTGCGCACCAGGCGATGCACGCCGGTCTCGGTGCGTAGCCAACCGAAGGCGTAATCGCCTTGAATGTGCAATGTCGCCGACTTGATGCCCGCCACATCACCGCTGGACAACTCGATGATATCGGTCTTGAAGCCGTGGTGCTCGCACCAGCGCAAGTACATGCGCAGCAATATGTTGGCCCAGTCCTGCGCCTCGGTGCCGCCAGACCCGGCCTGGATATCGAGATAGGCGTTGTTGGTGTCCATCTCGCCGGAAAACATACGCTGGAACTCGAGCTTGGCGAGCTGTGACTCGAGCTTTTCGAGTTCGCCTCGCACTTCATCGACGGTGGCGTCGTCTTCCTCCATCACCGCCAGATCGAGCAGTTCTTGATGATCCGTCAGGCCTCGGTCCAGCGCATCGAAGGTTTCGACGACCGCCACCAGAGTAGCACGCTCCTTGCCCAGATTCTGTGCGTAGTCTGGATCGCTCCAGACATCCGGGTTTTCCAGTTCGCGGGTGACTTCCTCTAGCCGTTCTTTCTTTGCGGCATAGTCAAAGATACCCCCTCAGGACGTCTGTCCGTTCGGACAGGTCCTTGATGAGGTGATTGATCGGGTTGATCTCTTGCATGGGAATCCTTTTCAGGCGCGCTGATTCGCACCGCAGCGGCATGCTTGCCGGTCCACGGTGAAGAAAAGAGAACATTGTAGCCAATGCACCCGCGAGCGGCTATCCCATGCTGCGCTTTGCGGCATCAGCAAGCGCTCTATTGAATATATGCAAAAGCATATACGAAATTTGCAATGGACACGTTTCACCAGACGGGGAGAAAGTGATTCGACAGATGTGGTGTCTTACACGGCATCCGACACAACAACAAGCGGGACCCACAACATGCTTCGACAATCGCATACCCTACTCGGCGCCATGGCGCTTTCTTACTTGGCTCTGGCCACGCAGGCCCAGGCCGAGACACTGAATATCGGCGTCATGGGCGAACTCGCTTCCTTCGACACCTCGCAGGTCTCCGGCGGCGTCTGGGAATCTCAGGTGTTGATGGATGTCTACGAAGGCCTACTCAAGAAAAATTCCGAGGGCAAAGCTATCCCCGGCATGGCGGCCGACTGGGACATCTCCGAAGACGGCAAGACCTACACCTTTTACCTCCGCGACGACGCCAAGTGGTCCGATGGCGAACCGGTCACCGCAGAGGATTTCGTCTTCGGCTGGCAGCACCTTCTCGACCCGGCCAGCGCCTCGAAATACGCCTACCTGCTCTACCCGATCAAAAATGCCGAAGCCATCAATACCGGCGCAAAATCGCTCGACGCCCTGGGCGTGGAGTCACTCGATGGCGGCAAAACGTTCAAGGTGACCCTCAACGCGCCGATACCTTACTTCCCGCAATTGCTGACCCATTACACCACCTACCCCCTGCCCAAGCATGCTATCGACGAATACGGCAAGCAGTGGGTCAAGATGGACAATATCGTCACCAACGGCGCATTCAAACCCGAAGAGTGGGTCTCGCAGTCGCGTATCACCGTCGACAAGAATCCCGAATACTACGATGCCGACGAGGTCAGCCTCGACAGCGTGAATTACTTCAATACCGAAGATCGCAACGCCGGGATCTCACGTTTCCGTGCCGGCGAACTGGATGTACTGCGTGAATATCCCTCGAGCCGTTACCAGTGGCTCGAGAAAAACCTGCCAGAAGCCACTCACCTGAGTCCGATGCTGGGGTCCTACTACTACGTACTCAATACCCGCGAAGGCCGTCCGACCGCCGACAAACGCGTCCGCGAGGCATTGAACCTGGTCGCACGTCGTAAGGTACTCTCCGAGCAGATCATGGCCGGCAGTTTCAAGGACGCCTATGCGTTAGTTCCTCCGGGGACTAGCCACTACGACGTTCAGCAAATGGATGGTGTCGAGGGCGACTACGCCAAACGCTTGGCCAAAGCCAAGCAACTGATCAAGGAGGCCGGTTACGGCCCCAATCACCCATTGCATCTGAAATTGCGCTATAACACGTCCGACGAACACAAGAAGATCGCCATCGCCTTGGCGGCGATGTGGAAGCCGCTGGGTGTCGAGGTCGAAATGACCAATGCCGAAGCCACCGTGCACTACCAGACCATTCAGGAAGGTGACTTCGACGTTGCACGCGCCGGCTGGATCGCCGACTACAACGATGCCGAAAACTTCCTGACGCTGCTGCGCAGCGGCGTGGGCAACAACTATGGCGCTTACTCCAACCCCAAATACGACAAGCTGCTCGACCAGGCCGCCAGCACTCAAGACCTGGACAAGCGCGAGGCGCTCCTCGAGCAGGCCGAAAACGTCGTCCTCGATGACTACGCCTTGGTTCCGTTGCTCTACTACGTGACACGCAACCTGGTAAATCCCGAGATCACCGGTTGGCAGGACAATGCCGAAGATGACCACCCCTCACGCTGGGTGAAGTTCTCCGAGTAATCGCTCTTCCCCATGACGAATCCGCCGTCCCATAGGGGGGCGGCGTACGGAATCCCCCATGCTGACCTATACCCTGAAGCGCCTGCTCATGGCGATTCCTACCCTACTGATCGTGATCACGATCTCGTTTTTCCTGATGCGCGTGGCGCCGGGTGGGCCGTTCGACGGCGAGCGCCAGTTACCCCCGGAAATCGAAGCCAACCTCAAGGCGGCGTATCACCTTGACGAGCCATTGCCTCAGCAATACCTGCGCTACATGGGCAATCTCTTGCAGGGCGATTTCGGGCCGTCGTTCAAGTACAAGGATTTCTCGGTCACCGAGCTGATCGCTCAAGGCTTCCCGGTGAGTCTCGAGATCGGCGGCCTGGCAATTCTTCTCGCGCTATTGATAGGCCTCCCGCTGGGCATCATCGCTGCCTTGCGACGCAACTCGATGATCGATTACACGGTAATGGGCACGGCGTTGGCGGGTATCGCAGTGCCCAACTTCGTGATCGCGCCGATCCTGGCGCTGGTATTCGGCGTCCTGCTTGCCTGGCTCCCGGCCGGTGGCTGGAACGGCGGCGCCCTACCCAATCTGGTGTTGCCGGTGATCGCCTTGTCGATTCAGCAGATCGCCTACATCGCACGCATGATGCGCGCTAGCATGATCGAGGTGCTGGGCAGCCACTACATTCGCACGGCGCGCGCCAAAGGACTTTCCGAGCGTCAGGTGATCTGGCGCCACGCCATTCGCCCTGCACTGCTCCCCGTGACTTCCTACCTGGGTCCGGCGATCGCCGGAATCATCACCGGCTCGGTGGTGATCGAGCAGATTTTCGGTATCCCGGGCATCGGACGTTACTTCGTTCAGGCCGCGCTCAACCGCGATTACACCCTGGTAATGGGCACGGTGGTGTTCTACGGCGCACTGATCGTGCTGATGAACCTGCTCGTCGACCTGCTCTATTCCGCGCTCGATCCGCAAATCCGTTATGACGACTGACCGGCGAGAAACGACCATGACGACGGAAACCACGTCCTACAGCGGGCACAATCTACCTCCCGGCAGCCCCAATCCGTCGGCCGAGCCCGACCCCGTGGCGGGCGAAAGCCTCGGACAAGATGCCTGGCGACGGCTCAAGCAGAACAAGGCGGCGATGGTCAGCCTGATCTTGCTGATCCTCATCAGCACGGTATGCGTGATCGGCCCCTACCTGCTTCCCTGGGGCCTCGCCGAGGTCGACTGGAACGCCTTCAGCGCCGCGCCGAGCCTCGAGAGCGGCCACTTTCTGGGTACCGATGCCAACGGCCGCGACCTCTTGACCCGCACGCTCTATGGCGGCCGCGTATCGCTATCGGTGGCCTTGGTGGCCACCTTCGTCAGCCTGGTGATCGGAGTGCTCTACGGGGCCATCTCCGGCTATGTCGGCGGGCGCCTGGACAGCGCCATGATGCGCTTCGTCGACATCATGTACTCGCTGCCGTTCATGTTCCTGGTAATCCTGTTGATGGTGGTGTTCGGGCGTAACATCTTCCTGATCTACGCCGCCATCGGTGCGGTCGAGTGGCTCGACATGGCGCGCATCGTGCGCGGCCAGACACTGGCGCTCAAGCAGCGCGAGTTCATCGAAGCCGCTCACGCATTAGGGGTCCGCGATCGCAAGATCGTCACCCGCCACCTGATCCCCAACGCCATCGGTCCAGTGATCATCTACGTCACGTTGACCGTGCCCAAGGTCATCCTGCTCGAGAGTTTCCTGTCTTTTCTCGGTCTCGGAGTGCAGGAGCCGCTGACCAGTTGGGGCGTCTTGATTTCCGAAGGCACCGACATGATGCAGAGCGCGCCGTGGCTGCTGCTGGTGCCGTCGCTGTTCCTCGCCGTAACACTGTTCTGTCTCAACTTCCTGGGCGATGGGTTGCGCGACGCTCTGGATCCGAAAACACGCTGAGGTGACCGTGACTGACAACCTGCTTGAAATCGACAACCTGAGCGTCGACTTCCAACTGCCCACCGGGACCGTCTCGGCGGTCCAGGATGTGAGCTTTTCCATCCAACCCGGCGAGACGCTGGCGCTGGTCGGTGAATCAGGCTCCGGCAAGTCGGTGTCCTCGACCGCCGCGATGCGACTCTTGCCTGAGTTAGCCCAAACGTCTGGCGCCATCCGCTTCAAGGGTGAGGACCTGCTGAGCGTCACACCCAAACGCATGCGCCGCATCCGCGGCAATGCCATCTCGATGATCTTCCAGGAGCCGATGACCTCGCTCAATCCCTTACAGCGCATTGGAGCGCAGATCGCCGAGGTGCTGGAAAAGCACCTCAGTCTCAATAGGCGTCAAGCGCGCCCCAAGGTCATCGAACTTCTCGAGCAGGTCGGGATACCCGACCCTTCTCGGCGCATCGACAGCTATCCCTATGAGCTCTCCGGCGGCCAACGCCAGCGGGTACTGATTGCCATGGCACTGGCCTGCGAGCCGGAGCTTTTGATCGCCGACGAGCCCACCACCGCGCTCGATGTCACCGTCCAGGCGCAGATTCTGGCGCTGCTCAAGGATCTTCAGGCGCGCTACGGCATGGCGATTTTGTTCATCACCCACGACTTGGGGATAGTGCGTCACTTCGCCGACCGTGTGTGTGTAATGCGCCACGGTGAACACGTCGAATCCGGCACCATTAGCGAGGTATTCGGCAATCCCCGACACGATTACACACGCATGCTGATCGAGGCCGACCCCCGTGGTCGCAAGGCGCCGGTCGACACGACAATGCCAGTGCTTCTGGAAGCGAAGGACGTGCGTGTACGTTTTGCGCTCAAAAAGCACCTGTTGCATGACAACGAGTACTTCGAGGCGGTACGCGGCATCGACCTGAGCATTCGTCGCGGGCAGACCGTGGGCATCGTCGGTGAGTCCGGCTCGGGCAAGTCGACGCTGGGCAGGGCGCTGTTGCGCCTGCTCAAGAGTCGCGGCGAGATTCGCTTCGATGGCAGCGATATCGCCACGCTCGATACCGGCAGCATGCGACCGCTGCGTTCACGCATGCAGGTGGTCTTCCAGGACCCCTTCGGCTCGCTGTCGCCGCGCCTGACCGTCGGCGAGGTCATCAGCGAAGGCCTGCGTGTTCACTACCCCGAGCTCAATCGCCACCAGCGCGAGACGCGAAGAATCGAGACGCTCGAGGAAGTTGCGCTAGACCCGGCGATGCGCAACCGCTATCCCCACGAGTTCTCCGGCGGCCAGCGTCAGCGCATCGCCATCGCCCGGGCGCTGGTACTCAAGCCGGAATTCCTGTTGCTCGACGAACCTACCTCGGCGCTCGACCGCTCGGTACAGGTCACGGTGATCGACCTGCTGCGCGACCTGCAGCAAAAGCATGACCTGACCTACCTGTTCATCAGTCACGACCTCTCGGTCGTGCGTGCTCTGGCCGATACCGTGCTGGTGATGAAGGACGGCCAGGTGGTCGAGCAGGGCACCACCGAGGAGATCTTCGCCAACCCGCGCGAACGCTATACCCAGGAACTGATGAGGGCCGCCTTCGTCGACGCCGCTGCTTGACTTCAACCTCCCCCTCGTAATTCCCGCTGCAGACGTCTTACGTTTGCAGCGGCGGCATTGAATGGCACGACCTTGACATATGCTAAATACACACTCTGAACTGTGGCGTAGCCTCAACGCGTTCGTCTAGCAAACTTGGCGAGCTACAAAGACATACACGGCTATGTTTGTCGCTGCCAACCTCTCCGACTACGTTTACACAGGGGATGGCAGCAGCACCGTTCCTAGCAGACTAATGGAGGAGTTTGCGATGAAAGAGACTCAAGACCTTTTCCCGACGCGCCTGGAACGCAAACTGGGAATGTTCGAGCGCATCGACCCGGTGGTGCATAGCGAAGGCGAGCAACGCAAGGGGCCACTCAGCGAAGCCGAGCTCGACGAGTTCGAACGCAAGGGCTTCCTATCCTTCGAGGGATTTTTCGGCGAAGACGAGATGGCCGCGTTTCTGGATGAATTGGCCGACTACGAGAACGACGATGACCTCAAGCTCTCCGAAGGCACCATCCTGGAGCCCAGCAAGCAGGAAATTCGTTCGATCTTCGGTATCCACGAGGTATCCGAGCGTTTCAGCCGCCTGACACGCGACCCGCGCCTATTGGCGATGGTCCAGCAAATTCTCGGTGGCGATGCCTATATTCATCAGTCACGGATCAACTACAAGCCCGGCTTCAAAGGCAAAGGTTTCGACTGGCATTCCGATTTCGAGACCTGGCACAGCGAAGATGGCATGCCCCGCATGCGCTCGGTGAGCTGTTCGATCATTCTCACCGAAAACGGAGAATTCAACGGCCCGCTGATGCTGGTGCCCGGCTCGCATAATTACTTCGTTCCCTGCGTGGGCCGCACGCCGGAGAACAACTATAAAGAGTCGCTGAAAAGCCAGGAAATCGGCGTGCCGGACGATGCCAGCCTGCGCGAATTGATGCTCAAGGGCGATATCGAAGCGCCCAAGGGGCCTGTCGGCTCGCTGGTGATGTTCGAGTGCAACACTCTGCATGGCTCGAATACCAACATGTCGTGCTGGCCACGCAGCAACCTGTTCTTCGTCTATAACAGTGT
Source organism: Chromohalobacter sp. 296-RDG (assembly GCF_029889885.1). Lineage (GTDB taxonomy): Bacteria > Pseudomonadota > Gammaproteobacteria > Pseudomonadales > Halomonadaceae > Chromohalobacter. The sequence goes on from NZ_JARANY010000009.1 coordinate 54,380, forward strand.
CGAGAACACGCTGCACAACCCGTACTGCGGTAACCGCCCTCGACCCGAGTTTCTCGCCAACCGCAAGGACTGGGGCCCTCTGAAGCCTGTCGGATGAGACATCGTCAGGGAAGGTAGGGAGCTGTCTTCGCCAATGACACGGCCTTGAGCATGGCCGGTCACCCTGAAACGATGAACCCCGGCAACTCGCCGGGGTTCATCGCTATCAATACGGGTTGAAGCCTCGGTTCAGAAACGATAATCCATCGACAGTGCGAAGACGTTGGCGTCGACTTCATAGGTACCGGAAAGATCTCCGCGGGTCGCATTCTCGTTGGTCGGCGTTGCGTTCTGATCGATATCGCCATCATCACCGAACACGCGCATGTACCCTGCCGTCACACCAAACTCCGACGTCGGCATCCAGGTCGCACCGAGTGTCGCCCAACGGCGGTCGGCATCCGGTACACGCGGCGTGCGATGCTCGCTGTCCGGAACCGGCGATTCGTCGACCCCCAGCCCCGTTCTCAACATCCACTGCGAGTTGAGCCGATAGTTGGCCCCGACCGAGAAGGCCCAGGTATCGTCCCAGTTTTCGGTCGTGGTGCTCAGTTCGCGGCCACCAGACTCGACGGTCAGTTCCTTGAAGCTGCTCCATTCCGTCCATTCAGCGTTCGCCATCAAGGCAAGCCGATCGGTCAACTGATGATAGATGCCCAGGTTGAGGTTGGCCGGAGTGGTGATATCCGCCTTGCCTCCGGCATCTTGTAATGACGAATTCGCCAGCACTTGCTGGCCAACCGGATCGCTAGAGCTGTAATCGACGTCACCGTCCAGCGTCAGCTCGACTTCTGAGCGGTAGCTGATGCCCAGGCGAGTCCGCTCGGTCGCCTGGAATAACGCCCCCAGGGTATAGCCGTAACCCCAATCATCGCCGGTCACCTCGGCCATGCCGTCATTAGCACCCGGTGCAGCACCAGGCACACTTGCCAAAGCTCCCTGCCCACCTAGATCGATGGCATTAGACAGAGTAGCGTCAGCATACTGGGCACGCAGCCCCACCGCCAAGTTGAGACGATCGGTGGCACGGTAGTTCAGTGTCGGCTGTATATCGATGGTCTCGAGCTCAGTTTCGACAGCGTGATAGCGGCCGATCCACTCCTTGTCATACTTCGTCGAGAGGCCATACGGCGCAGAGATCGCAAGACCCAAATCGAACCGTTCATTCAGGCGCGTCTTGAAGGCAAAGCTGGGCACCCAGGCTTCCTCGCCGCCTTCGCGCGAGCCGCCACGATCATAGCTCACCGGTGATCCGGCTGGGCTCGCCGAGGCATCGGTCAATTCGAAGTTGGCATCGAGATAGGAAATACCGCCCGCTATTTGAGTGCCCTCGACATTACCGATGGCTGCCGGATTAAAGGTCATGTAACTGACATCCTCGGCACCGGCCGCCGCACCTGCCATGGCGTTACCCAATGCCTTGGCGCTCTGTTCACGAACCTGAAAGCCCGATGCGGCAGCCTGACCGGACACCATCACGGCAGATGCCAGGGTCACAGCGACAGTGAGCTTGTTGATATTGTTATGCATGAAAACGTCCTCTTCTGCGGAGACGTGGAGGAGAAAATCTTCTAGATTTTTTGCCTTTGTCCGAATAATGGCGTGCCTTTTCGTTTTGGCCGATGGGCGTTTTCAAGTCAAGAGCAAACGTTTGTTTTAATCCTGGAAACGCTCATTCTTTAGTCTTACCAAGACTCTCTTTTCTAGTGTCTTTAACAGCAGGCGGAGTATTTATGTATTTATTTCAATGCATTAAAAGAAGACATTGGAAATAGACTGGATCTTCCTTGACCTTTGTGTCACCCAAAGGTTTTAGACTTGTCTCATCATTCAGGAGGGTGCCATGAAAGTCAGCGATCTGGCCCGAGCCGCCGACGTCACCGGCGAAACAGTGCGCCATTACACACGCGAGGGGCTACTGCATCCGCAACGCGACCCCGACAACGGCTATCAGCTCTACGATGCCAACGACCTCAATCGCCTGCGTTTCATCCAGCGCGCACGCACGCTGGGGTTCAGTCTTCGCGAGGTGCGCGAGATTCTCGAGCATGCCGACCATGGCGACTCTCCATGCCCCATGGTGCGCGACCTGCTGGCCGAACGATTGCCGGAAATTCAATCGCGCATCCGTGAGCTGCAGGCCCTGGCGACGCGCATGGAACACGCTTTGGCCGCCTGGAGGGATATGCCGGATGGCACGCCCGACGGCCATAGCTTGTGCCGGCTGATCGAGAGCCTACCCATGGAAAGTGATGACGATTTCTCACGCCAGGCGCCATGAGCGCCCCGAACGGAGAACGCAAGATGAGCACAACGGCTCCCCATTCCTTCACCGTGCCCGGCATGAGCTGCCAGGGGTGCGTCAAACGCATGCGCGAGGCTATCCAAGCCGGGGATGATCAAGCTGAAGTCACCGGCGAGCCCGATGAAAAGCATCTCGACGTCAGATCATCTCTGGGCGCGGAGCGCCTGAGCGCGTTGCTCGAGCAAGCCGGTTATCCCCCCGAAACCTCGGCTGCTACAAGCAGCACGCACCATTTCCAAGTGCCCGGCATGAGCTGCCAGGGCTGCGTCAAACGCATGCGCGAGGCGGTTCAGGCCGAGGACGATCAAGCCGAGGTCACCGGCGAGCCCGATGAAAAGTCTCTCGACGTCAAATCATCTCTGGACGCAGAGCGCCTGAGCGCGTTGCTCGGGCAAGCCGGCTACCCTCCGGAAACGACGACCAGTGCCGCTGACGACAGCGCATCATCGACGGCCTCGAGCGGCGACCGGCAAGACACCGAGGCAACGCCCGACGGGGCGCCCGTTCGCCTATCGTTGTCCGGCATGACCTGCGCCGGCTGCGTCAACACCGTTACCCAGGCCTTGAACGCCACGCCCGGCGTGCGCTCGGCCAGCGTCAACTTCGGCTCGCATACCGCCGAGGTCTTCGGTGACACGCGCCCCCAACAGCTGGTGGATGCCGTTGAAGCGGTCGGCTACGGTGCCGAGCCCATCGAGGATCTCGGCCAGGCCGCACGCACCCGTGAGCAAAACGAGGCGCGCGAATATCGCCAACGGCTCCGCGACACCGCATTGGGGCTCATCCCCGGAGTGCTGCTGATGGGCAGAATGCTGTTCCATCAGCCACAGTTGAGCGGGCCGGAACGCTGGGTCTGGCTGCTGATCGGCGTGGTCACGCTGGGCATCATGGCCACGGCGGGCCGACGCTTCTTCGTCAATGCCTGGAAGACCTTCCGTCATCATCAAGCCAACATGGATACCCTGATCGCCGTCGGTACCGGCACAGCCTGGCTCTATTCGATGACGGTGGTACTGATCCCCGAGGCGATCCCAGTCGCCGCGCGCGGGCTCTATTTCGAAGCCTCGGTGATGATCATCGGCCTGATCAGCCTCGGCAATGCCATGGAACTGCGCGCCCGGGGGCGTACCTCACGGGCGCTCAATCGCCTGCTCGACCTGCAGGCGCCCACCGCCCGGGTGATTCGTGAAGGCGACGAGCGCGACATACCGCTCGAAGAAGTCGCCGTCGATGAGCGAATCCGCGTGCGCCCCGGCGAGCGCCTAGCCGTGGATGGTCGCGTCGAGGAAGGCGACAGCCATATAGACGAATCGATGCTAACCGGCGAGCCCCAGCCCGTCGCCAAGCATCCCGGCGACGAGGTCAGTGCGGGTACGGTCAACGGCCGTGGCACACTGGTCTATATTGCCACCCGTATCGGCGCCGACAGTCGCCTGGGACGCATCGTCGAGCAAGTGGCCAGCGCCCAGAACTCACGTCCTCCCATCGGCGCCCTGGCCGACCGAATTTCCGCCGTCTTCGTGCCCAGCGTGTTGATCATCGCCGTCCTCACGGCGCTGGTCTGGTTCAATTTCGGCCCCGCGCCGCAGTTGGTCCACATGCTGGTTACCGCCACCACCGTACTGATCATCGCCTGCCCATGCGCCCTGGGTCTGGCGACACCGATGTCGACCATGATCGGCGTCGGCAAGGCCGCCGAGCACGGCATCCTGGTGCGCGACGGCGAGGCACTGCAGACCGCCAGCAAACTGACCACGCTGGTCGTCGACAAGACCGGCACCCTGACCGAGGGTCGCCCGCGCGTGACTGCTGCCCAGTGGGCCACCGAGGATATCCACACCGCATTGAGCTGGGTGGCGGCCCTCGAACGCGGCTCCGAGCATCCCCTCGCCGAGGCACTCGGCGACTACGCCGACCAACAGGGCGCCACGCAGACCGCACTTCCCGAGTTGCGCGAGTTTCAAGCGCTCAGCGGGCGTGGCGTCACCGCCGTCACCGACACAGGCCAGTCGCTGCGACTCGGCAACGCCGCTCTGATGCACGAAAGCGATGTCGAACTGGGCCAGGCCCAGGCATGGGGAGCTGAGCTTGAAGGCAAGGCGCAGACACCGCTCTATCTGGCCGCCGACGGGCAGGTGCTGGGCGTCTTCGGCATCAGCGACCCGCTGCGCGAGGATAGCCGCGAAGCCGTGGCGCGCTTGCAGGCGGACGGCATCGAAGTGGTCATGCTGACCGGCGATAACGCACACACCGCCCGGGCCGTGGCACAAGCGCTGGGAATCGCGCGTGTCGAGGCCGAGCTATTGCCCGAGGACAAGCGCGAGATCGTCGCGCGGCTGCAACGCGACGGCCATCTCGTCGGCATGACCGGCGACGGCATCAACGACGCCCCGGCCCTGGCGCAAGCCAACGTAGGCTTCGCCATCGGCCAAGGCACCGACGTGGCGATCGAATCGGCGGGCATCACGCTGATGCGCAATTCGCTCCACGGCGTGGCCGATGCTATCGAGATCAGCCGCGCCACGCTGCGCAACATCAAACAGAACCTGTGGGGCGCCTTCGGCTACAACGGCCTGGGGATTCCCATCGCCGCCGGGGTGTTCTATCCGCTGACGGGAATGCTGCTCTCGCCCATCGTCGCCGCCGTGGCCATGTCACTGTCCTCGGTCACCGTGGTCAGCAACGCCAACCGGTTGAGGCTTTTCAAATCCACGGCACACAGTGCCAGAACATCCGAGGAGGCCGCATGACACTGCTCATCAATCTGATTGGGCTGGCATTGATCGCCGGCATCGTCTGGTGGTTCTGGCTATCGCCACGTTGAGATCATTGCCGTGTGATGGCTATGCTGGGAGGCATCGCGTCGCGGTAAACGAGGAGTGATATGCCACGCATCCAAGGCGTTCTCGAAACCGCCCTCTACGTCACCGACATGGCCCGCGCCCGGGCCTTCTTCGAGAACGTGATGACGCTGTCGGCCTTCACCGCCGATCATCGTTTCACCGCGTACGAGGCCGGGCCGGGCAGCGTGTTGCTGCTGTTTCAGCAAGGCAGCACCGAGGAAACCGTAAACCTGCCGCACGGCATGGGCACCATACCGCCCCACGATGGCACCGGGCGCGTGCATCTGGCACTGGCCATCGCCCGCGACGCATTGCATGACTGGGAAGCCCAGCTCGCCGTGCACGAAATTCCCATCGAAGGCCGCACCCACTGGCCGAAAGGCGGTGAAAGCCTCTACTTCCGCGACCCGGACGGTCACCTACTGGAGCTGGCCACACCCGGCGTCTGGCCGAACTACTGAGAGAAAAAAGTCAGTACGACGCTACGCGTCTTGAAGAAAGAAGAGCGCCGCTACGCGGCTGGAAGAAACCTCAGGGAAACAGAATCGCTTCCGCCTCTTCCCTCTTCCCTCTTCCCTCTTCCCTCTTCCCTCTTAAACAGGTTCTGCGTGCTCGACCATCAGCTGCAATGATTCACGACCCCGCCAGCGATTGCGCGATAACTTGTAGGCACAGCGCAGACGATCTCCGAGCCCGAACGGCGGCAGTTCGCCGGGTGTCAGGGCGCGAAACCAGATCGCCTTGAGGCTCACCGCGCCGCACGAGAGCTCGAGCATCAGATGGTTACCCTCGGCCCCCACCGGGCGTAGCTGCTCGATGCGAAACTCGCCGTCGAAAAGCGGGGCGTCGAACTCGCGACCGTAAGGCGCCAAGCGCGCCAGTTCATCCACCGCCGCCAGCGACAGTTGCTCGGGCGTCAAGGCACCGTCGGTCAGTACATACGGAAAAAGTTCGCGGTCACCGAGTCGTTCCTCGACCGCCGTGAGGAAGGCGTCACGAAATTCCGCCAGACGCTCGCGGGGTACGCCGATGCCCGCCGCGCCACTATGCCCACCGAAACGCGGCAACGCCTCGGGGGCCAGTTCATGCACACGCTGCAATGCATCGCGCAGGTGCAGCCCTTCTATGGAACGTCCCGAGCCAGTCAGCATGCCTGGCGCGGCGGCCGGTGTGAGCACCAGCGTAGGGCGCCCGAAGGACTGCACCAGACGCGAAGCGACGATACCCTGTACGCCGGCATGCCCATCCTCGAGGAAGACCACGATAGCCGATGCACCTTCGGCCAGCGCGTCGAGCGCCAATGTTCGGGCGCTCTCGACCATGTCCGCCTCGATCGCCTTGCGCGACTGATTGTCGGTATCCAGCACCTCGAGATGACGCCGTGCCGAGGCATCGTCGGCGGCAAGCATGAAATGCAGCGCCGCATAAGGGTCGTCGAGGCGCGAGCGTGCGTTGATGCGCGGCCCCATCTGAAAGGCCAGGGTCTCGGCATCGAAGGGCATGCTGTCGTCCCCAAGACGCTCGGCCATGACCCGCCAGCAGGCAGCCCCCATGCGGTTGATCAGCGTCAGTCCATGGCTGACCACGGCGCGGTTGGCGGGGCTCGCCCCCATCGAGACGCAATCCGCCACGGTGCCCAAGGCGACGTAGGACAGCCACGGCGATAATTTCGGGGTCGAGGGCGAGGCCACACCCTGCTCGATGAGCACCGAGCGCGTCAGTGACATGGTCAGCCACGCCACCATGCAACCGGCGATGGTGGGATCCGGGTAATCGCAATCGCTGCGCGTGGGATTGACGGTGGCATACGCCGACGCCGGTGGCCCCGCCGTCGGCAAGGCATGATGGTCGGTGACCACGACATCGAGCCCCGCCTCACGCAGGCGCGCGATACGCGGCTCATCGGAGCTACCGCAGTCGGCGGTGATCACCAGACCGGGTCGTGGCGACAATGCCAGGGTGCGCTCCACCAGCGGCAAACTGATGCCGTAGCCATCGAAGATACGGTGGCCGATCAAGCTGTGCAGCTTGTGCATCGGTACACCGAATAGCTCGTTCAGAGTCCGCAGGATGACGACGTGCGAGGTAATGCCGTCGACATCGTAGTCGGTCAAGATGCCGATATGCTCGCCCTCGGCCACCGCCAGGGCGATCCGCTCGGCGGCACGGCGCGCGTCCTGCAGACGCTCGGGATGCGCCAGATAGCGCAGGCTGGGGTCGATCAGCGATGCGATATCATCCGTGTAGTCATGCAGACGCCCGGCCAGTATCCGCGCCTGCAGTTCGCTGAGCCCGGCCGACTGCGCGCGGCGGTAGACACCCTCATCACGCGGACGCGACAAGATACGACGGTTCAGTAGGTGTTGCGGATCATGCTCAGCTACTGACACGAATGACTCCTCGGGAGACGGCGGTATGGCAAACCGGGACGTCGCGGATCACCACGACGCCATGGAACGTCAGCGGCGCTGTTCGGCGACGAAGGCTTGCACGGCCTCGAGCTCGGCCGGCAGCACCGTGTAGTGCTCTTCACGCTCGAGCAAGCCGGCCATGTGTACGGGCAGCGGCACGCCCTCGAAACCCGCCTGGAGCACCGCATCGGCGAACTTGGCCGGATGCGCGGTCGCCAGGGTGATCATCGGCGTCGCGGCATCCGCGCGAACACGCTCGGCAGCGCGATAGCCCGTCGCGGTATGCGGGTCGAGTAGTTCCTTGGTACGCCCATGCGCCTCGCGGATCACCTCGAGAATGGTGTCGTCATCCACGCTGTGGCTGGCGAACTTCTCGCGCAGCTTGGCGAGCGGTGCCTCGGCGAGTACCGCCGGCTCGTGCTGGAAGCGCGCGAGCAGATCGCGCACGGCGTCGCCATCGCGATCGTAAGCCTCGAACAGCAAGCGTTCGAAGTTCGACGACACCACGATATCCATCGACGGTGCCAGAGTTTCCTTGAGCGCCTGCTTGGAGAAGTCGTTGTCGGCCAGAGTGCGATGCAGGATGTCGTTGGCATTGGTCGCGACGACGAACTGCTTGACCGGCAATCCCATGCGATAGGCCACGTAGCCGGCGAAGACATTGCCGAAGTTGGCCGAGGGCACGCAGAAGCTCACCTCGCGATGCGGCGCGCCCAACGCCACCGCAGAGGCCACGTAATAGACCACCTGCGCCATGATGCGCGCCCAATTGATGGAATTGACCGCCACCAGACGCGTGCCGTTCAGAAACGCTTGATCGGCGAAGCTTGCCTTGACCATCGCCTGGGCATCGTCGAAGTCGCCCTCGATGGCGATGTTGAAGACGTTGTCAGCCAGCACCGAGGTCATCTGTCGACGCTGCACCTCGGATACACGATTATGCGGATGCAGGATGAAGATATCGAGGTTGTCGCAATGCCGACAGCCTTCGATCGCCGCCGATCCGGTATCCCCGGACGTCGCGCCCATGATTACCGCCCGCTCGCCACGCTTGGCCAGGAAGTGATCGAGGATGCGCCCCAGCAGTTGCAGAGCGACATCCTTGAACGCCAGCGTCGGACCGTGGAAAAGCTCGAGCAGGAAATGGTTGCTGGCGAGCTGGTTGAGCGGCACCACCGCCTCGTGGCTAAAGGCGGCATAGGCATCGGTGACGAGGCCTCGGAAGGTCTCGTCGTCGATCTCGCCACCGACGAAGGGCTTCATCACGCGAAACGCGATCTCGGCATAGGAAAGCCCCGCCATTGCCTCGAGATCCTCCGTCGAGAGTGCAGGAATCGTCTCCGGCACGTAGAGACCGCCATCGCTAGCCATCCCGGTCAGCACCACTTCTTCGAAACTCAGCGCCGGCGCCTGGCCGCGCGTACTGATATAACGCATCATTCCACTCCGTGGGTCTCGAGCCACGAGCTACGAGCCACGAACTCTTGATTGCTCGCCGCTCGCAGCCCGAAGCTCGCGGCCGATGTTATTCCTGCTCGTCGAGGGCTTCGACACGAATCCGGGTCACCGGACCGGCAATATCGGCCAGCGATTCGAGCTGACGGATCGCCTCGTTCATGTGCTGCTCGCGGGTGCGATGCGTCATCAGGATGATGGGCACCAGCTCACCTTCGGTGGCTTCCTTCTGGATGATCGCCTCGATGGAAATGCCCTGCTCGGAGAGGATCGTCGCCACTCGCGCCAGTACGCCCGGACGGTCCACCGCCAGCAGACGCAGGTAATAAGCGGTGACAATGTCCTCCATGGGCAGGATCGGCAACGAGCCGTCGGCCTCGTCAATACCGCTGAAGGCGAGATACGGCACACGGTAATGGTGCTCGGTGGTGATGTCGCGAGCCACATCCAGCAGGTCGGCGACCACCGCCGAGGCCGTGGGTTCAGCCCCCGCGCCGGCGCCATAGTAAAGCGTCGGCCCAACGGCATCGCCCATCACCGCGATGGCATTCTTCACGCCATGCACGCTGGCCAGCAAGCGCTCCTTGGGAATCAAGGTCGGGTGCACGCGAAGCTCGAGGCCCTTCTCGGTGCGCTTGGAAAGCCCCAGGTGCTTGATGATGTAGCCCAACTGGTCGGCCTGCTCGACATCCTCGGCGGTGACCCGCGAAATACCTTCCGTGTAGGCCTTGTCGAACTGAAGCGGTACGCCAAAGGCAATCGAAGCCAAGATGGTCAGCTTGTGGGCGGCGTCGATACCCTCGACATCGAAGGTCGGATCGGCTTCGGCATAACCCAGTGCCTGCGCTTCGGCGAGCACGTCATCGAAGGCGCGGCCTTCATCACGCATGTGGGTCAGAATGTAGTTGCCGGTGCCGTTGATGATACCGGCGAGCCATTGAATGCGGTTGGCACCCAGGCCTTCACGCAGCGACTTGATCACCGGGATGCCGCCGGCCACGGCTGCCTCGAAGGCCACGATCACGCCCTTCTCGTGCGCGGCCTGGAAGATTTCGTTGCCGTGCACGGCGATCAGCGCCTTGTTGGCGGTGACCACATGTTTGCCGTTCTCGATGGCAGTCATCACCAGCTCACGGGCCACATCGTAGCCGCCGATCAACTCGACCAGCACATCGACATCGGGGTTGCGTGCCACCTCGAAGACATCGCGGGTGACCTTGACCCCGGCGGTTTCGCATTGCGGGTTATCGCGACGCGTACCGACCTGCTCGACGATAATCGGCCGACTGGCGCGACGGGCGATATCGTCCGCATTGCGCGTCAACACATTGAAGGTACCGCCACCCACGGTCCCTAACCCACAGATACCCACTCTCACCGGTTTCAACGTCACGCTCCCCTTGCTCAGTGTATGTGTCCAGCGTACCTCCTGCGCCTAGCGTCGGAGGTCATCATATTTATCGTCGCTCGGTCATTCCTTGATGCCGAGCATCGACGCCAGCCGCTCGGCCGGCACGTACCCCGGCACCATGCGGCCATTCGGCAACACGATGGCAGGCGTTCCTTGAATTCCCAGTTCACGCCCCAGTGCATACTGCTCGGCCACCGGCGCCTCGCACTGCGCCGTAGCCTCCGGAGTTCCTCCGCGCATCGCGGCGGTGAGCGCTTCGGTGGCATTGTCGGCGCACCAGGCCTGGCTCAGCACGCGTGCCGCCTCGGCGTCGACACCGGCACGCGGAAAGGCCAGATAGTCTACCTCGATTCCCATCTGATTGAGACGGGGGACTTCCTTATGCAACTTTTGGCAATAAGGACACGAGGTATCAGTAAAGACGGTAATGCGCGCCTTGACCTCGCCGGCAGGCTTGTAGATGACGCGCTCATCCTCGGGGACGTTATCGAGACGCGACTGGCGGCGTTCGTTGGCGGCACGCTCGGTCAAGTTGACCATCTGCCCGTCACGGTTTCGATACAGGTCACCGACCACCATGTATTCCCCATCGGCGTCTGTATACAGGGTCTCGCCGCTCTCGAGGCGCACCTCATAGAGCCCCGATAACGGCGACTCCTCGATCGATGCCACTGGCATCGGCTGCCCGTTGTGGGTCAGCTTGGCGGCCAGCCCCTCGGGGGGCGCAGCAAGGCTTAGCGGCGCGGCCATAAGGGCCAAGGCGCCCCCCATGACGGACAATACGGCTCTAGACATAATCAACCTCTAGGATGATGTTGGGCGTGCAGCGCTTCCAGACGCGCTTGAGCCACCTGGGTATAGATTTGCGTGGTCGACAGGTCACTATGACCCAGCAACATCTGTACGACACGCAGATTGGCCCCATGATTCAACAAGTGCGTCGCGAATGCATGGCGCAGCGTGTGCGGCGAGAGAGGCTTGTCGATACCGGCCACCACAGCATGTCTCTTAATACGATGCCAGAACGTCTGGCGGGTCATGAACCCATCATGGCGCCCGGGAAACAAGGGCGGTCGGGTCGGATCGTTCATCAAGTCCCCACGCCCTTGACGCAGGTAGCGTTCGAGCCACGCGGCCGCCTCCTCGCCCAACGGGACCAGGCGCTCCTTATCGCCCTTGCCGAGCACGCGCAACACACCTTGACGCAAGTTGACCGCATCCACCGTCAAACCGATCAGTTCAGAGATACGCAGGCCGCAGCCATATAACACTTCGAGCATGGTGCGATCGCGCAGTCCTAGTGGCGTATCCGAGTCAGGCGCCTCAAGCAGACGCTCGACCTCAGCTTCATCCAGAGTGTTGGGCAATTTGGCGACGGCTTTGGGAGCACGCGCTTCGGCCAGGGGGGCATGGGCGATATGCCCTTCGGCCAGCGCCCAACGGTAAAAGCGCCGCAGACAAGATAACAGACGCGCTACCGAGCGGGGATGGTAGTGATCGCGACGCGCCGTCAGAAATGTCTCCAAGGCGTCTTCCCCGGGAGCCAGTAGACGCTCGCTGCGCGACGCGAGGTGCGCCAGCCAGGCGTCCAGATCGCGACGATAGGCATCCAGCGTATGCCGACTCAGCCCGCGCTCCAGCCAGAGCCCATCGAGAAAAGCATCACGCCACTTGAAATCATCCACTGATTCTGCCCTCCCCGCGTCGTCTGTGCCCGCCCCATATGCAAAAACCCCGCAAGCCAAGGGCCCGCGGGGTTCTCGTCGAGCGCACTCCAAAGAGAGCGCTCATGACGTCTCGACGACGCCGCAAGCCGCTTAACGAGTCAGCTTTTCCTTGATGCGAGCGGACTTGCCGCTACGCTCACGGAGGTAGTACAGCTTGGCCTGACGCACGTCACCGCGACGCTTGACCGCAATGGAATCGACCAAAGGGCTATATGTCTGGAAGGTACGCTCGACGCCAACACCATGGGAAACCTTGCGCACAGTGAAGGCGGAGTTGAGCCCACGATTGCGCTTGCCGATCACAACGCCTTCGAAGGCCTGCAGACGCTCGCGGTTACCTTCCACGACCTTGACCTGAACGGTCACGGTATCGCCCGGCGAGAATTCCGGAACGTTCTTGCTCATCTGCTCGGTTTCGAGCGCCTGGATCACTTTGTTCTTGCTGCTCATGACTAAACTCCTTGATATTTGGATGATCGACTCTTCCTGTGTCGAGAGCCGATCGTGATCCCGGCGTCGCGAAACGCAGGAATCGACGTTGTGGGTGACGCGCGGCGCTCATTCATCGAGCAACCATCGCTCCTCCGTCCTACCGACGTGCTGACTCGTGGCATGTTCCGCGATGAACTCGTCAAGCAATTGTTGCTGCTCGCGATCCAGAGCGCGACCTTCAAGAAGGTCCGGTCGCCTGAGCCAGGTGCGTCCAAGGGACTGCTTCAGCCGCCAGCGGCGAATCGCCGCGTGGTTGCCGCTAAGCAGGATGTCCGGCACGCCACGCCCATCGATCGTCTCGGGGCGCGTGTAGTGCGGGCAATCCAGAAGCCCCTCGCTAAAGGAATCCTCGAGTGCCGAATCACCATGGCCAAGCACGCCCGGCACCAGCCGGGAGACGGCATCGACCATCACCATGGCCGGCAATTCACCACCGCTGAGCACATAATCGCCGATCGACCATTCTTCGTCGATATCGGCATCGACCACTCGCTCGTCGATGCCTTCGTAACGACCAGCGATGACGATCAGCGCCTCCAGGTCGGCCAGCTCCCGCACACCACGTTGATCGAGCCGCCGCCCCTGGGGCGACAGATAAACCACGCGTGTACACTCTGGCGCACAACCACGGCGCTCGGCGTCGCGGCGTGCCTCGGCGATAGCGGGTCGCAACGTGTCGACCTTCATCAGCATGCCGGGGCCACCGCCATAGGGCCGATCATCCACCGTGCGGTGCTTATCCATGGCGTAATCCCGGGGATTCCAGAAATCCACCACTAGCAATCCCTGGTCGACGGCACGCCCCGTTACGCCGTAACGAGTGATCGCCTCAAACATATCTGGGAACAGGGAGACAACACCAATCCACACGGCTTCATCACTCGGCCAGTGACACCCAAGATACGGCGTCAGAATTCAGAATCCCAATCCACTGTCATACGCCCGGCACCGAGATCCACCTCGCGGATCACGCCATCGGGCAGAAACGGTATCAACCGCTCTCGGTCATCGAGACTCGCCTCACTAGGCTGGATCACCAACACGTCGTTGGCACCCGTCTCGAAGAGATAATCTACTTGCCCCAGACACTCACCAGATAGCGTCTCGACCCGCAGGCCTTCGAGCTGATACCAGTAATAATCGCCCGGCGCGAGCGCCGGCAATGCCTGCGTGGGCAGGAGAATATCCGCGCCGGCCCAACGTTCGGCCAGTTCACGGCTCGAGATGCCTTCCAGGCTGGCGACCAGCCCTTTGCCATGGGGACGCCCTTGGCTCAACTTGCACTCGAAGTGCTCGCCGCGCAGTGACAACACCCATTCGGCATGCTCGAAGATGCCCTCGATGGGGCTGGTGTACGAATACACCCTCAACCACCCTTTCACGCCGTAGGGACTGGTCAGGCGACCAAGCACCACGTGCTCGTCGTCTTGCGCCGCATCGGCGCGACCGGTCTCGTGCGACATAGCGGGTAGTGCACTCACGCTTGCTGCTTGCGTGCTTCTTTCAGCAACTCGGCGACGCGGTCGGAGAGCTGGGCACCCAGACCCTGCCAATGCTCGGCACGCTCGAGATCGACGCGTAGGCGCTCTTCCTGACCACGGGCTACCGGGTTGAAGAAGCCGATACGCTCGATGAAACGGCCGTCGCGAGACTTACGCGAATCGCTGACGGCGAGGTGATAAAAGGGACGCTTCTTGGCGCCACCACGGGCCAAACGGATGGTAACCATGCGCTATAATCCTACGGTTGAAGTTTTACGTTACGCCACGGACTGTCGCGGCGGGCACGACCCACCTGCGAAGATGCAGCATTCTACGGAAAAAGGCTCGTATTGGAAACCTTTTCCTTGACAACGGAAGACGTTATCAACGGCGCGGCAAGCCGCCGCCAGGGCCACCCATACCGCCTGGGCCGCCCATACCACCTGGGCCACCTGGGCCACCTGGGCCGCCGCCCATGTCTCGCATCATTTTCTGCATACCACCTTTCTTGCCAGCCTTTTTCATCATCTTCTGCATCTGCTTGTGCTGCTTGAGCAAACGGTTGAGGTCAGGTACCTGCAAGCCGGCGCCCGCCGCGATGCGGCGCTTACGCGAGCCACTGATGATTTCCGGCTTGCGGCGCTCTTTCGGGGTCATCGAGTTGATCAACGACTCGAGCTTGCCGAATTCCTTCTCGGCACCTGGCCCCTGCGCTGCCTCGGCCATCTGCCCCATACCGGGCAGCTTACCCATCAAACCACTCATCCCACCCATCTTCTTGAGCTGCTGGAGCTGTTCGCGGAAGTCCTCGAGATCGAAGCTGTTGCCTTTCTTGACCTTCTTGGCCAGTTTCTCCGCCTTGCCTTGGTCAACATTGCGCTCGGCTTCCTCGATGAGCGACAGCATGTCACCCATGCCTAGAATCCGCGACGCGACGCGATCCGGGTGAAACGGCTCGAGGGCATCGACTTTCTCGCCCATGCCCATGAACTTGATCGGCTTGCCGGTGACGTGTCGCACCGAGAGCGCCGCGCCGCCCCGAGCGTCACCATCGGCCTTGGTGAGAATCACTCCGGTCAACGGCAACGCTTCATGGAAAACCTGTGCGGTATTGGCGGCATCCTGACCGGTCATGGCATCGACCACGAAAAGCGTCTCGTCCGGCGATACCGCCCCATGCAAGGCCTGAATTTCTTCCATCATCGCCTGATCGACGGATAGTCGACCGGCGGTATCCACGATCACCACGTCATGAAACTGGATCTTGGCATGCTTGATCGCTGCCTGGGCGATGTCCACCGGCTGTTGGGCGCTGGCCGAAGGAAAGAAGTCGACCTCTACCTCTTTGGCCAGCGTCTCGAGCTGGTCAATGGCGGCCGGACGATAGACGTCGGCGGAAACCACCAGCACTTTTTTCTTTTCCCGCTCGCGCAGGAAGCTCGCCAACTTGGCGACCGAGGTCGTTTTACCCGCACCCTGCAGACCGGCCATCAAGACCACCGAGGGCGCGCTCTTGAGCGACAGCGCCTCGTTGGCCTCGCCCATGATGGCTTCCAGCTCCTGCTGGACGATCTTGACGAATTGCTGGCCCGGGGACAGGCTGCGCGAGACCTCTTGGCCCACGGCGCGCTCGCGCACCCGCTCGACGAACGCCTTGACCACCGGCAGAGCCACGTCGGCCTCCAGCAGCGCACGACGCACCTCGCGCAGCGTGTCCTTGATGTTGTCCTCGGTCAGCTTGGCCTGACCGGTGATCGACTTCAGCGTGCCCGACAGGCGATCGGTCAAACTTTCAAACATGGCGCTCTCCGGCAGGAATTGCCTAGGCATGAAAAAACGATTATACGCGTTCGCGACGACTCTCTCCATGCACCCGTTGCGATACGTAAGCGGCGGGGGGATTCGCTACCGCGCGGGGATTCGCTATAGTAACGTTCCCGAGTCCGCGTGACATGCTCACGTGATATTGATGCTTCATTTTCTTCGACGCCGACCGGCGCAGGGACTGGCCACCGATGCAGGCGCTGCCTTTTGCGATTCTCGCCATTATCTGTTACCTAGCTGCGGGCGCCTGGCAGGCGCTCGCGCTTGCCAGGCGTGTGTCCCCCAGGACGATCCTGGTACGCTCGCTGGGCTTACTCGCGGTCAGTGCCCACACCGTGGTCGTGGCACACAGTGTGTTTCTCGGGCACGGCCTGCATCTGGGGCTTTTCGAAAGCGCCTCACTCTTTAGCTGGTTGATCGCCGCCCTGTTGATCGCAGTCAGCCTGGTCAAGCCATTGTTGAATGCCGGTGTCGGCCTCTTCCCACTGGCCGCGCTGACGCTGGTTGCACTAATGCTTTATCCCAGCCACATGGTCGAAGCCAACGTCTCGCCCGGTATCGTCTTTCATATCGTGACCTCCAGCGTAGCCTCGGCATTGCTCAGCATCGCAGCGGTACAAGCCGTATTGGTGGCTTTTCAGCACCACGCGTTAAAACGCCGTCATACACGCGGGATCATCCAGGTATTGCCCGCACTGACGAGCATGGAGCGCTTGCTGTTCGAACTCATCGGCGCCGGCTTGCTGTTACTGACGGCGGCCATCGTCAGCGGCTTCATCTTCATCGACAATCTTTTCGCCCAGCACCTCGTCCACAAGACGGTCTTCTCTCTCGCCGCCTGGCTGGTTTTCACGGGGCTGCTCATCGGCCGACACTGGCTGGGCTGGCGCGGCACGCGTGCAATGCGCTGGACCCTGGGCGGCTGCCTGCTACTGGTGCTCGGCTACTTTGGCACCAAGGTTGCGCTACAATTGATCTTTCACGATATCTAGGCGAAAACGCAGCAACTTGACACTTTCAAGGGGAAACCCTACAAACGATGTTGGCTTTTCAGCGAGGACCTCTCCACCTTGAGCGATGACATACCCTTAGGGCTGCTGTTAACGCTGCTGCTCGTGCTCATCTGCCTATCCGCCTTCTTCTCCAGCTCGGAAACCGGGATGATGTCGATCAACCGCTATCGCCTGTCGCACCAGGCCAATAGCGGGGAGCGCACCGCCAAGCGGGTCTTGCGGTTATTGGGCCGTCCCGATCGGCTGATCGGCGTCATCCTCATCGGCAACAACTTCGTCAACAACCTCGCTGCCTCTATCGCCACGATCATCGCCATCCATTTCTTCGGCGATGTCTCCGGACCGGCCATCTCGACCGCTGTGCTGACCATCGTGATTCTGATCTTCGCCGAGGTCACGCCCAAGACGTTCGCCGCAGTCAAGCCCGAGCGCATCGCTTACCCCGCGTCTTTGGCACTAGAACCGCTACTCAAGCTCTTCTATCCGCTGGTGTGGCTCGTCAATGCGATTTCCAATGGCCTGCTACGGCTCTTGGGCGTCAAGGATATCGACGGCAGTGCCGACAACCTGACGCGTGATGAGTTGCGCACGGTCGTTCACGAGGCCGGCACCATGATTCCCCGGCGTCACCAGTCCATGCTGCTATCGATCCTCGATCTGGAAAACGTGACCGTCAACGACATCATGGTGCCACGTCAGGAAATCGCCGGCATCGATCTCGACGACGACCTCGAGCCCATTCTCGCCCAGATCCGCTCCAGTCAGCACACGCGAGTGCCGGTCTACAAGGGTGACATCAACAACATTATCGGCATCCTGCACCTGCGAAACGCTGCACGCTTCCTCTCGAAGCCCGAGGTGACCAAGGCCGCCATCGTCCAGGAGGCCCGCGAACCCTACTTCATTCCCGAGTCGACGCCGCTTCACACCCAGTTGCTCAATTTCCAGCAACAAAAGCGCCGTATCGGCATCGTGGTCGACGAATATGGCGACGTGGAGGGGTTGGCAACACTGGAAGACATTCTCGAGGAGATCGTCGGCGAATTCACCACCGACGAAGCGGCCACGCACCGCGAGATTCATCCCCAGGAAGACGGCAGCTACATCATCGAAGGCACTACCAACATCCGCGACATCAACAAAGTGCTCGCCTGGCAGCTGCCTACCGACGGCCCCAAGACGCTCAACGGCTTGATTCTCGAGCACCTGGAAGCCTTCCCCGACGCACCCGCCTGCCTACAGTTGGGGGCGATCCGCATGGAAATCCTGCAGATCAAGGACAACCTGATCACCTCGGCACGCTGCTGGCAATCAGCACGCCGTGCCCGGGTGCTGGGTTAATCCGGCGAAACGCCGATCTCGGCTTCAGCCTTGCGCTTGAGTTCGCTCACCTGCCGCTCCATGTCGGCGCGCCTGGCCTCGCCCACCGCAATAGGGTCCCCGAAATGGAGCGCCACCCGCGCCCGGAAACGCCGTGGCCACTTGGTCAACGCCTTGCCACCGCAATTTGATGTCCAGGATCCCCAAAGTCCGGCCAATCCGGCAGGTACCACCGGCACGGGATCCCGCGCCAGAATGATGTCCACGCCACGCCGAAAACGCTGCATTTCGCCGTCGCACGTCAAGCGCCCCTCGGGGAACAACATCACCACCTCGCCCTGACGCAGGGCGTGACTCACTTCGTCCAGGGCTCGTCGTACACCGCCAGGGTCGCAACGCTCGGAATCCACCGGGATCGCGCCAGCAATGCGAAAGAACCAGTTGAGCCATCGAGATTCGTAGATAGGGCGGTCCATCAAGAAACGCAGCGGACGTGGGCATCCGCCGCCCAGGATCAAGGCGTCCATGAAGCTGACGTGATTGCACACTACCAATGCCGCGCCGCGTGCGGGTACGGATTGGCGGCCGCGAAAACGCAGCCGATAGAGCACGCGAATCAGCACGAAAATCGACAGACGCAGTGCCGGGCGCGGCACCATGCACAGGATGACCACCGCCAGCGTCAGGGATACCGCCGACAAGGCCAGCATGAAGGTATTGAGCGAGGCATCGATCACACTCAGCACGACCACACCGAAGCCCGCCGCCAGCACCATGAACAGTGCATTGAGAATATTGTTGGCGGCGATCATCCGGGCACGATAGTCATCGTCGCTTTCGAGCTGAATCAGCGTGTACAACGGCACGATATACAAGCCGCCGCCCAGACCGATCACCGCGAAATCGAGGATCTGACGCCAGAAGCCCGGTGACAGGCTCAATGCTGCCAACCCGGTATCGCTGCCTGCCAGCGGCTGACTCAGCCCCAGATCGAGACCGGCCAAGCCGAAGAGCATGGCGCCGGCCGGTATCAAACCGACCTCCAGGCGCCCCGCCGACAACCGAGCACACAGCAGCGCGCCCGTGCCAACGCCCAGCGCGAACGCAGCCAACAAGGCACTGACCACGGCTTCGTCGCCATGCACAACATCGCGAGTCCAGGCAGGCAACTGAGTCAGGTAGCAGGCACCTAGAAACCAGAACAGGCTGATGCCCGACAAGGCACGGAATATCCGTGGTTGACGCCAGGCGTCGCGCATCACTTCACGTCCGCCATGCCAAGGCCGCCACTGTGTTGTGCCCCCCTGACTGGGCGGTGCGCTAGGCACCCAGAGACTAGCGACGAGCCCCAAGAGCGCCAGCGCCACCAAGGTGGCGGCGATACTCCCCCGCGCCCAGTCACCGTCGAGCGATGCCAGCACTCCTGCCAGCAGCGTCCCCAGCAGAATCGACAAGAAAGTGCCCAGGCTGATCCAGGCGTTGCCCTTGACGAGTTCGGTCGGCGACAGGTGTTGCGGCAAAATGGCGTACTTCACCGGCCCAAACAGCGCCGACTGGGTTCCCATCATGAACAACAAGGTCAGCAGTACGGCATAGGCCTCATACCAGACGGCGGCGGCCGCCATGCTCATGGTCAAGAGTTCCAGCCCCTTGAGGCGTCTGACCAGGCGCCGCTTGTCGAGACGGTCGGCCAGCAAGCCGCCCCATGCCGAAAACAACAGGAAAGGCAGAATGAAAAGCCCCGCCGCAAGATTGTTGAGCAATCCCGTGTCCCAGCCATAGCGGGGAACGGCGACGAAGGTCAGTAATAACAACAGGACATTCTTGAACACGTTGTCGTTGAACGCGCCCAAGGCTTGTGTCCAGAAGAAGGGAGCGAATCGACGCTGGGTAAGCAATCGGGGAATCACGGCTCTCTCGGGCCGTACTTGAGCCCCATCAGCGTGGTCGTCAGCAATTGATCGAGCAGCTCGGTGACTTCCAGCGATTGACCCTGCCAGACGCCCAAGCGTTCGTTGAGCCCCAACTGGACCAGACCATGCACGCTACCCCACAAGGTGCGGGCCATACGCCGTGCCTCGAGCTCCCCCATCAGCGGCTGGTACTCGGCAAGCGCCGCCTCGACGCGCACGAACAGGCCCTCGATCATATCGTTCTGACGTTGGTCCAGCTCGCCCTCTTGGGCCAGCGGATATTCGAACAGCATCTGCCAGCGATAGGGCTCGTGCTGCGCAAACATCCAATAAGCTGTCGCTAATGCTTTGAGACGCGGCTCGGGATCGGCACCCTCGAGCCCCTCCACGGCCACCCGCAGGCGACCCAGTGTCTCGACGTTGACGTATTGCAGCAGATTACCAAAGCTACCATAGAGTTTGAGCAACGTGCTGGGCGCGCATCCCACGTCTCGCGCCAGGGAGCGCAACGACAGCGTATGCACGGGATTATCGCGTAGCCAGGCGTCACATGCCGCCATGACCTGGCCATGCAGCACCTCGGGTGCATGCTGTCTGGGACGAGCCATCGGTTTCCTCGTGATGAGCAGGCGCGGCGTCTTCTTACTGAACCGCGCGTGGTCGAACAGCGTTTCCCCCAGCATATCGGGAACGCACGCAAACGCAAGTGGCAAGCCGTGCGATAAATCAAAAGCAGCGCTGGTCAGCGCCCGCCAGCGTAGCTTACCCTGTCGCGTCGAACCGCGAGGAGAGAGCATGGCCGGCCGTCTTTACATCAAGCCCTGGACAACGCCGCCGCTCGACGCGCTTCGCCAGGACAGTCAGCCGATCGTCGGCCCCAATCTGGCACCGCGTCGCCCTATTTCGATCATTCGTCAGGATGCGGGCGAAGCGCATTGGACGACGGCATTCTGGGGGTTGACCCCGCCCTGGCTCAAGGTGCTGGACCATGCCCCGCACTGCGCCCGTGCCGAATCACTCGAGCAGCGCCCGATGTTTCGCGAGGCCTTCCACGCGCGGCGCTGCCTGATCCCGGTCGCCGGTGTCTATGTCTGGAAGCCGCAACCACGCATGAAGCAGCCGTTTCTGGTCACGCGCGTCGACCGGGCGCCACTGCTGCTGGCCGGGGTCTGGTGCCGCTATCACACCACGCTGACGGAGTTCAACGACTCCACGGCCTTGATCACGGTGCCCAGCAATGCGCTGCTGACACCGCTCAGCGATCGCTTCCCGGCCGTCATCGAGGCGGGCGATGCCCACGAGTGGCTGACGCCAACCACCTCGGACGAGCGTGCTCATGAGATGTTGACCCCTGCCTCCTTGGAACTGTTGGGCGCTTTTCCTGTATCAAGACGTGTCAACGATCCAAAGCATCAAGACTGGGCCTGCGGACATCCCACCGGCCCGATGACCTACTGGCATCACTGAACAAGGAGTCTTCACCGTGTTTTCGTCCTCTCCCCTTGCATGCCGCTGGCTGCTCGGCGCGCTCATCGTTCTCGTCGCCGGTTACCAGACGGCGCGCGCCAGCGATCCGGTGGCCGAGGTCGTCGAGCCAACCGTCAGCCCCAACGACACCCGCGACTACCGTGCCCTGACGCTCGACAATGGCCTCGAGATCCTGTTGGTCAGCGATCCGCAGGCCGACAAGGCTGCCGCCGCCATGAACGTGGACGTTGGTAGCGCCGACGACCCCGACGCTACCCCCGGCTTGGCGCATTTCCTCGAACACATGCTGTTCCTGGGTACCGACCGTTACCCGGAAGCCGACGCCTACCAGAACTTCATTTCCGCCCACGGCGGCGATCACAACGCTTTCACCGCCTTGCGCGATACCAACTACTTCTTCGACATCGAGCCGCAAGCGCTACCCGAGGCTCTGGATCGCTTCAGCCGCTTCTTCATTGCACCGCGATTCAATGCCGAGTACGTCGACCGCGAGCGCAACGCCGTCAACTCGGAGTATCAAGCGCGCCTGCGCGACGATAGCCGGCGCCTCCAGGAGGCCACCAATCAGGCACTCAATCCCGAACACCCCATGACCCGTTTCTCGGTCGGTAGCCTGGAGACACTCAAGAACAACGATACGTCCTCGCTTCGCGAACGTCTGGTCGATTTCTACAAGGCGCACTACGGCGCCAACGTCATGCACCTGACGGTCATCGGTCCCCAGTCGCTCGACGAGCTGGAGGCCATGTTGCGCGATCGCTTCGCCGAGGTGCCCGATCGTCATTTAACGCGTAGCGAGATCGACACACCCCTGGTCACCGACGACGAGCTGCCCGCGCGCCTGGCGGTCAAGAGCCTGTCGCAGGACAAGCAGGTGCGCTTCCTGTTTCCGATTCCCGATCCGCAAGGCGACTACCAGACCAAGCCGGCCGACTACCTCGCCAACCTGTTGGGCCATGAAGGCGAAGGAAGCCTGTTGGCGGCATTGCGCCACAAGGGATGGGCCGATGGCCTCTCGGCGGGCACCATGAACGGCGATGGCCAGCACGCGTTCTTCACCGTCTCGGTCAGCCTCACGCCGGAAGGCGCACAGCATATCGATCGCATCCAGGCCAGCCTGTTCGATCAGATAACGCGGATTCGCGAGGACGGGCTGCAAACGTGGCGCTACGCTGAGCAAGCCCGCCTCAACGAACAAGCGTTTCGCTTTCAGCAACCGGGCGAGCCCATCGATCAGGTCAGCCAATTGGCCATGAATCTAGCCGATTATCCGCTCGAGGATGTGCAATACGCGCCGTACCGCATGGACGGTTTCGATGCCGCCCGTATTCGGGATTATCTCGCCGACATGACGCCGTCGCACCTGCTGCGCGTCTACAGCGGCCCGGACGTCGACGGCGACGATACCTCGCCCTACTTCGACGCACCCTATACGCTGACGCGCCTCTCGAACTGGCCGGAGGCCGCGCCACTCGATGATCTCGGCCTGCCGCCGCATAACCCCTTCATCGCCCGCGATCTGGAAGTTCACGAGGCCAGTGGCGATGAACCGCAGGCCATCGTCGAGGCGCCCAGCGTCGAGCTCTGGCACCTCGCCAACGATCGCTTCGGTACACCGCGTGTGGAGTGGCGCTTTAGCCTGCAGAATCCCGACGCTTCCGACAGCGCCAGCGATGCTACCTTGACACGCTTGCTCGCCGGCTGGGTCACCGACAGCCTCAACGAACGCTTCTATCCAGCCCGGCTGGCCGGACAATCCTTCAACGCCTATGCACACGCACGCGGCATCACGCTTACCTTCTCGGGTTGGCGCGATCGTCAGGCACGGCTGATGGAAGACGTCGTCGAACGCCTCAAGGAAGGTGATATCAGCAAAAAAAGCTTCTCGCGCGTCAAGTATCGGCTTTCGCAGCAATGGCAAAACGCGCCCCAAGCGCCGCTGCATCAGCAGATGTATCGCACGCTCAGTGAGTCGCTGTTGCGCCCTCAGTGGACGACGTCCTCGATGCTCGAGGCGCTGGATACGCTGAGCGTCGACGACCTGCGCGATTATCGCGACGCATTCCTCGGGGATCTTTATCTGCAAGCCATGGCGGTAGGCAACCTAGATGCCGACCTGGCACGCCGTGAGGGCTTGCAAGTAGCCAATGCACTGACACCCCGGCTCGAAGCCTCGGATATCCCCGCCTTGTCACCGCTAGCGATTCCCGAGACGCCGCCGACCCTGCATCCGCGCAGCACCCGCAACGACGCCGCCGTATTGCGCTATCTGCAAGGCCCGGACCGCGGACTCGACAGCCAAGCCCGTCTGGCGGTACTCGGCAAAATGCTCGAATCGCCGTTCTACAACCAGTTGCGCACCGAAGAGCAACTCGGCTATATCGTCACGGCCGGCTATTCACCCGTGCTCGATGCGCCGGGCCTGGCGATGCTGGTGCAATCCCCGGACACTCCCAGCAAGCGCATCGCCGCACGCATGGATGCCTTCCTGAATGACTTCGACGCACGCCTTCAAGCACTCGACGATGACGAGCTGGCGCCTTATCGCGACGCGGTCAGCAGTCGTCTGAGGGAGCGCGACAACAGCCTGGGCGAGCTGACCAACCGCCTCTGGCAGACACTCGCCTACGCCGAACCAGACTTCTCGCGACGCGAGAAACTGGCGGATCGCGTCGAGGCCATGGATGCCTCGGCAATTCGGCAGGCGTGGCGCGCGCTACGGCACACACAGCCGCTCACGGTGAGCTACGACGCAGATACCCAGCCCAGCGATGTCATGGGGCTGACGCGTAACTTCCGCTCCCTCCCCGACAGCGACTGAACACGATCACCAGCGGTACCCACCATGCAAAACGCCCGAGCTCATGGCCCGGGCGTTTCGTGTCTGATCAGCACATATCGTGTCAATCGAAGGCTTGCGGCGGCATCATCGCTTCGACGTGCATGACCAGTTCCTCGAGCACCTGGCGCTGTTCGGCATCCAGCGAGGTCTGGTTGAGCCGTTCGATCTCGCGCGCAAACTCCGTCAGCGTCAGGCTCGACACCTCGGCATCATTCATACGCGCCCAGCGGTAGGTTTCCCACTGCGCCTGTTCGTCGCCACTCAGCGTATCGGGATAATTGCGCGCCCGCAGACGAAATAGCATTTCCTCCAGGCGTGGATCCTGAAACGCAAAACGCGCATCAGCTAGATCCCAGGGCGCCATTTCGCGGGCACGCTGCATTTCGCGACGATCCGCTGGCGAGAAAAAGCCCCCCGAATACAGCATCAAGTCCGGATCGTTGGGCGGCGCTCCGGGACCATCAGCGAACACCTCGGCAGCCTTGGCCGCCACATCCGGCGCGGCCTGAAGCTGCTTCCAGTGCCCCCGACAAGCCTCCATGTCCAGCCCCAGCCGGGCCACGATGTCACCATATTCGCCTTGACGGGGGCCACTGGTGTCCTTGAGCGAGGTGGCCGGCATGATTACCGGGCTCTTGTTGATTTGAATCACCTTGAGTGGAATGCGTGCCTCGCCCTCGGCCAGTTCATCGGCGCTGGCGAATACCCGCTCGCGAATCTGTGTGGCGCTCAATGACAGCAGCGGCGTCGGGTCCACCGACAAATCATAGACGATCACTCCATTGGGGTTGCTCGGATGCTCGACCAGCGGCACCACCAGAGCGCTACACCCCCGACTGGCAGGATAACGCCGCGAGACGTGGAGCATCGGCTTGCGCGCCTGGATGTCCAGCATCTTGGCGACCGTTCGCTTGTCACGCAGCTTGAGCAGATATTCGAACAATTGGGGATTGCGCGATTTGAGCAAGCGCGCTAGCTCAATGGTCGCACGCACATCGGCCAGGGCGTCGTGAGCCCCGGCGTGCTCGATGCCGTTAGCGGAGGTCAAATCCTCGAGGCGAAAGCTCGGCGCACCATCCTCGCGCGTAGGCCACTCGATGCCTTCCGGACGCAGGGCGTGGTACGTACGCACCACATCGATCAAATCCCAGCGCGAGTTGCCGTTCTGCCACTCACGGGAATACGGGTCGATGAAATTGCGGTAGAAGAGATGACGACTGACCTCATCGTCGAAACGCAGCGTGTTGTAGCCCAGTGAACAGGTGCCAGGCACACTCATTTCGGCATGAATGCGCGCGGCGAACTCGATCTCGGCGAGACCTCGACGGCGCGCGGCTTGCGGCGTAATGCCAGTGATCAAACAGGCCTGGGGGTGCGGCAGAAAATCATCCGCCGGCTTGCAATGGAACGTCAGCGGCTCGCCGATCGGATTGAAATCGAGATCGGTGCGGATCGCGGCGAACTGCGCAGGGCGGTCGCGCCGAGGATCGGCACCGAAAGTTTCATAATCATGCCAAAGAAAGGTCGGCTCACTCTTACCCTGCGCCATGGCCGCAGTCTCCCCACTGCCAAAAGCGCTCAGCCTAGCATACCCAGCCAACCGACTCAGCCGAAATGCACCTACTCGTCACGCGGCAGCGTGACGTTAAGCTCGAGCACCGAACAGTCATTGTCACGATCGAGACTGATATTGATCGCATCCTGGTCTACTTGCACGTAACGCCTGATCACCTCGAGCAACTCATTCTCCAGCATCGGCATGTAGTCCGGCTGGTCACGCTCACCGCGTTGGTGCGCCACGATAATCTGTAGGCGTTCCTTGGCAACCGAGGCCGACTTCTTGCGTTCGCGTTTGAGAAATTCGAGTAGTTTCACCGGCGACCTCCTCCAAACATACGGGAGAGCAGCCCTTTCTTCTGGTACCCATAGAAACGTAGCGGTACTTCCTCGCCGAGCAGGCGCGAGACGGTATCAGCGTAGGCTTTACCGGCGTCGCTATCCATGTCGTGCACGACCGGCACGCCCTGGTTCGAGGCACGCAGCACCGCTTCCGACTCGGGAATCAGCCCCACCAGGTTGATGGCCAGAATCTCGCGCACGTCCTCGAGCGTCAGCATATCGCCCGAGGTCACCCGGTTGGGGTCGTAGCGCGTGATCAGCAGGTGTTCCTGCACCGGTGGTTCACTGCGTTCGGCGCGACGCGTCTTGGACGCCAGCAACCCGAGGATACGGTCGGAATCGCGTACCGATGACACTTCAGGATTGGTCACCACGATGGCCTCGTCGGCGAAATACATCGCCAGCTGCGCGCCATGTTCGATGCCCGCCGGCGAATCGCAAACGATGAAATCGTACTCTTGGGATAGCGTTTCGAGTGCCTTCTCCACGCCTTCGGGGGTCAACGCCGCCTTATCGCGTGTCTGCGAGGCCGGCAAGATATGCAGGTTTTCAGTCCGCTTGTCACGGATCAGCGCCTGATTGAGACCAGCCTCTCCCTGAATGACGTTGATCAGGTCGTACACCACGCGTCGTTCGCACCCCATGACCAAATCGAGGTTGCGCAAACCCACGTCGAAATCGATCACCACGGTCTTGTTGCCACGCAACGCCAAGCCCGTGGCGATAGCCGCGGCGCTGGTCGTCTTGCCAACTCCGCCCTTGCCGGAGGTCACTACAATGATCTTGGCCAAGATGAGCTTCCTGTTGCTATTGAGTCGTTCGTACTAGCCATCCACATTGGCGCGAAATGGCGCCCTAACATCCCGACTAGCCGAGCGATGAAATGTTCAATTGGTCATCGCGCAGTTGAACCTGGACAGGCTGGCTCAGCAAGCGCGGGTCGATATCTTCCAACCGTTTGTAATTGCCGGCCAGCGACAATAACTCAGCATGCAATTCCTTACAGAATATACCCGCCTGGCGATTCCCGTGAATGCCACCCAACGCGCGGCCACGCAGCGGGCCATAAACGTGCACGCTACCCGCCGCCAGAACCTCGGCTCCAGGGTTGACCGCACCGACCACGACTAGGTCGCCCTCTGGCGCGGTAACTTGCTGGCCCGAGCGTACTGTACCACGGTAGATACGCCCCACGGCGGGTGTGGATGACGCCTCGGCTTCATCGGGTTGCGGCTCAGCGGCGGCGAGCGGTGCCTCTTCCACGGCACGCGGACGCGCTTCTTGCGGCGGGAACCACCCGAGCCCCAACGCCCAGGCAGATTGCTTCACTGGGTCGGTGCCGCCGCGCACGGCCACCGGCAAAAGCTTATGGGCACGGCACACAGCGCAAATTCGTTCCAGCGCCAAGTGCGGTTCATCGAGTTGCTCGACGCTGAGCACCACCGGCGTATGTTGAAAAAACGCTGGCGACTGGCTCACCTTACCGGCCAGTTGAGCTCGTATCTGCTCGGGGTCGGCGCTCGTCAACTCCATGACCGTCATAGGCAACATACCACCCTTGAAGGTGAACGCCGATGCTACCCGATCCATGTTGAGGCTCATGGCCACACTCCACAGCTGATGACTGATGTATAAGGGTAAAGCTAAGCGAGGGTCGCGATGCCTGCAACTGATGATAAGACCAGCGTTCCGACTTTGTCAGGTGTCTCCGCAAACCGACGCCCTTACCATCGCCGCCTTTTCCCGGTGCCGGCTCGCATGCTTTGATACGCTATGGCACATACGACACTCAATCATGTGACGCTTTTGCTAATATCGTGGCCGACGTGAGACGACAGGAATGCTGTCTCAGCATTATCGCCACGCATTTAATACGCCAAGAACAGGGATGCATGCCGGGTCATGTCTGGATTCTTCCGCCGTTTTTTTGCACCACGCTGGCAACATCGCGACCCTCGCGTCCGTCATGCTGCCATTGCGAAACTCGATATTCACAAATCGGCCGAACGCCACGCCCTCGAGCGCCTGACGCACGATGAGGATGCCAACGTAAGGCGTGAAGCCCTCGCCCAGTTCGAGGACCCCTCGACGCTGCTCGAATGGCTCGTCACGCATGACAGCCCCGAGTTGCGAAACCGTATCATGCAGTTATTGTCCGGCAGCGTGCCCGGAACACCACCCTTGAAGCAACGCCTCGATTTGCTCGGAACAGTGGACGATCGAAACCTGCTAGTGCAACTGGTCGAGACAGGGGACAATCAGGAGCTACGTCTGGCCGCACTGGCCAAGCTCGATGACGAGGCAACGCTGATCCAGCAAGCACGCGACAACGGCATTGCCATGGTCCGCCACGCCGCCGCCGAACGCGTATCGAGCACCGAAGGACTGCAGCGCCTGGCGCGCGAGACGCGTCGCGACAAAGTCGTTACGCGCAAGGCCCGCGAGCGCCTACAACGCCAACGCGCCGACGCCGCCGAAGCCCAAGCCCAGCAGGCCGCTCGACAACGCCTTCTGGAAGCCCTCGAGGCGCATGCCTTGCATGCCTGGGAGCCGCTCTACGGTGCGCGTTATCGCCATCTTGTCCGCGAGTGGGAAGCGCTGACCGATACCCCCAGCGACGACCAGGAGCGGCGTTTCCAGGAAGCTAGCCAGCGCTGCTACAAGACACTCTCCGATCATGATACCGAAGGGCATGCCCAGCATCAGGCGATACAACGCCAGGACGAGGCGGCACGCACCCGCGAGGCGCTCGTCGAAGCGCTCGAGGACGCCGTCGCGAGCCTCAAGCAGGCCTCACAGCTGACCCACCAGGATATCGACAGCCTGCGCGCCCAGCAGCGCCTGCATGGCGAACGTTGGCTGGCCCTGTCCGATCACTACCCGCCGGAAGAGGACATCCAGACACGCTATGCTGAAGCGCAAGCAGCTTGCCAGCACATCGGCGACGCTTGGGATCGTGCCTCGACGCAGGCTCAGGCACTCGAAGCCGCCTTGCGCGACGACCGTGCCGCCATCGACGACTGCCTGGCGAAGATCGATTGGCCGCACGACCTGCCACCGACGCCGCTGATTCATGAAGCCCGGCAACTACGTAACGCCGAGGCAGCCAATGCAAGCACACCCGTCGACCTCTCGACGCTGCGTACGGACCTCGACAAACTCGAAAGCCAGCTTGATCGCGGCACCCTGAAGACGGCTAGCCGTCTTCACCGGCAGCTTCGTCAACGTATCGATGCCTTGCCCCACGCCTCACGCGGCGACCTTGAAGCCCGCTTCAAGCGTCTCGGTGCACGGCTGGCCGAGTTACGCGATTGGCGAGGCTTCGTCGCCGGCCCCAAACGCACGCAACTCATCGAAAGCATCGAAGCGCTGGCCGAGGACGACGAGTCCCCCGATGCCGAGCGTGACCGTCGTCATCGCCAACTGGTCAAGGAATGGGCGGCGCTGGGCGATGCCGCCGCCACGGCCGAGCTTTCGCAGCGTTTTCGCAGCGCGTCCCAGCGCGTCCACGCGGCCCTGAACGACTGGTACCAACAGCGCGATGCCGCACGCACCCGTAACCTCGAGGCACGCGAAGCACTGTGCGAACAACTCGAGGAACTCATTACACACCCGGATGCCCAGGCCGACCCGGATGTACTGCGTCAAATTCGCGACCGCGCACGTGAGCAATGGCAACAATTCTCGCCAGTCCCGCGCGAGCACGCCAAGCCGCTCGGCCAACGCTTCGGCCACATCCGCCATGAATTGCAGACGCTAATCGACCGCCGGGCCAATGAAATCGGCGAGGCCAAGCGTGGCCTGATCGCCGAGGCCGAAAACCTGATGGAAGCCGACATGCCTTCCTCGCAACGCACCGAAGCGGCCAAAGCGCTCCAATCTCGCTGGCGGGCGCTGGGGCGTGCCGCCAAGGGTGAAGAGCAGATGCTCTGGCGCCATTTCCGCGGACTTTGCGATCGTATCTTCGCCGCCCGCGAAGCCGAGCGGGACAATCGTGCCCAAAAAGCCCAAGCTCGCCTGGACAGCATGCAAGCCCTGATCGACCGCTTCGATGCCTGGCAGCCTCAATGCGCCGACGACAGCGAGACACTGGAAAGTGCCGTGCGTGACGCTGAGGCTCTGGAACCCTTGCCCGGCGGCCGCCGCAGCGAGGGCATGCGCCGCCGCTGGCAAGGGATCGTACGTGCCCGTCGCGAACGCCTCGTGCAACTGATCCTCGCCGAGCAAGCCGAGCGCTGGACGCGCTTGCGCTCCTTGCTCGACGCCCACGTCAATGCAGATGACGCGTCCTTGCGCGACGGCCAAATGTCGGATGTCGCGCTACCCGAGGGCATGCCTCAGGACCTGCAGGATGCCCATGCGGCACGTAACACCGCTCGCCGAGAGGGCGACAGTGAAACGGCGCATCACGAACTGAGCCGACTGGTGGTTCAAGTGGCACTGCTCGCCGACGAACCAGTGGCCGCACAAGAAGAGCCGCTGCGTCTGGAAGTGCAAGTCGCGCGGCTCAATAATGGCCTGGGCCAGGCGCCGCAACCCGACCAGGAACTGGCCGATGTCTTGCGCCAATTGCTGGAAACCGGGCCCGTCGCGTCCGATGCATGGGCTTCCCGAGTCACGCGCTTCGATGCCTTGTTCGACGTTATCGCCCAACGCGTGGCCTGAATATACAGCGAGACGATGGTTTTCTTCTTGACCCAAGTCGTAAAAAATGTAGAATACGTCGCAGTTGATGCGGGGTGGAGCAGCTTGGTAGCTCGTCGGGCTCATAACCCGAAGGTCATCGGTTCAAATCCGATCCCCGCTACCAAACAGATAAAAAAGCGGTGTCCGTGAGGACACCGCTTTTTTGTGTTTCCCGCACCAAGCGTTGCATCTCACTCAGCCTCGCCAGATCCTTGTGTGCGTTCGGATGACGACATCCCCAAGCGCCCGATCCCCGGCAGCTTGAGCGCCGGCCGCGTTAGGTCGATGCCTAGCGTCAGGCCCATCAGTTGCCACTCGATGCCTTCGTCATAGGCGACGGTCAATCCCAGCACCCCACCCAGCGAGACTTGATAACCGGTCCCACTCGGCGCCTCGGCCACGATAGTGTCCAGCAGGTAATCCTTGCCCACGGCGGTCGGCGGAAAATCGACACGCACCCCCGGTACCCGGCGCACCACCCAGGCCACGAAGGTATTGCTGTTGGGGCCCGGCCACACGCGATAGCGATCAGTCACTGGATACGCCGCCACGGCCTCGCGAATCTCGGGGATCGCGCGCTCGGCCGCCTTACCTCGTAACTCGGTCAGCAAGGTCGGTGCGCTTCCATACCAGGCGCGGTCGGGCGCGTCGGGACGCGAGGAGACCGTGGGTCGCCGCCAGCCGAGGACCTGGTGGACCTGATAATGCGTCGCGCCAGCCGGCTTGGTAGCGATCCATGTAT
The DNA here is from genome assembly GCF_029889885.1 of Chromohalobacter sp. 296-RDG. Classification (GTDB taxonomy): domain Bacteria; phylum Pseudomonadota; class Gammaproteobacteria; order Pseudomonadales; family Halomonadaceae; genus Chromohalobacter. The sequence goes on from NZ_JARANY010000009.1 coordinate 86,271, forward strand.
GCACACCGAACGCCCCACGCCAGTCGAAGGCGCGAGCCGCATATAACTGCACCAAGGCCTCGGGATGCGTGCTCGGTGCCGGCGCCACCCCCACCGAGGAGCGATCCGCCTGGGACCAGGCGCCACCTAGCGCGACGCGCTGACTTGCCAGCATGTAGGCGGGGCCAGCCATCAACAGGGCCAGCACGACGGTCAGACTCACCGTCAGCCATAAGCTTTTCTTGATCGCTCGGTGCATGCGACTGTTCTCCAGATGTAGTGATGCATTCATTACATACCATCATGCGCCAGCGCCGGGGGCTTGAATCCGCGCCTCGTGACCCGCATAACAAAAAGCAGTTCAATAGCGTCTTTACGCTTTACGTTCACACGATACTATCGATCCACACGCTACTTATCGAAAGGCCATTGCCATGCCGATCATCGATCCGCGTACCGGCGAACCCCTTACGTCGCCTCAAGACGAGAACACCAGCGCTTCGCAAACCACTGCCGGCACTCAGGATGCTTCTCAGTTCATCGTTGATGTCGACATGTCCAACTTCCAGCAGGTCGTGCTCGAAGGTTCGATGCAAGGGCCGGTGTTGCTCGATAGCTGGGCATCCTGGTGCGAGCCGTGCAAGAACCTCATGCCGGTGCTGGAGAAGCTGGCACACGAATACGGTGGCGCCTTCACCCTGGCCAAGCTGAACATCGAGGATAATCAGGAAATCGCCACGCAACTTGGTATCCGCTCGGTGCCCGACGTCAAGCTGATTGTGCAGGGGCAGCTCTACGATCAGTTCCAGGGCGCTTTGCCCGAATCGCAGATCCGCGAATGGTTGTCGCAGTATCTCAAGGCGCCCGAGGCTGCCGAAGCCACCCCCGAGGAGAAAGCCCAGCAGGCCTTGGATGCGGGTGATGCCGCCACTGCACGCGGTATCTACGAAACGCTGGTCAAGGAGTGGCCCGAGCACTACGACTATCAGATCGAGCTAGCGGGCGCACTAATCGCAGAAGGCAATGCGGTGGATGCCCGGGCACTGCTCGACAACCTGCCCCCAGAACATCGCGACACGCCCAAGGCACGCGGTGTCCGCGCGCGCATGGACTTCGGCGAGGAAGCTCCAAGTGCCGAGGAAGTGGCCGAGCTGGGCGAGCGTGACGATAGCGAGGCGCAATTCAAGCGCGCCCTACGCCAAGTCGCCGATGGCCAATACGAAGCCGGGCTAGATGGCTTGATGGCGCTGATGAAAACCGATCGCGCCTATGGCGACGACGTCGCCCGCAAGACCTTGTTGCGCGTCTTCGATGCCCTCGGCGCCGACCATCCCCTGACGGTCGCCTACCGCCGCAAGATGTTCGCGCTGCTCTACTAAGCCCTGCCACAGGGGGTGCCTCACGTCAGGAGGCCCCCTGCGCCTCGCACCACCCTGAACATGGCTATCCAGAACGCAAAAGCCGTGCATCGATGCGTTCCAGCGCCTCTTCGAGCAGATGGGTGGGCGTGCCAAAATTCAATCGCACGAATCCCGGGCACCCGAAATCGGCTCCATCGGACAACGCGACGCGCGTCGAGTCCAACAAGGTTTGCTGCGGCGAGACGCCAAGCCCCGCCTCGCGCATGTCGAGCCAAGCCAAATAGGTCGCCTCGGGGGGTGCCATCGTGACGCCAGGCCACCGGGATACATGATCGCGCAATCTCTGCAGATTGGTGTTAAGCGTCGCCAGCAACTCACGGCGCCAAGCTTCGCCGTGCGCATACGCCGCCTGAGAGGCGGTCAATCCCAAGATATTGACCTCAGGAAGCAATCCCGCTGCCGCCTCACGAAAACGCCGCCGTAGCTCGGGGTCGGGAATCACCGCGCAGGCGCTAGATAGCCCAGCGATATTGAAGGTCTTGGAAGGCGCCCAGAGAGTAATCGTGCGCTGGGCCAAGGCCGGCGATAAAGACGCCAACGGACGATGCCGACGCGTCGCATCGAGTATCAGATCGCAATGCAGCTCGTCGGAAACGATCAACAGGTCGTGGCGTTCGGCGAGCTCGCCCAGAGCGTGTAGTTCGTGCTCGTCCCAGACGCGTCCCGTGGGATTGTGCGGATGGCACCACAGCAGCAGACGCGTCTGCGGCGTGATCGATGCTTCCAGTGCCTCGAGATCGAGTCGCCAAGGCGCGCCCGGCGCCTCGGGCTCGGCCAGCATCACGCGCTCGGCGATGCGACCGCTGCGTTCGGCCACACGTAGAAAAGGCGGATAGATCGGCGTCGCGGTCAGCACCGCCTGGCCAGGACTGCAGAAGGTCTGGGCGGCCAGATGTAGAGCTGGCACCACGCCGGGAATCCATACCTGCCAGTCAGGCTCGATCGACCAGGCGTAATGATCGGCGCTCCACGCGCAGAGCGTCTCGCGAAGCGTATCGGTCAATCTGCCATAACCGAAGACACCATGAGACACGCGTTCCTCAAGCGCCGAGACGACCGCCGGGGGAGACACGAAATCCATGTCCGCGACCCATAGTGGCAGGACATCGTCAGCATAACGCTGCCATTTTTGTGACGGATACTGTCGCCGATCCAACGGCGTGGCAAAATCGTATGGCATGCTAAGACTCATCGACTCGAACGGAAGACTCTCGAACATGCCTGAAACCTCGTTCTATGCCAAGGCCATGCGAGGCACACCACGTCTGGTGAGACGCTGGCTGATGCTGGGCCAGGCCGCTCCCGATCGTCTGGCGATGATTCTCGCTGACACCTCGCGCCTGGCCGGGCTCGGCGAACCGCAAGCCGAACCCGATGGGCGCTGTCTGCGTGAATGGAGCAGCGACTGCCAACCACCTCTGTGGGCAGCACGTACCGCCGTCTTCCTGCTGATCCAGATGCCGGCACGCCCGACGCCCGACGACGACGAAGAAGCCTGTGCCTGGGCCTACTGCTGGCTGCGCAACCGCGATTTTCAGTCCCTAGACGCCGCTCACGAGGCCCTACCGAGTCACTTACGCGAACCGCTTGCCAAGGCCCTGGACGCCGCTTGGGTCGACCAGGACGCCTTGCGTCTTATCTGAGGACGCAGAGCAGACTTGACCACATGCCACCAGCAGCCGATGCTAATGAACCTTCCGCACACTGAGTCAACGAGGAGGTCGCTCCCGCATGACGCCCGCCATTCGCCTTCTTGAGCGCAGCGCCATCCCGCACGAGGTGCTGCAATACACGCACGATCCCAAGGTTGCCGCCTACGGCGAGGAGGCCGTGACGGCGCTAGGGCTGGCGCCGGATAGCGTGTTCAAGACCTTGCTCGCGCAACTCGATGATGGGCGTCTTGTCGTCGCTCTCGTGCCCGTCATGGCCACACTCGACCTCAAAGGACTCGCCAAGGCTGCCGGCACACGCAAGGCCAGAATAGCCGACCCCGCTCTGGCCGAGCGCACCACGGGCTATGTCGTGGGCGGCATCAGCCCACTAGGACAGCGCAAACGCCTGCCCACCTTCGTGGACGACAGCGCCCGCGCCTTGTCGTCGCTCCACGTCAGTGGCGGTCGGCGTGGCCTGGAAATATGCCTGGCGCCCACGGCATTGATCGCCCTGCTCGAGGCGACCACAGCCCCGCTGGCGCGGGCATGAAACACCTTCGATAGGCGGGGATGCTCGTATGGCGATTCGCTACGACCTATGGCTCACGCCCGACGACGAACCCCGCCACCGCAGGGTCGAAAAGGCGCTGGAGCACTTCTTCGTGGCACGCTTCGCAGACTATCCTCACCTTCAGTTGCCCGGCGCTGACCCCTACGATTATGATGCTCCCTTCAACCGCCTGTATGACGCCTTACTCGCACGAGCACGCGACTATTGCGAGCGTGAATGGCACTACGTGCCGACGCCCGCGCAGCTCAATACGGCATTCTTCCGGGCCGTGGCCCACTCGCCGAAATTCGTACTGGACCCCCGCGATGGTGATTCGTCCTGAAAAGGCGCCCGATGAGCGCCAACTGGCCCTCATTACCCAACAACTGGGCCGCGCGCCGCGTGGCATCCAGACCGTGTCTGCGGCCACGCAAGACGGCATACCGCTGGTGCTGCGCATGCATGCCATCGTCGACGACAAACCGTTCCCGACGCATTTCTGGCTGTGCTCCGATCACTTGAAGATCGCCATCTCACGCATCGAGGCCCAAGGCGTTATCAAGGCACTCGAGTCATGCCTCCAGGAAGAGGTCGACTTCATGGCTGCGTACCGGCGTAGCCACGAGGATTACGTGGCCCAACGCTGGCAGACCATGAGCGACGCCGAACGCGATATCGTCGACCGCCACGGCTATCACGATCTCTTCACGCGGCGCGGCATCGGTGGCATCGCTAACTGGGATCAGGTGCGCTGCCTGCATATGCAATACGCCCATCATCTATGCGGCGACAATGCCATCGGACGCTGGATGGATGCCGAGTACGATGTGCTCGCCTGTCTGCGCTAGCATTCTGTGGCACTTGGCCGGTCATCGCGCAAGACACGGATGTCGAGACAAGTCTATCGATCTGATAAGGAGGAATCGTGCGCATCTGTATCTATATGGGGTCGCGTGAAGGACGCGATGCCGGCTTTCGTCGCGCCGCCGAGGCGCTGGGTCGGTGCATTGCGCAACGCGGCTGGGGGCTGGTCTACGGCGGCGCCCGCGTCGGCTTGATGGGCGCCGTGGCCGATGCCGCGCTGCACGAAGGCGGCGAGGTCATCGGCGTCATTCCCCATCACTTGGTCGAGCGCGAACTGGCCCACGAGGGGCTGACGCATCTGCTGCGTGTCGACGATATGCATGCGCGCAAGTCGGCCATGGCCGAGCACGCCGATGCGTTCATCGCCCTGCCCGGCGGCATCGGAACCCTGGAAGAGCTGTTCGAGACGTGGACCTGGCAATACCTGGGGCTTCACGATAAGCCTATCGGCGTACTCGACGTCAACGGCTTCTATCGACCATTATTGGAATTTCTGGACCATACCGTCGCGCATGGCTTTCTCAACCCCGAGACACGCGCGAGACTCGCCGCCGCCGCTGACCCCGATCACTTGCTCGACCGCTTGATGGCAGCAAAAAACGCACCACAGTCGACCTCGTGAGCGTACGCCACGATGCTTCACGGGCGCCGACCAGTTGATTCCATCTTCAAGGAGGAAAGGTCGATGTACGCTATCGCCATCAACGATCAGACGCTGGTCTGGCAACCCCATGACGCGCCGCGCGGCATTGCCGCTGACGAAGTGCGCATCGATGTCGCCTGGGCGGGGATGAACCGCGCCGACGTGATGCAACGCGCAGGTCAATACCCACCGCCGCCCGGCGAAAGCGAGGTCCCCGGGCTCGAAGTCAGCGGCACCATCGCCGAGGTGGGCCGCAGCGTGGAGCGCTTCAAGCCCGGCGACAAGGTCTGCGCCCTGCTGGCTGGTGGCGGTTACGCTGAACAAGTAGTGGTCGCCGAGGCCCAGGTACTGCCCATTCCCCAAGGGTTCGCCCTGCGTGACGCCGCCGCACTGCCGGAAGTCTTCGCCACCGCTTGGCTCAATCTATACATGGAAGGCGCCGCCAAACATGGCGAGCGAATCGTCCTGCATGCCGGTGCCAGTGGGGTGGGGACGGCCGCCATTCAATTGTGCCGTGCCTTCAGCAACCCGTGCTTCGTCACCGTCGGTAGCCAGGAAAAGCTGGATGCCTGTAAGCGGCTTGGTGCCGATGCCGGCTGGAATCGGCACGAGGGCAGCTTCGTCACGCCGATCAAGGACTGGGGCGGCGCGGACATGATTCTCGACCCGGTGGGCGGCGACTATATCGCCCAGGATCTACAGGTGCTCAACCCCGACGGGCGGGTGGTATTGATCGGCTTGATGGGAGGGCGTGACGCTCAGATTGACCTCGGTCACATGCTGATGAAGCGTCAACGTGTCATCGGCTCGACGCTGCGTTCGCGCTCGCCTCGCGCCAAAGGCGCCATTCTCGATGCGCTGCATGCCCATGTTTGGCCCAAACTAGCCAATGGTGACATCAAACCGCTGATAGACAAGGCCTGGCCGATTCAAGATGCCGACACCGCGATGCAGCACATGATCGACAATGCCAACACAGGCAAGGTGCTGTTGAGCGTCAGTGGAGAAGGGTAGCGGCCATCTAAAGCCAATTATCGCCGGGCGAGTGACTGGAACACGATCTAGAGGGGTTTCTAGGCGAGCCCTGCGGCATCACGCGTACGCTGATAGGTCAACTGCAACAAGCGTGCATCGTCACCGGCTCGGTGGCGCTGAATGCCTCGCTCACGGATGATGACCTCTTTCATCGCCCCCCACCGTTCGAGTTGCGATTCATCCAGCAAACGACGCAGTGCCTCGAGACGAAAGCGCGGCAGCATGCCCGCGTGGTGAAACAATAGCGACAGCCAGGTATTGTCGTATCCCCAGCTATCGCTATAGGCGATACCGTCGACTCCCAGTTCATCGTTGAGCCATCGCGCAACTTCGATGACGGGATAGCCCTCGCGGTGCAGTCGACCACGCGAAATGCCATGCAACAGTTCGGCCTTGGGATCCCAGTGGGTCCACTCATCCAACGGTTGGATAAGGAAGGCACAAGTACTGCCATCGGCCCGCGCGATGCCCACCTCTATCGGATAGCTGCCACGCCCGAAACCGGACGCTTCGATATCGAGCAGTATCGGCAACACGTGGCAGCATTCCTCTTCAAAGCGATATCACGAACGCGACGTAGCCCACGATGTCCACCGGGACCACACCAATCAGACTACGTGAACGGGAAACACGATGCGAGCCCCATGGCACTACTCTCAGTCAGTGCGTCTCAATGCGTCAGTGACGCGACCGGCTCGCCGGCTTCGCTGCGTTGCGCGCGTTCGGCAAGTGCGTCCCATTGCGCAGCACGCCGGGAGTCGACGGGAAGCCCCAGGTGGGCATGACGGTAGGCCTCGGCCATACGCTCGGCGGCCAGGCCATGGCCGGCTTCGGCGGCACGCGCATACCATGTCACCGCTTTTTCTTCACGGCGAGCGTACTGCGCACAGCCGAACTCGTAAATGCGGCCCGCCTGGTACTGCGCATGCACATCACCCGCATAGGCGGCCTGAAAGACATAGCGCGCCCCCTTGGCCTTATCCTGCGGGGAGTTACCACGATGAAACAGCATATGGCCATAGAACGAAAGCGCGGCGGTGTGGCCGGCTTCGGCACAGCGCTGAAAAAGTCGCATCGTCAAACGATGCTTGCCGGGAGAGCGTGTCATCCAGCGGGCATGTAACAGTTGGGCTGCGAGACGGTATTCGAGCCGAATCCGCAGAGAGGATACCTGTTGCATAACCATCGACCCTGAAGTCGTCGTGACCGAGAAAGGTACGTAAACGATTGCGTCGGCTCGGGCTCTCCCTGCACGCGCCAACACCCCGGATAAAATCACTGTCACCGTTGCCTGACATACCGCTTGGTGCCCGTATCCCCGGCAACGGGGCGCCAAGCATACGCTTACTCTCAGACGGACTCAACCCCCGTTTGCCGCCCGCAAACGGCACCGCTACCATGCCGTTTCAATCACTTTTTTCGATACCCGCGCGGAGCCTCAGATGCAAACACGCCCCCTCGGTCAGACCGGCATTGACGTCAGCCGCTTGTGCCTAGGTACGATGACCTTCGGCGAACAGAACACCGAAGCCGATGCCCATGCACAACTCGATCGCGCCACTGCCGCAGGCATCAACTTCATCGATACCGCCGAGATGTACCCTGTCCCGCCCAAGGGCGAGACCCAGGGACTCACCGAGGCTTATATCGGCAGTTGGCTCAAGGCACGCGGCAAACGTGACGACCTGGTCATCGCCACCAAGGCCGCTGGCCCTGGCCTCGACCATGTACGCGGTGGCCCGCGTTTGACCCGCAGTCATTTGCAGCGTGCCGTCGACGATAGCCTGACGCGCCTGAATACCGACTATATCGATCTTTACCAGCTCCACTGGCCCGACCGTAGTGCCAACTTCTTCGGCAAGCTGGACTACCAGCATAACGAGGACGAGGATGCCACGCCGTTGGCAGAAACACTCACGGCCCTCAAGGAACTCGTCGACGCGGGCAAGATTCGCGCCATCGGGCTATCCAATGATACGCCGTGGGGCGTGATGCAAAGCCTACGCCTTGCTGACTCGTTGGATGTGCCGCGCGTAGCTAGCGTGCAGAACCCCTATAACCTACTCAATCGCAGCTTCGAGGTCGGGCTCGCCGAGATCGCCCATCGTGAAGACGTCGGCCTTCTGGCCTACTCGCCATTGGCCTTTGGCGCGCTCACCGGCAAATACCTCGATGGCGCCCGTCCGCCCAAGGGTCGCTTGACCTTGTTCGAGCGCTTCAAGCGCTATACGTCCGACCTGGCCGAGGAGGCGATCAGCGCTTATGTCGGGATTGCACGCGAACATGGTCTGGACCCTGCCCAGATGGCCTTGGCCTATGTCAACTCACGCTCGTTCTTGACCAGTAACATCATCGGCGCGACCACACTCGAGCAGCTCGACGCCAATCTGGCCAGCGAGGATCTGACGCTGGACACTAGCGTGTTCGAGGCCATCGAGGCCGTGCATCGTCAGCACCCCAACCCCTGCCCTTGACGCTAATGGCGTGCCTATCGCCATGATAGGCATGCCATCATCGGAGCGCCTGGGTATGCTTGTTATACTGACGATACTGAACATTTCGATCCCGAACGCGAGGACTGCGCATGCTAAGCGTCATTTCACCGGCCAAGACACTGGATTTCAAAACATCGCCGACGACCGCGACCTATACCCAACCGGAGTACCTTGAGCAAAGCGCCGAACTGATCGAGATCCTGCGCGATTATTCACCTCAACGGCTTTCCGAGTTGATGGGCATCAGTGACAAGCTGGCAGGACTCAATGCCGCGCGATTTGCCGAATGGGCACCGCCATTCTCGCCAGAAAACGCCAAGCCGGCCGTACAGGCGTTCCAGGGCGACGTTTACATGGGGCTTGATGCACCCTCGTTCAGTGAGCGGGATAATCAGGAAGCACAGCAGCGTCTGCGCATTCTCTCAGGGCTTTATGGGCTGCTGCGTCCACTCGATCTGATTCAGCCTTATCGTCTGGAGATGGGAACCAAGCTGGCTAATCCGGCGGGCAAGGATCTCTACGCCTTCTGGCGAGAGCGCCTCACCCAGGGCCTTTCCCGAGCCGTAGAAGAAAGCGGCTCGCCGGTGCTGGTCAATCTCGCGTCCAACGAATACTTCAAGGCCATTGATGCCAAACGCTTGACGTGCCGTGTCATCACGCCAGTCTTCAAGGATGAGAAGAACGGTCAATTCAAGAGCATCAGCTTTTATGCCAAGAAAGCCCGAGGCTTGATGGCCGCCTGGATGATTCGCCAGCGTGTCGACGATCCCGAGGACTTGAAACGCTTCGACGTCGGCGGCTATCGCTTCAACAGCAGCCTGTCTGACGGCGACACCTGGGTTTTCACACGCAGAGCAGACGAGACGGTCACTTACTGATAGCTTGCGTGGCCGGCCTTGAGCCGGCCAGCCTCCGGCACCACAAGCGTCAATCCCACACTCAGAACACGCCGCCCTTTTCCAATGCCGGCAACACAGGCACAGGAAACGTTGGCTCGACGCCGGTGAGGTTCGACAAGGGAGGGTTTACTGGGCGGCGCCAAGGAGCACTTCATGATCTTGCCGTGCGCCTGAGACAATAACGACCTGACGCACATTCAGGAATACGTACTCCAGCTCTGGGGCGCCTTGGTATGTGCAGGGTATCGTGCAGAATCCCAGCGTCTGAGATCAGCGAATATGCGTCACGTTGGTGACGCCTTACCCTATAATAAACATACAAAAGGCCGGGCAAATTGCCCAGCCTTTCAGGAATTCCAAGCGATCAACGCAGAGCCTTAGTCCTGCGCGTCCTCGGCTGCATTTTGAATATCCTCACCCGCTTCTTCCATGCTATCGCCAGCATCGTCCATAGCGTTATCCACGGATTCTCCAGCCTCTTCTGCGGGGCCGTTATCGTCGCACGCCACGACACCAACTGCCGTCATGCCAATGATCAGCGCCAAGGCCATTTTCCGAAGCCATTCACTACGCAGCATACTATTCTCCTTAATGATTACGTACTCCATGTACGATGCTCACTTAAGCACAGAGGACAACAACAGGCAAATAGTACGGAAACTACGGCATATGCATAGGCATAAAAAACCCCCGCCTCTTTCGAAGCGGGGGTTTTCGAATAAATGCCTGAAATGCCTGACGATGACGGGCCGGCCATCCGGGACTCTCCATGGGGAAGGCCCTCAATGAATGAA
>NZ_JARANY010000090.1 GCF_029889885.1 Chromohalobacter sp. 296-RDG
AGCGCCGCGACCACGATGGCCGGCGCGTCGTGCGGTTGGGTCATGTCTATCTCCTGGTAATCGTCCCCGTAAAGGACGGACCGGGTGAATCGTTGGCGAGTGCCAAGGGAGACGCATTTTACGCAATGCCACGCGGTGATGCATCTGCGACAGGATGCCGCCCCGTTTGGGCGGGGCGGTGGGAGCTGAAAGACGGCTCAGGACGTTGAGTCGGCCTGTGGCGTTAGCGCTGGGTCGGCATCGCCCTCCATGCGTTGGCGTTCCTCGTTGATACGCTGCAGGGCTTGCTCCGGTGTCACCTGCGACGCTGGTGTGATCAGGCTGACCACCACACCTACGACCAGCGCGACCAGAACGGCCGGGATGCTCGGGTTGCCCCAGAAGGCGCTCCAGCTATCGACGCCAATCACTGCTAGCGAGGTAGCGGAGGCGGCGATAAGCGTGGCGACAGCACCCTGCCAATTATAGCGCGGCCAGAAGCGCCCCAGTACGCCACACACGAACATGCCGGCCATGACCGTGGCGATCATGCTGGTGATGTAGTCGATGACGTTGTCGGAGGTCAACGCGAACAGCAACGCCAGACCGATGGTGGCGACTAGCGATAGACGCGAGAGCTTGACCACCTTGTGCGCCGAGGGCGTGTGGCCGGTGAAAAGCACGTACACATCACGCAGCAGGATCGAGACGCCAGCGATGGCATCTGAACTCGCGCTCGACATGGTGGCCGAGAGTCCCGCAACGAGCAGCAGCAGGCCGAGCCATAGTGGCAGGATCTCGGTGGCCAGGAACGGGAAAGCGAAGTTGCTGTTGTCGAGGTCGGGATTCAGGGCGTGCGTTGCCATGCCGATGATCGCGGGAATGATCGAGAAGATTATGTAAAGGATACCGGTGATGACGAACGACTTGCGCACCGAATGGACCGAGTTGCCGGAATAGATGCGCTGTCGGTAGGAGGGCGTGGCCAGCACGCCGACAGCGATGACGGCGGTGAGAGAGATCGCCGGTACCACGCCGATCTTGTCGATGCCCAGGAAGCTGGTGGTGGCGACATCCATGTTGGCGCCCAGGCCCGAAAAGCCGCCGACCTCGAACAGCGCGATGACGGCCATCACGATGAAGCCGACGAACAGCACTACCGCTTGAATGGTGTCTGTCCACACTACGGCCATATAGCCGCCGATCACGCAGTAGATGCCGAAACCTAGTGCCACCAGGATGCGTGCGGTAGTCAGGTCGATGCCGGCCATCCATGATAGATAGAGCCCACCACCGAGGATGTGTGCGCCGAGCCAGCCGATGCAGGCGATGTAGATCAGCACGGCGACGATATTGCGCACCCAGCGATTGGCGCCGACGTAGTAGGAAAGCTCTTCGCTCATGGTCATGAAGCGCAGCTTGCGCACTGGCGCGAACCACGCCGCCAGAAGTAAGACACCGATGGAGCCACCGATTCCGTAGAGAGCACCGGCCCAGCCGTTAGTGTAGCCAAAGCCGACAGCCCCCATGCTCGATCCGGTACCCACCATAGTGGCGACGGTGGTACCAATCGTCAGAAATATCGGAATGCTGCGTCCGCCCAATAGGAAATCGTTGCCGGTGCCTCGGCTATGGCGGGAAATCCACCAGCCGAACGCGATCATGACGACCACGTAGGCGATGAAGGCCCCGAGGAAAACGTGACTGTTCATAATAACCTCTTATAATTGTTGTCCCGACCGTTGCCGCGGCCGGGGCAGTGTGGAATGTCATGGCCCATGGGGTTTTACGCTGCCGGTCGCGCCCTTGCCGGGGCGCGACCATCTTTCTTTACGTTTTTCTAACTTCTCTTCCAATACTGCGGTGCTTGTCCATCGAAGCGATGCGTCCGCGTAGGCGCTTATCAGGCGCGATCATCGCGATAGCACTTCACATCGACCTCCACCTTGCAGTCGACCACCAGGTCCTGAACGCTGCAGATGCGTGCCGGGGGATGCTCGCCGAAGACTTCCTTGAATACCTTGTTGAATGAGCTGAAGTAGCGTGCGTCGGTCAACACGGCGGTGACGTGTACCACGTCCTCCACGCCGTAACCGGCGTCCTGCATGATCTTCAGGCAATTGGCGAAGGCCAGCCGTGACTGCTCGACGATGCTGCCTTCGACGACTTCGCCGTCGGTCATCGGAGTCTGCCCCGAGACGAACAGCCAGCCCCCTGCTTCGGTGGCGCGGGCGAAGGGCAGTTTCTGGCCACCGGTGCCGACGCCCCCTTCGACGCCATAACGTTTGATGCTCATGCTCTGCTCTCCTGTACTGCTGAATGCTTAGTGGAATGCGGCGCTATCGCGCCCGTTGGGAAGGCCCGCGGAGACCGGGGCTGGTGAAAGCCGGACGTCGCGACGCAATAGCCGTCCGGCACGCTCGCCGCTCGCCTGGCCGTGGCGATAGCTGATGCAACCGTTGACCGTGACCAGCTCGATGCCACTGGCGAGTGAAATCGGTGCGCTATAGGTGGCGGTGTCTTCTAACGCCTCGAGATCGAACAGCACCAGATCGGCGAAGGCGCCGACACGAACGACGCCACGGTCCGTGAGCCCGAAGTTGGTCGCCGAGAGTGAGGTCATCTTGCGCACGGCCTCGCGCATCGACAGCAGCTTCAGGTCACGGCTGTAGTGGGCGAGTACGCGCGGGAAGGTACCCCACAATCGGGGATGCGGGTGTGGGTCGTTGGGCAGACCGTCGGAGCCCACCATCGACAACGGATGCGATAGCACCTGGCGCATGTCCGCCTCGCTCATGTTGTGGTAGACCGCGCCGGCCGGTTGCAGACGTTTGGCGGTGTCCATCAGCGATAGCCCCCAGTGTGCGGCGATGGTGTCGAGGGGCTGGCGTGCCATTTCGGGGTGCGGGTCGGACCAGGTGATGAAGATATCGATCTCGTCGGTGACCTGGCCCAGATCCAGTGTCGAGGAGCCGGCGGTATAGGGGTAACAGTCGCAGTGCACGCCGTGGGATAGCGCGGCGTCGTCGAGCTTGGTCAGCGCCTTGGAGGCGTTGCCCCAGTTGCCGGCGCCGGCGCACTTGAGATGCGAGATCACCAGCGGCGCCTGGCCGTGTCTGGCGGTGGCAAAGGCTTCGTCCATCGCCTCGGGAAGCCCGGCGAACTCATCGCGCAAATGCGTGGTATAGACGCCACCGGCACGGCCGACCGCCGCGACGAGGGCATTCATCTCGGTCGTGGGGGTGTCATAGGCGTTGCGATAGGCGAGGCCCGAGCTCATCCCCACGGCACCGTCGGCTAGTGCCGTTTCCAGTTGTTCGCGCATGGCGGCGATTTCGTCGTCGCCAGCGGCGCGGTCGAAGCGATCCATCACCTGGCTGCGCAGACTCGTGTGTCCGATCAGCGCCGCCACGTTGACGCTTGGCGCCGCCGCGTCGATTGCCTGGGCATAGGCGGCGAAAGTGGGATAACGGAAATCTTCCGCACGGCCGAGCAGATTCATGGGATCGGGCACGTCGCTCGTGAGCGTGACCGGACTGGCGCTGATGCCGCAGTTGCCGACCACCACCGTGGTGACGCCCTGAGAGAGCTTGGGCAACATCTCTGGCGTGCGGATGACATTAGTATCGTCGTGAGTGTGAACGTCGATGAAGCCAGGCGTGAGAATCAATCCTTCGGCGTCGAGTGTTTCGTGCGCGTCAGCGTCATTCAGCTCGTCGATGGCGACGATCCGTTCGTCCTGAATAGCGACATCGGCGGTGAAGGCCTCGCGCCCGCTACCGTCGATGATCGTGGCGTGGCGAATCAGTAAATCGACGTGCATGGCGACTCCTTATGCGACGGGACGGCTCAATCCCCTAACGGCTGGCGATTATCGCCGCCGCGATGGGCATCGAGGGTGATCTTGAGTCGTCGCAGCTTGTCGCGGGTATGATCGCGGTGTCGCAATGCCAGGCCCAGCGCCAGCATATCGATGGCGGCCATCATGGCGTAGCGCGACGACGACGGGAAATAGATGTAATCGGTTTCGCGGGCGGCCAGCGGTAGGGCGATGTTCGCGATCTCCGCCAGTGGCGACCCGACGGCGGTTATGGCGAGCACGCGAGCGCCGTACTGGCGTGCCAGCTCGGCCGCTTCGACGATTTCCGGGGTGTAACCGGTCACCGACAGCGTCACGACGACGTCATCGGGCTCCAGGGTCGAGGCGACCATGCGTGGTAGTAGCGCTTGCGGATAGGCGCTGATGGCGTAACCAAGCCGTACCAGTCGGAATTGCATTTCCTGCGCCATCACGGTGGAGCCGCCGCCGGCGCCGAACACCAGGATTTGGCGGGCGTCGTCAAGCATCGTCACCGCGCCCTCGACATCGGCCTGTTCCATGAGTTCGCGATTGAGTGCGAGCGTCTGTGCGGCGGTGTCGTAGATGACGCCGAGGCCGTCTTCTTCGCTCGCTTCCTGAATGAAACGACGCCCGGCGGCCAGGGCACGGGTGAGGCGCGTTTTCAAGTCGCGCACATTGCGGCACCCCACCGCGCGCGCGAAACGCGTCACCGTGGCATCGCTCACCTCGGCGCGTTTGGCGATCTCGCCGATACTCGCCTCCGTGACGAAGTCGATATCGTCATGAACCAGCGTGGCGACCTTCTTCTCCGACTCGCGCAGGCTCGGCAAGCAGGCGGTGATATGCGACAGGATGTCGAATTCTTGACTCACGAGCGGCCCGTATCCAGTGATTGATGAGCTTGTTAGGTACTAACATATTTTTAAATTATGTGTTAGTAAATACCATCTAAGTATAAAAGTCTGAGGAGAATACGATGTCCGAACGCGTGCAAGGGGCAATGGAAAAAGGCACACCGCTGGTGCATCCGGGGCATCTGCTGCGTGACGTTCCGCTACCGGCGGCGGTGGTCTTCGAGGCGCCGCTGGCTTACAACCTGGCCTGGATGCAGCGTTTCGCCGATGATCACGGTGCCAAGTTGGCGCCGCACGGGAAGACCACCATGGCGCCAGCGTTGTTCAAGCGACAGATCGAGGCGGGGGCGTGGGGCATCACGCTTGCGACGGCGGTGCAGAGCGTGACGGCGCATGCCCATGGCATCGGACGCGTACTGATGGTCAATCAATTGGTCGGGCACCCCAACATGACCCTGGTGGCAGATGCCATCGCGCGCGGGCTCGAATATTACTGCGTGGTGGATAGTGTCGATAATGTGCGCGATCTTGGGGCGTTCTTTGCCGAACGTGGCCTTACGCTCAATGTGCTGATCGAACTGGGCGTCGACGGCGGGCGCTGTGGCTGCCGTACTGCCTCGCAGGTCGACGCGCTGGTGGCGGCGATCGGCGAAGAATCCGCCCTGGCGCTGGTGGGCGTCGAGGGATACGAGGGCATGATCGCTGGCGGCGATGAAGTGGCTTCCGTACGTGCCTACGGCGAGCGCTTGGTGGAGACCGTGCGCATGTTGCAGGCCAGCGGTGTGCTCAAGTGCGAGGCGCCGCTCGTCACCGCCTCCGGCTCCAAGTGGTTCGATTTGATCGCCGAGGCGTTCGACCAGGCGGAACTGCGCGAGCACTACACGCCGGTGCTGCGTCCTGGTTGCTACGTGGTGCACGATCACAAGCTCTATGCCGGGGCGATGGCCAATGTGAAAGCGCGTCAGCCCAAGCTCGAAGGCGAGCTGCAGCCGGCGCTCGAGGTCTTCGCGCATGTACAATCATTGCCCGAGCCCGGTTTGGCCATTATCGCGCTGGGCAAACGCGACATCGGCCATGAGCCGGACCTGCCGTTACCGCTTCGACTCTATTCTCTGCATAACGAGAACGTGGCTCCGGTCGATATCAGCGCGTGGCGGACGACGCATATCATGGATCAGCATGTGTTCCTCGAGATTCCTGAACACGCCGATATTGCCGTGGGCGATGTGATTGCCTTCGGCACTTCCCACCCATGCCTGACGTTCGACAAGTGGCGTCGCGTATTGTGCGTTGATGAGTCGCTGGAGGTGGCAGAGGTGATGACGACATACTTCTGAGTGGTGCAAGGCACGCATGGGCCAGGCTAAATAGCGATTAGACTTAAGGCGGGTGTGCGTGCTATATGCTAATATGCTGTCCCGCTTACTGAATTCGTCCGCCGGCAGTATCTATTCGTCCGGCAGACCCGACCTGTCG
>NZ_JARANY010000091.1 GCF_029889885.1 Chromohalobacter sp. 296-RDG
CGAACCAACTGACCAGATCGATCTGTAGAATGGGTACCTCGCTGGCCAAAAGCGCTGCGCTATACATGACGGCGAGGGCGATGACCGAGGGCAGGAGCATCGACCCCGAGTGACGATAGACGCGATAGCCGATCCACACCGCCAAAGGAATCTGGATGAACACCGAGAGCACGCTGGCGGGGAAGGTGATGAACAGCTTGGCGATGACCCACGCGAAGACCGCGTTGATCATCAAAACCAGGATCAGAATGATGAACAGGAACAGCAGCTTGGCACGCTGGCCGATCAGCTTGTTGGCCAGCGTGCCGATGGAATGGCCCTTGTGGCGATTGGACAGCACCACGGCACCGAAGTCATGCACGCCGGCGGCAAACACGGTGCCCAGCACGACCCAAAGAATGGCCGGCAGCCAACCCCAGTAGATGGCGATGGCCGGCCCCACGATGGGCGCTGCGCCAGCCACTGAGGTGAAGTGGTGTCCCCACAGAATCCACTTGTTGGTGGGCACGTAGTCGACGCCATCTTGATAGGCGTGAGCGGGCGTTTGGAAGTCGGGGTCGAGTCGGTAAATGCGTTCGGCGATGAACTTCGAATAGAAGCGATAGCCCAACACGAAACACACAGCGCCGAAAATGGCGATCCAGATAGCGTTCATGAGTGATCCTTGTCGAAAGCGGTAGCGCCGGACGCCAAAAAAATACTAATTTGATATAACTATTCTACCAAAAAGAAGATGGTGTTCTCCGTTAGACGAATGACGCAGAACGAAGCCAACCGCGACATCGGCGCGCATGCGGCAATTTGCCGTGCGGCAACGCGACACATATGAAACCCCGCCACAGCGCTTTTTAAGGCTATATAAACCCTCTACGATGTAGGGGGATTGGAAACGAAACAATAAGACCCAGGCGGCGGGCCGTTTTCGGCTATGACCACCTCTTTCCGATGACCTTTTGATCATGCGAGCTTCAAGGAGTCAGCCATGGCGCTAGATCCGATTCTCCTGTCGCGGTTGCAGTTTGCATTCGTGGTTTCCTTTCATGCCATCTTCCCGGTCTTCACGATTGGGCTTGCCTCCTATATCGCCGTGCTGCAGGGCCTTTATGTGTCCACGGGCAACCGCGTCTGGGATCGTCTCGGCCTGTTCTGGACCAAGGTGTTCGCCGTGGTCTTCGGCATGGGCGTCGTGTCCGGCATCGTGATGGCGTTCCAGTTCGGGACCAACTGGAGCAACTTCTCGCAGATGGCGGCGAACTTCATCGGCCCGATGCTGAGTTACGAGGTGGTCACGGCGTTCTTCCTCGAAGCTGGTTTTCTGGGGGTATTGCTATTCGGCCGGCATCGTGTCTCGCCGGCGGTGCATTTCTTCGCTGCGCTGATGGTCGCCGTGGGGACGTTCATCTCGGCGTTCTGGATTCTGGCCACCAACAGTTGGATGCAGACCCCCGATGGCTATGAGATCCGCGAAGGGGTGATCCATGTGACTTCCTGGGTCGATGCGATCTTCAACGCGTCCTTCCCGTACCGCTTCACGCACATGGCCTTGGCTGCATTCTTGACCGGTGGCTTCGTGGTGACCGGGGTCAGTGCCTGGTTCTTGCTGCGCGGTCGCGATATCGATGCCCACAAGCGTGCGCTGTCGATGACGCTATGGCTGCTGCTGTTTCTGGCGCCGCTGCAAGCCTTCGTCGGTGATGAGCATGGCCTGAATACGCTGGAACACCAGCCGATGAAAATCGCCGCCATGGAAGGTAACTGGGAAACCGAGTCGAACGTGCCGCTATTGCTGTTCGCATTGCCGGACCGCGATCTGCAGGCCAACCGCGTCGAGATCGGCATTCCCAATGGTGCCAGTCTTATCCTGCGTCACGATCCAGACGGTGTGGTGCCGGGGCTCGATCAAATCGACCGTGCGCAACAGCCGCCAGTGTGGATCACCTTCTATAGCTTCCGCGTGATGGTGGCACTGGGGCTTCTGATGATTGCCTTTGCCGTTGCCGGACTGGTGTTACGCAAGGGCGGGCGTGTTTATCGCAGCCGCTGGTTCTTGCGCGGGCTACAAGGCATGAGTCTGGCGCCCTTCGTGGCGGTAGTCGCAGGCTGGTTCGTGACCGAAACCGGGCGTTCGCCGTGGCTGATCTACGGCGTGCTCGACTACGCCGATGCCATCACCCCCTCGCTGAGTGGCGGCATGGTGCTGTTCACGCTGCTGGGCTATATCGCCGTCTATGCCGTGATCTTCATCGCCGGTGTCTATTACCTGTGCAAGGTGATCAATCAGGGCCTCGATGAACACGACGATACGGAGGATCTGGATAGCCACGACCGTCCGGCGCGACCCATGTCCGCTGCCCACGTGCCCTTCGATGATGCGCGCGACGACCGCGCCCCGAACAGGAGCTAAGCCATGGAAATGTTCGATCTCTCGTTGATCTGGGCCGTCATCATCGCCTTCGGCGTGATCATGTACGTGCTCATGGATGGGTTCGACCTGGGGCTGGGTATCCTGTTTCCCTTCGCCCCGGACGAAGATGCGCGTGACGTGATGATGAATTCCGTCGCCCCGGTATGGGACGGTAACGAGACGTGGCTGGTACTGGGAGGCGCCGGATTGATCGGGGCCTTCCCGCTGGTCTATTCGATCCTGTTGCCGGCGATGTACATCGGGATCTTCCTGATGTTGGCGGGCCTGATTTTCCGTGGTGTGGCCTTCGAGTTCCGCTTCAAGTCAGGACGTACGCGCAACTGGTGGAACGCGGCCTTTGCCGGCGGCTCCTTCGTGGCGGCCTTCGCCCAGGGCGCCGTGGTGGGGGCCTATATCGAAGGTTTCGAGACCGCCGATCGCGTGTTCACCGGCGGGGCGCTCGACTGGCTGACACCGTTTTCGGTGATCACTGGACTCGGGCTGGTGGCCGGCTATGCACTGCTCGGCGCGACCTGGTTGGTGCTCAAGTCCGAGGGGCATGTGCGTGACTGGGCGCGTGCTCTGGTACCCAAGTTGCTCGTCGGGGTCGTGGTTGTCTTCGCTGTCGTCAGCCTGTGGACGCCGTGGATCGACCCGGGCGTCTGGGAACGCTGGTTCGACCACATGCAGGTGATCTGGCTACTGCCGGCGTTGGCCTTGGCCTGTGTGATTGGCATTTATGCCGCCAACCGCAAGGGGCGTGAGCTGATGGCGTTCCTCTTTACCCTGGGCATGTTTGTCTTCACTTATCTGGGGCTGCTGGTGAGCCGCTGGCCGTATGTCATTCCACCGGACTACACCCTGTGGGATGCCGCCTCGGCACCTGAGTCACAGTTCTTCCTGCTGATCGGCGTGCTGTTCGTGGTGCCCATCATTCTGACCTACACCGCCTGGTCGTACTGGGTATTCCGCGGCAAGGTGCGTGTCGGCGACGGGTATCACTGAGCCGTGTCCCGATCTCAAGCACCAACCCCGGCGCGTGCGTCGCGCCAATGGCTGGCCGCGCAATCCCGTGAGGTACGCGGCTGGCTGAGCCTCGCCATCGTCGCTGGTGTCGTCGGCGGGCTCGCGACACTCGCGCAACTGGGCCTGATGGCATGGTTGATCAGCGCTGTCGTGGTCCACGAGTCGGCCTTGGCCACGCTATGGCCCTATGCGGCGGCGTTGGCTGGCGCGGTGATCGTGCGCGGGCTGGCGCAGTGGCTGCAGGAGACCAGCGGTCTGGAAGCCGGGCTGTGCGTCAAGGCGCACGTGCGCGCCCAGGTGCTCGATCATCTCGCGGCGCTGGGGCCGGTGCATCTCGCCCAGCGGCATAGCGCCGGCAGTACCGCACGACTGGTCGATCAGGTCGAAGCGCTGGAAGGCTATATCGCGCGTTATGTGCCCCAGGCCACGCTGGCGGTGGTATTGCCGCTGATCTTTCTCGGCGTGGCGTTTTCGCTGGACTGGTTGGCGGCGTTGTTCTTCCTGATTGCGGCGCCGTTGATTCCGCTGTTCATGGCGTTGATCGGCATGGGCGCTCAGCGCTTGAACGAGCAGCAGTTCCAGGCCATGACGCGTCTCGCGGGGCATTTCCTCGATCGCGTGCGCGGGTTGACCACCTTGCAGCTGTTCGGTCGCACCCGTCAGGCCACCGAGGAAGTCACGGCGGTGGCCGACGACTACCGGCGGCGCAACATGAAAACGCTGCGCGTGGCGTTTCTCTCCTCGGCGGTGCTGGAATTCTTCGCCTCGGTGTCGATTGCGGTGATTGCCATCTATATCGGCTTCGGGTTGCTGGGCTACATCCAGTTCGGTCCGGCCGACCAACTGACGCTGTTCAGCGGGTTGTTCCTGTTGTTCATGGCGCCGGATTTCTTCCAGCCGCTGCGCTTGCTTGCCCAGCATTATCACGACCGCGCCAGTGCCCTGGGTGCCGCCGAGGGCCTGTGCGAATTGCTGTCGCAGACGCCACCAAAGGGTCCACGCATGGAGGCTCTAGACGATGAGTGCGACGACGCGACGAAGCTACGGGCGCGCCTGATCGAGGTCTGTGTGGCGCATGCCGGGCGCTGCCGCGTGTTGTGGCCACTCGATCTCGATATCGACGATGGCGAGGTGGTGGCGCTGGTCGGACCATCGGGCGCCGGCAAGTCGACGCTGCTACAACTGCTCGCCGGCTTCGTCGAGGCCGAGGCGGGCGAGGTCGCGTTGCGTGCGGAGACACGCTTGGCCTGGCTCGATCAGCGCCCGTTCTTGATGCAGGGCACGCTGGCCGAGAATTTACGCCTGGTCGCGCCAAATGCCAGTGACGACCGCTTGCGCGAGGCACTTAATGCGGCTCAGCTCGGTGACTTGCTGAAAGCCTTGCCCGAGGGGCTCGACACGTCCCTCGGCGAGCGTGGTCTGGGGCTTTCCGGCGGGCAAGCCAGCCGTTTGGCGCTGGCGCGGGTATTCCTCAGTGACGCGCCCCTGGTATTGCTCGACGAACCCACGGCCAGCCTCGACCCTGACAGCGAACGCCGCGTGATCGAGGGACTGACGCAACTGGTCGCGCAAGGCCGTACTCTGGTCATCGCCACGCATCATCCCGCCGTCATGGGCATGGCCGACCGCGTGTTGCGTCTCGAGGCGGGCCAGTTGTCTTCACAGGACGTACCGGTATCGTCGGAGGCCTGGTCATGAAGGAGTCCACTGTCATGCAGGGGCCCACTAGAAAGGCGCTAGGCCCATGGCTGCGCCTGATGGGCGAGCAGCGTACACGCTTGCTGATCGGGGCGTTGCTGATGCTGGCGACGCTGCTGTTCGCTATTGGGCTTCTGACGCTGTCGGGGTGGTTCATCACCGCGACAGCGCTGACCGGGATGACACTCGCGGCGGGTGGCGCGGCGACGATCGATGTCTTCACCCCAGGTAGCGGTATCCGCTTCTTCGCCGTGGGGCGTACCGCTGCGCGTTATGCCGAGCGCCTTTATAACCACGACACCGTGCTGCGTCTGTTGGCGGATATTCGCGGGCGCACCTTTGCCGGCTTGTCACGGCTATCGGGCCGTGAACTGGCGCGTTACCGCGCCGGCGAATGGCTCAATCGGCTGACCGCCGACATCGACGCGCTCGACAATCTCTATCTGCGCTTGCTGGCGCCGCCATTAGTGGGGCTGCTGGCGATCCTCGTCGTCGCCGGCATCCAGGCGCTGGCCATGCCCGCGCTGGGCGGTGTGCTGCTGGCGATCATGCTGCCGTTATGGGGGATCGTCACGCTGGGCATGGCCGTGGCAGGACGGGACCCAAGCGCGCGACGCGTCGAAACGCTGGAGCGCCTGCGCGTTCGCGCTCTGGAACATCTGCAGGGCCTGGCCGAGTTGCGCACCTTCGGCGTACTCGGCGCCCACCGGGAAAGAGTGGAGCATGAGCAGCGGATGTTGCTCGACGATCAGCGGCGTTTGGCCCGCCGCGCCGCGCTGGGCAATGCGCTGGTCACCTTGACCGTGCAAGGCACCGCTGTGGCGATTCTCTGCCTGGCGCTGCTTGCGTTCGCCGCAGGCAAGATGTCGG
>NZ_JARANY010000092.1 GCF_029889885.1 Chromohalobacter sp. 296-RDG
CTTTGCCTTCCTCGAGCGTGTCATCGCGGGCTACGCACGGCATCCCAATTTTGCGCATGTGGTCATTATCGGGCTGGGATGTGAAACCAACCAGGTCAAGCAGTTGGTGGAAAAGTCGGGCCTGGAGGATGGCGCGCGCCTGGCCTATTTCAACATTCAGCAGGTCGGCGGTACGCGCGCGAGCATCCAGATGGCCTGCGACAAGGTGTTAGACATGGCGCGCAGCCAGGAACGCGATGAGCGCCGTCCTGCGCCGCTTCATCACTTGAGCGTGGCCCTGCAATGCGGTGGCTCGGATGGTTATTCGGGTATCACCGCTAACCCGGCATTGGGGCATGCTGCCGATCTGATCGTGCGCCACGGGGGTAGCGCCATCCTGAGCGAAACGCCAGAGATCTACGGCGCCGAGCATCTGTTGTTGGACCGTGCAGTAGACGTAGACGTCGCGCGTAAGTTGTTGGCACGCATCGCTTGGTGGAAGCATTACACCGAGATCAACGGCGCGGAACTCAACAACAACCCTTCACCGGGCAACAAGGCTGGAGGCCTGTCGACGATTCTGGAAAAATCCTTGGGCGCGGTGGCCAAGGGTGGGGCATCGAGCCTCAACGATGTGCTCGAATACGCTGAGCCGCTCAAGGTGCCGGGCTTCAATTTCATGGACAGTCCCGGTTATGACCCGGTCTCGGTCACTGGACAGATTGCCTCGGGAGCGACCGTGGTGTGTTTCACCACCGGCCGTGGTTCGGTCTCCGGCTTCAAGCCGGCGCCATGTCTCAAGCTGGCTACCAATACGCACATGTATGAGACCATGCATGAGGACATGGACCTCAACTGCGGGGCCATCATCGATGGCGAGGTGTCGGTGGAGGAGATGGGGGAGGCGATCTTCGAACGGATCGTCGCCGTTGCGTCCGGCGATTCCAGTGCCAGCGAGTCGTTGGGCTATGGCAGCAATGAATTCGTGCCCTGGATGGTCGGCGCGATCACCTGACGAACGCCGCTGCCATCATGTTCAAGGGCGCTCGAGTCGCGCATACGCCATTAATCGGGGGGAGTACGACAGACGCATGTCCAGATCGTTGAAGGATCAACTTTATCGGGTAGTTCGCGAGGCCATCGAGGAGGGGCGTCTCGAACCGGGGTTGGTGCTGCTGGAAGGACATCTCGCCGAGCATTTCGCGATAAGTCGTTCGCCGGTACGTCAAACCCTGGCGCGCCTCCATGAGGAAGGGCGCGTTTGTCGCTTCGAGGGGCGCGGCTATCAAGTTGGTGCGCAGCCCGGCGACGCGGTGCGCCGCTCGCTGGGCAAGGGCGATTTTCGCGCCTCACGTATCGAACGCACGGATACTTGGCGTGCCCATGCCGAAAGCGTGGAGCGCGATGTGGTGTTGTGCTCGATGAAAGGGCGCTTCGAACTCAATGAACTGCAACTGGCGCGTTCTTTGTCGGTGAGCCGGACTCTGACGCATCGCATCCTGCTGTATCTGCAGGGCATCGGAGTGGTGGAAAAGGTCAAGTACAGCAGTTGGACGGTGGTGCCGCTGGACGATACACGCCTGCACGATCTTTATCAGGCACGGCGTCAGCTGGAGCCGTTCATGATGACCCGTGCCGCCGAGACGTTGAGCGATGCGGAAATACAACACTATCTGACGCGCCTGAACGATGCCGCGCGCGATTATCCTCGGGTGCCCAGCGCCTTGCTCGATGCCCTCGAGAATGACTTGCACCATGAGGCACTGATGCGTGGCAACAACGCCGAGATCATGACCATGTTGCGTCGCACGCGGCCGATTCTATTGATCAGCAAGCACCTGCTGGGCTCGTCGATCGAGCTGCCCAGCGTGGCGCCGTTCTTCGATGAGCACCGGCACGTATTCGAAAAGGCCCGAGCCCGTCATGGCGAAGCCGCAGGACGCGCTCTCGAAGAACATCTGGCACGCTCTGAATCTCAGGTGCAGGCGCGGCTTGCCGATTTTCGCGATGCGGGTGCGATTGAAGTGCCGGATTATCTGCGCGAGGTGGCACCTTCCTGAGAGCGCGACAAGACAAACGTCGGGAGCAGGTTTCCGCAAGAGCGCTATCAACCCTTCCTTGGGCGCTACTTTCGACATCCTGTCGAAAGACCCTTGCTTCAACCTGTCCCGGCGTAAACCCTAGGTGCCGATCAGCTTGGGCGTTCCCCGTTACGCCGGCGCAGCTCGCGGATCAGGGCGCTATGGTCCAGCTCGCCGTCGCCGTGCGCGACCAGGTCCCCGAACAAGCCATCCACCAGGCGCGATACCGGAAGCTCAAGCGATAATTCATCCGCGAGCGCTTGGGCGGTTTGCGTGTCCTTCCACTGCCATTTGGCGGGCCCGCCGGGGCGGAAATCTTCCTTGAGCATGCGTTCGCCGTGGACTTGAAGGATCGTCGAGTCGGCGAAGCCGCCCAGCAGGGACTCGCGCACCTTGCCGGGGTCGGCACCGCCGCGTTCGGCGAGCAGCAAGGCTTCGGCCACCGTGGCGATGGTGTTGGCGACGATGGTTTGATTGGCCAGCTTGGCGAGTTGGCCACTACCGGCGGGGCCGACATGTACGGCGTGTCCGAGGGGCGAGAACAGCGCCCGCGCTTGCGCATAGGTGGCTGCTTCGCCACCGACCATGATCGCCAGCGTGCCGTCGATAGCGCCGCGTTCGCCACCGGACACTGGTGCATCCAGATAGCCGATGCCCGCTGCCTCGGCGGCCTGGGCCTGGCTCCTGGCGGTTTCGACCGGGATCGAACTCATCACCACCAGTATCGCACCGGGCGTCATATGGGCGATCACGCCGTCGTTGCCTAGCAAGACGTCATCGCATACCGGCCCCGAGCTGAGCATGACCATTACGAGATCAGCGTCGGTGGCGGTGTCGTTCGCCGAATGGGCTATTTCGATACTGTGTTCGCGCAGTGTCTCTATCTTGTCGGGTGTGCGATTCCAGGCGCGGGTCCGATAGCCCGCCTCGGCGAGACGGCGGGCCATCGGCGCACCCATGAGGCCGGTGCCGATGATACCGATGGTGTTGATGTCGTATTGGCCTTGTGTCATGTCATTTCTCCGATCATAGGCCTAGTGTGCGGCTCAATGATCCGTCTGCCAGCGTCGAGTCGGCGACGGCCTGACGGAGTGAGTCGACGACATCATTGGGCAGAGGAATTCCCTCGCGCAGATAGCGCTGCCGCTTGGCGAGACCGGATTGCCCCGGGAGACGAACCGCGACGTCGGGATCGGCGCGCTCGGACTCGAGGCAGCGCCGGGTGAGGAAGTCGGTTTCTTTGACGAAGGCGTCGGTGCCGCCGAAACGCGCCGGGTCGATGACCAACACCGTGGCCGAGGCGCCCCATTGCGTGGGAGCGTCCTTGCGGCCGTAACCGCCGAGGGCCGAGGTCAGCGCCTCGATCATCAGTCCCAAGGCGAATCCCTTGTGGCCGAAGGCCTGGCCGCCGAGTGGCAGGATGCTGCCGGGCGGGGTGGTGAAGAAATCCTCTGGGTCGTCGCTGACCGTTCCCTGATGGGTGAGGACGGCCGGATGTGCGAGCTTGCCGCCCTCGGCGCGTGTCTTGTTGACGGTGCCGTTGGTGATGCTCGACATGCTGACATCGATCAGCATGGGGTTATCGCGCCCCGGAATACCGATGGCCAGCGGATTCGGCGTGTATACGGGGGTCACTCCGCCATAGGGCGCGACCGAGACCGCTGCAGGGTCCGAGCTCAGTACGATGGGCACCAGATCACGCTCGACGAGTGGGCGCAGGTAAGCCGCCAAGCAAGCGATGTGATGGGAGCGCTTGAGCGTAACGATGCCGATGCCGAAGCCTTCGGCCGCTTGCCGTGCATGTTCCAGAGCGCGCGTCACGAGATACGGCCCTAGTACATAATGCCCGTCGAGCGTGGCGGCTACGGGGCTGCTTTCCGTCATCTCGAGCGTATCGGGGTTACCGCTTGCCTTGCCGGCCTTGAGGTCGTTGAGATAGCCCTTGGCCAACTTGATGCCGTGGGTATGGTGGCCGAGCAAGTCGCCCTCGATCAGCACGTCGGCGGTGGCCTCGGCGACCTCTCGATGGGCACCGGCCTCCTTGAAGAGGGCCGTCAAGAGCTCATGAAGTTGTGCAGGTGAGTAGGTGGTCATGGCGTCCTCGGGGATTGGGGAGCGCCGCGATAACGGCGATAGAGGCGAATGAACAGCGGCAATAGCCAGATCAGGATGACCATTGCGCCCAGGCTCGCGCTGATTGGGCGCGAGAAGAAACTGAGCAGGTCGCCGTTGCTCTTGAGCATGGAGCTCATGAAGTTGTTTTCCAGCGTGCCACCGAGTACCAGGCCCAGAATGGCCGGGGCCATGGGAAAGTCATTGCGCGCCAGAATGTAAGCCACCAGGCCGATGATCAGCATGATCCATACATCGGTAATGGAATTGTTGATGGCAAAGGCACCGACGATGCAGAAGCACAGAATGATCGGCATCAGTATCTTGCGTGGGGTCAGGATGAAGATCTTGGCCGAGCGAATGGCCATATAGCCGATGGGCAGCATGATCAGGTTGGCGATGAAGAACACCGTGAATAGTGCGTAGACCAGACCGCCACCTTCCATGAAGATAGTGGGGCCGGGGTTCATGCCCTTCATGTACAGCACGCCGATGACGATGGCCGTGATCGAGTCGCCGGGAATGCCGAAGACCAGTGCGGGCACCCAGGCGCCGCTGATGCCGGAGTTGTTGGCCGAGCTGGCATCGACGATGCCCTCAATGTGGCCGGTGCCATAAGCGTCCCGGCTCTTCGAGCGGCTCTTGCCCATGGCATAGGAGATCCACGCCGCGATATCCGCGCCCGCCCCGGGCAGAGCGCCGATCAGGGTGCCGGTCGAGCTACCGCGCAGCAGGTTGCGCCAGTAGCGCTTGAGATGCTGGGGAACGCTGCTGAAGACTTGATCCTTGTGCACGGCGGGGACGCTGCGTTGTTGATTTCGGGATCCGTAAAACCCCATCAACTCGTTGAGCGCGAACATCCCGATCATCACGGGGATGAAGTTGATGCCTGCCATCAAGTCCGGGATGCCGAACGTGAAACGCGGCGCGCCGCTCATCATGTCGAGGCCGACGGTTGAGAGCAGCAGACCCACCAGCAGGGACAGAAAGGCCTTGGTTTTGGGGCCGACGGAAATGAAGATCGAACAGCTCAGGCCCAAAAGCGCCAGCCAGAAATATTCGAACGAGCTGAACTTGAGTGCGACCTCGGCAAGCGAGGGCGATACGAACACCAGCACCAGCGTGCCGAATAACCCGCCGAAAACCGAGCACACCAGATTGGTGCCCAGCGTTTCTCGCGCGCGCCCTTGACGCGCCAACTGGTGTGACTCGCCAACATAGGCGGCCGAGGCGGGTGTGCCGGGAATATTGAGATAGGTGCCGGGTATGTCGCCGGCGAATATCGCCATCGCCGAGGTGGTCACGATGGCCGCGATAGCAGGCGTCGGGTCCATGTAAAAGGTGATGGGCACCAACAGTGCCACGGCCATGGTGGCGGTCAGCCCCGGCACGGCACCCACGAAGACGCCGAAAAGGGCCGCACCGGCGATGACGAGTAGCGTCTGAAAATTGAAGACCAGCGCCAGGCCTTGCAGGAATGCATCCATGACTTACTTACCCCCAGACGCCCAGTAGTCCCTCGGGGAGGGGAATGAGCAGGTAGCGAGAGAACAAGAGATCGATGATCAGCGCTGCGACGATGGATATCCCGAACGCGAGGAGAGGAGAGGTGCGCCGTGCAAGCATCAATACGAACATGATCGATGCCAGACACAGCATGGCCCCCAGCCACTCGCTTGCC
>NZ_JARANY010000093.1 GCF_029889885.1 Chromohalobacter sp. 296-RDG
CTTTGCCTTCCTCGAGCGTGTCATCGCGGGCTACGCACGGCATCCCAATTTTGCGCATGTGGTCATTATCGGGCTGGGATGTGAAACCAACCAGGTCAAGCAGTTGGTGGAGAAGTCTGGCCTGGAGGATGCCGCGCGTCTGGCCTACTTCAACATTCAGCAGGTCGGCGGTACGCGCGCGAGCATCCAGATGGCCTGCGACAAGGTGCTGAACATGGCGCGCAGCCATGAACGCGATGAGCGACGCCCCGCGCCGCTCCATCACTTGAGCGTGGCGTTGCAATGCGGTGGCTCGGATGGTTATTCCGGGATCACCGCCAACCCGGCGCTGGGGCACGCCGCCGATTTGATCGTGCGTCACGGAGGCAGCGCAATCCTGAGCGAAACGCCGGAAATCTATGGCGCCGAGCATTTGTTGTTGGACCGCGCGGTGGATGTGGACGTCGCGCGTAAGCTGCTGGCACGCATCGCCTGGTGGAAGCATTACACCGAGATCAACGGCGCGGAACTCAACAATAACCCCTCGCCGGGCAACAAGGCGGGAGGCCTGTCGACGATTCTGGAAAAATCCCTCGGCGCGGTGGCCAAGGGTGGGGCATCGAGCCTCAACGATGTGCTCGAATACGCCGAGCCGCTCAAGGTGCCAGGCTTCAATTTCATGGACAGTCCCGGTTATGACCCTGTCTCGGTTACCGGGCAGATTGCCTCGGGAGCGACCGTGGTGTGCTTCACCACGGGGCGTGGTTCGGTCTCCGGCTTCAAGCCGGCGCCATGCCTCAAGCTGGCTACCAATACGCACATGTATGAGACCATGAGTGAGGACATGGACCTCAACTGCGGCGCCATCATCGACGGTGAAGTCTCGGTGGAGGAGATGGGAGAGGCGATCTTCGAACGGATCGTCGCCGTCGCGTCCGGCGACGCCAGTGCCAGCGAATCGTTGGGTTATGGCAGCAATGAATTCGTGCCCTGGATGGTCGGCGCGATCACCTGACGACGCCGCGCTATCATCACGTTCAAGGGCGCTCGAACCGCGCGCATGCATTAAACGGGAGTACGACAGTCGCATGGCCAGATCGTTGAAGGAGCAACTTTATCGGGTAGTTAGCCAGGCCATCGAGGATGGACGTCTCGAGCCGGGGTTGGTGCTGCTGGAAGGACATCTCGCCGAGCATTTCGCGATGAGCCGTTCGCCGGTACGCCAGACCTTGGCTCGCCTCCACGAGGAAGGGCGAATTTGTCGCTTCGAAGGGCGCGGCTACCAAGTCGGCGCACAACCCGGCGACGTGGTACGCCGCTCCCTGGGCAAGAGCGATTTTCGCGCCTCGCGTATCGAGCGCACGGACACTTGGCGTGCGCATGCCGAGAATGTAGAACGTGACGTGGTGCTATGCTCGATGAAAGGGCGCTTCGAACTCAATGAACTGCAATTGGCGCGTTCGCTGTCGGTGAGTCGGACTCTGACGCATCGCACCCTGCTGTATCTACAGAGCATCGGCGTGGTCGAGAAAGTCAAGTACAGCAGTTGGACGGTGGTGCCGCTGGACGACACGCGCCTGCGCGATCTTTACCAGGCACGGTGTCAGCTAGAACCATTCATGATGACCCGTGCCGCCGAGACATTGAGCGATGCGGAAATACAGCACTATCTGGCGCGCCTGAACGATGCCGCGCGCGATTATCCTCAGGTGCCCAGCGCATTGCTCGATGCCCTCGAGAATGACCTGCACCACGAGGCCCTGAAGCGCGGCAACAACGCCGAGATCATGACCATGTTGCGTCGCACGCGACCCATCCTGTTGATCAGCAAGCATCTGCTGGGCTCGTCGATCGAGCTGCCCAGCGTGGAGCCGTTCTTCGACGAGCATCGGCATGTATTCGAACAAGCCCGTGCCCGTCACGGCGAAGCCGCGGGACGCGCTCTCGAAGAACATCTAGCGCGCTCTGAATCCCAGGTGCAGGCGCGTCTGGCCGATTTTCGCGATGCTGGAACGATCGACGTGCCGGATTATCTGCGCGAGGTCGCGCTCGATACTTGAAGCCGCGAGCAGGTTGCCGCAAGGGCGCTATAAACTCTCCCTTGGCGCTACTGTCGACATCCTGTCGAAAGACTCCTGCTTCAACCTGTCCCGGCGTAAACCCTGGGTACCGTTCAGTGCGGATTTTCGTCGTTGCGCCGGCGCAGCTCGCGGATCAGGGCGCTATGGTCCAGCTCGCCGTCGCCGTGCGCGACCAGGTCCCCGAACAAGCCATCCACCAGGCGCGATACCGGGAGCTCAAGCGATAATTCATCCGCGAGTTGTTGGGCGGTTTGGGTGTCCTTCCACTGCCATTTGGCGGGCCCGCCGGGGCGGAAGTCTTTCTTGAGCATGCGTTCGCCGTGGACTTGAAGGATCGTCGAGTCGGCGAAGCCGCCCAGCAAGGCCTCACGTACTTTTCCGGGATCGGCACCACCACGTTCGGCGAGCAGCAAGGCTTCGGACACCGTAGCGATGGTATTGGCGACGATCGTCTGATTGGCCAGCTTGGCGAGTTGACCACTACCGGCCGGGCCGACATGCACGTCGCGCCCGAGGTGTGAAAAAAGCGCTCGCGCTTGCGTGTAGGTGGCCGCTTCGCCGCCGACCATGATCGCCAGCGTGCCGCCGATGGCGCCGCGTTCGCCACCGGATACCGGTGCATCCAGATAGCCGATGCCTGCTGCCTCGGCGGCTTGGGCCTGGCCTCTGGCGGTTTCGACCGGGATCGAACTCATCACCACCAGTATCGCACCGGGTGCCATGTGGGCGATCACGCCGTCGTCGCCTAGCAGGATGTCGTCGCATACCGGTCCCGAGCTGAGCATGACCATGACGAAGTCGGCATCAGTGGCGGTGTCGTTCGCCGAATGAGCTATGTCGATGCCGTGCTCGTGCAGTGTCTCTGTCTTGTCGGGCGTGCGGTTCCAGGCGCGGACTCGGTGGCCCGCGGCGGCGAGACGGCGAGCCATCGGTGCGCCCATGAGACCGGTGCCGATGACGCCGATGGTCTTGGTATCATGCGTGTCCTGATCTTGTGGCATCTTATTCTCCCGTTCATAACTCTAGTGCGCGACTCAATGAGCCGTTTGCCAGCGTCGAGTCGGCGACGGCCAGGCGTAGCGAATCGACGACGTCATTGGGCAGGGGAATTCCCTCGCGTAGATACCGTTGACGCTTGGCGAGGCCGGATTGACCGGGTAGGCGCACCGCGACATCGGGGTCGGCGCGCTCGGCGTCGAGACAGCGCCGGGTGAGAAAGTCGGTTTCCTCGACGAAGGCATCGGTGCCGCCGAAACGCGCCGGATCGATGACCATCACCGTGGCCGAGGCACCCCATTGGGTCGGGGCGTCCTTGCGACCATAGCCACCGAGAGCCGAGGTCAGCGCCTCGATCATCAGGCCCAGAGCGAACCCCTTATGACCGAAGGCCTGGCCGCCGAGTGGTAGGATGCTGCCGGGCGGCGTAGTGAAGAAGTCCTCGGGATCGTCGCTGGCGGTGCCGTGACGGGTCAAGATCGCGGGATGCGCGAGCTTGCCGCCCTCGGCGCGTGTCTTGTTGACGGTGCCGTTGGTAATGCTAGACATGCTGACGTCGATCAGCATGGGGTTGTCGCGACCGGGGATGCCGATGGCCAGCGGGTTCGGCGTGTATGCGGGCGTCACACCGCCATAGGGTGCCACCGAGGCCACGGCGGGGTCCGAACTGAGCACGATGGGCACCAGGTCACGTTCGACAAGGGGGCGCAGATAGGCTGCCAGGCAGGCGATGTGATGGGATCGCTTGAGCGTGACGATGCCGATGCCGAAGCCTTCGGCGGCTTGTCGTGCATGCTCAAGCGCGTGCCTGATCAGGTACGGCCCTAACACATAGTGTCCATCGATCACGGCGGCCACGGGACTGCTTTCCGACATCTTGAGCGTAGCGGGGTCGCCGCTTGCCTTGCCGGCCTTGAGGTCCTTGAGATAGCCATTCGCGAGCTTGATGCCATGCGTGTGGTGACCGAGAAGATCGCCCTCGACCAGCACGTCGGCGGTGGTGTCGGCGACCTCTCGATGTGCGCCGGCCTCCTCGAAGAGGGCCGTCAAGAGTTCATGAATTTGTGCAGCGGCGTAGGTGGTCATGGCGTCCTCGGGGATTGGGGAGCGCCGCGATAACGGCGATAGAGACGAATGAACAACGGCAGGAACCAGATCAGGATGACCATCGCGCCTAGGCTTGCGCTGATGGGACGCGAGAAGAAACTGAGCAGGTCGCCGTTGCTCTTGAGCATGGAGCTCATGAAGTTGTTCTCCAGCGTGCCGCCGAGTACCAGGCCCAGAATGGTCGGGGCCATGGGGAAGTCGTTGCGCGCCAGGATGTAGGCGACCAGACCGATGATCAGCATGATCCAGATATCGGTGACAGCGTTGTTGATGGCGAAGGCGCCGATGATGCAAAAGCACAGAATGATCGGCATCAATATCTTGCGTGGCGTCAGGATGAAGACCTTGGCCGAGCGAATGGCGATATAACCGATGGGCAACATGGCCAGGTTGGCAATGAAGAACACCGTGAACAGCGCATAGACCAAACCACCGCCCTCCATGAAGATGGTGGGGCCGGGATTCATGCCTTTCATGTACAGCACACCGATGACGATGGCGGTGATCGAGTCGCCGGGAATGCCGAAGACCAGCGCCGGTACCCAGGCGCCGCTGATACCCGAGTTGTTGGCCGAGCTGGCATCGACGATGCCTTCGATGTGGCCGCTACCATAGGCGTCCCGGTTTTTCGAGCGGCTTTTGCCCATGGCGTAGGAGATCCATGCCGCGATGTCTGCGCCCGCGCCGGGCAGGGCGCCGATCAGGGTGCCGGTCGAACTGCCCCGCAACAGGTTGCGCCAATAGCGTCCGATGTGCCGAGGAACGCTGCTGAAGACTTCGTCCTTGTGAACGGCGGGAATGTGGCGGTTTTCATTGCTGGAACCGTAGAAGCTCATCAGTTCGTTGAGCGCGAACATCCCGATCATCACGGGGATGAAATTGATGCCTGCCATCAAGTCCGGGAGGCCGAACGTGAAGCGAGGTGCACCGCTCATCATGTCGAGACCGACAGTGGAGAGCAGCAACCCTACCAGCAAGGATAGAAAGGCCTTGGTCTTGGAGCCGATGGAGATGAAGATCGAGCAGCTCAGCCCCAGCAAAGCCAACCAGAAATACTCGAAGGAACTGAACTTGAGCGCGACTTCGGCCAGCGAGGACGAGACGAAGACCAGCACTAGCGTGCCGAACAATCCGCCGAAGACCGAGCATACAAGGTTGGTCCCCAGCGTTTCCCGTGCGCGCCCTTGACGTGCCAGTTGATGGGACTCGCCGACATAGGCGGCCGACGCGGGCGTGCCGGGGATATTGAGATAGGTGCCGGGAATGTCGCCGGCGAAGATCGCCATCGCCGATGTGGTCACGATGGCTGCGATGGCGGGCGTTGACTCCATGTAAAAGGTGATGGGGACCAGTAGTGCGACGGCCATGGTGGCGGTCAGGCCGGGCACGGCGCCCACGAAGACTCCAAAAATGGCCGCGGCGGCGATCACCAGTAATGTCTGGAAATTGAAGACCAGCGCCAGGCCTTGCAGAAATGCATCCATGGCTTACTTACCCCCAGACGCCCAATAGTCCCTCGGGGAGGGGAATGAGCAAGTAACGTGAAAACACCAGGTCGATGACCAGTGCTGCGACGATGGATATCCCGAACGCGAGGAGAGGAGAGGTGCGCCGTGCAAGCATCAATACGAACATGATCGATGCCAGACACAGCATGGCCCCCAGCCACTCGCTTGCC
>NZ_JARANY010000094.1 GCF_029889885.1 Chromohalobacter sp. 296-RDG
TAGCCCTTCGCCCTGACAGGCTTCGCAGCGTCCGCCCTTGACGTTGAAACTAAATCGCCCGGGCTTGTAGCCACGTGAGCGTGCCTCCTGGGTGCCCGCGAAGAGCTCTCGAATCGGTGTGAAAATGCCGGTATAGGTGGCCGGGTTGGAACGCGGCGTCCGCCCGATCGGGCTCTGATCGATGTCGATGACCTTGTCGAGCAACTCCAGCCCTTTGATGCGTTGGTAGGGCGCGGGCGTAAGGCTCGTGGCGCGGTTGAGCTCGCGTGTGGCGACCGGCATCAGCGTCGAATTGATCAGTGTCGACTTGCCCGAGCCGGACACGCCGGTCACGCACACGAACAGTCCCAGGGGCAGGTCGAGCGTGACGTCCTGCAGGTTGTTGCCGTTGGCACCGTTGAGGTGCAGCATTTTCTCTGGATTGCCGGGGATACGATACGGCGGTATCTCGATACGCCGTTGATCCGACAGGTACTGGCCGGTCAGCGAGGCGTCGCATTGGGTGATCTGCTCGGGGGTCCCCTGGGCGACGATACGGCCGCCATGCACACCGGCACCGGGGCCGATATCGAGGACATGGTCCGCCGCGCGTATCGCTTCCTCGTCGTGTTCGACGACGATGACCGTATTGCCGAGGTCGCGCAGACGCTCGAGTGTCTGAAGTAGCCGGTCGTTGTCGCGTTGATGCAGGCCGATCGAGGGTTCATCGAGGATGTACATGACGCCGACCAAGCCCGCGCCGATCTGGCTGGCCAGGCGAATGCGCTGAGCCTCGCCACCGGAGAGCGTGTCGGCGCTGCGTTCGAGGGTCAGGTAGTCGAGCCCCACGTTGACCAGGAACTGCAAGCGAGAGTGTATCTCGTGGAGAATCTTGGCGGCGATTTCACCCTTGCGGCCCGGCAATTCCAACGCCACGAAATAATGCCAAGCCTCGCCGATGGGTAGTTGCGAAACTTCAGGGAGGGGGCGGCCGTCAATATAAACATGGCGGGCTTCCTTGCGCAGTCGGGTCCCTTGGCAGGATGGGCAGGACCGCACGGCCAGGTGCTTGGCAAGATCTTCTCGCACCATGCTCGACTCGGTTTCGCGGTAACGCCGCTCCATGTTGGGGAGCACGCCCTCGAAGGCATGTTCGCGCGTGACCTTGCGGCCCCGATCGTTGACGTAGCTGAAGGCGATCTGGTCCTGTCCGCTGCCGTGCAACACCACGTCACGTTCGTGCCGGGCGAGGTCCTGCCAGGGCGTTTCCAGCGCGAAACGATAATGCTGGGCGACCGCCTGCAACTGGTTGAAGTAATAAACGCTACGCCGATCCCAGCCCTTGATGGCGCCTTCGGCTAGCGACAGCTCGGGATGGCTGATCAGCTTGTACGGATCGAAGTACTGGCGTACCCCGAGGCCGTCGCAGGTTGGGCAGGCCCCAGCGGGGTTGTTGAACGAAAACATGCGCGGCTCGAGTTCCGCGATGGAGTAGCCGCACACCGGACAGGCGAAGCGTGCCGAAAAGACGATGTCGTCGCGTGTGCCATCCATGTCGTGAATGATGGCGATGCCATCGGACAGGGCGAGCGCGGTTTCGAACGACTCGGCCAGGCGCAGGGCGAGTCCATCGCGTACTTTGATGCGATCCACCACCACACTGATGTCGTGTTTCTTGTTCTTGTCGAGCGGGCCCAGTTCGTCGAGTTCCACCGCCTGACCGTCGACCATGGCGCGGACGTAGCCTTGGGCACGTAGCTCGGCCAACAGTTGCTGGTGCTCGCCCTTGCGGCCACTGATGACCGGTGCCAGCAGCATTAACTTGCTGCCTTCGGAGAGTGTCAGAACCTGATCGACCATCTGCGAGACGGTCTGCGCCTCGAGGTCGATATCGTGCTCGGGACAGCGTGGCGTCCCTGCGCGGGCATAGAGTAGGCGCAGATAGTCGTGAATCTCGGTGATCGTGCCGACCGTCGAGCGCGGATTGTGGGACGTCGATTTCTGCTCGATGGAGATCGCCGGCGAAAGCCCCTCGATGTGGTCGACATCGGGCTTTTCCATCATCGACAGGAATTGGCGAGCGTAGGTGGAGAGAGACTCCACATAGCGACGCTGCCCCTCTGCGTAGAGAGTATCGAAGGCCAACGAGGACTTGCCGGAACCGGACAAGCCGGTAATGACGATCAACTTGTTACGCGGTAGTTCGACGTCGATGTTCTGCAAATTGTGGGTGCGTGCACCCCTGACCAGAATTCTGTCCATGCCCACCTCGTGCCGGTTGCGCCGTGGCGGTGGCGCGGTCAAAGGATCGATTATAGAGGGTGCAGTGGAGTCCGGGCAAAGCGCGTCCTTTCCTTGACAGGCCGGCAGTCGGTAAAATGTGCTTAGTAGGCGTCTGCGCGCGTGCGAGACGCCCAAGTGTTGGTTCGTCACGGCCCCTGCAGTAAGGCCTCATGGGCCGGTTTCGGTATCGAACGTTTCTTCTCTTCAACGACGCGACTCAATCATGTCTTCATCATTGCTTCACACCGAGCGGCGTGCCATTTTCGGCCTCGCCAGCCTATATGCGACGCGCATGCTCGGGCTTTTCATGGTATTGCCGGTCCTGGCGCTATATGCCGGGGATCTGGATGGCGCGACCCCCTTACTGGTGGGAATGGCGCTGGGCGGTTATGGCCTGACACAGGCGATTCTACAAATTCCCTTCGGGCTGCTGTCGGATCGGTTCGGCCGCAAGCTCATCATCAGCATCGGGCTCTTGTTGTTTCTGCTGGGCAGTGTTGTCGCCGCCCAGGCGACCTCGATCGGCTGGGTGATCGTCGGGCGTTGCCTGCAAGGCAGCGGCGCGGTCGCGGGCGCGATCATGGCGCTGCTGGCCGACCAGACCCGCGAAGAGGTGCGTACGGCGGCGATGGCGACCATCGGGCTGTCGATCGGTATCGCGTTTGGCGTGGCGATGGTCGTGGGTCCCTTGGTCGCTGACCCTTTCGGTTTGGCCGGCGTGTTCTGGTTCACGGCCGCACTCGCGGTGGTGGGGCTGCTGGTGCTGTGGCGACTGGTGCCGCGGTCACCACGTTTGGTATCGCATCGCGATGTAGGGCTCGACCGCACTCAACTCCGCGCGATGCTGGCGCGGCGTGATCTGTTGCGTCTAGATTTCTCGATCTTCGCTCTGCACGCCATCCTGACCGCCTGCTTCGTGGCCGTGCCCTTTCGCTTGGAAGCCTTGGGGATTGCGCCGGCGCATCACGGCTGGGTGTATCTGCCGATCATGGCATTGGCCTTCGTGGCCATGGTGCCGCTGGTAATCGTGGCCGAAAAGTACCGCAAGATGAAACCGATCTTCATCGGTGCCGTGGCGTGGCTGACGCTCTGTCTGGCCGGTCTGGTAGAGTTTTCCGATGGGCGTTGGGCGCTGTTCTCGCTGCTCTGGGGATTCTTCGTGGCCTTCAACTTGTTGGAGGCCACGCTGCCGTCGATGATCAGTAAACTGGCCCCGGCGGGTGCCAAGGGCACGGCGATGGGCGTGTACTCCACCAGCCAGTTTGTGGGCGCCTTCCTGGGCGGAACGGCCGGGGGCTTCCTATCTCAGCACTTCGGCCTGGACGCGGTCTTCCTGGGCGCGGCGTTGCTGGGTGCGGTATGGTTGGTGATTGTCTGGAAGATGCCGGCTCCCCGCCATCTCTCAAGCGAGATCGTCGCCCTGAACGAGCGCTCGATGGGTACGATGGATACACTGATGGAGCGATTCGCCGCCGTGGCCGGCGTCGAGGATGTCATGGTGGTGCCTGACGAGCGTGTCGCCTATCTCAAGGTTGACCGTCAGCGGCTGGACACCGAGGCGCTGGAACGCGTCCTGGGGTCCGAGCGAGATCACAAGAGCGCCTGATAACGGGCGCGGGACTATTTTCAAGGAGACTTACATGGCGCGCGGCGTGAACAAGGTCATCCTGATCGGCAATCTCGGTCAGGATCCAGAAGTCCGTTTTTTACCTTCCGGTAATCCGGTGTGCAATCTACGCATCGCGACCACCGACACCTGGACCGACCGTCAGAGCGGTCAGCGCCAGGAGCGTACCGAATGGCATACGGTGGTGATGTTTAACAAGCTGGCGGAAATCGCCCAGCAGTACGTGAAGAAAGGCTCGCGTATCTATGTCGAGGGCCGCCTGCAGACGCGCAAATGGCAGGGTCAGGACGGGCAGGATCGGTATTCCACCGAGATCGTCGCCAACGACATGCAGATGCTCGATTCGCGCAGCGGTCAGGGTGGTGGTGACTACGCTCAGCCTCAGCAGAATGCGCCTCAGCAAGGCATGGGCCAAGGCGCTGCGGCGCAGCAGGGCGGTGGCTACGGCCAACCGCAAGGTGGCCCCTCCCCGCAGCAGCAGGCACCTCAGCAACAGCCGCCCCAGCAGGGTGGCCAGCAAGGCAATTACGGTGCTCCCAACCCCGGCAACTTCGATGACTTTGACGACGAGATCCCGTTCTAGCGTTGTCGACGTCATAAGTCGATATAAGCTTGTAAAGCCCCGTATAACGGGGCTTTTTTATGATGCGCCAAGCATGGCGCGCAGCGCCTTGGCGGCTTCGCGTAGCGGGAGACGCTCGGGATTGAGGCTGAACGACGCCATCATGAATGCTTCGGGCCTTCCGAGTCGTTGGCACACGTCGCCTGAGACGGCGTACTGCTTACCGAAACGCCACGCCATCCGGCTTGGCGTTTCGCGTGGTGTGCCCGGTATGGTATTGGGGCGACCCCAGCACCGATCCGGTCGTGATTGTCGATGAGTATTTAGCGGGTCTCGTTGAGCGCCGCCTCGGGAAAAAATGTCGACGCAGGCTCTGATTCTGAAACGTATCCATGAAACGGCTGTTAAAGTGTCGCATTGCTTTGATGTTGGTCACTGTTCGTTACGAGGATGACAACGGTCATGCCGAGTCAGGCTGCCGTGTAGATGCATACCTGCGTATGCCTTGAGGGTGAAGTGATCGAGGTGGTGTGACGATGCCATCTGGCCTCATGATTCAGGCAACAGCATCTTTCGATGATGGGAAAGTTGATGAGCGGTTACGATTTCGTTTGCCTACGCTGGCGAGTCTGACGGTGGTATAAACTAGTGCGTCGGCGGCAATGAGGATGACAGGCAATACGTCGATGGGCGAATATGTACCCCTGTCGACGAGGTGGACGACGAATCGAGGAGACGAGCATGCGAAAGGAGAGGCCGTGAAGCTGTTGCTGGCGAATGCGGGACATTGCTTGAGTCTGGCGCTGGCG
Source organism: Chromohalobacter sp. 296-RDG (assembly GCF_029889885.1). Classification (GTDB taxonomy): domain Bacteria; phylum Pseudomonadota; class Gammaproteobacteria; order Pseudomonadales; family Halomonadaceae; genus Chromohalobacter. Next base: position 5,261 of record NZ_JARANY010000094.1, read on the forward strand.
CGTGAGGCCAATCGACGTCGCGACACCCAACTGACCATCGTCGAGGAGACGCAAGTCTCGGCGGAGGCATTGGCAGAAGCCCGACCCGATGCGCTGGTGGTGCCACCGTTATCGGCGCCGTCACGTCTGGCGCCCGCCGAGGTCATGGCCCATGTCGAGGCGGTCGACGCCAATCTCGCGCTGTGTCGGGAATACGACGTGCCGTTGATTTGGTGCGTGTCCGATGAGCTCTATGAGGAAGGTGGTGACGGGCCGCTCGACGAGCATGTCATCCCGGCGCCACGCGATGACAGTCTAAAACGCTTGATTGCCACTGGCGACCGGGTGCGTGAGTGTCTGCCGAGACATCTCATCGTACGGCTGGGGCCGCTGTTCGCGCTCGGCGGCGCGCATGCCTGGTTACCTGAGTTACTCGACACGCTGTTGGCGGGTGACGAAGTACGCGCCGCGGAAGACATGATCCTGTGCCCGACCTCGGTCGATGCGGTGGCCATGGCGTTGATCGGCATGATGCAGCAGCAAGGTTGTGGCGCCGATGCTTGGGGCGCCTATCATCTGGCAGGTACCGAG
>NZ_JARANY010000095.1 GCF_029889885.1 Chromohalobacter sp. 296-RDG
CTGGAAGGCGGATTTCCCGTTTCTGGAGAGCCGGCCTGCGCATATCACCGGCTGGGAACGGCGTTTCTGGCAGGGCTCGCATGACCACCGCGGCACGCCACAGGCGCCGGGGCGAGTCGCCACGCTGACCGAGCGCCCCGGTGCAATCTGCCACGGCATGGCTTACCGCATCACTCAGGACGTGCTCGGCCCACTGGATGTGCGCGAGAAAAATGGCTACCTGCGCGTGGCCACGCCGCTGCACTTCGATGATGTCGAGGGCGAGGACAACGTCGAGGGCCTGGTCTACCTCGCCAGCGAGGACAACGCCGCCTTCCTGGGTCCGGCGTCCGATACCACCATCGCCAAGCAGATCGCCGAGTCTCACGGCCCTAGCGGACCCAATCGCGATTACCTGCTCAATCTGGCCCAAGCGCTGCGCGAAATGGGCCACGACGACCCACACATCTTCGCCCTGGAACGTGAACTGCTCGCACTGCCCACTCAGCCGGCGTAAAACGACACGCCGGCTGAGGGTGGACTACGTCTCTAACTTGTCTCGCAGCATGCAAACCACATACTGTAGATACGTTTTATGATCCTCCCAGAAGCTCCCAAAGACCTACCGTCAGAAACGGAAATAGACATAGCAGAGCCACTACCACCATCGCCCCAGCAATAAATGGCACCACAGCCCTGAATACTGCTGAGGGTGAGACCTTGGCGATCTGGGATGAGATAAACACCAAAAGCCCCACTGGTGGAGAGACGCCGCCGAGCTGCAGAACAATGATCATAATGATACCGAGCTGAACAGGATCGACCCCAGCGTTGGTCATCATTGGCAAGAACAGTGGAGCGATAATCAACATCGCCGGGGTCAAATCGAGAAACATCCCCGCAGCAGCCAAGACCACCAGCAGAATGATGAACAGCCCAAGTTGGCCATCAACGATGGTGCTCGCCCAAGCGACAATATCCTGAGGCACTTGCTCGGCGATCAGGACCCAGGCGAAGGGCACCGAGGCAGCGATCAAAAAACCAACCAAGGCGGCGTCGGTCCCGCATTCGGCGAAGGCACGGTAGAATTTCTTCCAACCATATTCGCGGAATACAAACTTGCCGAGGACGAACGTCCAGATCAACGCTATGACCCCCGCCTCGGTAGCGGTGATAATGCCAAACCGAATTCCCCCCAGGACACCAACGGTAATTACCAGCACCGGTAAGGCACGCAGAAAGCTACGCCAAACATCGCTCCATGGGGCTCGAGCAGTGGCCGTCTGGTACTGACGACGCACCGAGATCAAGTAGGATACCCCCATCAGGACACCCGCACAGAGAATCGCTGGAAGGATACCGGCCATGAACAGCCGAGCGATGGAGACATTAGCCACCGACGCGTAAACCAGCATGGCAATCGCTGGCGGCACGACATTGGGAAGGATCGCCGATGAAGCCGTGACCGCACAGGAGAATGCCGGGGAATAGCCACGCTGAACCATCTCGGGAACCAGGATCTTGGTACTACTGGCAGCGTCGGCACTCGACGAGCCAGAAATACCACCCACCATCAGGCTGTTGAGTACGTTGACGTGGGCCAAGCCGCCACGTAAATGGCCAACCAGGCTAGAGGCAAAGTCGATTAGGCGCGTGGAGAGCCCTCCTAGATTGAGCAGGTAACCAGTCGAAAGGAAGAAGGGAATTGCCAATAGAATAAACTTGGTCGAGCCGGTGACCATGTTCTGAACTATCGCTGGCGCTGGAAGAATGAACGACGCCGAGTTAGCCAGGAAGACCCCGAACATCAAAGAAAAGGATACCGGCACACCAACACCCAGAGCCACGAAGAATGCGACCAGCATGATCAGGCTAGGCGAAACACCCTGTAATGGAGTCAGCAAGCCATGATCGAGACCTAGATAAAGCAGACCAGCAATAACCAGTGCAAGGAAGTTTCGGGCTAGAGTACGCGTGTTATCAGCATCTCGGGCAAGCAGGAATACCAAGCCAATCAGGCCAAATACCGGAATGACCGCATACTTATATGCCTTAGGCCACTCCAGGCTGACACTGACTCCGCCGACCATCTCGACAAGTTGGTAACCACTGAACATCATCATCATTACCGTCAGAGTCAAGATCAAGCTCTGGATAAAGCCCAGCAGGGCTGACGACCAACCAGACAAATTCTTGGTCAAGAAATCAGCAGCGACGTGGCGCTTCTGGCGGATCCCTAACGCCGCCCCGAGGAAGATCAACCAAGTGAACGACCAAACCGCGAACTCAGCGGTCCACGAAAAGGCGTCATTAAACACATAGCGCGAGATTACGCCGGCGAATACGACTATCGTCATCGCCAGCAAGTTCACGAAGATTAGTAGACGAACCACCGACTCCAGCCCAGCAGAGGCGCGACCAAGACTCGACAAAGGCAGCGTGTGTGAAAGGCGATAGGCTGACATTCGATACGCTCCAGAATGGCAACGCCATTGAGGTGGAATGGAACATGCGACCCCGCCAATGGGGCGGGGTCGCTTCCAGGGTTCAGTCGGCGTTCTCAATCAGCGAGACGAGTGCCTTGCCATTGGGAATTTTCTTGGTGTACTCCTCTCTGACTGGCTGCATGGCTTCTTTCCAAGGACCTTTATCATCAATCTCAATGATGGTGGCGCCGTCCTCGACAGTCTTGGCCAGCGCCGCTTTATCGTCTTGCTGACGCATAGCAGGTAGCTGCTCCTGAACTTCGTTGGCAGCCTTAGTGATTTCTTTCTGGTATTCCTCCGGCAAACGCTGCCACCAGCTTTGTGAAACTACCCAAGTACCCATCGCATAAACGTGTCCAGTTTTTACATAGTAAGGCGCAACTTCATAGAAGCGATTGGTAAGGTAATTAGTCGCTGTATTATCGAAAAAGTCGATCACCCCTGTCTGCATTGAGTTGTATATCTCAGGAGCTGGAATCGGCGTAGGGTTGGCACCGGCGGCCTTCCACATAGCCACGTGTAGAGGGCTCTGGATGACGCGCATCTTTTTTCCCTTGACGTCATCAATCGAGTGAATCGGAGTGCTGCTCATCAGCTGACGGATTCCATTGACCGAAAAGCCCATAAGATGAAACCCTTGTTCTTCAAACTTAGGCGCTAATTCATCAGTGAGGGGTTGGTTAATCGCCACCGCTTGTTCGTCACTGTTGATCAAATAAGGCAGGTCAAGGACCTGAACTTCGGGTACCCAAGAAGTCAGCACTGAGCTGGTAATGATCCCCATCTGTACGGAGCCGATCCTGATTCCCTCTGCCGACTCACTCTCACCACCGAGGACACTGTTAGGAAACAGCTTAATATCGACATTGTCATCAGTTCGCTCACGTACCATATCGGCAAATTTCTTTGCAGCAACGTACTTAGTATTACCCTCTGGCACGTCAAGCGAGAGCTTGGCGTTATACTCGGCTGCCAAGGCCGAAGTGCTAACGAAAGAAATAGCCAATGTTGATAGCAATGCAGTGAGTATTGGAAAGTTACGGAAGTAATATTTAATTTTCATGATACGAGTCCTATTGATGTTATGCTTTACATTTCAACGTGTAGGTTAGGAAGTTTGTCATTGTCATGAGCAGCCGCTCTATTCGCTAACCAGCATGTAATGGTATTTTAAAGTACAGCGAGCATGCCGCCATCGACGTAAATAATCTGACCATTGACATAGTTGGAAGCAGGCGATGCCAAATACACCACTGTCCCGACCAAGTCTTCAGGTGTTCCCCAGCGCCGCGATGGTGTACGCCCAGTAATCCAGCCATTGAAATCGGGATCATCTACTAGCGGTTGCGTCATCTCGGTAATCATATAGCCAGGACCAATCGCGTTGGACTGGATTCCGTGCTCTGCCCATTCCGCCGCCATCGACTGCGTCAGTAGCCGCACCCCACCTTTAGCAGCCGTATAGGCGCCTACAGTAGGACGAGCCACGGAACTCATCAGTGAGCCAATATTGATCATCTTGCCACCCTGTCCACGCTCCATCATTTGGCGTGCCACATTGCGACCGAGCAAGAAAGCGCTCGACAAGTTAGTGTTGATGACCGTATCCCACTCATTGCGAGTTAATTCTATCATCGGCTTGCGCAGTTGCATGCCCGCGTTGTTGACCAGGATATCAACATATACGCCATCACCCTTGAGATCGCCAAGGGCCTTTTCGATAGCGGCTTCGTCCGTAATGTCGAAGGAAATCTTCAATACATTGAATCCTTCACTGGACAATGCTGAGTGGGCCTCATGCAGCTTATCTTGATTGCGTCCATGCAAAATGACTTGGGCCCCAGCTTGTGCCAACCCCCTCGCCATAGCAAAGCCAAGACCCCCAGATGACCCCGTGATCAGTGCTGACTTACCTGATAGATCAAAAATCGTCATAAGCCGCTTACTCCCTTGCATCAGGATAGTTAAAGCTGTTGAATAACTGCATCGTCACCCCTAATTTCCAAAGTTTCAGAAGGAGGACCGCGGTCATTCACCCGAGCAACCAAGGTTAAACATTTACTGCGTGCCACCTTCGTCTAAGACTACTTTTATGCCTTTGGATTTCGTTGTCTAATAAGAAATATATCGTCAAATTTCACAGTATTCCATAATACTTAAGATTAACGCCGAAAAGGTAAATCAATGCCTAAAACACATAAATCAGCAGCTTACAGTAAATCCCAGGGAAATCTGGCTTATGATCGGCTTGAGTCAAGCATTGCTCATATGGATATTCAGCCAGGCGCCTTCATGACCATGGCCGACTTGCAGGAGGAGGTAGGGCTGGGCCGCACCCCAGTTTTGGAAGCTATTCGCAAACTGACTGATGATACCCTACTGGAGATGCAGGCAGGCATTGGGATACGTGTCACCCCTATCGACCTGGCAAGAGAGAAGCGATTGCTCAAGATCCGGCGTGATCTTGAGTGTTTTGTGCTTGAGATGGCTATTGAGAATGAAAGCGGTTTGGTGCGCAACCAGATGCACCATTTAATTCAAGCTTTGAACGAAGCCGAGTCGGATAATGACTTGCGTCGATTCAATGAACTTGATAAACGCATGGACCAGCTAATTCTTGAAGCTTCCAATGAACCTTTCGTAGCACGCACGCTACGACCATTGCATACTATATTTCGTCGCTTAGGATTTCTTTACCAAAGTCATTTAGGAGACAAAAAAACAATTAATACTAATATACTAATTCACATCAAGATCCTTAATGCTGTTCTCGATCGTGACGTCTCTTCTGCCATCTCCGCCAACCATGAGCTCATGGACTTTATGCATGCAATGTTCGAACCGCTGGACCGAAGACTAGAGCCTTCATTTTTTGACGTCAGTATCAAGCCATTAAATGCAGATCTTTACTGAGCTTCTGAAAGCTTAGCCAGCGTAAAACGACACGCCGGCTGAGAGTGGGTTAGGTCTCTACCTTGCCGCGCAAGGCTTTGGTCCTGCCCTTGCGGGTTTTCTTGTCGACACGGCGTCGCTTTGCGCCCTTGGAAGGCTGAGTGGGACGGCGCACCTTGTGCTGTTTTACCGCGTCCTGAATCAATGCCTTGAGACGCGCCAGCGCTTCTTCCTTATTGGCTTCCAGCGTGCGATAACGCTGCGCCTTGAGGATGATCACACCGTCCTTGCTAATACGCTGATCGGACAGCGCCATCAGACGTTCCTTGTAGAACGGCGGCAATGACGAGCGGGGAATATCGAAACGTAGATGCACCGCCGAGGCGACC
>NZ_JARANY010000096.1 GCF_029889885.1 Chromohalobacter sp. 296-RDG
ATCAGGAAGGCTTTGCCTATCATGACGGCAACGCCGAGCCACAGGGCTTCGGGCATATCTGCTTCTCGGTGCCGGACCTACATGCCGCCGTGGCTTGGTTCGACGCCAACCGGGTGGAGTTCAAGAAGCGCCCGCAAGACGGCAAGATGAAGGACGTCGCCTTCGTCAAGGATCCCGATGGCTACTGGATCGAGGTCGTTCAGCCCGAGCAGCTGGGCCACATGGGGAGTTGACGCAACAGCATCGACGGCTAGTGCGCGCCCATCTCGCCGCGTAATGGGCGGGACAGGGCGTCGCGCAGCGCCTGGCCGAGCTGCCCGCGGGCCAGCAGCACTTCCAGCTTGGTGATCGCCGCTTCAGGAGTGAGGTCATGTCCGGAGATAACGCCGGCCTCCTCGAGTCGCCGGCCGGTCGCGTAGGCCCCCTGCTGCACCGTGCCCTGGCCGCACTGGGTCACGTTGACGATGGCCAGACCGCGTTCGGTGGCACGGCGCAGGCAGTCGAGCAGTTGGCCGTCGAGTCCGGGGGGGTTGCCGACACCGTAGGTCATCAGCACCAGGCCCTGGAGCTGAGGGTCGTCGAGCTGCCGGGTGACTTGCTGTGGTGACAACCCGGGGTGGCAGTGCAGTACGGCGACGTGTCCTGCCACGAAGTCGGCCTGAGTCAGGTCAGGGGTGCCGACCGGCAGTGCCGGGAGGCCGCTGAGACGCAACTCGATGCCTGCCTCACCGAGCCAGGGCGCGTTGGGAGAGTCGAAGGCGTCCAGGCCTTGAGTTCGGCACTTGCGCGCGCGGTTGCCGCGCAGTAGACGGTCGTGGAAGGCGATACATACCTCGCGGGGGGCGTGCGGATGCTTGGCTGCTTGCATGGCCAGGATCACGTTGTTCAGGGCGTCGCTGCGCGGCTCGCCCAGCGGGATCTGGGCGCCGGTGAGCACCACCGGCTTATCCAGCGCACCGAGCAGGAAGGAGAGCGCCGAGGCGGTGTAGGCCAGGGTGTCGGTGCCGTGCAGGATGACGAAACCATCGTAGCTTGCCCACTCCTCGGCGAGCGCGGCGACCAGCCGATTCCACGCTGCAGGTGTCAGCTCGGCGCTGTCGATCAATGGGTGTAGAGTTTTGAGGTCGTGGTCGGGCAGGCGACCGGCTGGTTCGAGCGCCAGCGCTGCCTCCAACTGCTCGGCAAACTGCGGCGAGGGCACATAGCCCTTCGGCGAAGGTTGCATACCTAGGGTGCCACCGGTGTAGAGGATCAACAGGCGTGCCATGCTCACTTCTCCGCTGCGGGGGCCAGCATGGCCTGGGGGCTCAACAGTGCATCGACACGAGTGGGGTCAAGCAGCCCTTCGGCGATCACCAACTCGCGGACCGTGGCTCCACTGTGCAGGGCCTGCTGAGCGATACGTGTCGCGTTGGCGTAGCCGATGTGCGGTACTAGCGCAGTGACTACGCCGATGCTGTGCTCGACGTGCTGGGCGCAGGTCTCGCGGTTGGCCTCGATGCCGACGATGCAGCGGGTGCGCAGCATATGGCAGGCCTCCCCCAGCATGCGCATGGCGTTCAGCAGGTTATAGACGATCATCGGCTCCATGACGTTGAGCTGTAACTGCCCCGCCTCGGCGGCCAGGGTGACCGCCAGGTCGCTGGCGATTACCTGGTTGGCCGTCTGGTTCACTGCTTCGGGGATCACCGGGTTGATCTTGCCTGGCATGATCGAGGAACCGGGCTGCACGGGCGGCAGGTTGATCTCGCCGAGCCCGGTACGCGGTCCACTGGAGAGCAGGCGCAGGTCATTGCACAGCTTGCCCAGTTTAATGGCGAAGCGCTTGAGCATCCCCGACAGGAAGACGAATGCTCCCATGTCCGAAGTAGCCTCGACCAGGTGCGACGCTGGTACCAGTGGCCGGCCGGACAAGCGTGCCAAGTGTTCGACAGCCAGCGCCTGGTAGCGCACCGGCGCGTTGAGCCCGGTGCCAATGGCGGTGCCACCGAGGTTGACCTCGCAAAGCAGTTGCTGGGCTTCCTGGAAGCGGTCGATGTCCTCGCCGAGATTCACCGCGAAGGCCTCGAATTCCTGGCCCAGGGTCATGGGTACCGCATCCTGTAGCTGGGTGCGTCCCATCTTGACCACGTCAGCGAAGGCCACGGCCTTCTCCTGAAGGGCATCGCGCAGCGCGCCGATGGCCGCTATCAACGGCTGTGCGGCGAACTGCAGGCTCAGACAGGCGGCGGTGGGGTAGGCGTCGTTGGTCGACTGGGAGCGATTGACATCGTCGTTGGGGTGCAGGTGTTGATAGGCCCCCTTGGGGTGACCTAACTTGACCAGCGCCAGGTTGGCGATCACCTCGTTGGCGTTCATGTTGGTCGAAGTGCCTGCGCCGCCCTGGATCAGGTCGACCACGAACTGGTCGTGCAGCGTACCAGCCTGGATGTCAGCGCAGGCGGCTTGGATCGCCTCGGCCTTGTGGGGCTCGAGCACGCCGAGCTCCTGATTGGCGTGGGCCGCGGCCGACTTGACCATGGCCAGTGCCTGTACCAGCTCGGGGAAGTGGCTGATCGGAATACCGGTGATGCGGAAGTTCTCCAGCGCGCGCTGGGTCTGGATGCCGTACCAGGCGTCCGCCGGTAGGGCTCGTTCGCCCAGCAGGTCGTGTTCGATACGTGTGGTCATGGCAAAAACGCTCTTGCGTCAAAGAGGCACGCCGGCCCTGTCGAGGGTGGGACCGGCGCGGTAGTAGAACGGACGGCGGATCACTCCGCTGCGTGGGTACCAGAAGCCTTGGTATCGACGGTCTTGAGGCGCTCTCTATCTTCAGTCTTGAGATCCCAAGCCTGCGGGTAGAGGTTCAGGTCCGGGTGCTGGCTGGCGTCGAAGACCGGCTGGTTCATACCCTGGCGGCACTGGTCATCGTAGTCCCTGAGGATGCGCAGGCCCTTCTTGAACAGCAGGATGAGCGCAGCCAGGTTAGCCACCGCCAGCAGACCCATGGTTACATCGGCGAAACCAAACACTGAGTCCAGATTGGTAGTAGCACCCCAGCACACCAGGAGCACGATCGCCACGCGGAAGGCGTTGAACAGTTTCTGGTTGTTGCGGCTGAAGAAACTCAGACTGTTTTCGCCTAGGTAGTAGTTGTAGAGGATGGTGCTGAAGGCAAACAGTAGCAGTGCCACGCTGACGAAGGAGCGCCCCCACTCGCCGACATGGTCGGCCAGTGCCGCCTGGGTCAAGGCAATGCCCTCGACATTGCCGCTGGCACCTGGCTCATAAGCGCCGCTGAGCAGAATCAAAAAGGCGGTGGAGGAGCAGATGATCAGGGTGTCGATGAACACCGAGAAGGCCTGCACGATACCCTGGTTGGCCGGGTGTGGCACATAGGCGACGGCGGCCACATTCGGGGCACTGCCTAAGCCGGCTTCGTTGGAGAACAGCCCGCGCTTGAGCCCCATCATGAGTGCGGCACCGATACCGCCGCCGATGGCCGGTTCGAGGCCGAAGGCGCTCTTTACGATCAGCGTCACGATCTCGGGGATGCGTTCGAGGTTCATGCCAACGATGAACAGCGCGATTACCAGGTAGCCCACGGCCATGAAGGGCACCAGTACTTCGGAAATGCGGGCGATTCGCTTGATGCCCCCGAAGATGATCAGGCCGACCAGCATGGCGAGAGCGATGCCACTGTAGAGCACCGGCACGCCGAAGGCGTCGTTGAAAGAGGTCGACACGGCGTAGGATTGCAGGGCGGTGAAGGCGAAGCCGAAGGTTAGCAGTAGCAGTGCGGAATAGACGCCGGCCAGCCAACGCCAGTTGCGGCCGAGGCCCTTGACGATGTAGTAGGCCGGGCCGCCGCGATAGGTGCCGTCACCTTGGGGCTGCTTGAAGGTCTGGGCCAGGGTGCATTCCAGGAAGCTCGTGGCCATGCCCATCAGGCCGACCAGCCACATCCAGAACACCGCCCCCGGGCCGCCCAGGGTGATGGCCACGGCGACGCCGGCGATGTTACCACCGCCCACACGGCCGGCCACGGACAACATCAGTGCCTGGAAACTGCTGAGGTGGCCATGCTTATCATGACGGAAAGCCTGACGGGATCCCAGGATCTGGAACATGCGGCCGAAGTAGCGAAACTGGACGAAGCGAGAGGCAACGGTGAAGCCGATGCCCACGGTGACCAGCAGAACGAGAAGGATTTTGCCCCAGAGGAGCTCGTTGAGCAATTCAAGCATATGGATCTCCGCTATTGTATTAGTGGTAGCGCTCCTCGATTGAAACAATTGATCGTGCTGGGGAAACTTGGCGCATCGGTGCATTGCGGTGCATACTTGACGCTACAAAGTGCATCAGACTGCACCACCTCGTTGGGTGTAGTGACCCGGAGCCAATGGCATGCAAGACGACTTCTTGGCCAACCTGCGCCTGCTGTGCGGGTACTATCCCTCCATTGCCGAGGTCTGCCGGCGCTTGCATATCAACCGCTCCCAATTCAATCGCTACCTCAGTGGTCGCTATCGACCGCGCCACGCTGCTTTGCAGCGGATCTGTGCTCTATTCGGTGTCGAAGAGCATGAGCTCTACCTACCTCAGGCGGAGTTCCGCACGCTGGTGCAGGTCGGTCGTGATGCCCGTGCGGCAGCGTTCGAGCCGCCGGCGGAGTGGCCGAGCGCGCTGCTGGCACGAGGGCAGGAGGGCATGGCGCGCTATCTTGGGTGCTACTTCGAGTACTACCGCTCAATGTCCCGGCCCGGCCAGGTGATTCGTACACTGGTATGCCTTGAAACGCGTGAGCAGGGCACGGTCTATCAGCGCACTGAGCGCATGCAGGTGAGACCCGGCACGCGCCCCTGTCACAATCGCTACCATGGCTTGGCCTTTCGCCTCGCCGACCGTATCTTTCTGGTCGACTATGAGACGCTCAATGGCAATGAAATCACCCAGACCATCCTGTTTCCCAGTTTTCAGAGCCAAGTGCATCGCCTAACCGGACTGAAGCTCGGCGTGGCCGATAACAGCGAGCGCATGCCCAACTGCGTGCGCGTCGTCTACGAACGCCTGGATGAAAAGATGAGCGTACGGCGAGCGCTCGAGAAATGTGGGTTGTTGTCCCTGGATGCCCCTGAGCTCGATTCAGAGTTGTACGATAGGCTCCGTAACGACATTGATCCTGGGGAACAGCACTTTCGTGCACGCCACTAAGGCGGCAGTACGGCTTTCGCGGTGAGCGTTGGCTTGCAGATCAGATGAAAGCGTAGACATCCATCGCCAGACCCTCGTGCTCCGTGCGGCGTTGAGTTCTCGGGCCCGCCGTCGTGCCAACTTCTACTTCCTCGCCAACCTCGGTGATGGCGAGGTCGTGCCGGAGGAGACGGCCGAGCTTTCCAAAGGCCTGGGGCAGTAAGCCACGCGATCGCATGAACCTTGAAAACCCGGTGCCGAAGCATCGGGTTTTTTGATGCGCGAAGGCATACGCATGGCGGAGATATCACGTTGAAAGTGCGCAAGAGGCGCTTGATGCAGGAACCGTTTGTCTCGGGTAACGTCTGATAAATGTGGTTGGCAAGGAAACTCCCACCTTCTGGTAGAGACGCTCTATGA
>NZ_JARANY010000097.1 GCF_029889885.1 Chromohalobacter sp. 296-RDG
CTTCCTGCTGGGGCCGTACTTCCTGAAGATCGTGTCGATTCGTCGCGACTTTCTCTACTCGAGCATCGCTGTGGTGGCGCTGGTGGGCAGCTATGTCGCGACCTACTCGACCTTCCAGATGGCGCTGGCACTAGTGTTTGGTGTGTTGGCCTACTTCCTGCGCAAGCAGAAATATCCCACCGTCTGTCTGCTGCTGGGCTTCGTGCTCGGGCCGAGCCTGGAGGAATACTGTCGTCGCGCACTGTCGATCAATGACGGTAGCCCACTGGTCTTCCTGACCAGCCCGGATAGCCTGTTCTTCATCGTCCTGACAGCGGTCTTCTTCTACTTCATGGTGATTCGCAAGCCTGGGGAAAAAACGCTCAACACGACGTCTGGCTAAACCGCTGCCGAATGGAAACGCCGCAATCGTGATGACTGGCGATTGCGGCGTTTTTGTATGTGTCGTACGCACTGGAACGGCTGGCGGCAGCAGCTGGCCGGCAGGTTCTTATCATTTGCAATATATGGATCAGAATATCCAGAAGTTGGCTGAAAGCTACTCGGGGTATCTGTCTTGAGGGGCTGTCCTGTGTTGTTTTTTATCGATCAACTTAGGTGACGTGCTGTAAACTTATATTATGTAAGCGTGTTGCTATATTGATGGTTTTACAGGAATTTTTAATTAATGCTGGTTTATAACGCCACCAAGCAGCAATTCATCGATGATGTGCGTGCGAATGTCATAAGCGATGCCATCGAGAACGAGGTGGCTCGGAAGCTGAACCGTAACTCGCCACGCAGTGAGGTGACGTCATGGGAAAGCTCTCTTCGCTTCATGATGAGCGTGCTGCTCGAAGAGGGAATTCCCGCATCAGCGGGAGTGGCCATCGAGTACAACATTCCACTGACCAATCGTCGCGTGGACTTCATCCTGACCGGCAAGAACCCTCAGCGGGACGATGCCGCGGTCATCGTGGAGCTGAAGCAGTGGCAGTCCGTCGAAGTGACCAAAAAAGATGCTATCGTGCGTACTCAGCTAGGCGGCGGTGTCCGTGAGACCAACCACCCGTCGTATCAGGCATGGTCTTATGGCGCGCTGATCGAGGACTACAACGAGACGGTACGCTCCGAGTCGATCGGTCTGGTGCCCTGTGCCTACCTGCACAACATGAAGCAGGCCGACGCCATCAATGATCCCTTCTACGAGCACCACACGCGCCGTGCGCCGGTCTTCATCTCGCCTGATGCCTTGAAGCTCTCCGAGTTTCTCAGCCAGCACATCAAGTACGGCGACAGCAATGACATCATGTATCGCATCGAACACGGTGTGATCAAGCCTAGCAAGAACCTGGCGGATGCGCTGGCTTCGATGATGCAGGGCAATGCTGAGTTCTTGATGATCGACGAGCAGAAGCTGGTCTATGAAACCGCGATCGACGTTGCGCATCGTGCAGAAAAAGGTGGCAAGCAGTGCCTGATCGTCAAGGGCGGACCGGGCACCGGCAAGTCAGTGGTGGCCATCAACCTGCTGGTGGAGCTGACAAGGCGTGAGATGATGACGCAGTACGTGTCGCGTAACTCGGCCCCAAGGGAAGTCTTCAAGAAGAAGCTGACCGGGACGCGCAAGAAGACCCATATCGACAACTTGTTCAAGGGCTCAGGGAGCTACGTCAATACTGAGCCGGATACCTTCCATGCCCTGATCGTGGACGAGGCGCATCGCCTGAATGAAAAGTCCGGCATGTACCAGAATCTGGGCGAGAGCCAGATCAAGGAGGTGATCGACGCGTCTCGTTTCTCGATCTTCTTCATAGATGAGGCGCAGCGCGTGACGTTGAAAGATGTGGGGACGATAGAGGAGATCCGTCGACGGGCGGCGGAGTGCGGAGCCAACGTGCAAGAGCTCGAGCTGGCGTCGCAGTTTCGCTGTAACGGTTCGGATGGCTACCTAGCGTGGCTTGATTATGCTCTGCAGATTCGTACCACGGCCAACACCGATCTGGATGACATCGACTACGACTTCCAGGTGTTCGATGATCCCAGCGCCATGCATCGGGCGATTCGTGAGAAGAATCGCAAAGCCAACAAGGCACGCATGGTCGCGGGCTACTGCTGGCCTTGGGCGAGCAAGAAGGACAAGCAGGCCATGGATATCGTCCTCCCCGAGTATGACTTTGCGGCCCAGTGGAACCTTGATGACGATGGCATGCTTTGGGCCATCGCCGAGGATTCTGTCGAGCAAGTAGGCTGCATCCACACCTGCCAGGGGCTCGAATTCGATTACGTCGGCGTCATCATCGGAGACGACTTCGTGATTCGTGACGGCCGCGTGGTGACTGACGCAGGAAAGCGGGCAGGGCAGGACCGCTCAGTGCATGGCTACAAGAAGATGCTCAAGGAGCAGCCCGAGCATGCCCGTGCCCAAGCGGACGAGATCATCAAGAACACCTATCGTACGCTGATGACGCGGGGTCAGAAGGGCTGTTACGTCTATGCCACGGACCCCGAGACCCGAGAGTACTTCGCGGCCTTTGCTCGAGCTCAAGCCGCGACCGGGCGACTGGATGCATCTGAGGACGCCGAGATGCTGGAGGGGCTGCCTCTCCCCGTTGTGACCCGTGATGAGGCGGCGCCGTTTAAGCGCCATGTACCCGTGTACGACCTGAGCATCGCTGCCGGCGAGTTCAGCGAGATGCAGATCGCCGAAGCCGAGCATTGGGTCGAGCTGCCGGATTTCATGCGGGCGAGCCCTGACCTGTTTGTCAGCCGTGTAATGGGAGAGTCGATGAACCGGCGCATCCCCAACGGCGCTTGGTGCTTGTTCCGTGCGAATCCAGGCGGCACACGGCAAGGCAAGGTCGTCGTGGTGCAGCATCGAGCCATCGAGGACCCTGACCATGGCGGTAGCTTCACGGTGAAGCAGTATCAGAGCGAAAAGATCGAGGAGTACGGCGAGTTCGTGAACCAGCGCATCGTGCTCAGGCCCCAGACTAACGCCTTCGGCTACAAGGATCTTGTGCTCGAGGACGAACTTGAAGACCTGAAGGTCATCGGTGAATTTCTCTCCGTGCTGTGAGCAAGTAGGTGGCCGAATGGTCGCCTATGTCGATGCTGGCTGGATAGCGAGCGGCAGAGCAGGCATGCTCACCGCTATCCGATACCGCAGAACCAGGTGAACCCTACATGTCAGACCCGTTCAAGCAGCTCCGCGACGCAATGGACCAGTTCGCCACCGAGCGTGACTGGGACCAGTTCCACTCGCCCAAGAACCTGTCCATGGCGCTGACGGTGGAGGCAGCTGAGCTGCAGGAGCGCTTCCAGTGGCTGACCGAGGTGCAGTCCAGAGAGCTGGATGAGCAGCAACTGGCCGCCGTGCGCGACGAAATCGCCGATGTTCAGCTCTATCTGATCCGGCTGGCAGGCAAGCTGGATGTGGATATCGAAGCGGCATGCCGGGCGAAGATAGAGAAAAATGCGGAGAAATATCCTGCCGACCAAGTGAAGGGAAGTGCGAAAAAATACACGCACTATCAGGATTGACGTGATGTGTGGCCGCTTCGTCCTCTGAAGCGGCCTCCCAGCCTGGCGTCGCCCCTCAAGCCTCCTCCCGCTAAATTTGGACTCAAGCAAGGCCGAAGACTCAGCTTTCGGTTTAAATCCTGTTCTAAAAGCGGCCTTGAATGGCGATTTTGTACTTGAAGATAAACCAGCTGCTGCACAAGATCTCGCATGGCGCCGTCGTTACGACCGCTTGGCTGGCATCACACGGCGTCACTTCGGATCAGGCGCGTAAGCTGGCCGACAGTGGCTGGCTGCAACGCGTGGGGCATGGCGCCTACTGCCAAGCTGGGGAGCCTCTTTCCTGGGAGAGTGCTGTCTTTGCCATGCAGGCAAGCGACGACCCGGGATTTGGTCAGGTGGCCAGACGGCCCTGGCTCTGCATGGATTTGTCCACTACCTGCCCATGGGGGAGGGCACAACGCATCTGTATGGCAAGGAGGCCGTTCGGCTGCCCCGGTGGTTGAGTGACGCCGAGTGGACAGGGCGGATGGCGCTTCACTCTGAAGAGGGCCTGCCAGTGCAGCTTCCCGGCAGCTTCACGGACTACGCGCTGGCCGGAAGGGCCTTCAGCTTGCAGGTACCAACTCCCGAGCGAGCGATCCTGGAGTGGATCGCCGTGACGCCGAATGCGCTGCTGTTCAGCAGTGAGCTGGTCGACACCTTCGGCGGGCTCAATACGCTGCGTCCGCGCCGGCTGCAGGCATTGCTGGAGGGGTGCCGTTCGGTGAGAACAAAGCGGGCCTTCCTTGTGCTGGCTCGCCACGCCGGGCATGCCTGGTACGGTCGTCTGGAACCACGTCGACTGGATCTCGGCAAAGGCAAGCGGCAGCTCTGCCAGGTCGGCAAGCTGGACAGGGAATATCACGTGACGGTGCCCGAGGCGTTCCTGCATGCCGATTGAAGCTCGCTACCACGAACAGGTCCGGCTGCTGGTCTCGCTGCTACCATTCCTCAATGACGAGCCGTGCTTCGCACTGAAGGGCGGTACGGCCATCAACCTCTTCGTGCAGCCATTACCTCGCCTATCGGTCGATATCGACCTGGCCTACCTGCCGCTGGAGCCCCGTGCTGTAATGACCCCCTGATTTCTGCACACCCTACGCCGTTAATGCGGGGTGTGCTCGGGGTGCCACATAGTCCAGAGACTGATGTGGCCGTTCTTCGTTGTAATACCGGATCCAGCGATTGATCACGACCCTGGCTTGGCCCAGCGACTCGAAGCGATGAAGCCAGATGCACTCCTCCTTCAAAGAGCGGAAGAAGCGTTCCACGAGCCCGTTCTGTTCCGGTGTATACGGCGTCGTGAATTCCTGCGTGAGGCCATAGGCCTTCACCGTGCCCGTGTAGTGGCGACTGCTAAAGACGAGCCCGTTATCAGAGCGAAGTGCTAGCGGCTGCTGAACGCGCCCCAGTGCTCCCAGTCGATAAATCAGTGCTTCTTCCAAGGCAGCCTCCGCTGTCTTACTGCTGCCATTATCCGATAATCGCCAACCGAGGATCTCACGCGTGCAACAGTCGATGATGACCGCCAGGCTGGCCCGCCGATCCTTCCCGCACCACACGTGAGTGAGATCCGTGGCCCAGCGCTCATTGGGTCGAGAGGTGATCGACGGCAAGCTTCTGGCGCGAGGTCGGAAGCCTTGCGGCCGCTTGCGCACCTGCCAGCCTTTGAGCTGCAGGATGCGCTGGATCGGCTTGCGGTTCTCGCCCAGTACGCACGCTAGTCGACGATAGCCGTAGCTGGGGAAGCGTTCCAGCGTCAGCTTCACCCGGGCCGTCCGATCCGTGTTAACGACACGCTGCCGCCTCTTGGGCCGGTAATACAGACTTCGCCGGGGAAAACCCAACCAGCGGCAAAGTTTGGCAAGTGATACCACCCGGCCTTCCTGGGCCATTTCCGCCTGCAGCGACCTTACGAGTTCTCGTCCTCGTCGAGCAGGCGACGCCACTTTTAAAGCGCGTAGATCTGCCGTTGGGCCTCGCCCAGCGCCTCCTTGGTTTCCCGCAGGTCGGAC
>NZ_JARANY010000098.1 GCF_029889885.1 Chromohalobacter sp. 296-RDG
GAGCAGTGATCAGGGCGAGTTTGGCCACAGATACTGTGGAAAGCACATGAAATTAATAACCGTCTCCACGACGTTGCTAACTTCTACATTGATCGCTGCAGGTGCCCATGCGGCCGCTCAGCGCCCGCTGATCAACCGCGAGCGTGTAAACGACATGCACTTCGAGATCGCAGCTATCGCGGTTCAGCCAGACTGAGTGTCTCCTGTCGTGTGCAACGCGGATGCATTTTCTTGTGCTGATTCCTGACTCAAAAGTCGGGGCCCTGCTCCCTCACTGGCCAGCTCATCCCAAGGGTTACGCAGCGGGCAACTATCCACGGACAGGCACCCACAGCCGATGCAGCCACTGAGTTGGTCACGCAACTCCGTGAGGCAGTTGATCCGCGCGTCGAGGGCCTTCTGCCACTGGGCCGACAAGGCCTGCCAATCCTTCGCTGTGGGCGTCCGCCCATCAGGCAAGGTATCCAGCGCATCGCGTATCTCCGCCAGGGGAATCCCCGCCCGTTGCGCCACTTTGACCACGGCAACCCGCCGAAGCACTTCACGCCGATAACGTCTGTGGTTACTGAGGTTGCGGTAACTGCTGATCAGCCCCTTGGTCTCATAGAAATGCAGCGTTGATACCGCAACCCCACTCCGACGGGCCACTTCCCCAACACTGAGCTCAAACCGGCACGCCTGCTTTTGATTGTGTTTCATGGATTCAGATCCTGTCTGGCATTCACTCTCAAAAACTTTATCAGGGGGCATTGACCTCAACCAAACTTGAGGTCTTATAAATAATAGCCGTATTCATCACACAACGAGGAGAGCGGTACAATGCGTCATAACATCAAACTGGGAATCATCTATGGCAGCGCTCGCGAAGGCCGTTTCTGCGACACTGTGGCCGGTTGGCTGATCGAGGACATTGCTCAGCGTGGAGGCTTTGACCTGCTGACGATTGATCCGGCGGTCGATAACAGTCCTACCCCGGACCTGAGGAAGCGGGTCAAGGAAGCGGATGCGTTCATCGTCGTTACGCCCGAGTACAATCATTCGTTCACGGGAGCCCTGAAAACCCTGATCGACTCCTTCCATGCGGAATGGCAGGCAAAGCCGGTAGGGTTCGTCTCCTACGGTGGGATCAGCGGCGGGCTCAGAGCTGTCGAGCAACTCCGGGGCGTGTTCGCGGAATTACACGCCGTCGGCATCCGGGACTCGGTAAGCTTTGCCAACGTCTGGGGCCATTTCGATGAGAACGGAACGCTGCGGGACTCCGTACTCGCAGAGCAGGCCCTGGGAACCATGCTCGCCCGCTTGTCCTGGTGGGCATCAGCACTGCGTACAGCCCGGGTAGCCATCCCTTATGAGGAGGCGACAGCATGAGTGCAAGCGCAGCAGAACAAGCAGCGCTCCCCCTGGCAGAAGCCAGGGTCCTGGTCCTTGGGCGCTCTGAACAGATTCTTGAAACCGTCCTGACCGAACTGAGGGCAGTGGGTATCACCGCCGAAGGTACCGCCACCCCGGAAACGGCACCAGATCACTTCGACGCCCGGGATTACGACCTCATCTCACTTGGCCGAGGGCTGCTGGGAGATGAGGGTCAGGCACTCAAGGCACAGTTCCAGGTGCACAACCCCGAGGTGCGCTTCCTGGACACCTATGCGCCCTTCGCCGCCCACCAGATCGTCGAGACATTGGGGGCAGAACGCCAGTCAACACCGAACCTGGTTTCCTACAGTGCGAGGATCGGTTACGAGGGGATACTCGCTCCCTCACTACCGGTCCTGAAGGCACTGCACGAACGCCACCCGGATGCCATCCCGTTCGAGGCTATCGACGCCCTTCTGAACCAGGGGGTGGACCTTTCTCCGGAGGCGGTGGAGCACAAGCTGGTTCATGCCGGACGTGGCGGCTACTGCTTCGAGCACAACGGCCTATTCAAGCGAGTACTCGAGGCGATTGGTTTTCATGTGGAAGGGCTGTCCGCGCGAGTTCGGTGGAATGCCGAACCGGGTACGCCTCCCCAACCCCACACCCATATGGCATTGCGTGTCACCCTGGACAACGAACCCTGGCTGGTCGATGTCGGATTTGGCGGCTGCGTTCTCACCACGCCACTGCGCATGAACACGACAGAGCCCCAACCCACTCAGCACGAAACGTTCCGGCTGATTCCCTTTGGCCCGGGGCTATTGTTGCAGATGTGGACCAACGACCAATGGCAGCCCGTCTACGAGTCGTCCGGAGAACCCAAACTGGACAACGACTACGAAGTCGCCAACTGGTATACCGCGACGCATCCCAGCTCGCAATTCCGCAGAAACCTGATCGCGGCACGCACCACGCCAACGGCTCGTTATACGTTGCTCAATGGGCGCTTCACGATCCGGCACATTGATGGCCGAGTCTACCAAGAAACGCTGGACGCAGATGCCATTGAACACGTCATGCACGAGACATTCCGGATTCCGGTAAAACCAGACTGGCGGCCAGCACTCGAGCGGGCCGCCGCACTTACCGCGTAATCATTTGGTTGTCTAGCAGTAACGCTTGGCACTGCTGTGGGCATTCGCTTTACGCAGGCACGAAAGCCTGAGGCCAAAGCGGTTCAAGACCTCAGGGAAATGGCCGCTTTGGGTGGTTAACTTCCTCAACCACCCTGTCGGCACGGGCTAAGGCTTCTTAATGGGCCAGAAGCAGACGTTTAGGTGATCGTTATATTATGCCTTCTCCTGTTCTTCGCGCTTTTCGATCATGTCGGAAATCATTTCGGTATGTTGATCCCCCCAGCTACACAATGGCCTCAGTGCCTCGCATAAGCTGTGGCCAAGCGGTGTCAGTGCGTAATCCACGCGGGGAGGAATCTCCCCGTGATCCGTTCGCGCTACGACGCCATCCCGCTCCAGCATCTTGAGCTGCTGAATCAGCATCTTGTGACTGACGCCATGGACACTGCGCTTTAGCTCGCCGTAGCGCAGGGAGCCACCAGCCAGAAAGTAGAGGATAAGCGGCTTCCACTTACCACCTATGACGTGGAGAGTGGCGTCGAGTCCACAGATGAAAGGTGAGGATGTCGGTGTTTTCTCGTTCATCTTGGTACTTACCTAAAGGTGCATACTTGTAGAAAAGAATGTTACTTCTTAACCTGCCTCCATCTCAACATCAGGAGAGCAGACAGATGGGTAAGCTACAGGGAAAAATCGCGGTTATTACAGGTGGCGCATCGGGAATCGGCCTGGCCACGGCAAAGCGCTTCACAGCAGAGGGTGCGTTCGTCTATCTCTTCGGACGCAGGCAGGCAGCTCTCGATGAGGCATTGGCCGAACTCGGCTCCAATGCGCGTGCCATTCAGGGCGATATTTCCAAATCAGAAGATCTCGATCGCCTGTTCGCAGCGGTGAAGTCCGAAAAAGGTAGTCTCGATATCTTGTTCGCGAACGCGGGGCTCGGCGAGCTGGTTGCTCTGGATGCCATCACGCCCGAGCATTTCGACCGTACTTTCGATATCAACGTCAAAGGAACGCTGTTCACGGTGCAAAAGGCGTTGCCTTTGATGTCATCCGGCAGCTCGATCGTTTTGACGGGATCAACGACAGGTGTGATGGGCACGCCGGCGATGAGCGTTTATAGCGCTTCCAAGGCGGCCGTTCGCAACTTCGCCAGAAGCTGGGCTCAGGATCTCCGAGGAACCGGCATCCGCGTCAACGTTCTATCTCCCGGTCTAACGGAGACGGAAAAAGTGAAGGAGATGTTGGACGACGACATCCTTGCCGGCCAGGTGCAGGCAACCCCGTTGGGACGGATGGGAGACCCTGCTGACACCGCTGCGGTAGCTGCGTTTCTCGCTTCCGACGACAGTCGTTTCATGACGGGGAGTGAAGTGTTCGTCGATGGCGGTGCTGCACAAATTTGATGCTGCTAGCGGGCCCACGCTGTGTCTGACAAAGCGTGGGCCTTAACCGGTTAAAAAATTCACCCCACCGAAGAATTACCAATTATGAGTGAACAGAAGAACCTCGAGATCGCAAATCAGTTTTTGGCCAAGCTCGGCGCCGGCGCGCCGCCCGAAGAAATCGCTGAGCTGTTCAGCGCCGACCTGGACTGGCATATCCCCGGCGACGACGGCGTGCTGCCTTGGATCGGTCACAAGAGCGGGCGCATCGCTGTAGCCGACTTCATACGTGACACCGGCGAAATGATCGAAAGACTTGGGCTGGAAATACACGAAGTGTTGGCCAGTGACGACCGCGCTATAATTTTCGGTGAACTGGCTACGCGCACCAAGAACACCGGCAAGACCATCGATACGGCCTTCGCGATCGTGTTGACAGTCTCAGACGACGAGATCATCCGTTTTCTGATGCTCGAAGACAGCTTCGCCGTTGCAGCCGCTGCTCGAAGCTGATGACGGCCTGCCGCCGCCAGCGTGCAATTCACCACCGAACTCTACAAAGGCGCCGCTTACGGCTTCACAACCAAGGATGACCTTCCTACGATGCAGCCGCTGAAAACCTGCATCACCAGCGACTAACCGCTCTTCTGAAAGAAACGCTGAGACGCCCCCTCGTTCTATCGTGGCCCTGCTGCATGGGCCATGATAGTGGGGAATGTCGCGCGGCTTGAAGGCTTGTGCTCCGATGCCACAAATGGCTACAAGCGATACAAAGCGGACTTTTAAAATATCTAATTTGATAATAATCGCACATAACTAAATATAGTTTTGTTTTGATTCCTGAATTCAACTAATAAGTGCAGCACCTGCGGTATCCAGGGCCCCTGAGTATTCCCCCAGGAAAACCTGTGCCGGTGTCCGATAACCGAGCCGTTTTCGGGGGCGATCATTCAGCTTATTGACGGTCCTTCTCAGCTCGGCGTCCGTCACCTGTCGGAAGTCGGTCCCCTTGGGATAGTACTGCCGGATCAGACCATTCGTATTTTCATTGGTCCCACGTTGGCCGGAGCAGTAGGGATCGCAGAAGTAGACCGCCGCTGTCACTGCCTGGGCCACTGTCTCGTGATTGGCAAACTCCGAGCCGTTGTCCAGCGTCACAGTCTGAACAGCGCCACGCCGGGGCTTCAGCAGCCGAATCATGGCCTTCTGTGTCAGTTCGGCGGTGATGTTGGGGAGCCGAGCGGCCAGCAGATAGCCGCTGCGACGCTCAACCAGCGTGACCAATCCGGACTGCTTGTGGCCCTTGAGCATCGTATCGCCCTCCCAGTGGCCAATCCTAAGTCGAGCATCCACCTCAGCGGCGCGGTGCTCGATACCGATTCGGTTCGGAATCTTGCCGAGTCCGGCGCTCTTGGCTTGTGCACGGTACTTGCTCCGCCGCTTGGGCTGTCGTAGACATCGCCACAGGTCGCCACCACGTGCCTTGTCATCCCAAATCAACGAATAGATCCACTGATGGCTCACGTAAGCGCCGTTGGCGTTGGCCATGAAGCCACTGATTTGCTGAGGGCTCCATTCGTTAGCCAGTTGATCAGTCACCCAGCGCATGAGGCTGGGGAGTCGCTTTGTCACTTTC
>NZ_JARANY010000099.1 GCF_029889885.1 Chromohalobacter sp. 296-RDG
GCCAAGAAGTGGAAAACCGGTTTTCACCACATTGCACGACAAGCCGGCGTACCGATAGTTCTGGCAGTGGCCGATTATCGTAAAAAGCAGCTCACTTTCCCTATCATCCTGCAGCCTACCGAAGATATCGAAGCGGACATGCAGAAGCTTTACGAAGGCTTTGCCGAGGCAACACCTCGCCGACCGGAAAGGCTTTCTGAGCCGGTGAAAATACTGTGGGAGGCCAAAAACCATAGGGACCAAAAGCTATAGAGGCCAACGTCACCTCGGCATGGCGGCTAACGAAGGTCGCCAGCGTGGCGTTTTGATCGTGGTTGAAGGCGTGAAGCGGGGTATGGCGGCCACTCTTCGCCTGTTTACCTGATCCTGCCAAAAAGGCGCCGTCAGTGGGGTTTTCTACAGGCTCAACGCGGAGCGACCTTTACAGAGCGAAGCGACGTCAAGGGCATGTACTGATGCGCGTGTCCACTAAACCGGGGGAGGTCCACGTCCCGTTGATCACCTTGTTAGCTTTCGATTTTTTTAATTTTTTCAAATATGGACTCAGCTACTTCAAGGCTAGCAATATCAATGTTATCCCACGTTGAAATAGGCTTCCCATCTGTGGGCAACGCCTGCAATTCTCCATAGGGTGAAGCTGTCCAAGCACAAGGCCTAAGAATGACTGGTATTACAACTGCTTCGCCACTCGCACTCCTCTTCAATGCCTCTTGGCCCTCAATTTCGTAGCAATAACGAGACTCAATAAAGTGCGGACTAAGGAAAAGTAAAATGACCTTGGCGTTTTTTAAACGGTCATCAATCGTACCTTTCCACTGATCTCCTGGAGGAATCATGCGATCGTGCCACTTCAGCAAATATCCTTCCCGCTCATAAACGATCATCTGCCTTCTAACTTCATCCATAAGCCTTTCATCTTCGTGTGCATACGAGAAGAATATTTCGATCATACCTGATCCTTTTTGAAAGCTAACGCCCGCAGCACGCGCGGCTTTGTAATGGAGGCGCAGCCGCAATGGAAAAGCCGTCGCTGTGCTTGGCCTGGTTAGGGCCTACATGGCTTGATTCAAATCTATTTTTAATCCAGAAACCTTTAGCTCTTTCGCCAACTCAAGTCTCCATGCGCCTGCTGAATCTATGTCAATGTATACAACACCAAGAAAATCAGAAGGTATTTCCACGTTATCTTTTCTCAGTACGCAGACCCGATCTCTCCCTAACTTAGCAGCCATATAGCCAAGCTCAACCAAGACGTTTTGTCTCGCACGAGGCTGAAGGTCTTCTGGTGATGAAGAACTTGATCCCGCATCATCAGGGGTAAAGAGTATGACAGCGTATGCAGCATCGGTATGCTTTTCCAGCTTCTCGATAATAGTTTTCCCTTCATTGGGTTGTTCATGAAGAATTACTGCATTTAGCCCTAGCTTTTCGACGAACCTTGCCGATGACTCTTTAGTCTGCTCATTATGTCCATGAACAATAAAAACATTATTGCTATTTTCTGAAACTACGTTTCCTACCGTATTAGTTACCTCTTGCTCTTTAAACAGGAGCTCATGCGTATAGTCTTTCCCAGAGGATAAAGGCAATAGCCTACGATCTGTTGCCATATCGGCTATTCCAGAACTTCTCATCCTACTGTTATGTTTTTCAACGAAATGAGACTTTGGTTGTGAGGTGTGCGTAATCTTAATTTTCTGAACATCATTAATATTCTTGACGATCATTCCGTCAACGGTAAATGCCCTTCCAGAACGCCACGGCGTTAGGATTTGCCGGTTAAGCTCATCAAATGTCAGATCATTGAATATTGCGGACCTATCTTTCTTCTTCCCATCACCAACCAGCTCTACATGGCAGTGCCAATACTGATCTGGAAAATCGTCTACTTCTTCCTTAGATTCATTTACCTATATTTCTGAGTTGTCCTAACGCAGCGCTAACCGGCGCGAGGTACGAGCGTCCGGTTCAGCAAGTTGTTGGGCATCAACCGCTCTCACTCACCGTAGCCTCACTTTTACCATGGCCACCATAGGAGACCGTTAAAGCCTTGCGCCCTTTGAATTTAATCGTCCAGGGATGATTGCCTTTCCCGGTTTTACGTGTCGCAAACTCGAAAGCACTTAAGTCGTCCGGTTTCGGGACGTCTTCGGGCCATTTCGACAATGAATCCCCCAGAACACTCACCGGAACTGCTGTAAGTGAGTAGACAGAGTAACGCCCGTCGTCATGCTCGACGTAAGTGATTGGCGATTCGCTTGGCTCCGGCGACTCTTTATCTTCCACACTGACCTCTTCTTCATCGCGCTCTCCGCCAGTGCTTTCGTAGTAATCCTCTGCCGCTTCCCCAGCATCTTTGGCTTCAGCACTAACACTGCCCGCCGTTATCTTTGTAAACCTCAGTCCATTCAAAACAAAGCCGAGAAGGATAAGGCCGCCGATTACGAGAATCGAGAAAGGTGTAGTACCGTCGACTTGCTCATAAATCGTATTTATTGCCTTTCCATCAGGGCCTCGCTCTACTAAAGAGTGAATCGGCGGAAAGTACCAAACGAGGAACCCAATCAGGATTAGCGCCGAAGCAGCAACCACCCCCCAAAATCGTTGCTTGCTGGTTAGCTCATCACGCCGAGCTGGCTTATTTGAAGTCATATATCAGGCTCTCTCTGCCCAACGCAGAGGTAACCGGACGCTTTGTAGCGTCAGCGAAAAAGCGGTCCGGTTGACCGCCTGGTTAAACGTCATCTGGATCAATCCCGTCATGTAGAAAATTCTCCATGCCATTTTCACCATCCGGTTTTAAGCCTTCCTGCTGCATGGCCTCGTACCAACTTGCCACCGCACGCTTCATCCAGTTCATATCCTTTTTCCAGACAGGGCCGACATGCTCGACCCACAATTCAATCTCACGTTCTGACGTAGGGGAGGCGGAAGACAGCAGCTCGGCCGTGGAAACCAGCTGGTCTGCCAACTCGCCATCAATTACTTCGTCGGGAATTGACCAGTGTCCCTTATTGCTAAGACAGTCCGTATAAAACCCGAGCTGCTTAATCTGGTCCAAAATGTATGGATGCTCCGCATCTTTATCGAATAGGGGACGAAGGTCGTCGAGTCTTCTCGCTCCCTCAGCCACGAGCTGAGGAAAAATCCACTGCACATTCTTGTTCGTGTGGGAGCGGTACCGCTTCCATTCTTCCTTCAACTCATTGTCGTCACGTGCAAGAGACATAGCACGAAGTATTGAGACCTTCCCTGACTCTTCGATAGAAAGCGCTGCTAGAGAACATGCTGTCGGATGCCGCCCAGCGTCAAGAAGGAGCTTGGCATCCTGCGCCAAGCGCGCCGCATTTTCCGACGCAGCAGTCATGCCTTCGGCTATCTGCGAAAAACTTAACTTTCCTTTATAACTTGGCAGTTTCTTCGACACGAGTCTCATCCGTTTAACAGGTATTAGATAGCACGCTCATTTTGCCACTTGAATGAGCTGCGCGTTCAAGAAATCTTATCAAGCCCGCCTTTTCGCACCTAACCCATTGATTTCGCATTGTGCTAAGCATAATTCGGCGCGTTATTCAGGATTCGCATGCTTGCGCGTTTTGGTTAATCTTATAATGCTGTATAAAAATACACTAATGCGAGGGCTCATGGATACTTACAACCAACCGCCAAAACTGATGGATCGCGTGAAAGCCATCATGAGGGTGAAACGCTACAACCCGCGCACTGTGACGACCTACTGCTACTGGATACGTTATTTCATTCGCTACAATGGCTTGCGTCATCCCACCAGCATGGGTGGCCCCGAAGTGAAAGCTTTTCTGGAACATCTTGCGGTACAGCGCCATGTGGCGGCGGCCACGCAGAATCAGGCCCTGAATGCCCTCGTTTTTCTCTATCGCCATGTGCTCGATCAGCCTCTAGGAGATATCGGGGAGTTCTCGCATGCCAAGCAACCGCGCCGACTGCCGGTAGTGCTGAGTCACGAGCAAGTGATGTGCGTGCTGAATCAGCTATCCGGTTCCATGCATCTGATGGCAACCTTGATGTATGGCTCGGGATTGCGGGTGCTCGAAACTTGCCGTCTACGTGTTCGTGACATCGATTTCGAGCGTCAAATCATCACGGTGAGGTCTAGCAAAGGGGCATCGTTGCCGCGCCCCGGTTCCTGTCACACGTTGCGACACAGTTTTGCCACCCAGCTACTGAGCCAGGGCACGGATATTCGTACCGTTCAGGAGCTGTTGGGGCACAAGAGCGTGGAAACCACCCAGATTTATACGCATGTACTGAGAGAAGCTTTACCAGCGTACGTAGCCCATTAGGCTGAAGCATGGACTTGGGCCTTCAGCCACGCTACCGCCCCTACCTGTGCATGCGGCGATGAGCGGCTGTCATCCATGCGATAGTCTCTGCGTACTTCTTGGTCATCAGTCTTCTTAAGTAGTCTTTTCTGTACGGTAACTAGCCGTTACAGGGAGAGCAATGCCCACGAAAGCATGAGAAGAAGCCGGTTCACGCAGGCGTCGACTACCTGGCTTCACCCAGCATGTTTTCCAGTTCGCTTTCGTCGACGCCGAGCATCTGCAGGATGTTGCGTTGGGCGGCTTCGAGGATGTGCTGGCGTTCCTGGTCGTCGGGTAGGCTTTTGGCGATGGCGACGGCGCCGACCAGCGAGGAGAGGATGACGCGGGATTTGTCGGCGATGACGTCGCGGTCGGGTTCGAGGGGAAGTTTCTTGAGGCGGCTGAGGGCGATGAGGCGGGTTTCCAGCATCTTCTTCATGCGCAGGTACGAGGCTTCGAACAGCGTGCGGATCTCCGCGTTCTCGTTGCCGATTTCGTTGAACAGCACCGTTTCCGGCCCGGGTTTGTGCTTGCGTTCCAGCTCCTGGAGGTTCCAGCAGTTGGAGACCAGCTCCGTGAGGTGCTTCATCGAAAGCGGTCCCTTGACCAGCCTGGCCGCGCGGCTGCTTTCCAGGGTTTCGCGCACCGAGGCGTGGTAGAGCGCTTCCTTGGAGGCGAAGTGAGCATAGAAGGCGCCGTGGGTCATCTTGGCCAGTTTCATGATCTGGCCGATGGAGACCTTCTCGAAGCCTTGGCGGCTGAACAGTTCGACGGCCGATTTGAGAATGCGCTCGCGCGATTTGGCTTTGCGATTCGTCGAGTCGGACATGGCGACCTCACGTTGCTGCTCAGAATAGGTGCTGAATACACGCTGAATATTATCTTGATCATATCAAGCTCGGTGCTAGCGTGGCACGAATACAATTTCGTTCAGGACACTAGCATGTCTTCACCTCTCGTCATCACTGGCATGGGCATGGTCAGCCCACTCGGTTGCGGCGTCAACGCCAACTGGGAGCGCCTGCTGGCCGGCCACTCCGGCATTTCTTCGATCACGCGTTTCGAT